>JANQMU010000032.1 GCA_028279875.1 Rhizobiaceae bacterium
CCTGAGCCTGAGCCTGAGCCTGAGCCTGAGCCTGAGCCTGAGCCTGAGCCTGGGCCTGAGCCTGAGCCTGGAAAGGCTGATGCGGCACCGGCCGAAAGCAAGACCGAAGCGCCGTCATCAACAGATAATCCGGCCGATGGCACTCCGCCGCGCACGGTCTCGGTTGCCGAAACCGTCTCCGCTGTCCAGTCCGAACCGGAACCCTCACCCGCCCCGGCTGAAGACAGCGGCGCCGGCCTGTCCTGGTTCGGCCGGCTCCGCCAGGGCCTGTCGCGCACCTCGTCGCAACTGACCAGCCAGATCGCCGGGGTCTTCACCCGGCGCAAGCTGGACGAGGACACGCTGCAGGATCTGGAAGATATCCTCATCCAGTCCGATCTCGGCGTCGAGACGGCATTGCGCATCACCGATACGCTCGCCGCAGGCCGCTACGGCAAGGATGTGTCGCCGGACGAGGTGCAGGCCGTCATGGCCGGCGAAATCGAAGCGGTCCTCGATCCGGTGGCCCTGCCGCTCGAACTCGATCTCAGCCACAAGCCGCATGTCATCCTCGTGGTCGGCGTCAACGGCACCGGCAAGACGACGACCATCGGCAAGCTGGCGGCAAAGCTCGCCGATGGCGGGCTGAGTGTCATGCTGGCCGCCGGCGACACGTTTCGCGCCGCCGCGATCGAGCAGCTGAAGATCTGGGGCGAGCGGACGAATTCGCCGGTCGTCTCTTCGAAACTCGGGGCCGATGCCGCCGGCCTTGCCTGGGACGCCTTCGAAAAAGCCCGCGAGGCCGGCAGTGACGTGCTGATCATCGACACGGCGGGCCGGCTGCAGAACAAAACCGAACTGATGGATGAGCTTGAAAAGATCGTCCGCGTGCTCGGCAAGCACGATCCCGACGCGCCGCACACGGTCCTGCAGACCCTCGACGCGACCACCGGCCAGAATGCCCTCAGCCAGGTGGAGATCTTCCGCAATGTCGCCGGCGTCAACGGGCTGGTGATGACCAAACTCGACGGCACCGCGCGCGGTGGCATTCTGGTGGCTATTTCCGCCAAGCACAAACTGCCTATCTATTTTGTCGGTGTCGGCGAAGGTGTCGACGATCTGGAGCCCTTCGCGGCCAAGGATTTCGCCGCCGCCATCGCCGGTGTTCCGGCACCCGAACAATAAGAGAGCCAAAGGAGGCGGCCCGCATGGACCAGCCGATATTCGAAAGAGACCCGTCCGATCCGCAGCGCCAGACCATCAATCCGGTTCTCAAAATGGCGCTGGAACTCGGACCGCTGCTGGTCTTTTTCTTCGCCAATTCGCGCGCCGAATGGCTGGTTGCCACCTTTCCGATTCTCGGCAATTTCGGCGGCCCGATCTTCATCGCAACCGGCCTGTTCATGATCGCGACGGCCATTGCCCTGACCCTGTCCTGGATCCTGACGCGCACCATTCCGATCATGCCGCTGGTCTCCGGCATCATCGTCTTTGTGTTCGGCGCGCTGACCCTGTGGCTGCAGAACGACACTTTCATCAAGATGAAGCCGACCATCGTCAACGGCCTGTTTTTCGCCGTCCTGGCCGGCGGTCTGCTGTTCGGCAAATCGCTGCTCGCCTATGTGTTCGACAGCGCCTTTCGCCTCGATGCGGCGGGATGGCGCAAGCTGACCGTACGCTGGAGCGGCTATTTCCTGTTCCTGGCCATCGTCAATGAGATCGTCTGGCGCAATTTCTCAACCGATTTCTGGGTCGCCTTCAAGGTCTGGGGAATCATGCCGATCACCATCGTCTTCGCCATGTTCCAGATGCAGGTCGTCATGAAGCACACGATCGAAGATGAAAGCGAAAAGGTGGGCGAAAATCAGTCCTGATGAACGCCACGCTCATTCCGCATGGCTCCGATCGCCGAGCAGGTCCTTCAGAGCGTCGAGTTTCGTCGATCCATAGTCTGACCGCCAGACCAGGCGGGTGGTGATCCGGGATATGTGCTCCGGCAGATCGTAGCGCCGGAACTGCCCCTTGGTCGCGATGACATCCAGCACGGATTGCGGCACCACGGCATAGCCGGTGCCCGCCGACACGCAGGCGAGTATCGCCAGATATGAGCCGACCGCCATGATCCGGCCCGGCACGATGCCGCTTTCCAGCACCCATTGCTCCAGGTAGCGGCGATAGGCGCAGCCGGCTTCGAAGGCGACAATGGTCCTGCCGCTGATCTCGTCAGTCCTTTCCAACGGCGGAAAGGATTGTGGCGCCACCAGCACCAGCCGTTCCTCGAAAACCTGCCGGCTGGCGGCCCAGGCGAAGGACACCGGTTCGGCGCAGAACGCAATGTCGATATCGTGATCCTGCAAACGCCGCATCAGCCCGCCCGCCGTATCGGTCTTGACCGCAATCTCGACATCGGGATGCAGCGCGTGGTAGCGCGACAGGATGTCCGGCAGGCGCGCGGCCGCCGTGCTTTCCATGGCGCCGATGCGAAATGCACCGCTCGGCCGGCCGGCCTGCAGCGCTTCCGACGTTTCCATCGACAATCGCAGAAAGCGCTCGGCATAGGCGAGCAGCAGCTCGCCGTCCGGCGTCAGCGTCAGGCCCCGGCCGCGGCGCACAAAAAGCGATTTGTCCAGCTGTTGCTCCAATTGCTTGATGCGAGTGCTGATATTCGATTGCACGCGGTTGAGCCTGGCAGCCGCCCGGGACACGCTTCCCTCGATCGCGACGGTTCTGAATATCTCCAGGGCCTGCAGGTTCAGATCATGCATCAGCATCTCCAAACGAGATAGAAAATATCTTTTTAATTCATTTTTTCTGATATGTCGCCTTTGATAGGCTTCCGGTAACGTCAAACATACATCCGGGGAGCGGCGCACCGTCCATGATCCGCATTGTTCTCGTCGGCCTGTGCGCCCTGGCGATCGCCATGGGGATCGGACGCTTCGTCTATACGCCCCTGCTGCCCTTGATGCTTGCAGATGGCACGGCGAGCATGGCCGATGGCGGCCTGGTGGCGTCGATCCATTTTCTGGGCTACTGGCTCGGCGCGGTATTTGCCGCAAGGCTCCCCTGGTCGCCGAGAACCGTCCTGCGGGTTTCGCTGATCGCCATCGGCGCCAGCACCCTGGGGATGGGGCTGACGGAACATGTCGCTCTCTGGGCGCTGCTGCGCTGGCTGGCCGGTCTTTGCAGCGCCTTCACCCTGGTGATCATCAGCAATTTCACCATCAAGGCCCTCGCCGATGCCGGCCAAGCCGGCAAGCAGGGCTGGGTCTTTTCCGGAGTCGGCGCCGGGATCGTCTTTGCCGGACTGGGCACATTGGCGATCATGGCCGGCGGCATCGGCGGTGCGGCCGGCTGGCTGATCTTCGGTGTCACGTCGCTGCTCGCCGCAATCGCGGTATCCGTCGGCATCGGCGATGAAATCGCCGGCAGCCGCGCCACTGTCGCCCGCGGCCGTTCCGGGCGCACGCCGATGATCTGGAGCATCATCCTTCCCTATGGCGCCCTCGGCATCGGATATATCATCCCCGCCACCTATCTGCCGATCATGGCCAGCAACATCGTGTCCGACCCCCTGGTCTTCGGCTGGGCCTGGCCGGTCTTCGGCATCGCCGCGTTCCTGTCAACGCTGCTTGCCGCGGGGCTGCAGCGCCGGTTTTCCATTCGGGCCGTCTGGGCCGCCAGCCAGTGGGTCATGGCCCTCGGCCTGTTCCTGGTGGCGCTCTATCCCCACATCGCCACGATGATCGCGGCCGGCATCTGCGTCGGCGGAACCTTCATGATCATCACCATGATGGGCATGAAGGAGACCCATCGCGTCGCGCCGGCGCATGACGTCATGCGGCACCTTGCGGCAATGACAGCGGCTTTTGCCTGCGGACAGATGATCGGTCCCGTTCTGGCCAGTTCGATCTACGACCTGACACAGAGTTTTTCGGCATCCCTCCTCCTGGCCGGCGTGCTTTTGGCCGCCAGCACCTGGACATTGCGGCGGCCCGCGCCGCCATCATGAACAGGACAGATCGTTTGCGGTCAGGCCCCCGCCTCGACCACCAGGAACCGCGGCGCCTGGTTCTCGCCAAGCACCGCCGCCGTCAGCCGGCCGGTAAACACGGCACCGGTGTCGATACCCAGCCGGTTAGGCTGGATATCGGGCGCCTCCATCGGCGTGTGGCCGTGCACTACGAGGAACCCATGATCCGCGTCGCTGGTGAGAAAGCGGTCGCGGATCCACAACAGGTCCTGTTCGTCCTGCCGCTCCAGCGGCACACCGGGGATGATCCCGGCATGCACGAACAGCGCGCCGGCGGCCCGGTAAGTCAGCGGCAGGGCCTGCAGCCAGGCAAGCCGTTCGGCGCCGAGCGCCTGCACGAGGTCATCGGCATCGTGCCGACCGAAAAGCCGGCGCCCGAGGCCCAGCGAGGCCAGCGTCGCGTCACCGCCATTGCCGAGCCACATCGACCACAGCCGCGAATCGTCCGATTGCGTGCAGGCCAGCATCATTGCCTCGTGATTGCCCTTCAGGCAGACCGTTTCGAACCCCTCGACGCCTTCCATCAGCCGGTCGATGACACCGAGACTGTCCGGCCCGCGATCGACATAATCACCGATATGCACGATCACCGCCTCGTCGTCCGGATGGCGTGACCGATGGTCATCGGCAATGCGCGCATGCATCAGGGCCAGGAGGTCATCCCGGCCGTGCACGTCTCCGATGGCGTAGATGATCATGTTATTTCGAGTCTAGGACGATCCCGCCGGCGCCGCCAGGAGCTTTTCGATCTCCGGCATGAGGTCATTGCGGATCGTATCGGGCGAGAACGGGCCGATCTGCTTGAAGACGATAGTCCCGTCCCGGTCCAGCAGATAGGTCTCGGGAATGCCGTAAACGCCCCAGTCGATCGCCGCAATGCCGTTCGGGTCAATGCCGACGGCAGAATAGGGATTGCCGAGTTCGCCGAGGAAACGCAGCGCGTGGGGCCTTTCGTCCTTGTAGTTGATGCCCACCACGTTGATCCGTTCGTCCCGCGCCAGCGCCATCAGCAGCGGATGTTCCTGACGGCAGGGCACACACCAGCTCGCCCAGATATTGACCAGCGTGACCCTGTCGCGGACCGCCGCATCGGTGAGCGCCGGCACCGGCTGGCCGGCATGCATCAGCCCGACCAGCGGCTGCAGGTCGAGCGCCGGGGCGGCGGTTCCGACCAGCGCCGACGGAATCACCGAAGCGTCCCTGCCGGAGATCAGTTGGGAAAAGAAGATCGCGGCCAGCGCGACGAAGGCGATCAGCGGCGCAAAGGCCAGCAGCCGCCGGTGTCCCGGCCGGCGGGTCGGTTTCGCACCGCTCTCGGCGTCAGCGCTCACCGGCGCGCCCGCCTTTCACCGCATCGGAACGCCGCCGGATGCCGCTCGCCTCGAGCGCCGCAAGCTCCGCCCGGCGCGCCCGCTGGTCGAGCAGCACCCAGCCGATCAGCACCGCAACCGTCAGGCCGGTTACGCCATAGGCGATGGCGACGAAAGTCACATGGGTCATCTCAAACGGCCGCCCTTGCTGCCTGCCGGCGCAGCGACGCAACGCGCCGGCGCCAGATTTCGTTTCGCATCGCCATGACATGCAGGGTGAAAAACAGCATGGTGAAGGCCACCGCCATCACCAGCAGCGGATAGAGCATGCTTTGGTGGATCGCCGGGCCGTCGAGCCGCAGAACGCTTGCCGGCTGATGCAGCGTGTTCCACCAGTCGACCGAAAACTTGATGATCGGAATATTGACATAGCCGACCAGGATGACGATCGCCGAGACCTTCGCCGACCGGGCCGGATCCTCGATCGCGCGGTTCAGGGCGATCAGCCCCAGATACATCAAAAGCAGGACGAAAACCGAGGTCAGCCGTGCATCCCAGACCCACCATGTGCCCCACATCGGCTTGCCCCACAGCGAGCCGGTCAGCAGCGCCAGAAAGGTGAAGGCCGCGCCGATCGGCGCCGCCGCCTTGGCCGAGACATCGGCGAGCGGATGCCGCCAGACAAGCGTGCCGACCGCCGAAACGGCCATCACCGTATAGATCATCATGGCCAGCCATGCCGACGGCACATGGATATACATGATGCGGACGGTGATGCCCTGCTGGTAATCCTCGGGCGCCGTGAAGCTCATCCACAGCCCGACGGCAAAGAGCACGGCGGTAATGCCGATCATCCATGGAAGCACTGCTCCGACGATGGACAGAAAACGCGTCGGATTGGCCAAGCTGGTGATCACGCCCGGTGTTCCGGAGATACTCATGCCTCCTGTGTACAGAGTGGAATAGTTCCAGACAATGGCCGACGCCGGCGGTAACCTCATTTTGACCGGAGGCGAATCGACGCGGGCACCGCATACAAAAGGCCGGGCTGGCCTGCCAGACCCGCGCCGGTTATGGTGTGCCGAACGCCGATGGATACAAAGGAAACGGCCATGGCATTTGCCGGGTTCCAGGATGCGACGATCGACTTCATTGCCGGACTGTCCGCCAACAATAACAAGGCCTGGTTCGAGGCGCATCGCGCCGACTATGACGCACATTATATCGGCGCCGCCAAGGATTTCGTCATCGCCCTGCAGGCGCCGCTCGCCGGACTGTCGAAGGATCTGGTCGCCGAGCCGAAGGTCAATGGCTCGATCTTCCGGATCAACCGGGATATCCGGTTTTCAAAGGACAAGACCCCCTATAAGGACCATCTCGATCTGTGGTTCTGGCAGGGCCAGCGCAAGGGCGCGATTTCCGGCCTGTTCTTCCGCCTGACCAAGGGCGCGCTCATACTCGGAGCGGGCGCGCATGGGTTCGACAAGGACCGCTTGGCAAGGTACCGGGAAGCGGTTTCGCAAACAGCGATGCGGGAAAAGCTGCTTGGCATTGAAAGGCAGATGAAAGAGCACGATCTGCCGCTCGACGGTGCCCATTATGCCAAATTGCCGCGCGGCTTTGCGGCGCAGGATACCGATACCGAGCGGCTGTTGAAATTCAACGCGCTGCACGCGGCCTATCATCTGGCCCATCCGGCCGTGCTGTCGACTCCGGAATTCGTCGATTTCTGCATTGCAAAGTGGCAAACCGCAATGCCACTGCATGAATGGCTGGTGGAAATGGATCGCTGACCGCACCACTTGCTGCACCGCAACAAGCCGGGCCGTTAACGACAGTTTTGTGAAATTTCTCGCCCTTTGTGGTAATTCCGACCCAATTCACCCTATATTAAGCGTATGATTCGAAAGCGACAATATGCCGCTCTGCCGTTCGTCAAGTTGAGGCAGGGTATCAAGATTTGCCTGATCACCAGCCGCGAGACCGGCCGGTGGATCATTCCCAAGGGCTGGCCGCAGCGGGGGATGAGACCGGACAAGCTTGCCGCATTGGAAGCCTATGAGGAGGCCGGGCTGAAAGGCCAGACGGCGCGGGACGCCATCGGCAGCTTCAGCTATGTCAAGGTCATGGATGACGGGTCCGAGGCGGAATGCGACGTCACCGTCTATCCGATGCTGGTCGAGGAGCAGGCCAAAACGTGGCCCGAGAAGTCGGAGCGGAAGGTCAGTTGGGTCAAGCTCAAAAAGGCGATACGCCTGGTGGATGATGAGGGGTTGTCGAAACTCCTGCGCAAGTTCTCGCCACCGGCTGCCTGAGGCACGCTTTGGTGTTCTGGTTTCTACCTCACTGACCGCTGATCCGCCGCGACACCCGTCGGGGCCTGTCAGTCGGCGAGCGCCAGCCGCGCACCCAGGGCGCCGAACGCGCCGGCGAAACACCGGCGCAACCATGTCATCGCCCGCGGTGTCGACAGGACATAGCGGCGCGTTGCCGCGGCAAAGAAGCCATATCCGAGAAAAACGACGAATGTCAGCAGCATGAACACCGCAGCCAGAAGCAGCATCTGCGCCGACGGATCGGGCGACGAGACCGGCACGAATTGCGGCAGAAAGGCCAGAAAAAACAGCGAGAGTTTCGGGTTCAGGATATTGAGCAGGAAACCGTTGACGACAATCCTGCCGGCTGGCGCCCGCGTTTTCTGTTCGCGCACCTGCAGCGGCCCGGTCTGCCACAAAACGCTCCAGGCCATATAGAGCAGATAGATGACGCCGAGATATTTGACGATCTGGAACGCCACGGCGCTGGCGTGAAGCAGCGCGGCGATGCCGACAATGCTGGCAGCGATATGCGGCACGATGCCGAATGTGCAGCCGAGCGCCGCCAGGGCGCTGGCCCGCATGCCACCGCCAAGCCCCCAGGCCAGCGTATAGATGACGCCGGTTCCGGGCAGAATGATCACCACGAGGGATGTCAGCAGATATTCCAGACTCATCGCCGAATGTCCTTTTCAATGGATCGGTTGATCTTCGGTCATAAAGCCTGCGGGCCCTGAATGGAACCGCCCTTGCGATAGACACCAACCGACAATCATTATACAAACTTTATGCAAACATAGAGCTGAAACCATAGAACTGACGGCGACGCATGAACCATCTCCCCTTCCCACAGACTCTGCGCCTTGCCGCCGCGGGCGCCCACGACGCCCTGTTCGACCGGCTGGCCGACCGCCTGAAACGGACCGTCGGCTTTTCGCATCTGACGGTTCTGGTGCCGGATGAAGCCGGTGAATATCTCCGGCGGATCTACACCACCGACGCAGCCGCCCATCCGCTGGAGCCGGCCGACCGGGTTGAGGACAATCCCTGGTTTGAGCGGCTGTTTACAATGGGAGAGCCGGTGGTCGCGGCCGATCCGCAGGAGATCGCCCATTGGCTGCCGGATTATAAGGGATTTGCCGGCACATCCCATGGCGCCCTGGTGAACTATCCGATCGTCGCCGACGGCCAGACGGTCGGGATCATCAACCTGGTATCGCGGGCGAATGCCTATGATGAACGCACGCCCGGGCTCGTGGCCGATTCGGTCCCGCTTGCGGCGATGGCGATCGCCACATACGCTCGCAACCGGGCGCCGGAGACCGCCCTGAACCCGGGAGCGGACAGGTGAGAAGTAAAAAGACCATCCATGTCATTTCCTGCCACGCGGAGGGTGAAGTCGGTGACGTCATCGTCGGCGGCGTTGCGCCGCCACCCGGCGAGACCCTGTGGCAGCAGCGCGAATTCATCGCCCGCGACGGAACCCTACGGAATTTTGTTCTGAACGAACCGCGCGGCGGCGTCTTCCGCCATGTAAACCTGCTGGTGCCGCCCGGACATCCCGATGCGCAGATGGGCTTCATCATCATGGAACCGGAGGATACGCCACCGATGTCCGGTTCCAACGCCATCTGCGTTGCGACCGTTCTGCTCGACAGCGGCATCATCGATATGGAGGAACCGGTCACCCGGCTGGTGCTCGAAGCGCCCGGCGGGCTGATCCATGTGATCGCCGAGTGCCGCGACGGCAAGGCACAGCGCATCACCGTGCGCAACGTTGCCTCTTTCGCCGACCGGCTGGACGCGACGCTGGAGGTCGAGGGCCTCGGCACGCTGACCGTCGACACCGCCTATGGCGGTGATAGCTTTGTCATCGTCGACGCCGCGCAGCTGGGCTTTGACATCACCGGCTCTGAGGCGCGCGACCTGGCCCGCACCGGCGTGCGGATCACCAACGCCGCCAATGAGCAGCTGGGCTTCGCCCACCCGGAAAACCCGGACTGGGACCACATATCCTTTTGCCTTTTTGCCGGCCCGCTGCAAGAGGCGGAGGATGGTCTGGCAACGAAATCGGCGGTCGCCATCCAGCCGGGAAAAATCGACCGCTCGCCGACCGGAACCGCCCTCTCGGCCCGCATGGCCGTGCTGCATCGCCGCGGCATCATGGCCACCGGACAGTCGCTGCGGGCGCAGTCGATCATCGGCTCCAGCTTTACCGGACGCATCGCCGACACCGCCACCGTCGGCGCCCTGCCGGCCATCATTCCCGAAGTCTCTGGACGCGCCTGGATCACCGGTATCCACCAGCACATGCTCGATCCCGCTGACCCGTTCCCGGACGGCTACCGCCTGACGGACACCTGGGGCTGCGGATAGACGGCCATGGACAAAGACGGTGCAAAGCAGTTTGTTATTCGCGCGGCGGCCGTTTGATCGTCCGCGGCCTGCCGGTCGGTCTCAGACAGGCCTTCTGCAGGGGCCGCCACAATATTGTGGACCCGGCGCCCGCAAGACGGATTTTTCTCTGAGACACATCGCGCGCGGTGCCATAGAGTGAGGCGGGCAGGCGTGATTCTGCAGCACTTCAACACGAGGCATTCATGTCAAAGACCGGTATCATGATCTGCGGCCATGGCAGCCGCGCGAAATCCGCCGAAGAAGAGTTTGCGCTGCTCGCCAAGGGGCTTCGGGCGCGGTTTCCCGACATGCCGGTCGAATACGGTTTTCTCGAATATTCGGCCCCCAATATCCATATGGGCCTCGATGCGCTGCGCGATGCCGGCGTGTCAGAGATCATCGCCGTGCCGGGCATGCTGTTCGCGGCGACCCACGCCAAGAACGATATCCCGTCCGTGCTGATCACCTACCAGGAGAAAAACCCCGGGCTGACCATCCACTATGGCCGCGAGCTTGGCCTGCATCCGCAGATGATCGCGGCCTTCGAGGCCCGCATCCTCGAGGCTCTCGGCATCGACCATGTACACGACGGCGATCTCTACGACACGATGCTGGTCGTTGTCGGACGCGGCACGTCCGATACGCTGGCCAATGCCGAGGCTGCCCGGCTGACCCGCATCGTCACCGAGAATTTCGGCTTCGGCTGGTCCGAGACGGTCTATTCCGGCGTCACCTTTCCCTCCGTCGGGCGCGGGCTCGAAATGGCGCTGAAGCTCGGCTACAAAAAAATCGTCGTCGCACCCTATTTCCTGTTCTCCGGCCGGCTGATCGACCGGATCTACGGCTATGTCGACCGGGTAGCGGCGATGGCCCCGGACGTCACGTTCATCAAGACCCACTATCTGTCGGACCAGGACCACGTCATCGACACGTTCGTCGAGCGCATCCGCGAGGTCCGGACCGGCGAGATCACTGAGACGTCGGACCTGATGGCCTCCTTCAAGGACCGCCTGGCGCGCGGCGAGGTCGACATCCATCACCACCACGCCGAGTTCCGCGATCCGCTCGACGACGAAACATCCGCAGCCCCCGACCATCATCACGGGCATGATCATGACCACCACCATCACGGGCATGATCATGACCATGGGCACAGCCATGGCGTCTATCGTCACATCGCGCATCCCAACGGGCCGCGCACGATGATCGATCAGGGAGTCTGCTGCTGTTTCATGAGCCAGTTCCCGCAGGAGGTCATCGACGACGAGCGGGCACGCCGGCGCCAACCGGCCGAATGATCCGCAGCCGCCAGTTATTCCAACGCCACCATGCAGGATGCGGCATGGCGGCGATCGGCAAATCCTCCGGACCGGTCAATCCGGCTGTAGCATATGGGCCCGGTACTCGCTCTGCCGTTCGATCATCCAGCCGGGATACTCCTCGGGAAGCCGTGTCACCTCATCGAGGACGGCCAGATCCGCTTCGGTCAGCGAAACCTCGGTCGCACCGATATTGTCGGTGAGTTGGTCGACGCGCTTTGCACCGAGGATCACGCTGGTCACGACCTTCTGGTGCAACAACCAGGCAAGGGCGACCTGCGGAACGGTGCAGCCCTTGTCGGCGGCGATGCCGCGCATCGCATCGATGGCGTCATAGGCACGCTCCTTGTCGACGGGCGGAAAATCGAAATTCACCCGCCGGCCCTCGGCGGTTTTGCCCTCGCGATCGAACTTGCCGGATAGAAAGCCGCCGGCGAGCGGGCTCCACACCATCAGCCCGACATCTTCGCTCTGCAGCATCGGCACCACCTCGCGCTCGAGATCGCGCCCGGCGATACTGTAATAGGCCTGTAGCGAGACGATCGGCGCCAATTGACGCGCCGCGGCGATCCCGGCCGCCTTGACGATCTGCCAGGCCGCCCAGTTCGACAGGCCGAGATAACGCACATGGCCCTGCCGGACCAGCGTGTCCAGCGCCTCGAGCGTCTCGACCATCGGCGTCGCCGGGTCGAAACCGTGAATCTGATAAAGGTCGATATGATCGAGCTGCAGCCGCTTCAGGCTGGCTTTCGCCTGGTCCAGAATATGTCCGCGTGAAGCCCCGCGCCCATTCGGCCCGTCGCCCATCGGGCCGAAGACCTTGGTGGCAATCACCACATCCTCGCGCGCGACACCGACATTCCTGAGCGACTGGCCGAGGATTTCCTCGCTCCTGCCGGCGGCATAGATATTGGCCGTGTCGATGAAATTGATGCCCGCATCGAGGGCGGTCTTGAGCAGCGTATCGGCCTCCTCCTGCTGGAGCTTGCCGATTTGCCCCCACATGTCGTCCGAACCGCCAAAGGTCATGGTGCCGAGGCACAGTTCGGAAACGAAAAGGCCGCTGTGGCCGAGGCGACGGTAACGCATGGTGATTGTCCTTTGCTGAGAATGCCGGGGCCGAAGCGGCCCGGGCCTGCCGTCTATCTGGGGCCTGGCGGCCCGCGCGCGCGACGCCGATCCTCGCGAATTTATGCCCAATCCTCTCAATCCGTCGGCGCGGGCTGGTCAGATGCGCAAGATCGGCTAAGATCGCCGAATGACGGAGCCACGTCTCGACACCTTGAGAGAGCGCGCGTTGGAACTCTGGCGTTCCCACGGGCGCGAGACCCCGTTGCCGGGCGTTTTCCTCGCTGTCTCCGATAGTCCGATGGGGCCGATCCACGGCGTCTATCAACCCTCGCTCTGCGCCGTTCTCCAGGGCGCAAAGGTCAGCCGGGTTGGCCATCGGACCTATCGGTACGATGAGGGAAAGTGCCTGATTACGTCACTGGATGTGCCGGTCCGGGCGGAGATCATCGCCGCATCCGAAGAACGTCCCTATGTTGGCCTGATCGTCAATATCGATCCGGTGGTGGTTGCCGAACTGCTGCTGGAGCATGCCCGCACCGAACCGCCGCCGCACCCGACACCCGAGGCGCTTGCCGTGCATTGCCTCGAAGATGAAATGATCGATCCGCTGACGCGGCTTCTGGACATGGCCGGGCACCCGGGAGACATCCCGGTCCTCGCGCCGATGATCCAGCGTGAGATTATCTGGCGCCTTCTCAACGGTCCGCAGGGAGGCATGCTGCGCCAGACCGGCCTGACCGACGGCCGGCTCGCCCGCATCGGGAGGTCGATCGCCTGGGTGCGGGAGAATTTCACACAGACCCTCAGCGTGCCCCATCTGGCCATGCTGGCCGGCATGAGCCCGGCGACCTTCCACCGCCATTTCAAGGCAGCGACCGCAATGACGCCGGTGCAGTTCCAGAAGAGCCTGCGCCTCCAGGAAGCGCGGCGGCTGCTTTTATCGGAAGGATCCGATGTCGCCCAGGTCGGTTTTGCCATCGGCTATGAAAGCCCCTCGCAATTCAGCCGCGAATACCGCCGGATGTTCGGCGCCCCGCCCGGACGCGATGGCGCACAGATTCGCCACGCCGTTGCGGCCGATAGCCACGCCTAAGTTTCGTTTTTCGGTGACAGTTTCCTTTTTGCTGCGCACCGTAAAAAGGAAACTGTCACCGAAAAACCGTCACCCTATCTATTCAACCACCGCAGCCCTAATCCGTCGAAGCCCGCAACGCGGCGCTTGCCGCCAGCGGGCCGAGCACCGAGAAAAACAGGGTCAGGGCGCACAGGATCAGGAAGGGCTGCAGGAATGGCGCCGGATCCTCGACTGCGCCGTAAACGGCGCTCACGCCGAAGATCAGCACCGGGATCGCCAGCGGCAGCACCAGCACCGACAGCAGCAACCCACCGCGCGGCAGCGCCACGGAGACGGCGGCGCCGACCGCGCCGATAAAGGTGACGGCCGGCGTCCCGGCGAGCAGCGTCGCGGCCACCGCGGCCATCGCCATGCCGTCGACATTCATCAACAGGCCGAGCAGCGGCGAGGCGATGATCAGCGGCACGCCGGTGGCCGTCCAGTGGGCGGCGCATTTGACGAAGACGGTCAGGAACAAGGGCGTCTCCTGCATCAGCATGAGGTCCAGCGACCCGTCCTCCCGGTCGGCCTGGAACAGCCGGTCGAGACCGAGCAGGGCGGCGAGCAGCGCCCCGATCCACAGGATCGCCGGACCGATCCGCGCCAGCAGGTTGAGATCCGGGCCGACACCGAAGGGGATGACGGCAATGACAGCCAGAAAGAACAGAACGCCGATCAGCGCTCCGCCGCCGGCCCGCACCGCAAGCCGCACGTCACGGACAAACAGGGCGCCCATCAGCCGGTCACCCCATCCGCAAAGGGATCCTGCGCGGTAAAATCGGCCGCCGCCTGCGGTTCCAGCACCAGATGGCGCGGCGCCTTCAGGCCCAGCGGCTGGTGAGTCGCGATGATCGCCATCCCGCCGGCATCGAGATGGTTCGACACCAGCCCCGCAAAGCGATCGAGCGCGCCCGTATCGAGCGCCGCCGCCGGCTCATCGAGGATCCACACCGGCCGGTGGGCGAGCAACAGGCGAGCCATGGCGATGCGCCTTTGCTGGCCGGCCGACAGATAGCCGAAGGGAAGATGGCCGAGGTCGGCAAGGCCCACGGCCCGCGTCGCGCTGTCGATATCGCCCGCCGGCGGCGCCGACCTTTCCGGTCCGTTTTGCATGAAGCGCTGCCAGAAGACGAGATTTTCGGCAACGCTCAGTTCGCGCTTCATGCCGTTGCGGTGGCCGAGATAATGGCAAGCTTCCCGCACCGCCTCGTAATCGCCGCCCTCAAGGATAACGCGGCCATCTTCATCCGGCAGCAGCCCAGCCAGCACCCGCAGCAGCGTCGATTTGCCGACCCCGTTCGGTCCGGACACGACCAGTGCTTCGCCGGGCCCCAGCGCAAAGCCGATCCCGGAGAAAAAGACCTGGCCGCCGCGCGCGACGGTAACGTTTTCGGCAACAAGCCGCATGGGCGGACCTCTCCAGGATGGGTCAGGCAGTGGTGAACCCATGCATCACGGAAAAAACACCGAATTCGACCGAAGTTGGTCTAGAACCCTTCTAGAAAATTATCTATAAGGCCTGCAACCACGCCAGCGGTCGGCGTGAACCCCATATTTGCGCCGAACATGGTTTCGGTCAATCCGCGGATTGACCCTCCACGGGCGGACAGCGGAAATGGCCGCACCCGCAGGCTTTATCGTGTTTCCCACACGTCAAAGGCGTTCGTCCCGCAGCGTCGGTGAACAACGTGAATGAGAGCGCCTGTGACGAAATCACTTGATAGCTTCAACTGCCGCCGCACCCTGAAGGTCGGCGATGCGCAATATACCTATTTCAGCCTGACGGAGGCCGAGAAGAACGGCCTTGCCGGCATTGCGGCGCTGCCGTTTTCCATGAAGGTCCTCCTGGAAAACCTGCTGCGCAACGAGGACGGCCGAAGCGTCACCCGCGACGATATCCAGAACGTCGCCCACTGGCTGGAGGACAAGGGGACGGCCGGCAAGGAAATCGCCTATCGGCCGGCGCGCGTGCTGATGCAGGACTTCACCGGCGTGCCCGCCGTCGTTGACCTCGCCGCCATGCGCGACGCCATGAAGGCGCTTGGCGGCGATCCGCAGAAGATCAATCCGCTGGTGCCGGTCGATCTGGTGATCGACCATTCGGTCATTGTCGACGAATTCGGAACCCCACAGGCCTTTGCCCGCAATGTCGAACTGGAATATCAGCGCAATGGCGAGCGCTACCGGTTTTTGAAATGGGGCCAGCAGGCCTTCAAGAATTTCCGCGTCGTGCCGCCCGGCACCGGCATCTGCCACCAGGTCAATCTGGAATATCTGGGTCAGGCCGTCTGGACGAAGGATGAGGATGGCGAAACGGTGGCCTATCCCGACACCTGTGTGGGAACCGATTCCCACACCACCATGATCAACGGCCTCGGCGTTCTCGGCTGGGGCGTCGGCGGCATCGAGGCGGAGGCCGCCATGCTTGGCCAGCCGATCTCCATGCTGCTGCCGGAAGTCATCGGGTTCCGCCTCACCGGCAAGCCGAAGGAGGGCATCACCGCCACCGACATCGTTTTGACCGTGGTGCAGATGCTGCGCGAAAAGGGCGTCGTCAGCAAGTTCGTCGAGTTCTTCGGCCCCGGCCTCAACAATATGACCCTTGCCGACCGGGCGACCATCGGCAATATGGCACCCGAATATGGCGCCACTTGCGGCTTCTTCCCGGTCGACAGCGAAACCGCCCATTACATGGAAACATCCGGCCGCGACGAGGACCGCATCGCCCTGGTCGAAGCCTATTGCAGGGCCCAGGGCATGTGGCGCGAGGAAGGCTCGGCCGACCCGGTCTTCACCGACACGCTGGAACTCGATCTTGGCGATGTCGTGCCGTCCATGGCCGGCCCCAAGCGGCCCGAGGGCCGCATCCCGCTGGAAGGCATTGCTGCCGGATTCACCAAATCGCTGGCCGAGGAATACAACAAGACCACCGGCGGCGAGACGCGCTATCCGGTCGAAGGCGAGGAATATGACCTCGGCCATGGCGATGTCGCCATTGCCGCCATCACCTCCTGCACCAACACCTCCAACCCGTCGGTGCTGATCGGCGCCGGCCTGCTGGCCCGCAACGCGCTGGAAAAGGGCCTGAAGACCAAGCCCTGGGTCAAGACATCGCTGGCGCCCGGCTCGCAGGTCGTCGCCGAATATCTGGCCCGCTCCGGTCTGCAGGAGGATCTCGACCAGCTCGGCTTCAATCTCGTCGGTTTCGGCTGCACCACCTGTATCGGCAATTCCGGGCCGCTGCCGCCCCGTGTGTCCAAGACCATCAATGACAAGGGTTTGATCGCCGCGGGCGTGTTGTCGGGCAACCGCAATTTCGAAGGCCGCATCTCACCGGATGTGCAGGCCAATTACCTCGCCTCGCCCCCGCTGGTCGTCGCCTATGCGCTGGCCGGCACGGTGCGGAAGGATCTCACCACCGAGCCAATCGGTGAAGACTGGGACGGCAATCCCGTCTTTTTGAAGGACATCTGGCCGTCCTCGGCGGAAATCCAGGACTTCATCGCCAAGAACGTCACGCGTGCCCTTTTCACTGCGAAATATGCCGATGTCTTCAAGGGCGACGAAAACTGGCAGGCGGTCAAGGCGCCGGAAGGCCAGACCTATGCCTGGGACGACAATTCGACCTATGTGCAGAACCCGCCCTATTTCACCGGCATGGGCAAGACCCCCGGCGGCATCAAGGACATTGTCGGCGCCCGCGTGCTCGGCCTGTTCGGCGACAAGATCACCACCGACCACATCTCGCCGGCCGGATCCATCAAGGCCCAGTCGCCGGCCGGGTCCTATCTCATGGACCACAATGTGGCGGTTGCCGATTTCAACCAGTACGGCACCCGGCGCGGCAATCACGAGGTGATGATGCGCGGCACCTTCGGCAATATCCGCATCCGCAACCACATGCTCGGGCCGAACGGCAAGGAGGGCGGCTATACGATCCACTATCCCTCCAAGGAGGAAATGTCGATCTATGACGCTGCCATGCTGTACAAGCAGGAGGGCGTGCCGCTGGTCGTCTTCGCCGGCAGCGAATACGGCAACGGCTCGTCCCGCGACTGGGCTGCCAAGGGCACCAACCTTCTCGGCGTGCGGGCCGTGATCGCCCAGTCCTTCGAGCGCATCCACCGCTCCAACCTGGTCGGCATGGGCGTCGTTCCCTTCGTGCTCGAAGACGGCACGAGTTGGGAAAGCCTCAATCTCAAGGGCGACGAACGGGTGACGATCGAAGGCCTCGCCGACATCAAGCCGCGCGAGACCAAGACGGCGAAAATCACCTATGCGGACGGCACCGTGAAGGACGTGCCGATCATCTGCCGCATCGACACGCTCGACGAGCTCGACTATGTCAACAATGGCGGCATTCTGCAGACCGTGCTGCGCGATCTCGCCGCCTGACGGCAAATCCCGCCAGCTCTGTAATCAGGTCCCGTCGCGAACGGCCGGCGGGACCCGTCAGATCAGATGCTCGGTCCGGTTCTTCTCCCGCTCTTCGAAGGCTTGCCGAGCACGCAGATGCAGGCGGCCAGCCGCCCCGAAGACATGACAATCGCGCAACACCGGAACATGCGGATCATCACAGAACGCTCTATACGGCGCCGGCATATTCGCCGCGCGCCGGATAGTCGTTCTTGATGGCAAAATCCAGGGCGCCGACCAGTTCGGAGAAATGCGGCCGCACGAACGGCATGGTCTGCACCGATCCGTAATAGAGCGTCTGCTGCGGCGTCACCATGAAAAGGCCCGGCTCGGGAAACAGCGCCGGCTCCTCGATGCCGATGGACGTCCTGCCCCGCGACGTCGAGATATAGAGCCCCCATTCGCGCGCCTTCTGGAGGCTGAGATCATAGCCGAAACGCAGCGTCTCCGCCTCGATCTTGTCCGCCATCGCCTGGGCGCGGTCGAGCCCGTCGGCACTGACGGCAATGGTGGTCACGCCACGCTCGGCAAAGGCCGGTGTCAGCTTTTCCAGCTCCTTGAGATAGTTGGCGCAGATCGGACAGTGCAGCCCCCGGTAAAAGCAGATGATGGTTCCGCGTTCGGACGTCTCGGTAGCGAGATCAAAGCTGTCGCCGGACAGCATCGGCAGGGTCAGATCGGGCGTTTTCTGGCGTGGCATCAGCATCAATGTTTCCTTTCCAAATGGACTTTGCGCGGACAATAGCAGACGCTATAGTCCGAAAAAGCCGATAAATCTGATCCAGGCACCCAAATCCCATGAGCAAATTCGACCGGCTGTCCGCCCTGATGCAGCATTTCCAGATGAGCGTGCAAACCGCGGAACCGGGCGACGGCAATCTCGTGATCTTCGGCGCTCCGCCGCAAAACCATCCCGAACGCGTGGAGTTCTGGCCGCGCGGCCAGGCGGGCCGGATCGATGCCGGGTCCGGGCGCCCGCTGTTCGAAGCCGTGGCCGACTGGGGCGGCACGGCCAATCCGCTGATCGCCGCCCTCCCTGAAAAACTGGTCCTGCAAACCGCTGCGGACGAGCCGATGGCGCTGCTTTTGCGCATGCTCGTCAGCGAGGCGGATGACGCCCGCTGCGGCTCGGCGTCGGCCGTCAACCGGCTGTGCGAGGTGCTGATCATTCGCCTTCTGCGTCACCAGATCGAGCGCGGCGCGACCTCGCCCGGCTTGATCTCCGGACTGGCCGACAAACGGCTCAGCCGGGCACTCATCGCCATTCACGAACAGCCGGGCCGCGACTGGCGCAACGGCGAACTGGCCGAGGCGGCGGGCATGTCGCTCAGCCGGTTTT
The DNA here is from genome assembly GCA_028279875.1 of Rhizobiaceae bacterium. GTDB lineage: Bacteria > Pseudomonadota > Alphaproteobacteria > Rhizobiales > Rhizobiaceae > Hoeflea_A. The sequence goes on from JANQMU010000032.1 coordinate 19,294, forward strand.
CGGACCGTTTCGTCATCCGGGTCGGCGAGACGCCCCAGGCCTATCTGCGCCGCTGGCGCATGACCCTGGCCCGCCAGGAAATCGTCGCCGGCCGGCGCATCCAAAGCGTCGCACGCCGCCTGGGCTATGGCAGCCCGGAAGCCCTCAGCCGGGCATTTCGCCGCCATTTCGGTGAAAGCCCGATGGTTGTGCGGAAGGCCGCACCCTGAGAACCAGGTCTCAAGCCGTCGCGGCCGCCGGGTCTCCGGAACTGTCAACGGTTCCGCGACGCCACAATCCGCCGAACAGCAGGTAATAGGCGCCCGGCACGAAAAACAGTGTCACCAGCGAGGCCACCAGCAGGCCGCCGATCATCAGCGTCGCCATCGGTTCGAACAGCGTGCCGCCATTGATCGCCATCGGCATCAGGCCGAAGATCGTGGTCAGCGAGGTCAGCATGATCGGCGTCATGCGTTTTTTCGACGCCTCGACGACCGCCTGTTTGAGATCCTGCGTGCGCCGCTCGATATCGATCTGGTCGATCAGGACGATCGCGTTGTTGATGATGATGCCGGCCAGCGAGATCATGCCCAATATGGCGAAGAAAGACAGCGGCTGATTGGTCAAAAGCAGGGCGAAGGGCGCACCGATAATGATCAGCGGCACGGTCATGAAGGTGAGCAAAACCCGGCGCACCGAGTTGAACTGGAACATGAGCGCCGCGAGCATTACCGTCAGCGCCAGCGGCATGCCGCCCGCCAGCAGCGCATTGACCTCCGCGCTGTTCTCGGTTTCGCCGGCAATGGTCAGCGTATAGCCGCCGCTCAGATCAAGCGATTCCAGCGTCGGCCTGATCTGGGTGAGAACCTGGTTGGCCGCCAGAATGTCGCTCTTGCCGGACACCTTGATCTGCCGGACCTGGTTTTCCCGCCTGATCTGGGAAAATTCCAGCTTGGGATCGAATGTCGCCACCTGATCGAGCGAGACCAGCGGCCCGTCCGTCGGCACTGCGAGGCTCGCCAGATCCTCCAGGCTGCTGCGGAAGCCCTTGGCGGCACGCACCACGATCGGGATCGACTGATCCCCCTCCCGATAGGTCGAATAGGCCGTGCCCGAATAGAACGTGTCCATCAGATCCGAGATTTCCCGGGATGACACGCCGAGCTCCCTGGCCTTGCTCTGATCGACATCGATCACCACTTTCAGCGTCTTGTTGCCCCAGTCGTTCTCGTTCTGGGAAATGCCGCTGACCGCATCGAAAGCCTGCTCGACCTCATCGGCGAGAAACAGCAGCCTTTCCGCATCCGACCCGGTAAGCTTGATCTCGACGATGCCGGATTCGCCGCCGCCCATGGACAGCCGCTTGACCTTGAAGCGCGCCGCCGGATGGTTTTCGACCAGATAGCGCTGGGCCCTGCTCGCCGCCGTCACCGCCCCCTCGAAATCCGTCGTGTTGACCAGGATGAAGGCACTCGCCGGATCGGTGTCGGCCGGGTTCAGCGCCAGATAGAACCGCGGACCGCCATCGCCGACAAAGACGGTGGTGTTGACCACTTCGGGATTTTGATCGCTATCGCGCAGCCAGCGCTCCACTGCCAGCGCCTCCGACTGCGTTGCCGAGATCGCCGTCCCCTTCGGCATGTCCACATAGATCATATATTCGGCACGCTCCGACAGTGGAAACATCTCCGATTTGAGATTGCCGAATTGGGACATGGAGACAGCAACGGCCGCATAGGCCGCGACAATGATGAGCGGACCGAAGGAAAGCGTCCGTCCGATAATGCTCCCGTAGAGCCGCACGATCCGGTTTGGACCCTTGTCCTTTCGCGCATCCTCTCGCTTTGCAAACCAGACGCAGAGCGGCGGCAGGATATACATTGCCGTCAGCCACGACCCCGCCAGCATGATGCCGACCACCGCGCCTAGCGAGAAGGCGAATTCTCCTTCCACCCCTTCGAGGATCAGCATCGGGATGAAGGCCGAGACCGTTGTGATGGATGCCACCGCCAGCGGAATGAAGAACTGACGGCCGGCGGCCAATGCCGATTCCTGCGGGTCGACGCCGCGGCTGATGCGGCCCTGAATGTCCTCGACGACCACCAGTCCATTGTCGACCAGCAATCCGAGCGAGATGATCACCGCGGCGATCGAGATCTGCTGCAGGTCGATCTCCATGAAACCCATGCCGATCAGCGCAAAGGTGACGGTGAAGGGCACAATGCAGGCGATGATCAGTGCGGCGCGGAACCCGAGGAACAGCAGCATCACCGCAAGCACGACGACGAAGGTCTGCAGGACATTCATCAGCGCCGAATTGATCGAGGTGGTGACATTGGTCTCCTGGAAGGTCGAGAACCGGTAGGTGATGCCGATGGGCTGTGTCAGCTCATAGGCCGCCACACCGTCCTGAAGCGCCGCACCGACTTTCTGAATATCCTCATTGTCGCTCATCTCGGCACTGACGATGACTGCCGGCTGGCCGTTGAAATAGACCGGTTTGTTGACCGGGTCCTGATAGCCCCGCCGCACGGTCATCAGATCCTTGAGGCGCACGAAGCCGGAAAGGCCCTGGACCTTGGTCAGGACATTGCCGATCGCCTCCACCGACCGCAGGTCGCCATTGGCCTCCAGGATCAGATTGACGCCGTCGGCATCGATCTGCCCGGCCGGCAAAATGACGTTCTGCGCCTGCAAGTCCAGCAGCACCTGGTTGAGCTGCACGCCGACCGCGGCCAGTTTTCTGGTATCGATCTCCAGCCAGATCCGTTGTTCCTGAACGCCGAACAGCGTGACTTTGGAAATGCCGTCGACCGTGTAGAGATGTTCACGCAGATCATCCGCCGACCGGCGCAGTTCCTCATCGCTGAACCCGTCGCCGGTCACAGCGATTGTCGCAATGGCGACGTCACCGTAATCGGTGTTGACGAAGGGCCCCTCGGTGCCTTCGGGAAGATCCGGCTTCAGATCGTCCATCTTGTTGCGGATATCGGTAAAGACGCTGTCCAGTTCGGTCTTGGTGACATGATCGTAGACCGTCACCGTGACCACGGTTCTGCCCGTCGAGATCAGCGAATTGATATCCTCGATCTCACCGATTTCCCGCGCCTTGCGCTCGATCGGTTTGACGATCAGATCCTCCATCCGCTCCGGCGACATGCCGGGAAACTGGGCGGTGATCAGTGCGCTGCGGATGGTGATAGCCGGATTTTCCCGCTTCGGCATGCTGCCATAAACGAGCAGGCCCTGGACGATGAGACCGACCATGACCAGGAGCGTGAGGCGGGACCGGGTGAGGCCGAAACGTGTCAGAAAATCCATCCTGCCGCTCCTAATGCGACGCCGGCAGGAGGTTGACCTTCATGCCGTCCCGCAGAAAGGACACCCCGGCGCAGGCCACATGCTCGCCGGGCTCCAGACCGTCGATCACGATGAGCATGTTCTCCCGCAGGCCGCCAACGGTCACATTGCGCGACTGCACCGTGCTGGTCGGCGCGTCGAATACAAAGATACCGACATCGGCCGGCGCGTTCGGATCGTCGGGCATGTCAAGCCGGCCCTCCATCGGCAGCACCGTCAGCGGCACGGTGTAGCCCACGCCCCTAGGAACCGGAAATTCCAGCGCGATCTCGACCGCCATCCCGGCCTTCAAAAGCGGATTGGTTTCATCGAGACGCACCACGACCGGAAAGGACGATACCGTATCGGCGCGTGAGCCCAGTTCACTGACATGCGCCGCCAGCACGATGTCGGGATCATCGGCAAGCCGCACCGTCGCCGGCTTGCCGACCGCGATCTGGTTGACCACATCGAAACTGACAGTGAAGGAGGATTCGAAGCTCTTGTCCTCATAGAGCGTGGCGACCGGGCTTCCGGCGGTGACATTGGCGAAGGATTCGACATCGACCTTGCTGATGATGCCGTCGAACGGCGCGCGAAGGACCGCCCGCATGAGATCCTCCTCGGCGTTTTCCAACTGCTTGCGGGCCTGGATCTCCTGCGACAGATTGGCTTCGAGACTGGTTTCCGACTGATCGACCTGGGCCTTGGTCATCACCCCATCTTCGAAAAGCTGCGATTTACGCCTGAAATCCTCTTCGGCGTTTCGCGCCGCCACCTCCGCCTGGCGAACCGCCGCCTGGGCATTGTCGACCTGGATCTGCAGGCTAGTCGGGTCGAGCTCGGCGACGATATCGCCCTGCCCGACCTGCTGCCCGACATTGAGATCGACCTGTTTCAGCCGCCCGGCGATTTCAAACGACAGGGTGGTTGTCGAGGACGGCTGCAGGACGCTCGGATACCGGCGCACCGTCGTCTGCTCCGCATCGTCGACAACGCAGCTTTTAAGGCCGCGCACGACCGGCTCGATTTCGCCGGTGCGGTTGTCATCCTCGCCGCAACCGGCAAGGAGGAGAGCCGCAAGTCCCAAAACCGGTATGATGCGCATGAACCAAGTCCCCTGATCGTCATTATTGTTTGGGCGCATTTGAACATATCAGCCCGGCGCGTCAACGTTCGAGATGTTGAACGGACCCGGGGTCACGCAATCTCTCACCGGAACGTGACTTTATCTTGAACCGTCGCGGCGATAGAAAGGGCCGACGAATCCTTGGGGGGTATGGTCTCGCGTGCTAAACCGGTAACAAAATGACAGGCCCCGTTTTCATAAAATCCCGCATGCTTCTGGCGCTTGTCGCCCTTTCGATCATCGCCGCCAGCCCGGTATCGGCGGCCGAAAACGGATATAAGGGCGTGGTCGAACTGTTCACCAGCCAGGGCTGTTCGTCCTGTCCGCCGGCTGATGCGGTGCTGGGTGAACTCGCCCGCCAGGGCGATGTGGTGGCGCTCGCCTATCACGTCGACTACTGGAACTATCTCGGCTGGAAGGACACGTTCAGTTCCGAACAGAGCACCAAGCGCCAATATGACTATGCCCGCACGCTCGGCCGCAAGAGCGTCTACACGCCGCAGGCCGTGATCAACGGACGCGATCACCTCAATGGCGCCGACCGGCGCGGAATCAACGCCAAGATGGACAGTTTCGACCGGGCCGGACGCGGTCTGGTGGTTCCCGTCAATGCCGTTCAGGACGGCGACAAGATCAAGATCGACATCGGCAGCGGCGAGGGCAAGGCCAATATCCTGCTGGTCTATTTCGACCGGGAAAACACGGTCGACGTCAAACGCGGCGAAAACCGCGGCAGGAAGCTGACCTACTGGCATTCGGTCAAGGATATGCAGACGGTTGCCATGTGGGACGGCGAGGCGATGGAACTGGTGCTGCCGAAATCGCTGATGGATGCCGATGGCCATGACGGCTGCGCGATCCTCCTGCAGACGATGAAATCCGACGGCGTGCCGGGGCCGATTATCGGCGCCGATATTGTCATGAGCGCTGAAAGCTGACGCCGCCGGGCGCATTGTTTCCTTGCAATTTCAAACCCTTTTGGCAAACTGACGGCATTGCGCCGTCTGATCGTGCGGCGCCGGTATGTGCAAGGGATCGAACATGGTCAAAAATCCGGGATCGTCAAACAGGGGATCGGACGGTGTTCTGGTCGATCTGAAAGCATTCCGGAAGAACAGGGATCAGCCACCAACCACCTTCCACCGGCGCGAACTGGACGCCATTCTGCGCCTCTACTCACGCATGGTCGCGGCCGGCGAATGGCGCGATTACGCGATCGACCATCTGAAGGACCGAGCGGTTTTTTCGGTATTCCGGCGCAGCAGCGAAGTGCCGTTGTTCCGCATTGAAAAGAACCCGAAACTGGCGCGCAAGCAGGGGGCTTTTTCGGTGATCTCCGCCGGCGGTCTCATCGTCAAGCGCGGCCATGATCTCGCTCAGGTGCTCAAGGTCTTCGACAAGACACCGAAGCTCGTGCGCGGGTAACGGGACTCAGAGCATCGCCCGATGCACTAACCAGCCGGTGCCGAATAGGCGATCGCATCTTCCAGATGGTCGCGCATGGCGCGCTCGGCGGCTTCCGGATTTCCCTGGCGGATGGCATCGAGGATCTGCCGGTGCCCCTTCATCGCCCGTTCGATACCGGCCCAGCTTCCCAGGGTGATCCGCCGCTCTGCACCGGTAGCGCTCATGGCAAACTGGACCAGCGCGCCGATCAGGTCATTGCCGGTATTTTCCCCAAGCAATTGATGAAATGCGCCATCGGCTTCGATGATGTCGTCAACCGAGCCGTCCGGGTGGTTCATGGCTGCAATCGTGTCCTCCAGCTCCGTCAGCAAGGCCGGCGTCGCCCGGGTCGCCACCAGTGCCGCGACACCGGGTTCGAAAATCTGCCGCAGCTCAAACGTCTTTTGCGCGCTCTGCCGGTCGCTGTCGATCCAGTGATCCAGCACCTTGCGCCGGCGGTCCGGTGCCGGCAGGACATAGGCCCCGCGTCCGGACTGGATGCTGATATAGCATTCCTGGCTGAGCGCCCGCAGCGCCTCGCGCAGGCTGATGCGGCTGATGCCGAACTGGCTGCACAGGTCCCGCTCGCTGGGCAGTTTCTCCCCCGCATCCAGCGTTCCGTTCTCGATATTTTCGCGCAACTGGTCTGCGGCCGAAGCCCAGAGCGACTTGCGGTTGATTTCCGAAAATCTCACCAAGCCTTTGCCTTTCCTGACGTACCCGGTTCCACCGGGACCTGGTGATGAACGCGTGGCATCGCGAATCCTATCTGAGTCTTTTCGACAAACGCAAGGGTGGTGTTGTGGGCCGGCGCCTGTGACAGCGCACTGCTCACCAGATCCGAAGTGAGGACATTGGGATTTCCATGCAGATCGAGTCCGTTTTCGTCCGGCGCGAACCAGGCGCCGGTGGCCAGCGCCGCAACGCCCGGACGCAGATCGTCGCAGAGCGCCACCGTCGCAAGACAGCGCCCGCGGCCGTTGTGCACCAGCACGGTGTCGCCGGCGGCCAAACCGCGGGCTCGCGCATCCTTCGGGTTGAGGAAGATCGGCTCGCGGCCATTGACCTTGCTGGCGGCGCTGACGCCGACACCGTCAAGCTGGCTGTGCAGCCGGGTGTGCGGCTGCGGCGAGATCAGATGCAGCGCACCGTCCGGCGCGTCCCCGAGCCATTCGGCCGGTGGCATCCAGACCGGATGGGCGGCAAATCCCGGAACATCGTGCCCTTCGAGCGTATTTGAATAGAGCTCAATGCGGCCGGATGGCGTCTTCAGCGGCGCCACATCCGGATCGGACCGAAAATCCTCGAAAAGCGTGTAATGCCGGGACACCGCAGACAGGTGCACACGGCCCTTCTCCCAGAACGTGTCGAAATCCGGCAGATCGGGCAGGCTGGGGTCCGCCAGCTGCCGAAAAGCGCCGTAGATGTGGCGCAGCCAGCCGAACTCGTCCCGGCCCTCGGTAAAGGCATCGGCAGTACCGAAACGCTCCGCCAGCGCCGAGAATATCCGATACTCGGTTCGCGCCCCGGCATGGGGTGGCACCTGCGCCTTGCTGGCAACGATGTGATCGCAGGTCGGCGAGGCCGATATATCATTGCGTTCAAAACCCGATGCGGCGGGCAGAACGATATCGGCGTGCCGGGCCGTTGCGGTCCACCACAGATCGTTGACGATCACGGTGGAGGGTCTTTGAATCGCCCGCCGCAACCGATTGATGTCTTGATGATGATGAAACGGGTTGCCGCCCGCCCACCACACAAGATCGATCTCCGGATAGGTCACCCGGCCACCGTCGAACGGGATCACCTTGCCGGGATTGAGCACCATATCGGCAAAGCGGGATACCGGGATGAACAGCCCGGTGCGGTTGGTCCCGGCCGAAAGGCGCGGGTTGGCAACGGCCGCCTTCGGAATGCCGCGATTGCCGACCGAGCCGTATCCGAAGGACACGCCCCGCCCCGGCAGACCGATTTCGCCGAGCGCAGCGGCAAGCGCGATAAGCATCCATAGCGGCTGTTCGCCATGCTGCTGACGCTGCAGCGACCAGCTTGCGGTCAGGAAGCTCGGATTTGCTGTCAGCGCCCCCGCCAGATCACGGATGGTCTCGACCGGCAGATCGCATATGCGGGCGGCCCAAGCCGGCGTTTTCGGAATCCGGTCGGCCCGACCGTCGATATAGGCGGCAAGCTCGTCGAAACCCGTCGTGAACCGGGCCAGAAATGCATGGTCGATCCGGTTCCGTGCGATCAGCTCATGCAGGATCGCGAGCATCAGCGCGGTATCCGTACCCGGCCGCAGCGGCACCCATTCGATATTGGTGAGCCCGTCGATCCGGTCGCGGCGCGGACCGATCGAAATCAGTCGGATCCCCGCATCATGCGCCTCTTGCAGCCAGGACAGCGTCTGATGATCGACAAGGCCGCCGGAGGCGACCTGGGCATTGCCCGCATTGATTCCGCCGAAAAACAGGATCAGCCGGGCATGGGCGATAATGGCAGGCCATGTGGTGGTCTCGCCGCCGAACAGGATACGGTTGTCGCCGACGACATAGGGGCAGATGATCTGGCCGGCCGCAAACGAATAGGTTTGCCGCTGATCGACGAACCCGCCGATCGTGTTCAAAAACCGTTTAAGCTGAGTCTGGGCATGGTGGAACCGCCCGGCCGACCCCCAGCCATAGGAGCCGGCGAAGATCCCGCTATTGCCGTGGCTGTCGAGCGTCTCGCGCAACCGTTGCTCGATGAGATCCAGGGCGGTTTCCCAACTGCATTCGACATAGGCGCCGCTGCCGCGGTCCGGCGCTGTTCCGTCAAGCCATCCCCTGCGGATCGCCGGCTGCCTGATGCGCGTCGGCCCTCTCAGCGCCTCGGCCACACCATGCATCAGCGGCGACGGTGCGCGATCGCCGTCATGGGTGCCGAGGGTCGGCCGGTCGCCGTCATCCGTTGCGAGATGGGCGAGACCCCAATGCGTGGATGTCAGCGGCGGCCGGCGCGGAGGCGTTGCGGTCACGGCAGCGACGCGTTTTGCGAAGTGCCTTCGAAGACTTCATAGGGCGATGCGGTTGGCCATTCCGGCAGCAGCGGCACCAGCATGATCCCGGCAACGACGATCAGCCGCAGCACGCCGTCTCCGGTGTTGCGCACCAGATGGATTTCATTGGGGCGCTGCAGCGAACAGCCGCCGGCAACAAGGGGATAACTCTCGCCTTCCAGTTCCAGCACACCCTCGCCTTCGAGCACGTAATAGACTTCCTCGCAATTGTGCCGGTGCAGGGGAGAGGCCTTGCCGGGGTCGAGCTCGACAAGACCCATACACAGGGTCTTCGCATCCAGCCCGGTTTCCGGATAGACAAGTTTCAGATCGCGCACACCGCCATCGCGCTGCTGCATCGGCGCTCCATCCTGGATTTCGCCGGGTTTTATCGAGACCGTCTTTCCTTTCGACATCGCTTTCTCCTTCCACGCGGTTCAGGGAATCGACGCGCCCGATCGACCATCGAGCGCATTGGTCAACTGGTCTGACCATAAGCTAGCTTGCCATAAGTCCAAAAACAAGCTACAAATTGCCCGATCGCATGCAGCCATGCAACCCGGATCGCTGCCGAACCTGGCTGACGGCGTGAAGAACGGCCTGAGCAAAAGGCAGCGGTATCGGGAGGCAAAGGCGGCAAACCATCCGTCACGTTGCGTGGCGACATGGCAGGGCGGAACCTCGTGTCAGAGACACGGAACGACCTCGATGCGATGACCGGGCGCAATAAAACTGGAAGCCGGATTGATCAACAGGGAGGAAACCATGTCCAAAGCCAATTCGAAATCCGCCGTCACCCGTCGTGATTTTCTGAAAACCACATCGCTGGCCGCCGTCGGCGGGCTGGCCGCGCCTTACGCCTTCACGCGGCCTGCAAAGGCGGCGACCAGGAAAGTCCGGGTCGGCATTCTTCCGGCCTATTCCTTCGGGCTGTACTGGCTCGCACAGGATCAGGGCTTCCTCAAGGAACACGATATCGAGCTGGACATGAAGGTGTTCCCGTCCGGCCCGCCGGCCATCGAAGCCATGGTCGGCGGCAGTGTCGACGTGGTCACGGTCGGTTCGGTGCCGCCGCTCGCCGCGATGGCGAGAGGCGTTGCCGAATTCCGCGAGATATCGGTTTGCGGCGACGCAACGCCGTTATTCGTGATCGTCGGCGGACCGGAAGCCGAGACGCTCGCCGATCTGGAGGGAAAGAGGATCGCCGTCACATCGGGATCCAATTTCGACTTTTTCCTGGAAAGTGCGCTTGCCGCCGAGGGCCTGTCGGACATGCCGCTGACCCGCGTCAACATGGAGCCGATCGAGGGCCAGTCCGCCTTCGTCGCCGGCGCCGTCGATGCCTGCGTGCCGCTCGCGACATCCAGGGCCCTGATCTTCAAGGCGCGCCCGGATGCCCGGCTGACCGTCGACGGCGGCGATCTGCCGATCGATTCCCGTCCAAGCATCATGGATGTCCTGATGACAACGCAGCCTTATATCGACGCCAACAGGGAAACCCTCGTGGACATGGTGGCGTCGGTCCACGGCCCGACCGTGGCCCTGCAGCGCAACGACAATGCCAAGGCGGTCGACGCCATGCGGCGCTGGCAGGTCGGGCTCGGCAACGCCAAGATCACCCGCGAGGATGTCGAGGCGATCTTCAACGGTTGGGGATATTTCAACATCCCCGAAATCAAGGAGATCTTCGAAAAGGACATTCTGCTGAACTCGGCGAAGGCCCAGGCCGAATTCCTTGTCAACAAGGGCAATATCCAAACCATGCCGGATGTCGACACGCTGGTGTCCGACGAGATCGTCAAACTGCTCTGAGGCGAAGGTCGGTTTGGCACGGGCGCTCCTCCCGGGCGCCCCTCGTGGGCCGGTGGTCCTGGCGACACCGGCTCACGAATCCGCAGACGGTTCCACGCCGCTTCCGGCGCCGAGCGCCAATTGCATGATCGCCGTATCGAGCCACCGGCCGTGTTTGTAGCCGGTTGCCTTCATCGTCCCGCAATGGTCGAAGCCGAGCGCCCGGTGCAGATGGACCGAAGCCGGATGGGCCCCGCCGATCACCGCGATCATCTGACGAAACCCCCTGTCCGTGCACCGAACGATCAGATCGGAGAGCAGCAGCCTGCCGACGCCACGGCCGCGTGCCGATGGCGACAGATAGATCGAATCCTCGACCGTCCAGCGATAGGCCGGCCGCGTGCGGTGGGCACCGGCATAGGCGTAGCCGAGCACGGTGCCAGCGTCATCCTGCGCAACGATATAGGGATATCCGCCATCCATTAGCGCCCGGTATCGCGCCGTCATCTCATTGAGTGAGGGCGGCTTCAGTTCGTAGGACGCCACACCGTTTGCCACCGACTCGCGATAGATGGCGGTGATTGCCTCGAGATCGGGCAAACGGACCGGGCGAAGCTGAAAGGTCATCGCGGCACAATGTCATGCGGCGTGTTCCGACTCAACAAAAAGGCGGCCCGAAAGCCGCCTTCATGGTCATCTGTCATACGGTCCTAGTTGCGGTTGCCCATGAACTGCAGCAGGAACAGGAACAGGTTGAGGAAATCGAGATACAGGCGCAGCGCACCCATGATGGCCTTGCGGCCGGCAACGGCTTCGCCGTCGCCCTCGTAATACATCTCCTTGATGCTCTGTGTGTCATAGGCGGTGAGGCCGGCGAACACCAGCACGCCGATCGCCGAAATGGCGAATTGCAGGGCGCTGGACCCCAGGAAGATGTTCACCACGGAGGCGATGATGACACCAATGAGGCCCATGAACAGGAAGGATCCAATGCCGGACAGATCACGCTTGGTGGTATAGCCCCACAGCGACAGGGCACCGAAGGCCGCCGCCGTCACGAAGAAGGTCTGGACGATGCTTTCCGTGGTGAAGACCAGGGCAATCGACGCCAGCGACAATCCGACGAGGCCCGAATAGATCCAGAATGTGGTCTGGGCGGCGGCAACACTCATCTTCTGGATGCGAAAGCTCAGGAAAAACACCATGGCAAGCGGTGCCAGGATGATCACCCATCTCAACGGGCTGCCAAACAATACCTGCCCAAGGGCGGTCGGCTGTCCATCTGAAAACGACAAAGTGAACGTTCCCCAGGCAGCCACGCCGGTAATTGCCAGTCCCATCGCCATCAGGTTGTAAACCCGAAGCATATAGGATCGAAGGCCCTCATCGATCGCAGCGCCGGCCTGCGAACCCACTTGCCCGCGGACCTGGTAATTACGAGGTTCTGCCATATTTTCCTCTCAAAATAGGTGAAATGAGCGTGTTTCGTGCCCCGTCAATGCTCCATCAGGGCACCACTGCCCTGAATATGATGAATCATTGGGGCCGCGACAAGGCCTGAAGCCGTTATTTTCGTCGATTTCGGCCCTGTTCCATCCGGAAAGTTAACCAAAATCGCGGCAATGCACGTCAAAATTGACCTGCAGAGTGATCATCGACGACAGGCGTTAAAGATTTCGTAAGATCGGCGCCGCCTTCTGGCCGAGCACCCGCCATGTTCCGGCAAGGCCGATCCCGACCGTCAGCACCAGCGCACCGATCACCGTCATCATCGCCACGTCGGGCAGGAAATGCGACGGCAGGGTCATGACGCGCGACACGACGAACCAGGCGGCGACGCCGCCGGCAAAGAGCGCGAAGATCGCGGTCGCCAGACCGAGGATCATATATTCATAGGAAAAGGCCCGGATCAGGGTCCGGCGGGTGGCGCCCAGCGTCTTGAGCACCACAGCATCATGGGCGCGGGCGCGGTTGCCGGCGGCCAGTGCTCCGGAGAGGACAAGCACGGAGGCGATCAGCGCGACGGCCGCAGCCGCCCGCACGGCGGTCGCCAGTTGACCGACGATCCGGTTGACGATGTCGATCGCATCCTTGACCCGCACACTGGTGACGGTGGGAAATGTGTTGGTCACCGCACGCAGCACATTGCCTTCCTCTTCGGCACTGGCACCCGGATCGCTCAGCGTCGCCAGCCAGGCATGGGGCGCACCGGCAAAGGTGTTGGTTGAAAACACCATGACGAAATTGATCGACATCGACTCCCATTCGACATCCCGCAGATTGGCGATGCGGGCCGTCACATTGCGGCCGAGAACATTGACGGTCACGGTGTCGCCGATCCCAAGGCCAAGTTCTCCGGCCTCCTCGGCGGAGAAGGACACCAGCGGTTCGCCGGCATAGTCCGCCGGCCACCAGGCCCCTTCGGTCAGCACCGCGTTTTCCGGCAATTCGTCCTGATAGGTCACGCCGCGATCGCCGCGCAGGACCCATTGCGCCTCCGGCGCCACGGTAAGGGTCTGCACATCCTGGCCGTTGAAGGCCAGAATGCGGCCACGCAGCATCGGCACGCGCTGGATATGGCCGTTCGGCGCTTCCGCCTGCAGCAGGTCGACAAAGTCATCGACCTCGGTGCTCTGCACATCGACGAAGAAGAAATTCGGCGCCCGTTCCGGCAGGCTGCCGCTGATCTCGCGGCGCAGATTGCCGTCGATCAGCGCCAGGGTGACCAATAGCGCCAGCCCAAGGCCGAGCGACAGCACCACCGATGGCGTCAGGGCGCCCGGCCGGTGGATATTGCCGATCGCCAGCCGCAGGGCGGTCGAGCTGACCCTGGGGGCCCGGCGGGCCAGCAGCTCGATCAGGTTTGAAACGAGGCGCAGGACAATGAACGCAAAGGCGATGGATCCGAGGAAGATGCCGGCGATGAACCGGTCATAGGAGGTCACGAAGGCCAGCACCGCAAACAGCGCGACCAGCACGGCCGCTGCCGCGAGATAACGCTTGCGCGGCAGGCTGGCCGCATCGAAGCCCTGCTCGCGGAAGAGGGCCGTGGCCGGCACTTCGCGCGCCCGCCCGAGCGGCAGCACTGCGAAGGCAAGCGCCGTCAGGAATCCGAACACCGCGGCCAGAACCAGCGCGCCGGGATAAAGCGCGGTCTGCGTCGATACCGGCAAAATGCCCGACAGGGCGGTTTGCGCGAAAACCGGCGTGGCGGCGCCCAGCACCAGCCCGAGCGCGATGCCGATCGAACTGATGATCAGGATCTGGAACAGATAGACGGCAAAGACGAAACTGCCCGACGCGCCAAGACATTTGAACGTCGCAATGACGCCGCGCTTGGAATCGAGATAGGCGCGCACGGCATTGGCGACACCGACGCCGCCGACCACCAGCGCGGTCAGGCCCACCAAGGTCAGAAACTGCGAAAACCGGGTGATATTCGCGCTCAGCGCCGGCGCGGCATTGCTGCGGCTGCGCACCGACCAGCCGGCACTGGGAAATTCGTTTTCCGCCGTTTGCCGCAATCGTCTGATCGCCGCATCGCCGGTATTGGGTGGCAGGCGCAGCTTGTAGGCATATTCGACCAGGCTGCCGACCTGGATCAGCCCGGCGGCGTCGACGCCGTCCTGGGACATCAGCAGGCGCGGCGCAAAGCCGAAGCCGTCCGACAGCGCATCGGGTTCGCTGTCGATCAGCGCGCGGATTTCAAACTGCGCATTGCCGAGCAGCACCGTATCGCCCACCGCGACGCCAAGCCTGTCGAGCAGCAGCGGCGCCACCGCGGCGCCGAAAATCCCGTCTTTCTCGCCAAATAGCGCGTCGAAACCGAGCGGCGGGCTGACCACCAGCTCGCCATAGAGCGGATAGCGCGAATCCACCGCCTTGGCCTCGACCAGGGTCTGGTCCGAACCGTCCGGCAGCCGCGTCATCGACCGCAGGCCCGTCGTCTGCGTCATCGTGCCCTGGGCGTTCAAAAAGGCCAGTTCGTCTTCATTCGCCGGCCGGTTCTGCAGCTCGAAGCGGATATCGGCGCCGAGGATCGCCTGGCCTTCTTCGGTGATCGCGCCGGTAATGGACTGCGATACGGAATTGACGCCGGCAATCGCCGCCGTGCCGAGCGCAATGCAGGCCAGGAAAATGTAGAAACCGGACAACCCGCCGCGCATCTCGCGAAGCGCCAGACGGAACGCCAGACGCAGTTCGGCCGGTGACGGGATCGCACTTTGCGCCGACGCGCTCAAGCGACCGCCACCTTTGCCGCTTCGTCCGCGTCTTCCGACAGGATTTCGCCGGAGCGCACGCGCACCTGCCGGCTGCAGCGGCCCGCCAGGGCCGGATCGTGGGTCACCAGCAGCAGCGTCATCCCGCGCTCCGATTGTTGCGCGAACAG
Source organism: Rhizobiaceae bacterium (assembly GCA_028279875.1). GTDB lineage: Bacteria > Pseudomonadota > Alphaproteobacteria > Rhizobiales > Rhizobiaceae > Hoeflea_A. Next base: position 34,402 of record JANQMU010000032.1, read on the forward strand.
GAGATCGGCGATCTGGCGGCCGGTTTCCGTGTCCAGATTGCCGGTCGGTTCGTCGGCGATCAGCATCGCCGGAGACGGCGCCAGTGCCCGGGCAATCGCCACGCGCTGCTGCTCGCCGCCGGACAATTCGCCCGGATAATGGGTAAGCCTTTCGGCAAGCCCCACTGCCGCCAGTTCCTTGCGGGCCAGGTCGAAAGCATCGGACCGGCCGGCCAGTTCCAGCGGCACGGCGACATTTTCCAGCGCCGTCATATTGGGGATCAGGTGAAACGACTGGAAGACGATGCCGATATTGCGTCCCCGGAAATCGGCGACCTCGTCCTCGCTCATCGTGTGGATGGGGTTTCCGGAAATGAAGATCTCGCCGGAGTCGATTTTCTCCAGTCCCGCCAGCACCATCAGCAGCGTCGACTTGCCAGAGCCCGACGGTCCGACGATGCCGACGGATTCGCCCGGCTCGACGATCAGGTCCATTTTTTTCAGCACATGGACAGTGGATGCGCCGTCGCCCAGCGTCAGGTCGGCGGCCTTCAGATCAATGATGGGTTTTGACAAGGCGAGCGCTCACTATATGTAAATCCGGTGGGTCATGATGACGGTCCTCCCCAGGGTCCTGTCCTGGCGCTGCAGAAGGATTTAGGGAGCATCCCATGAGAATTAAAGCCGCACTGACGATTTTTGCCGCATTTTGGGGCCTCACCCTCCTGCCGCCGACCGCCGCCGGCGCCGAAACGGTCAACATTGTCAGTTTCGGCGACAGCCTGATGGCGGGCTTTGAACTGGCGCCGAAGGACGCCTTTCCCGTCAAGCTCGAGGCCGCCCTGAAGGCCAGGGGCCATGATGTCGCGATTTCCAATGCCAGCGTCTCCGGCGACACGACATCCGGCGGTCTCGCCCGGCTCGACTGGTCGGTGCCCGACGGCACCGATGCGGTGCTTCTCGAACTCGGCGGCAATGATGCTTTGCGCGGTATCAGTCCGGAAAAGACCCGCGAGAACCTCGATACCATGATCGCACGCCTGAAGGATCGCGGCATCACGGTGTTGCTTGTCGGCATGCTCGCGCCGCCCAATATGGGGGCCGACTATGCCGACCGGTTCGACGCCATCTATCCGGAACTGGCTGAGATTCACGGCGTCGCCCTGTATCCGTTCTTCCTTGATGGTGTCGCCGCTGAAACCGGCCTTGATATCGGTGACGGCATGCATCCCAATGCGCGGGGAGTTGACATCATGGTGGACCGTTTTTTGCCCTATGCCGAAACGCTGGTGGGCAATGTCATGGCCGCAAAAGGGTCGTAAAGCGCTGATAATAAAGTCCTATTGTCAAAAGGATCCGGTTGTCACACGGTTTTCACACCAAAAAGAAAGAGATTGCGCCGAAAGAACTTGCCCTCAGCGAACACTCGTGATTCGCTGCAACTGACCATACGAATCGGGGAGGCCGCCATGCCGCGTCTGTTCATTGCCCTCGAAATCCCCAAGGAGGTAGCGCTCAGTCTTTCGCTTTTACGGGGTGGTCTTCACGGCGCCCGCTGGATCGATGTGGAAAACTACCACATGACGTTGCGCTTCGTCGGCGACGTCGACGCTCCGACCGCCGATGAACTGATTCATGCGTTGGACCGCGTGCAGCGCCCGCAATTCGAACTCTCCCTGATCGGCATGGGATCGTTCGGCTCCAAGAAACCGCATTCGCTGTGGGCCGGTGTGTCAGCCTCGCCCGAACTGCTGGCGCTGCAGGCGGAAATCGAACGCCTCTGCCAGCGGCTGCGCCTGCGTCCCGACCCGCGAAAATTTACGCCGCATATCACCGTCGCCCGTCTGCGCGGCGCCCGGGTGGACGATGTGGTCAGCTATCTGTCGGCGCGCAGCAATTTCCAGACCGCGCCCTTCACCGTCTCGCGTTTCGTCGTCATGTCGGCGCGCGAATCCGTCGGCGGCGGTCCCTATGTCACCGAAGAGGCCTACCCGCTGCATGCCGCCTTCGCCACGCCGCCGGCCATGGAACCGGCACCGGACGCTCCGACACCTTCCGCCAGAACGATATGAACGCGCGGGCACTATCGGCAATCGCAGGCGCCATCCTCGCCGCGCTGCTGATCGCCGGCAGCCCGGCCGCCGGCAAGGACTATCCGCCCGTCCAACCGTTGCTGCAAAGCGGCAAGACCATCCTCGGGCAGCCGCTGGCCTATCCGACCGACGGTCCGGCACAGATCCAGTCGGTCATCGTCACCATGCAGCCGGGAGAGGAAACCGGCCTTCACGCCCACCCCTATCCGACCTTCGGCTACATTATCGAAGGTGAAATCACGGTCTCGTATCCCGGTGGCGTCGACAAGACCTATCGTCCGGGCGAGGCCTTCATGGAGGCGGTCGGCACGCCGCACAACGGCAGGAACACCGGTGCTGTCCCGGTCCGCATCCTGGTGGTCTTCATGGGCATCGAGGGCGACGCCAATTCGGTTCTGTTGAACAGGAACTGATACCGCGGGACCCATAGAATTTCGCGTCGTCGCCTTGCCGGTCGGCCCGCGGCCATTTCATGTTTCCTAAAGCGCCGCAAACGTGCGGAGCAATTATGTGGTTCGGTTGGATCATTTGATGGCGGAAAAGCCGCGTTCCAGATGTTCCGACAACGCCGTGGCAGGATGGCCGGCCGGTGTATCCCGGGTCAGAAGACTGATCGCGAACACCGGAAGCGCCGGAAGCCCTGCGGATGTGTCGATCGGCTCGACATGTTCGGGCAGGGCCGAGGCCAGGAACGTCCCGACGGCGAGGTCCATGCGGATCATCGCCACGGTCGCCTCCAGGCTGTCGCTCTCATAGACATATTTCCAGTCGCGGCCGGCCCGCTCCAGCGCCTCGATGACCCGCGGCCTGAACACGCAGGCGCGGCTGATGAGCGACAGCGGCAGCGGATCGTGGCCAAAGGCCCGGCCTCCTTTCGCGCCGACCCAAAGCAGCCTGTGGCGGGACAGCACCGCCCCGGCGGCCTGCTCTTCCAGCCCCTCAACCAGGGTGAGATCCAGCAGCCCGGCGTCGAACTGCGTCCGAAGATCCGGCGACGTGTCGCATTTCAGGTCGATCTCGATATCCGGATAGGCTTCGGCAAAGAGCCGCAGCAGGGAGGGCAGCCGCCCGGCGACGAGATCGACCGGCACGCCGAGCGACACCCGTCCCTGGCAATGCTGTGCCGTCATGTCGTTCCACAGCTCGTCATTGATCGCCAGCAGGCGGCGCGCCCTGCCAAACAGCCGGTCGCCCGCGGCCGTCAGCGACAATCCGGGCCGCTCGCGCCGAAACAGCGTGCTGCCAAGCTGTGTCTCCAGGCGCTTGATATGCTGGCTGACGGCGCCCTGCGTCAGGTTCAGCACCCGGCTCGCCTGGGTCATATTGCCGATTTCGGCCACCGTGGCGAAGGTTCTCAAAAGCTGAGTGTCGAAATGCCGTGACATCATTATGGTTCTTTATGTACTTAATAATGACAATTAGTTATCATTATTTTCGTCGGAACGCTACACTGATCGCATCAACAGGGAGCCCCGTCATGGAAAAGATCAACATCGCCGAAAAATTCGGCCTGTTCTCCGACCACTGGAAACCGCATGTCGCAGCCGAAGCCAATGGCCAGCATGTCCGCTTTGCCAAACTGAAGGGCGAATTCGTCTGGCACAGCCACGCTGACGAGGACGAACTCTTCATCGTCGTCAAGGGGCGACTCACGGTCCGCTTTCGCGATCGCGACATCGAGCTTTCCGAAGGCGAGATGATGGTCATCCCGCGCGGCGTCGAACATATGCCGGTTGCCGAGGAAGAAGTGCATCTGATCAACATCACCAGGGCCGAAACGACAATGACCGGAAATGTCGAATCGGACCGGGCCATACCGGTCTCACAACTCGATCGGGTGTAAATCACCCGCCAATGGCGGTACACATCGCACCCCGATTGCGGCATAGTGCGGAAAATGGACGGGACAACGCGATGACCGCGAAACCCATCGATGCCGCCGATGCAACACAACGGCTTGCCGCATTGCCGGGCTGGCGAATGCGGCCGGACGGCCATGCCATCGAACGTGCATTCGTGTTCAGGAACTTCAGCGAGGCCTTCGGTTTCATGACGCGCGCGGCGCTCGTCGCCGAAAAGCTCAACCACCATCCCGAATGGTCCAATGTCTACAAACGTGTCGATGTGGTCTTGACGACCCACGATACGGGCGGCCTGACGGAGCTGGATTTCAAGCTCGCCGCGGCCATGAACCGCATCGCCGGCGATGACAGCGCTTGAACAGGCCGCGGACGGCGCCCATATTTCACAGGGAAAGGAACGGACCCCGATGGACGATGTGAAGATCGGTGAAATCCTCGAACCGGGCGATGACGAGACGCGTCACGACCGCGAGGACCGGGTTCGGAAAAAATTCTGGAGCACCGTCAGGAAGGCCAGCCGCCAGGTGCCGTTCATGCAGGACGTCGTTGCCGCCTATTACTGCGCCTTTGACCTCAACACCCCGCACCGGGTGCGCGGCATTCTGCTTGCGGCGCTTGCCTATTTCGTGCTGCCGCTGGACGGACTGCCGGATTTTCTCGCCTTTGTCGGCTTTTCCGACGATGTCGCGGTGCTGACGGCGGCACTGGCCACGATCCGCGCCCATATCACACCGGCCCATTACGAGGCGGCCCGCCGGGCCCTGTCCGAAGAAGAACCTGTCGAGAGCTGATACAGACAGAACTCGCACCAAGATCAGGCCACCGGTCCCGATTCGGACCAGGGATACGGCCCCGGATCGCCGCCCGCCGCCGCAACCGCCAGCCTGTCCAGAAAGTGCGGCCATCCATAGGCGTGTTTTTCCGCCTCGGCGGGCGTCAGGCCCGAATGGGTCAGCGTCAGGGCGGTTCCATCCTTCGAGGCTTCCAGCAGGATGGAGAGCCGCGTGGCACCGGGCGGCATCTGCGTGTTGCCGGCTTCTCCCCAGGCGATTTCGATTCGCCGCGGCCGGTCGAGTGAAAGGAATTCACCGCGAATCAGCACACCGTCAATATCGACCGAAAACATACCGCCGGCCACCGCGTCAAGCCGGGCATATTCCCCCATCCAGCGCACCAGCATTTCCGGGCGGACAAAATGGTCGAACACCACCTCCGGCGACGCCTTGATGTGGATCGACATGTTGAAAGTGTCACTCATTCCTCCTCCAGAGTGCCTTTCAGGCCGGCCAGCTGCTCGTTCCAGAAGCCCCGGACGAAATCCTGTACGGGTTTGAATCCCTCCGGCCGCACGGCATAGAGATGCCGGGTCCCTTCCCGGCGGGCCTCGACAAGACCGGCCTCTTCCAGGACCTTCAGATGCAGGCTGACGGCCTGCTGGGTGACATCGACACTGTCTGCGATTTCACCGACAGAGAGAGTCCCCCGGCTTTTCAGCAGTTGCAAAAGGGCCCGGCGTCGCGGCTCCGCAATCGCCTTGAGGGCGGCCTGCTCGCTCATCAAAATCCTTTCACAAGTAATCACTTGTACAATCGGCTGCTTCATATTATAACACAAGTGAACACTTGTGGAGAAGGCCGAATGATATCCATCATCACAACCGCGTCGATCAGAGCCCGGGCGTCCCCGGTGGACCGCTAGCGACGTTCACACCGACAGACCCCGTGCCCGTTTCACCCGTCGCGCATCGCGCGCCGGGACGGGCTCCTGTATCCAAAGGAAACCCCACCCATGAAGCTCTATATGCACCCCTTTTCCCAGCATGCGCGCCGTGTGCTGATGCTGTGCCACGAACTGGACCTTTCGATCGAGACGGTGCCCGTCGCCCTGGACAAGGGCGAACACCGCACGCCCGAATTCCTGTCGATCAATCCGGATGGAAAGATCCCGGTTCTGGTGGATGGCGACACCGCCCTGCCGGAGTCCCATGCTATCATGAAATATCTTGCCGTTACGGCGAATGCGCCGACGGCGCAGATCCTCTATCCGGCGGCACCGCGCGCCCGGGCCGAGGTCGACCGCTGGCTCGACTGGAACCACACCCGCCTCAATCCGCCCGTCCAGGCCCTTGCCATACAAACGCTTGTGATGGGCGAAAACGCCGATCAGGCTCTTGTCGCCCGCAGCCATGAGGAGGCGGCGGCGGCGCTGATCGTGTTCGACCAGGCGCTGGCCGATCGGCCCGCGGGCCAGATCGAGCCGACACTGGCCGACTTGTCCATCGCCAGCACCGTCGCGCTCTATCGGATATGCGGCGGGAAGCTGGCGTCCCATGCCGCTGTTTCATTGTGGTTGGAGCGGATCAGCCGGCGGCCGAGCTTTCAAAATACCGAACCGAAAATGGGAGGATAACCATGTCTGCCACCGAAACACGTCTTCAACCGGCCCTTGCACCCCGACCCTACGTCCTGGCGGTCATCGTCTATGTGGCGTTCACATTCGCCTTTGCAGCAACCTGGCATTTCGCCCTGTTTGCCGCTCTTTATGCGGAACTGGCGATCTTCACCCGCGCTGAGCCGATCGTGCCGCTGGGCCTTTCATCGATGCTGCTGCAGGGGCTGATCATGGCCTATGCCTATCCCCGGTTCAGTGCGCGGCAAAATCCGGTCCGCGAGGGCCTTGCCTTCGGGCTCCTGTGCGGTCTGTTCCTGGCAAGCGGCACGGTTCTGGGAGAGGCCGGCAAGCAGAACGTCACCTCGCTGTCCACCTTTCTTGTTCTCGAATCGGCCTTCTATGTCATCCAGTTCAGCCTGTCGGGACTGGCGATCGCGCTTGTCTATGGACGGGCCCGGCGCTGAATGGAGGGGCCGGTGCCAAGACCGGCCCGTCACACCGCCAGCGCGCGCCTTTCGGCGATCGCCTGCATGATGATCTGGAAAGCCGATGACAGGAACAGCCCGGCCATGATGGCGGCGACGATCAGGTCCGGCCAGCCGGTGGCGGTGCCCCAGACGCCCAGCGCCGCGGCCATGACGGCGATATTGCCGATAGCATCGTTGCGCGAGCACAGCCAGACGGATCGGACATTGGCGTCGCCATCCTTGTAGCGCACCAGCAAAAGCACGCTGGCGACATTTGTCAAAAGGGCCAGCAATCCGATCACGCCCATCACCTGCGCCTGCGGCACGCCGATGACGAACACATGGTAGACGGTCGATCCGAAGACCCAGACCCCCATCAGAAAGAGGCTGAAGCCCTTGGCCATTGCCGCACTGCTGCGCAATTGCAGCGACCGGCCGATGACGGCAAGCGATATGCCATAGGTCAGCGCGTCGCCGAAAAAATCCAGCGCGTCGGCCTGCAGGGCTTGCGACCGCGCCATCTGCCCGGCCGTCATCTCGATGGCGAACATGCCGGCGTTCAGCGCGATAACGATCCACAATCGCCGTTTGTAATCCGCCGAAAGCCCCTCGAAATTCCGTTGCTGCGCGCAGCATGTGCTCATGAACTTCTCCTTGCCGCCCATTCATTTGAAATATAATCTCTCTAGTAGCTATAGGTTCAAGGGGGTTTTATGTTTTCCATCGGCGAACTGTCCCGGCGCACCGGCGTCAAGATCCCGACCATCCGCTATTACGAGCAAATGGGGCTCATTGCGGCACCGGAACGTTCGCCGGGCAACCAGCGCCGCTATACGTCCGACGAGCTGCAGCGCCTCTCCTTCATCAAACATGCGCGGGATCTGGGCCTGACCATCGACGCGATCCGCGACCTGGCGGAACTCAGCGAAGATCCCGACAAGCCCTGTGCCGACGCGCATGTCATCGCCGGCGCTCATCTGACGCATATTCAGGAAAAGATCGGGCGTCTTCAAAGGCTGGAAAAGGAGCTTCAGCGCATCCTTTCCCGGTGCGATGCCGTTCACGTCGGGGACTGCCGGGTCATCGAGGCACTGTCCGACCACGCGCAGTGCGCGGAAGACCATTGACGGAGGGATCGGGTGCCGGGATTCCGGTTCGCCGGCGGCAAAGCGGCCGCGGTACGATGCCATCGGCAATTCGGCGGCAGCAAAGCCTGTTGAAAAGCCCGCTATCGCGGGAATTTCGGCTGTTTTGACACCCTGTTGACGGTTTGGTAACTGAAAATCGGTCAGATTAAGTCAAATTGTTGCCAAATCCGAATGTTCAAGGCAAGACCGTCCCTGAAGAAGGTGATGGAGACAACCGGTAGGTCTATTATGGTAGTGAAGAAGTTTGTGTCCGCAGTGGTTCTGTCGATTGCATTGACCAGCGCGGCGCTGGCGCAATCCCCGACACTCATCAAGCAATTCAACGCCTGGGGTGCCTATTCCTATGACGGGCCGGAAGGCAAGATCTGCTATGTCCTGTCGATACCGACACGCATGGAGCCGGGCAATGTCAATCATGGTGACATATTCTTCCTGATTTCGCGGCGCTCGGGACAGGACGTCACCTATGAACCGCAGGCGATGATGGGCTATCCGCTCAAGGAAAGCTCGAAGGTGACGGTCACCGTCGACGGCCGCAGTTTCGTGCTGTTCACCCAGGATGAGTGGGCCTGGGTCGAGAACATTGCCGAAGAGCCGGCGCTGGTTAACGCCATGCGCGCTGGCTCGTCCATGACGGTCAAGGCCACGTCCCGGCGCGGCACCAACACCAACTATATCTATTCCCTGACCGGCGTGACGGCAGCGCTCACCGAGATCCAGAACTGCCGATAACAACCGGCAGGCCCTTGTCCGAAAGGCCGGCTGCGCGCCGGCCTTTTGCGTTGGCGGCCATGCCGGAGGGTGACGCGACCGCCGATTGGTGATACAGGCACCGCCAGTCCGGCGCACGCCTGCAACGGGGCGTCAGGCTGTGGTGACCATTTCACTTATGTGCCGGTTTGTCCGGATTTGTTCAGGATCGGTTTGCGAGGAGGAAGGACATGCTGGTGCATATTCGACGACGAGCGGGCCGATCATGGGCAAATCCGGTCAAATCCCTTCGGG
>JANQMU010000048.1 GCA_028279875.1 Rhizobiaceae bacterium
AAGCAGCCCGGCCCCGGAAACGAACAGTGCGATCGCCGTGTTGAGATAGGACAGCAATGTGCGCCGGTTCGCCAGATCAGTCCGGGTGATGGCAAGAACCAGATTTTCCACCGAACGCGCTTCGCTCTTTTCCACGATGATTGTCCTCCTGTACCCGCCGGGAATCGCCTCCGGCGCGCAAATCATCGCAGTGGATCGCAGCTTTGATCAAGTCCTGGATCGGACTGGGCGGGTCACTCCGCCGGGTGGGCCAGATCGGCCCGATAGGCACGGTCGCGGCGGAACCGGACAAACAGGATCGCGCTGTAGGCCACAAACGCCAGCGGAATGGCGATCTCGCGGATCTCGGTCAGTTCGTGCCCGTCCCGCAAACCATGACCGAACAGCAGGAACACGACCTGCGACAGCACCAGGGCCGAAGCCATGATGACGATCTTGCGCCGCGCGTCGGCATCCCTCTCCCGGCGATAGAGGTGAACGGCGATCAGCAGGCCGAGATAGATCCACACCTGATTGAACACATAGTTCCAGGTCTCGTAAAACAGGCCGCAGACGGGCAGCGCCAGGACGGCGAAAGCGGGCGGCGGCACGAAAACGGAAAGACCGGCGGCGAAATCGGGAACCGAGCGCGGCCAGGCGAAGGGCAGAACGACAAATGCCATCACCGCCGCCGAATAATAGGCGGCCTCGAACCGGTGGGTGTAGAAATTGTGAATATTGGTTTCGTTCTGCAGGTTCTCCTCGAACATGCCGGGCGTCGCAAAACCGATCCAGTGCTGGCCCCAGGACATCTCCTCCATCAGGATCAGGAACACGACCAGCATCATGCCGAGGATCATCCAGACAGGCCGCACACCCATGACGTCCTTGCGGTCCGACGCCCTTGCGCCCCAGGCCGCCAGGGCCAGCAGCAGCAGGACCGCCAGAAACACGACTTCGGTGAATATGCTCACCGCCTTTCCCTCGCGGACGTAATCGGCGATCATGGTCGGCCACAGGATGATCGCCACCGCGCTGACCATCAGCACCATCAATCCGACGGGCAACCAGCCGGCCGGCAGGGCCTCCCAGTCGTTGTCGCGCAGTTGCTCATTCGCCGGACAGAGCGCAGAAAACACCAGCATTGCGGCGACCAGCAGACCAGCGGCCCTCAGCCACCCGAAGGCGCTCCAGTCGGGCGGGTATTTCTCAAGGAACCGGTAACCGTCGACGGTGTTGCTGTAGAAAAACAGGGCTGCGCAGATCACCGCTGCCAGAACCAGCAGCAGGGCGCGTGGCGCAACGGATCTCAAAACCGGATTCATGCACTGCCTCCCTGTTCGCTCATGCCCGTCCGGGCCGGCGGTCAGCCCTTAACGATACGTAAACTATAACCATAGGCGCAAAGGCCCTCGAAATCACGTCATACACGCTGGATTCGAAAAACGCGGTTAGCAATCATGCTTAACGATTGCAGAGAAATGGGCATGCTCCGATCATGCTGGGCCGAGACATCATGCCCGGTTGGACGGGCCGATTGCCTTGTAACGAAAACCCTTTAGATTGAGCGCATGGTAGCCATGGTGTCTGTTCTGCGCGGCCGCCACCGTCCAGGCGGTGCGGAGGGGGAAAACAAGACCGGCAGGGTCCCGGACCGGCGGACGCGCACGCGGTGTCCAAACCGGTTGTTTGTTCTTGCCGCCCTCATGCTGATGGATGCCGCACAGCCGGCGCGAAGCGAAACCGGCGTCACCGCCGACCGGGTTCTCTTTGGCCAGTCCGCCGCTTTCGAAGGCCCTGCCGCGTCGCTGGGCATCGGTGTCCGGGACGGCCTTCTCGCCGCTTTCGACGAGGCCAACCGGGCCGGCGGCGTCCACGGCCGGCGCCTGGCGCTGGTCAGCTACGATGATGGCTACGAGCCCGAAACGTCCATTGCCAATACGCTTCGGCTCATCGATGAAGACGGCGTCTTTGCGCTCATCGGCGAGGTCGGCACACCGACGTCGCGCGCCGCGCAGCCGATCGCCGAGAAAAACCACGTCCCCTTTGTCGGCGCCTTCACGGGAGCCGCCTTCCTGCGCGACCCGACACTCCGGACCGTGGTCAATATCAGGGCCTCTTACGATCAGGAGGCCGAAGCCCTGGTCAGCTACCTTGCCGGAACGCTGGCGCTGACACGCATCGCCGTGCTCTATCAGGACGACACATTCGGGCGGTCCGGCCTGGACGGCATCACAAGAGCCCTTGAAAGGCGCGGGCTCGAGGTGGTTGTCGACGGTACCTATGTGCGCAACACGACCGCGGTCAAACGGGCCCTGCTCGCCATTCGCAAGGCTAATCCGGATGCAGTGATCGTGGTCGGCGCCTACAAGCCGACGGCGGCCTTTATCAAAACCGCGTCGAAAATCGGTCTCGATGCGGTCTTCGCGACACTGTCCTTCGTCGGCGGCAAGGCACTGGCCGCCGAGCTCGGTCCGACGGACGAGACGGTCGTGGTGGCGCAGGTGGTGCCGCTGTTTGACGATGGCGACCGACCGCTCGTGGCACGGTTTCAACGGGCCCTGTCGGTCAGCGCCCCGGAAACCGAACCCGGTTTCGTGTCATTGGAGGGATATCTGACCGGCCGCGTCGTCGTCGAGGCCCTGCGGGAAATCGGTCCGGAGCCGAGCCGCGATGCCTTTCTCGAGCTTTTCAAAAGCCCGGTTACATTCGATATTGACGGCATGGCGCTGACTTTCGGGACCGATGACAATCAGGGCTCGGATGCGGTATTTCTGACGACGATCAAGCCGGATGGACGCTTCGAGGCGGTCGAATGAGCGGGGCGGAAAACGGGCGCACCGGCGACGAGACCGGATTGCCGACCGCGACGGGTGCCCCCGGCCGGCCCGGTTCGCCGACGGGTGCCGGCGCACGCCCGGTCTTCGGAATCAAGAACAAGCTGTCGCTGGCCTTTCTGGCGCTCGCCGCGCTGACTGCGATCGCCAGCGCCCTTGCATGGATCGTGTTCGGTCGCATCGAGGGCGCCGTCACGACGATCACCGAGGACAGCATTCCCGAGATCACCCTGGCGCTGAGCATTGCGGAACTCAGTTCCGATATCACCTCCGGCGCACCGGCCATCATCGCCAGTCAGACCCAGCAGCAGCGGATTGCGGCGCGGCAGAAACTGGATGAGGCTGACCTGCAGCTCGGACAATTGATCGGCCAATGGGAAAATTACGGTATCGCAACGGACGTCGCGGAACGCCTGTCCCGGTCGGCTGCCAGGATCACAGGCGGCCTCGACATTGTCGACCGCGCCGTCGAACGCCAGCTCGACCTGACGGAGCGGCTAATGCAGCAGTTGCGCCTGCTCTCACAAACCCATGGTCATGTCCTCGAGGCCCTCGAACCGCTGATCGACGATGCCGTCTTCGACCTTGTCATCGAGAGTGAAACCAGCAATGAGGAGACCGGACTGGCGCTCAGGGCGACCGTTGAGGCCGGCGCCATGCGCCTGAACCGGCTGGCGACCGCCAAATCGGAGATCGGCCTGCTTGCCGGTCTTCTGCGCGAGGTCGCCGATCATGGAGAGACGATACGGAACACATCCGTGGTCGTGGAAATCAAACGTGCCGAGGGGCATATTGGCGAGGCGCTGGACGGGCTGCGTGACGGTGCCGGTCATGACGCCCTGCGCCGTGACGCCGAAGCGATCATGGCCCTTGCCCACGGCACCGATGGCTTCCTGTCCGCCACCACCGATGCGGCCCGTCACGAGACGCTCCTGACAGCCCTTTCGAAGGCGCAGGATACATTTATCGCGCGCATCGATCCGATGATTTCAGACACCCGCGATCACCTTGTCGAGGCGACGGCATCCATCGCCGACCGCCAGGCGGCGCATTTGACGGAACTGATCGATCGGGGCTCGTTCGCCCTGTTGCAGCTCCTGTCCCTGCGCGCGGAAGGCAATCTTGCCGCCGGCCTTCTGAGCGAAGCGGCAAGCACCGCCGATGCCGATCTGCTGACACCGCTGAATGAGCGGTTCGATGCCGCCGCCGGCCAGATGGATCGGGCCCTGAAACTGGTTCCTGAATCGGTTGACCTGCGGCGGCTGCGCGTGCTGATCGCCGCCCAGCTCGATCTGGGGCGCGATGAGGACGGCATGTTCAGCCTCAAAAGGGCGCAATTGGCGGAGCGCGAAACGGCCCTGTCGGCTCTCGACGACATCCGCACGCAATCGGTCGCGCTCGGCGCCTCCGTTGCCCGGCTTGTCTCCGTTGCGCAGGATATGAGCGACAAGACCGCCGGTGATGCGCAGCAAATCATCGCCAGCAGCCGGATCGTCATGGTGCTGCTGTCGGTCGCCGGCATCGCCGGGGCATTGCTGGCCATGTTTGCCTTTGTCGGCCCGCGCGTGGTGCGTCCCATCGAGGAGACGACCCGGGCCATGACCCGGCTGGCTGCCGGCGATACCAGTGTCGACATTCCCGGCCGCGACCGGCAGGACGAACTCGGACACATGGCCCATGCGCTCGGCGTGTTTCGGGACATGACCATCGAGGTGCAGGAATCCAATCTGCGTGAGATCGAAACGACCCGCCGCCGCCTGTCCGATGCGATCGAGAGCATTTCCGAAGCCTTTTCCCTTTACGACAAGGATGACCGGCTCGTCGTCTGCAACCGCAAATACGGAACGCTGGTACATCCCGAAATCGCTGAGGAGATCCATCCGGGCCTGACCTTCGAGCAGATCATCCGCCGCGCCGTCGAGGCCGGTTTCCTGCAACAGGCCGCCGGCCGCGAGGAGGAATGGATCACAGAGCGCCTGCGCACCCATCGCGATCCCGGGCCGCCGCATATCATGCAGCGCACCGACGGCATCTGGATCATGGTCAGTGAGCGCAAGACCGCGGAGGGCGGTATCGTCGCCGTCTATTCCGACATCACCGAAATGAAGGAGCGCGAAAACGAACTGGCCGAGAAATCGCGGGCACTCGAACAATTGTCGAGCCAGTTGTCGAAATATCTTTCGCCGCAGGTCTATCAGTCGATTTTCACCGGCCAGCAGGCGGCGGTCGTTGCCAGCAAGCGAAAGAAACTGACGGTGTTTTTCAGCGATCTCGAAGGCTTCACCGAAACCGCCGACCGGCTGGAATCGGAAGATCTGTCGCAACTGCTCAACAGCTACCTCACGGAAATGTCGGAAATCGCCCTCGCCCATGGCGCGACCATCGACAAATATGTCGGCGATGCCATCATGATCTTCTTCGGTGATCCGGTGTCGCGCGGCGTCAGGGAGGATGCGCTCGCCTGCGTGCGGATGGCCATGGACATGCAGGACCGGCTGAAGGAATTGTCCCCCTCCTGGTCCGAATATGGCCTGTCGGAACGACTCCAATGCCGGATGGGCATCGCCACGGGCTTCTGCACCGTCGGCAATTTCGGCAGCGAAGACCGCATGGATTACACGATCATCGGCGGCGCCGTGAACCTGGCGTCCCGCCTGGAGGGCGCCGCCGAACCCGGCGCCATCCTGATATCCGGTGAAACCTACAATCTGGTTCGCGATGAGATTGCCTGCCGCGAACACGGTACCGTCAAGATCAAGGGCCTGGCCTACCCGGTCAAGACCTATGGCGTCGTCAGGGACCATGACGGCCCTGACACCGAACCGGGTGACCTGTCCGTGCAGCTTGAGAAGCTGGCCGCCGACCTCGATCCCGCCGCGCTGGGCGAACAGGACCGCCGCCAGGCCGCCGGGCTGCTTCGCGAGGTCATCGACAAGCTCACCGCTCCGGATCATGACAAAGGCTGACCCCGCCTTGCCAAGGATCGAACCGCAACACAGCATAGGAACCGCACCATGTCTGCCACCATCCTCGCCAATGCCCGATTGTTCGACGGTGTATCCGATGAGATTCATCCCCGCTGTGACGTGCTCGTCGCCGACGGTCTGATCCGCGAAATCGGCGAGGCGATCGCCTTTCCCGATGCCCGGCGCCTGGATGTCGACGGCCGGTTTCTGATGCCCGGACTGATCGACGCGCACTACCATGCCAACACGCCGAGCTATGATTTCTACGGGGCCGACAGAATGCCGCCGGCCCTGCTGGCCTCCCATGCGGCGCGGCTGTTAACAGGCGCGCTGGATCGCGGCTACACCACCCTTCGTGATGCCGGCGGCGGCGATATTGGCCTGAAGCTCGCCATCGACGAAGGCCTGATCGACGGGCCGCGCTTCTATTTCCCCGGCCGGGCGCTGACCCAGACCGGCGGCCATGGCGACATGCGCCGGCGCAACTATTTCGAACCCTGCGGCTGCGCCTATTCAGGCGTCGTCACCCAGGCTGTCGACGGCCCCGACGAGGTGCGCAAGGCGGCGCGCGAGGAGTTCCGCAAGGGCGCGACCCATATCAAGATCTTCGTGTCGGGCGGCGTTTCGACCGATCTTGCGCCCCTGGACATGCCGCATTTCTCCGATATCGAAATCGAGGTCGCCGTCGAGGAGGCGACGCGGCGCGGCTCCTATGTCATGGCCCATTGCCACACCGATGACGCCGCACGGCGCTGCATCCGGCTCGGGGTAAGGACCATCGAACACGGCAGCCTGATCACCTTCGAGACGGCGGAGATGATCGCTGCCGCCGACGCCTTCGTGGTGCCGACCCTGTCGGCCGGCGAGCTGATCGCCGAAAACGCCGATAAACTCGGGCTCCCGGAATCGGCGGCCGAGAAGGTGCGCGCGGTCAACCGCAGCGCGCTTGAAGCCATCGAGGCCTGCGTCCGCGCCGGCGTCAAGCTCGGCCTCGGCTGCGATCTTCACGGCGATGAATTCGTCCGGACGCAGGGCCGCGAACTGATGCTGCGCGGCAAGGTCCAGCCGGCCATCGACGTGCTGCGCTCCGCCACCTCGATCAATGCCGAGATCGTTCAGGCCAAGGGCGAACTCGGCGTCATCGCGCCGGATGCCGAAGCCGATATGATCATCGTCGACGGCGACCCGCTCAGTGATCTGTCGCTGTTCGTCCACTCGGCCCAAACCGTCGCCCTGGTGATGAAGGGCGGCCGCATTGTGCGCTCGAGACTATAGGTGCAGATGAACGGCTAATTAATTATAGCCGGCTCGCGAAAGGACCGCGACGGTTTCCGTGAAGTGGTCGCTCATCAATCCGGCCGCGCGGTTTGCATCCTGATCGGCAATGGCATCGGCTATCTCGGCATGGATCCCGATCTGCCGGGCGACCTCGTCCTCGCTTTGCCGGCTGTGCCAGCCGACCGGTCCCGTGCGCTCGATGACATATCGGAAGGATTCGACCTGCAGGCGCAGGAATGGATTGCGCGAGGCCGTGGCAACGCTGATATGAAAGGCAATATCGCACTGGGTCATCTGATCGACATCGCCAATGCTTGACTTGAGCGCCTCGGCATTGTCCCTGATCCGCTGCACATCCTTCTGTGATCTTTGCAACGCTGCGAGTTGCGCGGCACGGACTTCGATCGCCCGGCGAACATCCAGCGTCTGTTGTATGGTGACCTGCTCAGTCTGCACGGCATAATCCGTCAGCAGCGCCAGGACACGGCCGTCCATATGGCCGACACGCGGCCGGCGCCCATTGCCGATTTCAACGATCCCCAGATTGACGAGGCCACGCACGGCCTCCCGAACGATGCCGCGGCTGATCCCCAGCCGTTCCGAGAGCTGCATCTCGCTTTGCAGCACCGCGCCCGGCTGCAGGCGATCGATCAGTATCGCATTCAGGATCTCACGCGTTACGGATTCAGTCAGTGATTTCCGGCCGCCCGGCTGCTTTGCATCGCTGTTTTTGATCTGATCGATATTCATCCGTCTCTCCGTGAATGGATGCGATCACACTGCATTGCCGTTTGCATCAAATTTGTGGACCCTGCCCGCGCGCGGTGTGAGATAGACCGGCTGGCCCACGTCAAAACTCTTTTCCCCCTCCGTCCGGACGGTCAGTTCTCCATGATCGGTCTCAAGGTAGGTGAACGTATCCGAACCCAGGTTCTCGGCAACCTGTACGACGCCTTCAAAATCGCCCTTGTCAACAGAAATGTCCAGATGTTCGGGCCGGACACCGATCGTCGCGGCATCGTATTGCGCGGCCGCTGCGCCCGTCAGGAAGTTCATTTTCGGTGAGCCGATGAATCCGGCGACAAACAGATTGCTCGGCCGGTTGTACAATTCGCTGGGCGTGCCGAATTGCTGAATGCGCCCCGCGTCGAAAACGGCAATCCGGTCAGCCATGGTCATGGCTTCGACCTGGTCGTGGGTCACATAGATCATCGTCGTATCCAGCGATTGATGAAGCCGGATGATTTCCAGGCGCATCTGGATTCGCAGCGCCGCATCCAGGTTCGAGAGCGGTTCGTCGAAAAGAAACACCTCCGGCTCGCGCACAATCGCCCGGCCGATCGCCACGCGCTGCCGCTGACCACCTGAAAGCTGTGCCGGTTTCCGATCGAGATAGTTTGTAAGGTTGAGGATCTCCGCGGCCGCCTCGACCTTGGTTCTGATCATGTCTTTCGCAAGGCCCGCGATTTCCAGTCCGAAGGCGATATTGTTGAAAACCGTCATATGCGGATAAAGAGCATAGGACTGGAACACCATCGATATCCCGCGTTCCACCGGTGGCAGGTCACTCACCTCCCGCCCGCGAATCCAGATTTCGCCCGATGTGGCGTCTTCAAGACCGGCAATCATGCGCAAAAGCGTCGATTTTCCGCAACCCGAAGGACCGACGAAAACAACGAATTCACCGGCCTCGATATCAAGGTCCAGGTCGGGGATGACACTGACCTTGCCAAAACTCTTCGTCAGGTTCTTCAATGCTATTGCCGTCATAAATTTGTTTCCGTGCCAGTTCCGGCCAATCAGGCTCTATCCCTTGACCGCACCGCCGGTGAGACCGGCGATGATGTATTTTTGCGCGACGATATAGAGCAGGACCGCAGGAATGATCGTCAGGCTGACGAACGCCAGGATGAGGGTCCACTCCGTGCCGTATTCGCCGCGAAACTGCATGATGCCAAGCGGCCATGGATAGTTGGATTCACTGTTGAGGACGACCAGCGGCAGCAGATAGTTGTTCCAGCTCGCAATCAGGGTAATGACGCCGACTGTCGAGAGGATCGGCAGCGACAGCGGCAGCGTGACCCGCAGGAAAAACCGCCAGTACGAGCATCCGTCGATCAGCGCCGAATCCCATAATTCGCCAGGTTGCGCGACAAAGGCCTGGCGCAGCAGCAATATGGCCAGTCCGAGCCCGAAGGCGACCTGGGGCAGAATGACTCCCCAATAGGTGTCAAGCAGCCCCAGATCCCTCAATTTCAAAAACAGCGGCAAAATGCCCGTCGCGACGGGAAACAGCAATCCGAGCAACAGGAAATTGAGAAGCATGGCGCTGCCGAAAAAGCGGATCTGGGCGAAGGCAAAGGCCGCCATGGAACTGACGATCAAGGTCAGCGCAACGGTGAACGCCGAGATGAACAACGAATTGTAGATATAGGTCCAGAACCGGGACCCGGTGAGAATGTCGAGATAATTGCCAACGACCCATTCGCTCGGCACCCAAAGCGGATTGACGCGAAGTTCGCCGAGTGTCTTGAAGCCGCCGAAAATCGTCGCCACGAAGGGGGTCACGACAACAACCGTCACCACGACAAGAATGGCAAGGCGTATCCAGCGGTACGGCCCATGGTTCATGATTTCAGTCGTCCTTCATCAACAGGCGCCGATAGGAAAAGGCAAAGGCCACACAGATGATGAACAGAACCACGCCGACTGCGCTGCCGAATCCGATGTTCAGGCGCACAATCCCGTAATTGTATAGATAGGTCACCAGTGTTTGAGTGGAGTTTTGCGGACCGCCGCCGGTCAGCGGCATGATCAGATCGAACAATTGCAGCGATCCGAGAATGGAAAAAAAGACGGTCAGGCGGATGGTCG
This sequence comes from Rhizobiaceae bacterium, assembly GCA_028279875.1. Classification (GTDB taxonomy): domain Bacteria; phylum Pseudomonadota; class Alphaproteobacteria; order Rhizobiales; family Rhizobiaceae; genus Hoeflea_A. The sequence continues at coordinate 9,935 of JANQMU010000048.1, forward strand.
GCCCCATGAGCGGGATCGTGATGCGCCGCAAAGTCATCCACCAGGAGGCTCCATCACAGTAGGCCGCCTCCTTGACTTCAGTCGAAATGCTCTGCAGGCCGGCAATATAGATGATCATGTGCAGGCCGAAATATTTCCAGACCACCACAACCAGAACCGCATAGATGGCGATATCCCGGTCCGCCAGAACATAGGTCGCATCGGCGCCGAACAACGCATAGATCGAAGTCAATATGCCAAACTGACCGTCATACAGGTAGCGCCAGATGAGACCTGCAGCGATGTCCGAGAGGATATAGGGAATAAAGAACACGGCCCGGAAAAAGGAAACGGCGGGAAATTTGTCGGCGACCAGGACAGCGAGCAAAAACGCCAGCGGCAGGGAAACGAAAATGGAGGCCGCAATGATCAGGAAATTGTTGAACAGGGCGGTTGCAAATATGGAATGGCCGAACATGCGGTCGAAGTTTCGCATGCCCACGAATTCCCCGACCGCGCCATATCCGCTGTATTTGAAAAAGCTGAAACTGGCCGCCTCGATCATCGGCAACACGACAAAAAGCACGAAGAGGACGATGGCCGGTCCGACAAACACGATTGCCGTCAAAGTGCGGCGGGACATGCTGTGGCGCTTGTTTGCTTTTCTTATAAAGCGCGCAATTGCGGTCCGTTCCCGTACATTCGAAGCGCTCATGGATGTTTCCCGGCGGAAATCAGCAGGCCCCGTATCCGGCCAACGGGATACGGGGCTATTATTCAGTAGAGCCTATTGGCTGAATTCCCAAGCCTCCTGCAAGGCCTCGGCACCTTCCTGTGGCGTCAGGTCCCCGGTCATGACATTGGTCACGATATCCAGGAGTTCCCGGTTAACCTCCTCGGTGAACATCACATTGTAGAAATTCTGATGGTAATCGGACGCCTCGATGGTATCGGCGACGAGCGCCTTCCATGGATCGGTCAATTTGGCGCCGATGCCCGGCATTGGTGGAATATATCCACCTTCGACGCCAAGCCGCGTCAGGTATTCGGGCTTGGAGAAGTGTTTCAGGAAATCCACCGCGTGATCGGATGCTCCCGAGAAAACAAGCCAGCCATTGATCCCACCGAACGTTTCCTTGGAATCGGCAATACCGTCCTCGACCTGCGGGAAAGGAATCCAACCCAGTTTATCGCCCAGACCTTCGCCGGAGGCACTCGAGTTGGCCTGCAGGGCCTGAGCCCAGTCACCCATCAAGAGCATCGCCGTATCGCCATTGCCCAGATCGGCATAGGTCGTTCCGGTCGGCGCGGCGAGCCAGCCATCCTGGAACGCGTCCTTCTGCGCAAGTTCGGCAAGCAGTTCAAAGGCTTTGACAAAGGCCAGATCGGTGAAACTCGCACCCTCTCCTTTCAAGGCTGCCTGAAAGGTCTCGTTCCCCGCGGTCCGAATGGCCAGATACGAGAAAAAGAAATGCTGAGGCCAGCCCTCGGCACCGCCAACCGAAAAGGCCGTGATGCCGGCAGCCTTGAATTTGTCGACCGCGGCCATCAAATCCGACCATGTCTTGATCGATTCGGGGTCAACGCCAGCTTTGGCAAACAGGTCTTTATTGTAGTAGATGCCGACCAGCGATGTGCGGACCGGCACGCCATAGACTTTGCCATCCAGCGTAAAGGCGTTCACTGCCGACGGCGCCAGATTTGCGCGCCACGCATCATCCATCTGCGCGGTGATGTCCTTGACGACACCGCCCCGGACCTGCTCGGCGAGCACCCCACCGCCCCAGCTATAAAAAATGTCCGGCGCGTCACCGGACTGCAGCATTGTTGGCAGCCGGGCTTTATAGGCTTCGTTTTCCAGAAACTTGACCTCGATATCGACGTCAGGATTTGCCGCTTCATAGTCCCTGGCAATTTCCTCGAATATTTCGGGAACCACGGTGCTGGACTCGATATGCACCCACGTTACCGTCTCCTTCGCGGCCGATGTCGCAGACGCTGAAATCAACAATGCAAGCGTCCAGACCATGTTGCGTGTCACCATTCGAATTGTCATGCCGGTTTCCTCCTTTTTTATGAACGCCTGTCAGAATCGCCGATTGACAGCAACCCCAATTGTTCCTAAATTTGCACAACCTGTTTAATAGGTCAACGGGATATTAGCTGACTTCCCATCGCTGAAAGAGGATTTATCGGGAAAGCCTGCTCATCGTGGCGCACTTGCCGTGATCATGAAACCAGACCTGTCATACTGCTGCCACCGCTTGATCGGACAGGTTGCGAAGCGCCTCCTGTCTGTCAACACTGCCCGCTGAAAGTGAGAACGAAGCCATGCCGAAAAACGTCAACCGTCCCTACGCGATCACCATGTGGGACTTCTCCTGGGTGGAACGGCGGTGGCCGGGCGCCGGCTACGAAGATTGGGACCAGGCACTCGATGAGCTCGCCGAGCGCGGCTATGACGCCGTGCGCATTGACGCCTTTCCGCATTTGCTGTCCGCCGATCCGGACAGATTGTGGACGGTGTTGAGCTGTGGCCAGACCGGTGACTGGGGCTCTCCAAGCGAAGTGGATGTCCATGTCGGCGAAACCCTCGTCGAATTCATGTCCAAGTGTCGCGACCGGAACATCATGGTCGGCCTCTCAACCTGGTACAAACAGGATCCGGATGATGTGCGGATGAACATTCGCACGCCGCTCGATCAGGCGAGGATCTGGGTTGACACGCTGGACCATATTAGCAAGGCCGACCTGCTCGACACGGTCCTCTATGTCGACCTGTGCAACGAGTTCCCGAACGTCAAATGGGCCCCGTATCTTTACGGCAGCAACTCAGCCGCGCCGGAGTCTCTGGCCTCGGAGCGCTTGATATCCTGGATGGCGCAAAGCGTCAGTGAACTCAGGAAGCACTATCCGCAATTGGATTACACCTTTTCCTTTTCCGACCAATTCGAACAATGGGATGCGATGGATGTGTCCATGCTCGATTTCCTCGAGCCGCATATCTGGATGGCGCACTGGAATCTCAGTTCCTTCTGCGAGGAAATCGGCTATCTGCCGAAAAGCGGATCCCCGGACTTCCAGGCCATCGTCAGAAGAGGCAAACCCCATTACCTGGCCAACAAGGAACGATACGACAAGCTGCTGACCGGCTGGATCGACAAGGCGGCAGACTGGTCACGGGCCACGGGAAAACCACTCATGACAACGGAATGCTGGTCGTTGATCAACTACAAGGACTGGCCAATGATCGAGTGGGACTGGATCAAGGACATCTGCGCGCTGGGCGTCGAAACGGCCGCCGGCACCGGACGATGGACGGCCATCGCCACCAGCAATTTCTGCGGCCCGCAATATGTCGGGATGTGGAGGGACATAGCCTGGCACAAACGCATGACCGACATCATAAAAACCGCACCGATTGACAGCCGGCTGACATCGTCGGGGTGATCGCGATACCGCCAGCCGGCCGGACGTGTCACATATCCCGTCTATCTGTACTGCGGCGCGTGGTGGTAAAAATCCGGTCAAGGTCCGGTGAAAGCTCAAGGCCGAGACCCGGACCCGGAGGAACCGTGATCGTTCCGTTATCGACCCTGGGGAGCGCGGTGACCAGATCCTTGTACCAGGTTTTGTAGTAGGCACGCACACTTTCCTGGACCAGGGCATTGGGCGCATTGAGGGAAAGGTGCGTCGAGGCGGCCAGGACCACCGGGCCGGTGCAATCATGCGGGGCGACCGGCAGATGCCAGGCCTCCGCCATGGAAACGATCTTGCGTGCCTCGGACAGGCCTCCACACCAACTGACGTCAAGCATGATGACACCGGCCACTCCGGTCTCCAGAAGGTCGCGAAATCCCCAGCGCGATCCCAGCGTCTCGGATGCCGATATCGGCGCCGGGGAGACTTCGCAATACCGGCGAAGACTGCTCAGACTGTCCATCTTGATCGGATCTTCGTGCCAGAAGGTTTCAAACGGCGCCAGGGCCTTGGCGATCTGGAGGGCAGGCAGGAGCTGCCACATGGAATGAAATTCCACCATGATATCCATCCGGTCGCCAACCGCCTTCCGGATTTTCTCCAGTGGTTTCAGCCCCGCTTTCAGGTCCGGCAATGAAATGTATTGGCCACCCGACTTTTCAGCGGCAATATCGAAAGGCCAGATTTTCATCGCCGTTATGCCGTCGGCGAGCAGTGAATGGGCCAGATCGTCGGCACAGGTGAGGAATGCGTTGAGGTCGTCATATTCGACCCCCGTTTCAGATAGTCCATAGTTCGCCGTCTTCTGCCCCGCCGCCTTTCTGATGTAATCGGTGCCCGCACAGGTGTTGTACGTTCGGATGGCCTCGCGGCTGAACCCACCCAGGAGTTGGGCAACCGGTTGACCGGTCGCCTTGCCGAACAGATCCCAGAGCGCAATGTCGAAGGCCGAGTTTCCCCGAACTTCGACCCCCGAAGACCGGAATCCCAGATATCCCACCAGGTCCGTCGAAAGCCGGTCGATCTCCAGCGGGTTGCGCCCGATGACCATCGGCGCCAGCGTTTCATGAACATAGGCCTCAACGGCAGCCGCACCGAAAAAGGTCTCGCCCAGCCCGACCGGTCCCTCGTCGGTGTGAACGAGCAACCAAAGCAGGTTCGGACGTTCGTCGATGCGAATGGTTTCGATACGTCTGATCTTCATTCCGTCGGACCCGGTGTTTATCGCCATGCCGTTGCACGCTGATGCAATATCTTCGATAGAAGACTACCATACCTGTTTAACAGGTAAATACGAAATTGCGAATGATCTCGCCGTCAAATATCGATGCGTTTCACAATTGAAAGGGATGCGGCAGCGATCGGGTCGGCCTTTCTCCAGGCCGTTCGTGTTGCCGTCCGACACCGGTCGCCGGCGGGCGACCATCGGAACGGACGTCAAAAGACAAAGGAAAACAGGTGCGCCGTGGCGCTGGCTTCAGCCCCTGGCAATCTCGGTTTGAAAGTCCGACGGCAGCGTCACCTCCAGCAACTCGCAGTCATCGGAGCAATTGCGATAGGCCGCCTTGAGATAGGGCGGCAGCACGAAAGCATCGCCAGCGACGATGTCGTAAGGATCCTCGCCATCGACGGCAAGGGTCAGGCTGCCCTCCATCACGAAGGTGAAGAGGATATCGGTGGTGTGGCTGGTCCGCGGCGGCGTTTCGCCCTTGATCGGCCGCGCCACCTGGACACCGGCGACACCCTGGGTCGCGGCCCCGATGCCGGTATCGCGCGCCTCGAAACCGGGAATGCGCCATGGTTTCCACACCGCTTCGGCGACCTTGTCGAAGACGAAACTCGTGCCCTGAAACCGGCGTCCGGGATCGATTTTGTCGTTCGGCAGGGTCATCTCGTGATCGATGGTCGTCACGTGCTCGGCCGGCACGCCGATCTCGATCACCTCAACATTGTCGGACGCCACCAGCACCCGGTGGCGGATTTCCGGTGGCTGGATCACGCAGTCGCCGGCGGTCAGCCGGATCGGCGGTCCCTGGTCCTCATAGACCACCTCGACCCAGCCGCGATAGCAGAAGATCAGCTGGAAGCCGACCGTGTGGTAATGCACCATATCGGGCACCGGCCCGCCATCGGGAATGCGGATATGGGAGGCGATGATCGAACCGCCCAGCCGGTCCGGGATCAAATCGCGGTAGCGCATGCCGGCGCGACCGATCACCCAGCTATCGCTGTCCTTCAGCCGGCGCACCAGGAAGGAATGTTGCGTTTCGGGTTGCACCAGCGGCGGATCGGCGTCGATGATCTCGATCCGGGTTCCGCCCGGACTTTCCAGTTCCATCCGGCCACCGGCCACCTGTTCCGGTTCCCTGCACAAAAACCGTAGCGTGCCGCCGGCCGCAGCGCCGTCACGCTCCAGCCGCACACACAGCCCGTGGCCGGAGATCACGGCGACGGCAGGATCGTCGGCCGGAAAGATCTTGTCGAGACGAAAACCCAGCCCGTTCAGGAAGAAGGGAAGATCCTTGGCAAGGTCGCGGGTCGGCAGGTTGATCTCGGCCGCGCTGATATTGTCGCTCTTGATGTCGGAATTGGCGTTCATGTCGCTCTCGCTTGATCTGCGGTTCAGGGAATGCGCTCGTCGTCAAAAGGTGCCTCAGGCCGGTGGGGAGAATTTCGCATCGACGGTGATCACGACCAGAATGCGTGCCGGTTCATCGCCGCCGGCTATATAGGCATGCGCCATCATGCCGTCGAAATAGATGCTGTCACCCTCCTCCAGCAGCAGCGGCGCATAGAAATCGGTGTGCAGCACCAGTTTGCCGGACAGGACATAGAGGAATTCCTCGCCCGGATGGCTGGCAAGGCCCCCGGCCTCAGCCACCGATCTCTTCTCGACCACATTGACCGCCGGATGCATCTTCTTGTTGGCGAGATCGGTGCACAGGACATTGGAAAGGTATCGTGCCGTTTCCACCGGCACCCGGTCCGCCTTGCGGGAAATCGACCGCACACCGTTTCTGATCGGGCTGGCCTGATCGCCGAAAAACGCCGTGATATCGACGCCCAGCGCCTGGGACAGGATGTACAGATTATGCGCGCTCACCGGCGTCTGCTCGTTCTCCACCCGGGAAAGGGTAGCTTCCGACACGCCGGTGAGCTTCGACAACTCGCTCAGGGAAAGCGATTTTGCGCGCCGGAACCCCTTCAGCTTGGCACCGACCTGCAGGTCCTCGAAGGCCGATGCCCGTATCTGTTTTTGCGTCATCAGGATCGCTCCCTGCACCTTTGCTTCATTCTGCTATATCCGCTTTCGGAGGCGGTCCAAAGCCGCCGCCGCCGGGCAGTTCGACCACCATGCTGTCATCTTCGGGAATGACATGAATGCCCTTGCCCTGCAGCACGGCTCCGGAACCCAGCGAAACCCGGCCCGGCGCTCCGGCTTCGCCCCCGGCCCGCCCCCTTGCGGGATGCTGCATCCGGTCGAACGTCGCGGCCGACACGGTGAACGGCGCCGGTTCGCGATTGGCGATTTCGATGACCTGACCATCGCCGCCGCGCCATTGCCCGCAGCCGCCCGATCCGCGCAGCAGCGCCTTACGCCGGAACCACAGCGGCGACTGGCTCTCGGTGATTTCCAGCGGGATCGAGCCGACCCCGCTTGGAAAGGCGATCGCCGACAGTCCGTTCTTGCCCGGCCGGCCGCCGACCCCGCCAATGCCGACATTCATGACGTTGAATCGCGTCGTCCCGGCAAGGCTGTCGGGCGAAGCCCGTCCATGCGCCGAGGCCAGCGCCAGGACCCAGATGCTGCCGGCACTTTCCGCCTGGACCCTGTCGGGCAGGACCTGCGCCAGGCAGCCGAAAACCGCATCCGGCAGCATCTGGCCGATCACGTGGCGCGCCGTCACCGGGCTCGGCGGCAGCGGATCGACGCAGGTGCCCGGTTCGCTGATCAGCTCGAAGCAGCCCAGCGACCCGGCATTGTTCGGCACATGCGGTGCGATGACCGCCTTCAGCCCGAACACCACATAGGCGTGGCTGTAGGTCCGCGGCGAGTTGATGCCATAATTGGAAGCCGGCGAACTGCCGGAAAAATCGATCGTCGCGGTGTCGCCGGCAATCGTCAGCCGGGTTTTGACCGTGATCGGCGACTCGTAACCGTCCAGATTCAGATCGTAATCGAAGCACCCGTCCGGCAGGTCGGCGATCGCCTGCCGGGTCGCCGCACGGGAGGTCTGCAGAATATGATCCGCCAGCGGCTGCAGCGAGGACAGGCCGAACTCGGTCATCATGTCGATCAGACGGTTGACGCCGGTGTCATTGGCACTGACCAGCGACATCAGGTCGCCGCGCACCTCCACCGGGTTGCGCGTATTGGCGCAGACGATCGACAGGAGATCCTCGTTAAGGACGCCGGCGCGGCGCAGATACAGATGCGGAATCCAGGTGCCCTCCTCGAACACCGAATTGGCATTGGCCGAAAACCCGATCCCGCCGACATCGATGACGTGGCAGGTCGAGGCGAAGAGACCCACCGCCCGGTCTCCGTCAAAGGCCGGTGTGACGACGACGAAATCGAACAGATGGCCGGTTCCCATCCACGGATCGTTGGTCACCAGCACATCACCGGGCGACAGCGTGTCGACGGGAAACCGTTCGAGAAAATGCGCCACCGCCCCGGCCATCGTATTGACATGGCCCGGCGTTCCGGTGACCGCCTGGGCCAGCATGTTGCCGCTGAGATCATAGACGCCGGCCGACAGGTCGCCGGCCTCGCGCGCTACGGAACCGAAGGCCGTGCGCAGCAGCGACTGCGCCTGTTCCTCGACGACCGAGATCAGCCGGTTCCACATGACCTGGGTCTGGATTTCGGCCAGCGCTCCATGGGTCATGACGAAACCTCCTTGCGCTGCAGCACGATGGAGCCATACCGGTCGATCGTCGCGTCGAAAGCCGATGTCACGATCGTCGAGGTCTCGTCTTCGGCGATGATGGCTGGTCCGCGGACCGTCTGCGCCTGACCAAGGTCGAAGCGCCAGAATATGTCGGTCTCCAGCCGCTTGCCGGACGGCCCGTCAAACAGCATTCTGCTGCCGCGGGGCTGCGCATCGACCAGCGTCGTTACATCCGATTCAGCGCCGTTTCCGGCATGGCCGTCAATCGTGCACTCGACGGTCACCGACCAGGTCACGATTTCGGAAGGTACGTCGTCCAGGGTCAGGCCGTAAACGGATCGATAAAGCGTCTCGAACGCCGCATGGATTCTCGGTCCGTCGTCAGGCTCCAGCCGCCCGGACGGCAGTTCGACCTGGATCTCATGTCCTTGGCCGACATAGCGGATGTCGACAATATGTTTGGTCCGCATCGGCGCGCCCATCGCGGCCGGCGCGACAACGGCCGACGCTTCGTCCACCATTTCACCGATCATGCGGTTGGCGGCCGCGGCATCGAATTGCGCCAGCTTCACAGTAGCGCTGCGGGTCACCTCATAGGCGACAGGCGCCTTCAAAAATCCGATCGCCGATCCGACGCCGGCGCCGCGCGGCACGATCATCCGCTTGATGCCGAGCTTTTCGGCAAGCCGGCACAGATGCAGCGGCGCGCCGCCGCCGAAGGCGATCATCGTGCAGCGCGCAATATCCTTGCCGCGCTCGATGGCATGCACCCGGGCGGCATTCGCCATATTCTCCTCGACGATTTCATTGACGCCGACGGCCGGCCAGTGGCCTTCAAGGTCGAGCGGTTTTCCGATCTGCGACGCCAGCGCATCGGCGGCGGCCTCCTCGTTCAGGGCAATCTTGCCGCCCGCAAAGGTCGCCGGGTCGATCTTGCCGAGCGCCAGATTGGCATCGGTGACCGTGGCATCGCGTCCGCCCGCGCCATAGCAGACAGGCCCCGGTTCCGAACCGGCACTGTCCGGCCCGACGGTGATGCGCCTGAGCGCATCGACCCGGGCGATGGACCCGCCGCCGGCTCCGATCTCCACCATTTCGATGACCGGAATGCGGACCGGCCAACCCGATCCCTTGGTGTCGCGATAGGTGCGCGCGATTTCGAAATGCCGCGCCCGCTCCGGCACGCCGTCGCTGATCAGGCAGATCTTGGCGGTGGTGCCGCCCATGTCGAAGGACATGACTTCGCCAAGATCGCACTGGCGCGCAATATGGGCCGCCAGAATGGCGCCGCCGGCCGGGCCGGATTCGACCAGCCGGATGGGAAACCGCGACGCGCTCTCCAACGTCGTCAGCCCGCCACCCGACATCATCAGGAAAAGCGGTGCGGTCATGCCCCTCTCCGCCAGCGCCTCCCGCAGGCGGGTCAGGTAGCCGGAAATCAGCGGGCGGACACAGGCATTGGCGCACGTTGTCGAGAACCGTTCATATTCGCGGATCTGCGGACAGACCTCGTGCGAAACGCAAATCGTCACATGATCGTCCAGCCGGTCGCGCAGCAGCGCCGCGACGCGTTTTTCATGGGCCGGGTGGGCATAGGCGTGCAGCAGGCCGACCGCCACGGCCTCGACATCGTGGGCCTTGAGCCGCCCGGCAATTTCGTCGACATCATTCTCGTCGATGGCGCTGAGCACCGATCCGTCCGCGGCGATCCGTTCCCCGACACCGAACCGCAGCGCCTCCGGCACGATGGCCGGCGGCATATCGATCATCAGATCATAGTGATCGAACCGCTTTTCATAGCCGAATTCGAGAATATCCTCGAACCCCTTCGTGGTGATCAGAGCGGTCCTTGCGCCCTTTCGTTCGATCAGCGCATTGGTCGCCAGCGTCGTGCCATGGACGAACAGGTCAACCTCCGCCGGCGAGACCCCGGCTTCGTCGAGCAGCAGGTCGACGCCGCGAAGCAGCCCGCGTTCCGGCTGCTGTGCATCCGTCAGCGTCTTGGTGCTGGACCGCTCGCTATCGATTTCAAGCACGATGTCGGTAAAAGTGCCACCGATATCCACCGCCAGGCGCACGGTGCGGCCGTCTTTCATATCCGTTCAAACCGTTTCTATCGACAGGAATCCCGTTTGTGGTTCGCCGATTTTGCATATATGAAATTTTTTTGCAACACGATCGAAGTCCTTGATCGGCGATGAAACCGACGGATTTCCGGTTTGTTTTCAGAGTTTATCGTTCAAACGCGCCTTTGCCGCAAGAATGGCGAGGGTGCTTCATCTGCCCGATACGATCATATCCTGACATGTTGACAGGATATTTCAAATATGAAACTTTTTGCGTCTGGATGGAGACCGACCATGATGCTGGACAATGCCGACCTGGCGCAACAGGCGCGCGCGCTTGACGCCAACGATCCGATTTCGTCCATCTGCGATCATTTCGAGCAGCCCGAAGGGTGGATCTTTTTCGATGCGAATTCGGTAGGACCGGCGCCGAAAACCGCGCGCGCCGCGGCCGCCAATCTGATCGACGAATGGGTCGATCTGCGCCGCCGTGGCTGGTCGGAGCGCGATTGGGTCGATATGCCGGCCCTGCTGGGCGACCGGATCGCCCCGATGATCGGCGCCGGGTCCGGCGAGGTCGTCGTCTGCGACAGCACGACGGTCAATCTCTTCAAGGCGGGCGGGCATGCGCTCACCGCCAACCGCGACCGCACCACCATCGTTACCCAGGCCGAGAACTTTCCGACCGACCTCCATGTCCTGCAGGGGTTTGAAAAATTCTGCGACCGACCGCTGACGATCCGCTATGTCGATACCGAAGACGAAGCGGTTGCGGCCATGGATGAGGACGTGGCGCTCGGTTCGTTCAGCCATGTCGGCTACAAATCCGGCATCCGCTGGGATATGGAACGGGTCAACGGGGCGGCGCACGACAGGGGCGCGCTCGTCCTGTGGGACGTCTCGCATTCCGCCGGCACCGTGCCAATCGACGCCCGGGGCAGCAAGGCGGATTACATTGTCGGATGCGGCTACAAATATCTGAGCACCGGTCCCGGCGGACCGGCCTTCATCTATGTGCGCCCCGACCTAGCGGACCGGGCCTGGCCGCCCATGTGCGGCTGGATGGGCCATTCCGACATCTACGCCTTCTCTGGAGACTATCAGCCCCATGCCGGCATCAAACGGTTCATATCCGGAACGCCGATGGTCGGTGCCAATTCGATTGCCCGATGCGCCGCGGAAATCTATGGCCAGTACAGGCCGGCCGACATCTGGGCACGCCACCGCTCGCTCAGCGAGTTTTTCATCCTGACCATCGAAACCCTGTGCGGGCCGCTCGGCGTCGAGGTCACCTCGCCGCGCGACTACGACCGGCGCGGCGGCCATGTCAGCTTCCGGGCCCCGGGCGCCGGCAGCGTCGTCGAGGCGCTGATCGATGCGAAGGTCGTGTCCTCATTCCGCAAGCCCGATTCCATCCGTTTCGGCATCAGCCCAACCGCGCTCACCCATGTCGACATCCACGAATCCGTGCAGCGATTGCGCCATATCCTTAAGACGGAAGCCTGGAAGGACCCCAAATACGCCGATGTTTCGGTTTGACTTGACGGGCCGTCATGGGCGACAAATCGACGAATAAACAATCCGGGACAAGCCCGGCCATGGAGGGAAATAAGATGAAGAAACCAATTCTAGCAGCAGCCGTCGCCGCACTTCTGGCGGCGCAGCCGGTCGCCGGCTGGGCGGACGACGTCAAGGTGGGCGCCCTGATGGGCATCACCGGACCGCTGGCCAACTTCATTCCGCCGATCCTCAACGCCGCCAAACTGGCCGAGGCCGACGTCAATGCCGGCGGCGGCATCCTGGGCGGCAAGAATTTCATCCTGGTCGTGGCCGATGGCCAGGCCGCACCGCAGCCTTCCGTCGATGCGGCGTCGAAACTGGTCAATCTGGAGAATGTCGCCGCCGTAATGGGCGGGCTGTCGTCCGGCGCGACGATTGCCGCCGCCAATGCGGTGATGATTCCCAACAAGGTGCTGCAGGTGTCGCCGACGGCGACCTCGCCGGCCCTGACCGATATCGAGGATGATGACTATGTCTACCGCATCGTTCCGAGCGACAATTATCAGGGGGAGGTGCTCGCCAATATCGTCCTCGACGAAGGCATCAACAAGGTTGCCGTCACCTATGTGAACAATGATTACGGTGTCGGCATCGCCAACACCTTCAAGGATGCCTACGAGGCCAAGGGCGGGACCATCACGGCCTTCGAAAAGCACGAAGACAAGAAGAATTCCTATCGCGGCGAGCTGGCGACGCTGGCCAAGAGCGGCGCCGATGCGCTGGTGGTCATCGCCTATGCCGCCGGCAGCGGCGCCAAGATCGTCAAACAGTCACTGGAGAACGGTTTCTTCGACCGCTTCATCGGCACGGACGGGCTGCGCGACGACATCCTGATCGAACAGGTCGGTGCCGACGCGCTGGCGACCTCGTTTTTCTCTTCGCCCACCTCGCCGGGCGACAATCCAGTCTCCGATGAACTGCACAAGCGCTTCGATGCAACCTATGGCGAAGGCTCCGACAAGCCCTTTGTCGACCAGACCTATGACGCGACCATGCTGATCGCCCTGGCGATCGAAAAGGCCGGATCGACCGACCGCGAGGCCGTCAAGACGGCGCTGCGGGAAGTCGCCAACGCCCCCGGCGAAGTTGTCGGACCGGGTGAGTGGGCCAAGGCGGTCAAACTCATCGCCGACGGCAAGGACATCAATTATGAAGGCGCCGCCGGCAGCCACGAATTCGATGAAAATGGCGATGTCGCCGGGTTTATCGGCAAGTTCGTCGTTGACGGTGACTCCTACAAGCAGATCGCGATCTTCGAATAAGTGAGTTTCCGGCCGCCGGCGGACCCGCTCCGCCGGCGGCCGGGCAACCATGGCGCCTGTTCCGAGAATTCAATTTGACACTGTCACCATGCGCTTTGGCGGGCTGGCCGCCGTCAGCGCCTGCAGTTTCGATATTCCGGCCGGCGAAATCACCGGGCTGATCGGCCCCAACGGCGCCGGCAAGACCACCGCCTTCAATGTGATCGCCGGCTTAATCGCCCCGACCGAAGGACGGGTGTTCCTCGACGGCAAGGACATCACCGCACTGCCCGATTTTCAGCGCCAGGCCAGGGGGCTGAGCCGCACTTTCCAGCTTGCCCATGAGTTCAGCCGGATGACGGTGATCGAAAACCTGATGGTCTCGGCCCGCAACGATATCGGCGAAAACATTTTCAATGCTGTCTTCCGGCCGTCGCGCTGCCTCGGCCAGGAACGCCGGGCGTTCGACAGGGCGCAGGAGACGCTGGCCTTTCTGGAAATCGATGAGCTCGCCTATGAGCGCGCCGGCAATCTCTCCGGCGGCCAGAAGAAGCTACTCGAACTCGGGCGGGCGCTGATGCAGGAGCCGAGCGTCATTCTGCTCGACGAGATCGGCGCCGGAGTCAACCGGACGCTGCTCGGCAAGATTGCCGACAAGATCAGGCAGCTCAATGCGGAAAAGGGTTACACTTTCTGCCTGATCGAACACGATCTCGATTTCGTCGCGCGGCTTTGCGATGGCGTTATCGTCATGGCCCAGGGCGATGTTCTGATGACCGGGACGGTCGACGAAGTGCGGCGTGACGAGCGCGTCATCGAAGCCTATTTCGGCGGCGGCAAATATCAGGACGCGTCATGACGCGGCGGGTGCTCGATGTGCAGGGCGTCAGCGCCGGATATGGCGGGCAGGCAATCATCACCGACATCGATCTGCATGTGGACGCGCAGAGCATAACGGCGATCATCGGACCGAACGGCGCCGGCAAGTCGACCTTGCTGAAGGCGGTCTTCGGTCTCAACGACCATCTCGGCGGTGAAATCCTGTTCGACGGCCGGTCGATCTTCAACGCCCGCACCGCCGACCTCGTGCCGATGGGGATCTCCGCGGTGCCGCAGACCCACAACGTCTTCCGCTCGCTCAGCGTCGAGGAAAATCTCGATGTCGGCACCTTCGCCGCGCCGCCGCGCGATGCCGCGGCCACCAAGGCGAAAATCCTCGATCTGTTTCCGGATCTGCGGGAAAAGCTCAGACAGCAGGCGGGCGAATTGTCCGGTGGACAGCGCCAGATGGTCGCCGTCGGCCGGGCGTTGATGAGCGATCCCAAGCTGATCCTGCTCGATGAACCCACCGCCGGCCTGTCGCCGGCCTATCTGGAGATCATCTTCGACCTGCTGCTGCAGGTGCGCGACAGCGGCGTGTCGATCCTGATGGTCGAACAGAACGCCAAACAGGCGCTGGTGATCGCCGATGAAGGTTACGTGCTGGTCAATGGCGAGAATGCCTATGAGGGCACCGGAGCGGAATTGCTGGCCAATGACGAGGTCCGGCGCTCCTTCCTCGGTGGGGGCGGCGCGCCATGATCGAATTTATCAATTTCTATCTCATTCCCGGCCTGACTCTGGGCAGCATCTACGCCCTCGGCGCCGTCGGCATCTCGATGATTTTCGGCATTTTGCGCTTTGCCCATTTTGCCCATGGCGATCTGATGACCGTCGGCGCCTATGCCGCACTGACGGCGGTCTGGGTGCTCGGCATTCCGGCGCTGGGCGCGATCCCGATCGCCATCGTCTTTACCTGCCTCGTCGCCCTTGCGGCCGACCGCATGTTCTACAAGCCGCTGCGCGACCTGCCGACAATCTATACGGTGATCGCCTCCTTCGGCGTGGCGCTGATCCTGCGCTCCATCGTCCAGACCGTATGGGGCACGGACAGCCAGGTCTACATGACCGGCTTTCAAAAGCCGGTTGTCCTGTTCGACACCTTCCGCGTCGCGACCAGGCACATCCAGATCATCGTCGCAACGGCGCTGCTGACGCTGGCGCTGCACTTGTTCCTCAGCCGCACACAGATGGGCAAATCGATGCGCGCCGTGGCCGACGATCCCGACCTTGCCAGTGTCGCCGGACTGGATACCGAGCGGGTCATCCGCTGGACCTGGATCATCGGCGCCGCGCTGGCCGCCATTGCCGGTGTGTTTGTCGGCCTCGACACCGATGTCCACACCAATCTCGGCTGGAACCTGCTGCTGCCGATGTTCGCCGCGGCCCTGCTCGGCGGCATCGGCAAGCCGCTCGGCGCCATCGCCGGCGGCCTGATCATCGGCATCGCCGAGGAGATCTGCACCTATCCGGTGTTCGGCGATAGCCTGATTGCGCCGAGCTACAAGACCGCCGTGGCCTTCGTCATCATGGTGCTGATCCTGATCTTCCGGCCGCAGGGCATCTTCAAGGGGAGGCTGATGTGATGGAGTTGCCCGGTTTCGCCTTTTACATCATCACCTTCCTCACCATGGGCGGCATTTACGCAATCCTGTGCCTCGCCCTCAACATGCAATGGGGTTTCGGCGGCCTGTTCAATGCCGGAATCGCCGGTTTTTACGCCATCGGCGCCTATACCGGCGCGATCCTCACCGCCGCCGGGTCCGATGCCCATGTTGGCGGTTTCGGCCTGCCGATCGTCGCCGGCCTTGTCTGCGCGGGGATCGCATCTGGCATTGTCGGCTGGATGATCGCCCGCATCTGCGTGCGGCTGAAGGCCGACTATCTGGCGATGGCTTCCATCGGCATCGCCGAAATCATCCGCCTGGCGATCGTCAATGAGGAATGGCTGACCAATGGCAGCCTTGGCATTTCCCGCATTCCGCGCCCGCTGGAAGACATCTTCTCCGGCCGGCAGAGCGAGATGGTCTTCGTCGTATTCGTCTGGATCGTCGTCGCCGTCACCTTCCTGGTCGCGCGGCGCCTGCAGGTCAGCCCGTGGGGCCGGGTCATGCGCGCCATCCGCGACAATGACGCTGCCGCCGCCTCGGTCGGCAAGGACGTCCAGCGCTTCCGCACCGAGACCTTTGTCGTCGGCGCGATTTTCATGGGAGTCGCCGGCGCGCTGAGCGCCCACTACTTCAAGTTCTTCAGCCCCGATGCAACGGAACCGCTGCTGATCACATTCCTCGCCTGGGTGATGCTGATCGCCGGCGGCAGCGGCAACAATATCGGCGCCGTCGCCGGCGCCCTCTTGATCTGGGGGATCTGGTCGCTGACCGAAGTCGTCACCCAGCAATTGCCACCCGACTGGGCAACCCGCAGTTCCTATATCCGCATGCTCCTGGTCGGCCTTCTCCTGCAATTCGTCCTGCAACGCTTCCGCACCGGCCTGTTCCCGGAAAAATCGCCGAAACTGAGGGTTGACGATGACGGTTAAGCGGACGCGGAAGGCGTCTGCGCAGGCAATTGTGATCCCGATCGCTGCACGGTAAACAGGGACATGGACGAAACATCCGTCGCCGGGACGATCCGTGAACTGACCCGCTGGCTGCTGACCGAGGCGCGGCTCAAGGCCGGGTCGCAGAACATCGATCAGGCGATTGTCGACCGGCTCATCGAGGCCGGTCTGCCGCTGGCGCGCTATACGACCGGCGTTCCGAGCCTGCATCCCCAGGTGGACAGTTTCTCGGTCCTTTGGGAGCGCGGCAAGGGGATCACGCAGCGGCAATTCCGCCAGTCGACGGAAGACACGTCACAGCTTCAAAAGAGTCCCATCATCATTGCCTATCAGGACGGCGAGTCGCGCCGTTATCGCCTTGAGGACCCGCCGGAAGAAAACGAGTACGAACTGCTCGGTGATTTCCGCAGGGCCGGCCTGACCGACTATTTCGTACTGGCCCTGCCCGTTAGTGACGGGTCCTGCAAGGTGATGAGCTTTGCGACCGACCGGCCGGGCGGCTTCCTGGACCGCCATATCGACATTCTCAATGGGCTGCAGCATCCGCTCGCCGTCATCGTCGAGCTCGGCTATTTCCGGCATCTGGCAACGACATTGATGGAGACCTATGTAGGCCCGGTGGCCGGCCGCCGCGTCCTCAGCGGCGAGATCAAACGCGGATCGGGGGAAACCTTCCGCGCCGTCATCTGGTTCTGCGACCTGAAGGGCTTTACCGCCCTGTCGGAGCAACTGCCCGGCCAGGTGCTGATCGACACGCTGAATGCCTATTTTGACGCGACAACCGCGGCGATCGAGGCCCAAGGCGGCGAAATTCTGAAATTCATCGGAGATGCGGTCCTGGCCATCTTTCAGCCCGAAAACGGCAATGAAGCAGCCGCCGCCGATGCGGCCCTGGCGGCCGCAAGCCAGGCCGTGCAACAGATCGAGGAAACAAACCGCGACCGCGCGACAACCGGCAAACCGGCCATCGATTGCGGCATCGCCCTTCACATCGGCGAGGTGATCTACGGCAATGTCGGTGGACAGAACCGACTCGATTTCACCGTCATCGGCCCGGCGGTCAATCTGGCCAGCCGCATCGAGTCCCTGACCCGGGGCCTGAAGCGCCCGGTGCTGGTTTCCGCAGACTTCGCCGAATTGTCGACAGCCCGGTTCGAGGACCTCGGCACCTTTGCCCTCAAGGGCGTCAGCGGCGAGCAAAACGTCCACGCGCCGGCGTTGCAAGGCGAAAGGGTAAAAGGCAGCTGAATCCGCTGCGGGTTCTGTAGTGTCCAGTGTTTTTCGCAGATTTGATCAGGCAACGACGGCTCCCTGGGTTTTGTTCCTGGAGAGAGACGTAACCTTTTGGCCAAAATGAGTCTGATTTCCTGCCGAAATCAATGGTTTTCTCTACCGGGACTTGAGTTTTATGCTCGTGCTTATGGAACTGCCAAAGTAGTGCTAATCTGTTGGGCATTTCGACATTGTCATGAGAGGGTAATGAGGATCATGTCCAGATTATTGGCTATTTCGACCGGTTCCTTTCTCGCGCTTTTAGCTGCGATTTACCCGGCAAAGGCGCAATCGGAGCCCGACAATATATCGTTCGCTATGGAAATAGTGGCAATGGGTGGAGCTGCGAACCCCAATTGCCCGGCCAGCTTCAGGGAGAATGTTTGCTGGTGCTATGGAGGACCTTGCGGCAAGCCCGGACACGTCCACAGCAGCATGAAGCAGAACTACAACAACAAAAACCCCGTCGGCCTGATGGCGGCCTATGTGAAGTGTCAAAGACATAGATTCCATGAGATCGGATTACCCGGCACGCCGCTTTGGCAAGTGTCGCCATCGGGGGGGCGTTGCACCGTCGGCAATCTGCGCGATCTGATTCGCGGATGGTGCCCCGACTGCCGTCATTGACCGCAAACCGCTGGCCCGATCGGGCTGTGATCAATTTCGGTGGTTCACGCCCGTTGCCATGATGGCAACGCCCGGCGCGGTCGATCGCAACTCGAAACGCCGGTATTGACGACGATTTTCCTTTGTCGCACCGCACGTCGATCGCTGCCACATTGAGTTGCGTCTTGATATGAGTGGAAGAATTACACTGCGATCAAAAGAAATGTAGCTATACCGAAAAGCAGGTCCCGGACCAAACCAAGGAATATCGAGGATACTGTGGCTCAACTAAAGACACAGATAATTATAATATGACGTGTCATCCCGCCGAATGAGAGTATAACGGATGGGAATGTCAGATTTTTTCAACGACAGCTTTCGTGAACTAATATAGAATCAGGAGGGCATCATGGAAAACTGGAAGGGAACGTTGATACTCGTTAGCGCCCTGTCTTTGGTGACGGGCCCGGCAGCGGCCAAGCAAGTGGAAAAATTGCACTGTAGCGACAAATGTACCTTCACCGAGGAGCAGGGCCCGGATCAAACCAAGGAATATCGAGGATTTTGTGACGGGACCGAGGAGATGAGCGTCGCCAACTCGAAGCTGAAGTGCAGTCCCTCGAAGAATATGACATGCACAGTTTCGTTTTTAATTGATACTGTAACAGAATATTGGTCATGTTCTTGCACGAATTGGAGCCCGTCGCAGAGACGCAATGCAACAGTTACTCTTACATGTCCGCCCCCGAAGAAATGAGTGTGAAATCCCGGCGGGAGTTAAGGGCATATACTCGCGATGTGTTCGACCACAAACCGATCGAAATGGAGGGTGTCATGAATGGCCTGTCAAAAGCCCTGATTCTTGGCAGTGCCCTGTCGGTGTTGCCAGTTCCCGCCGTGGCGAAGGTGATATTGCACTGCGCCCAATCGGAGTGCGACTATGATGAAGAGATGGGGCCGTCGAAGAGCAGTACATTCAATGCCTGGTGTACCGAAAACACAAATTCGACAATTTCGAAGATGGTTTGTCACAAGGCAGAAGGCGTGACCTGCACAGCAGCCACACAAGAGGGGGATTATTGGAGCTGTCTATGCACGAATTGGGATCCGACGGAAAGAAATTACGTACATGTTGATGTGACATGCAGCAATTGAGTGTTCTGAGATCATAATCTCAGAACATGCACGGTGCCTGTCGCCACCGTCCCGTATTAGAGTTGCACGTGCACGAATTGGAGAACGACAGAAAGACACAACGCAACAATCGGTGTTTTGTGCCGCGATTGATTTTCGTACGTTACGCTACGCGGGAAAAGGGGCCAGAAAGAATAGCTCATATTCCTGGCAATGGTGTCTGTGAACCTGGGAAGGAGACTGGAGGTGGCTGTGAAAGATCTCGTGAAGCTCTTGATCCTCGGCGGCGCTCTGTCGGTTATGGCCAGCGCAGCAGCGGCCAAGCCGATAGAAAACCTGCACTGCAACCAACCGAAATGCGTCTATGAAGAAGAGATGGATGGGGGGCAGACCACGACTTTCAACGGATATTGTGATGGAGAAAACTCGGACGACTTTACGATGGCATGTCATCCCCAAAAGGGCATGACATGCCTCGGAGCATCGCCAGGATATAAAGTTTGGTCGTGCATGTGTACGAACTGGGCAACGCATAAACAGGCCGTAACGGTTGACCTTTACTGCGCGAAGTGAGCGCAAGGACAGACCCAAAGATCGATAACCTTCCGTATTGGCAGCCGTGGACGCTGCTGCGACTGAAGATTTGAACCTGCGACCTTCAGGTTATGAGCCTGACGAGCTACCGGGCTGCTCCACCCCGCGTCAATTGTTTTGCGTGCCTTCGACTGGATGACAAGGATCGCTGCTGGGGCAGCGGTTTGTCGGTCTGATTGCTGAGCGTTGTTTTGAGAAGTTGTCTTGCGTTTATCAGACCTGGCGATGACCTACTCTCCCGCGTCTTGAGACGCAGTACCATTGGCGCTGGGGCATTTGACGGCCGTGTTCGGGATGGGAACGGGTTTGGGGACC
>JANQMU010000111.1 GCA_028279875.1 Rhizobiaceae bacterium
CAGCAGGATGTAGCCCAGCAGGTGCTGGCGGCTGGGACGGGCAAGGTCGAAGCGTCGCAGGCGGGGCGTTGCCGCCGGTTTCGTCTCCCGGTGGCGTCAGCCGCCCTGGATTTCCTCGGCGCGCGCCTGCATGGTCTTCACCACATCGGCCGGGTCGAGGTCTTCGATCAGCATGCGCTGAACCTCTTCCTGCACCATCTTGCCGAACTCACCATACTGCACTTCCAGTCCGGTGGGGATGCGGTCGACACCGGCGGCGGCGGCGTCCTTCTGGGTCTGCACGATGATCGGGAAATGCGGCACGGTTTCCTCGACGCCCGAAACGTCGGCCGTCGGGCTCGGTGGCGTGTTGCCGGCAACGGTGGCGTATTTGCGCTGGAATTCCGGCGACATCACGATCTTCATGAAATCCCAGACGAGCGCCTTTTGCTCGTCGCTGATTTCGCTCGCCATGCCGAGCACGTTGGACGAGCCGCCAAGCGGCGGCGTCAGCGCCGGATAGGCCACTTCCAGCTTGTCGGCCGCCGCGCCCTTGCGCATCGTGCCGTAGAGCCACGGGCCGTCGAGCCGCACCGCCACCTTGCCGTCGGCAAAGAGCTTGCGGACATCGCCCGCCGACATGTCGATCGGCGTCAGCCCCTCATTGATGACCGTTTTCCAGCGGGTCAGGCCCTCGACCATCTCGGGCGTGTCGATGGTGATGTTGCCGTCCTTGTCGGTCCAGTAGGCCCCGGCGTCGAGGACGTAGTTCAGCATCTCGGTCAGGTACTGTCCGGCGCCGCCCTTGGTTTCATGGCCCGTGCCGAACTGGTCGATAATGCCGTCACCGTTGAGGTCCTTGGTCGTGGCGCGAATGACGTTCATGTATTCTTCGAAATTCGTCGGCACCTCCAGCCCCTCGGCTTTCAGGATCTCGGCATTGTAGGCCATCATGAAGCCGAAATAGAGCAGCATGAAACAGGCGGTCTCGTCGTTCCAGCGGCAGATCTGCTGGCCCGCCCAGTTGGACATGTCGATGCCGTCCTTCTCGAACCACGGATCGAGATTTTCCATCCAGCCGTTTTCGGCAAAGGACTGATATTCGAACGACGCCAGATGCACGATATGCGGCGGCTGGCCGCCGGCAAACAGCGTGGTCATCGTATCGGCATAGCTGCCGCGGTCGACCTTGGTGAACTCGATGGTGACGCCGGGATGCTCGGCCTCGAACTTGGCGATGGCCTCGCGCCACCAGTCGCCGGTGCCGCCATCGTCGTTCTGCCACGAGACGAATTTCAGCGTTTCGGCCTGCGCCGCCGACAGCGCCGCGACCGAGACCATGCCGGCGGTCACGGCCGCGGTCAGGGTCGTTTTCAACAGGGTTTTCATGTTGGGTTTCCTCCCTTTAGGTCCTGTTTCAGATGGGTTGCATGAGGCGGATCGCCTCCTCGCTCGGCTCGACGCCAAGCCCGGGCCCACCGGGCGGCGTGTAGAACCCCTCGGCACAATCCATGCAGCCCTTCACAAGGCGCCGGTTCGGCTCGAAGATCGAATGCTGGAATTCATGGGCCGTCACCGGCCCGAGCGCGGCGCTGGCCTGCAGGCTGGCCGCCAGGAAGATGCCCGCGCCGACCGTGGCATGCGGGATCACCTCCAGCCCGTGCTGCCCGGCGAGCCGCGCAATGCGGGTGAAATTGGTGATGCCGGTGTGGCCCATCTCGGGCTGGACGATGGCGATCTCGCAGCGCCCGATTCGCTGCAGCAGGTCCCAATGGGTGCGCCATTCCTCGCCGACCGCGATCGGCGCATCCGCGAAGCGGCAGACGGTTTCAAGCGCCGCGATATCCTCGGTGCGCACCGGCGCCTCGGCGAACCACAGCCCGTGCGGCGTCATCAGGCGGATGAGGTCGATGGCCTCCTCGGCACTGTGTGTCCAGTGCATATCGGCGGCGATGCGCGCATCGGGCCCGAGCGCGCCGCGCAGGGTTTCGATCTCCGCCACCGGACCGTCATCGGCGACGGGCGTTGCGAATTTGAAGGCGCCGAAGCCCCTGTCCTGCCACTGCCGCGCCAGTTCGGTGCGCTTGCCGAGCGAGGCTTCGGGCAGGCCCGAGAGATAGGCCGGAATCGTGTTTCTGACCGTCCCGCCCAGAAGCTCCGCCACCGATGCGCCCTTGAGCCGGCCGGCAATGTCCCACAGGGCAATGTCGATGGCCGCCAGCGCATCGACATAGAATCCGCCCGTATAACCGCGGACCCGCATCAGGTCGTAGAGGTCGTCATAGATCGCCTCGGGGTCACCCGGATCGCGCCCGACGGTGAAATCGGCCAGCAGATCGTTGACGATCGCCGCGACCGCGCCGGGCGCCACCAGCCCATAGGTTTCGCCCCAGCCCGCAACGCCACCCTCGGTCTCGATCCGCACCAGCACCGACCGGTCGAACACCGGATAGACCGTGCGATTGCCGGCGCGCACCAGATAGCCCTTCGCATTCGGCTCTTCGCCGGGCCGCGCCGCGCCCAGATAAGGCGTTTCCCGCGGCAGAGTCAGGCTGAAGACTTCGACCGATTTGACCCTGTCGCTCATGCCGCACCCGCCTCGCTGCCGAGCAATCCAAGCTCTTCGAGATTGGCGTCGATATCGGCGATGGCCGCGCCGTCGAGCTCGGGCGTCGGGGCGCGGACCCCGGTTTCGCTGAGCAGGCCGCGGCGCATCAGCACATGTTTCGTGAGCTGCATCCGGTAGACGGCCTGCAGTGCAAGCAACGGCAGGGTGCGCACATAGATGTGGCGCGCCTCGTCCCGGCGCCCCTCCCGCCACGCGGCGTCGAGCGCGACATGCAGATCGACAATCTCCAGCGCCGGCATCGCGGCACAGGCGCCGCGGGCATATTCGTCGAGGATATAGCGGGCGCCGCCGCCGCCAATGACACCTTTCAGCGTCTCCGGCCCGTTGGCGATAAGATGGCTGATCGCCGGACCGGCCGGCAGCGTCTCCTCCTTGACATAGGCGATCTGCGGGACCGCCGCGGCAATCGCCCGAATGATCTGCGGCGCCAGGTCCGACCCGCGCGGCGCGGGCGCGTTCTGAAGTACGATCTGCATATCAGGCAGCGCCTCGGCAATCGCGGCAAAGAACGCCAGTACGGGCTCCAACCCATTGCCCAGGGCAATGGGCGGCTGGATCATGAGATGCGTCAGGCCGAGCGACTGCGCATGCCGCCCATATACGAGAACCTCTTCGACCGACTCCGCACTGGCGCCGGCGACGATCGGCGCACGGCCCCTCACCCGCACCGCAAGCGCCTCCAGCATGGCCTCGCGCTCGGCTGCCGTCAGCTCCGATACCTCGCTGGCAAAACCCGGATAGACCAGACCGCTGACACCGGCAGCCAGGGCAAAATCGGCCAGCCGCACCAGCGTCGCGGCATCAACCTCGCCCACCGGCGTCAGCGGCGTCGGCAGAACCGGAAGGATACCGCGAAGATGATCGTCCGTTTGGTCCATATAGTGATCCTAAGAATTATATTATGATCCTAGCGAGATCGACCGCCCATGGCAACCGAAAATCGATTGCCGATGCCGGTCCATTGGACTGTCCGCATCGGAAAAACTGCTTGTTTCAGTGGGGCTGCTATATGACCTGAGTGATGGCGGAAAGAAGCAGCAGGCAGCTTATGATCACAAATGCACTATCGCGCCGTTTGAGGAGGGGCGCGTTCATCACCGTTCGCTTTTGTCCGGGTGCCAACCCGCGTGCCTCCATCGCGATCGCCGAGCGGCCGGCACGGCGGATCGCATAGGCAAGCAGCGGCACGATGAGAGACCCCAGTTCGAAGGGTCCGGGGATGCGCTTCGGCGGACGACCCTTGCGCATGGCGCGGGCGAGCCTGATCTGCTGCATCTCGTGTCCGAGATCGGGCACCAGATTGAGCGCCTGAAACAGCGCGAAACCGACACTGGGCGCAAGGCGGCAATGCAGCATCAGCGCCTTGATGAAGGCGCCCGGATCGGTGGTCAGTGCAAAGAGCGCGGAGACCATGCCGCAGGCAATGGCCCGGCAGAACAGGATCAGCCCGGCCGAGACGGCTGGCGAGCCGAAGGGCGTCTCACCGGCCATCTGTATCGCGAAATGACTGTCTTCCCTGAACAGCACGCTGGTGGTGAAAAAACCGAAGCCGAACAGGGCGAAGGGCACCATGAGGAGAAGCACGATATGCGGCGGCCGGCGATCGAGAACGATCAGGGCGCCCGCCACCAGGGCAATGGTGAAGAGCTGGAACCCGAGATCGAAAATCAGGATCGAGGCGACAATCCAGATCAGGCAGATGGCGAGCTTCGGAAGGGGGTGAAGGCCGCTCAGCATGGCACATGGTCCAGCCAGTCGAGCACCGGAAGGATGGTCGGTGGCGCCAGATCGGCACGGGCCATAAGTTGCCGGTCGCGCAGGATCGTCTGCGGCGCGGCCTCGGCAAGAATGCCGCCGCCGGCGACGACGATCAGCCGGTCGCAGACGGCAAGCGCGAAATCCATGTCATGGGTGATGACGGCGAGCGCACGCCCACTCCCGGCAAGCCCGTGAACCGCTTCGGCGATCATCCGCACGCCGCGTGCATCGAGCCCGGAGGTCGGCTCATCGAGGACCAGAAGCCGCCAGCGATCGGTAGCGGTCAGGCAGGCCAGGGCCAGTCGCCGCTTCTCGCCCTGGGACAGTTCGTAAGGGTGCTGGCGGGCAAGCCGGCCAAGCGCCCATGTGTCCAGAAGCGCCTGGATGCGCCCGGCACCGGCTTCCTTCGGCAGCGCCCCGGCCACCTCGTCGAATACGCTTGCTTCGAGGAACTGGTTTTCGGGGTTCTGAAACGCGATCGCGCCGGGCGCCCCCTCGCGGCTACCGGCCTTCAGCCGCAACAGGCCGGCAAGGCTGGCACCCAGTGTCGATTTGCCCGCGCCGTTCGGACCGACAATGCCGACCACTTCGCCGGCATTCAGTTGCATCGAAATGCCGCTGAGGACCGTTGGCCCGAACAGCGGTGCACATGCAGCCTGATTCAGCCTTGCCACTGGGTCCCCGGTTGCCTTCCCGCGCCGCAGCAGCATCGGCGACACGACACGCTCCAGCGATTGGCGGGCTTTGTCTTGCGCGTCAGCCGGCAAACCCTCCAGATGCCGTTGAACCGCATCGACGATCAGGGGCGGCGCGTCTGGCGCAAGACCCACATCCTGAAGCGCCCGATCAAGGCGACTGGCGAGCGGCGTCCAGATGCCAAGCGCCTCGAGGCGGTCGCCATCGGCACGAAACAGCGGTCCCGGCGGGCCTTCGGCAATCACGGTGCCGTCATCGCCGAGCACCGCCACCTCATCGATCACATCAATCATCTGGTCGAGCCGATGGTCGACGATCAGCACCGCGCTCTCACCTCCCGATTTAAGCAGCAGATCGTATACCCGTTCCGCCACGGCGGGCGAGAGGCTGGCGGTGGGCTCATCGGCAACGAAGAGCGCTGCGCCGGCAACGAGCGTCGCGGCAAGCGCCACCATTTGTTTTTCGCCGCCCGACAGCGTCGATGTGCGCCGGTCCCGCCAGTCCCCCGACAGGCCGACTTTGGTCATGGCATCGAGGACACGCGTTTCGATCACGGCCGATGGCAGATGCCGGTTCTCGAGCACAAAGGCGATCTCATCGAACACCCGGAGGCCGGTCAACGTCCGGTCCGCATCCTGAAAAAACTGCGCCACCTCGTCCGCCCAGCCCGGTGGCGGGCGTTCGGCGACATCGCAGCCGCTGATTCGAATGCGACCACGAACCGTTGCCGGCATCGACTGCGGCACGATGCCGGTCAGCGTATGCAGGAGGGTCGATTTCCCCGAGCCGGATGGCCCCAGAAGGAGCACCCGCTTTCCCGCGCCAACGGTCCAGGAGACCGGCCCCACCGCATCCCGCGCCGCATAGGGATAGCGCACCGCGACATCGACCCAGGCCGCAATCGGCGGGGATTGCGAATCAGGTGACCGCTGCCGCGCGCCGGTCATGATCAATCCTCAGCCCCGACAGAACACCGGTCTTGTAGAGCGAATTGACGGTGATCCACGCCAAAAACCCGCCGAGAACGGCGCCGGAAAGGCACCGGATTGCGAACATCGCCACCAGGAGGCCCGGCGCGAGGGCGCCATAGTCAAAGCGGATCCAGGTATAGATGAAGGAGAAGATGGCCGCGCCGACCCCCGCCGCCATCAGCACCGGCAGCGAATAGCGCTTCCAGCGGGTGGCCGCGAAAACGGCCTCGGCGCCGGCGCCCTGCACCAGCCCGGTGAACAGCAGGAGCAGCCCCGCAGGCGAACCAAGAAGGATCTGCGTGCCCGCCGCCAGCACCTCGGAAATCAGCGCGACGCCCGGCTTTCTGATGATGGCGGCAGCGATCATCGAGACGATGAACCAGAAGCCCATCACCACATCCATGGTGACCGGTCCGAAGATCGCCTGGGCAATCAGCCAGACCTGTACCCAGCCGAGATAAAGAACGCCGAACACGGCGCCGAGCACGGCGACGATCAGGGTTTCACGCAAGGTCCAGCCATTGGTTTCAGTCATCGTTTCAGCCTTTCGTGCTGCTATGGAGGAAAAAGTGCCGGGCAAAGCCCGTGCCGTCAGACGCGGGTCGGGCTGTTCGCCGATACCGTGACGTCGAGCGCGACATGCCCGTCAACGGGACCGAAACGGGTCAACGCTTCGGCAAGCGCCGCAAAGACCGGCCCGGCATCGCCGCCGAGCCTGGTGCAGAAATTCTTCGGCCGGTCGAAGACGCCCGACGCCTTCAAAAACGCGATACAGCCATAGATTTCGTCCATGTGCCGATCGGCGCCCAACGGGTAGAGCGAGAACTGGCAGGCAACGTGCCGGCCGGTCTTGGGCGCCGCTTTGACGACCGCTGTCGCCTCCGCGATCCGTGCGTCCAGCGCTTCGCCGGGCATGCGTCCCTCGCCCGGCCTGCAGATGGGATCGTCCGGTTCGCCGGGACAGCCGCGCGACACCGCCGCCGACAGGACGCAATGGGTTCCGGTGCTGCTGGCGGCCACGAACAGGTCGCGCATTGCCGGAAACAGCCTCTCCGGCGGTCCGACAATCAATGTCGAGATGTCGTCGGTCTCTATCCGCAGGTGCTCGCGATGGGTGTCGAGCGCGGAAAGCGACTGCATGATGATGCCGACGAAATCATCGGCCATCGGATATAATGAGATTTGGGCGCCGGAAAACATGGCTCGTTTCGCTCCGCTGGCATTATCCAGATCAGCTCGAGGGTCCACGGCCTTGCGCCCGTATCTCAGCCCCGGCAATACGGAGCACCCCTATCGATGTGGATGTGGTAGCGGCACAAGCCAACGGTGTCAATCGTGGGTTTGTGAAGCTTCGATTTTGTGCGACCCAAAACTCAGGGGAGCTACGTCCCGTGAAGTAGCGCATTTCGTGCCTTGCCAGGAACGAAGCGTGCCACGCCGGCGCATAAGTTAAATGGTCACCACAGCCTATTGCGTTTCAACATCATTGCGCAGGTCTGTTTTCGACGACAAACATGCGAAACGGGCGGCCCCCGCTATGCCATCTATCTTCGACCACACCCGAAGAGTTGGGCTTCATGGCTCGGGGCCACGTACCGTTACGGCTCTTGAGCGAGAACGCAAAGCCGCCATCACCCGCTTCAGCGTACCCGGCTGTCCATGTGTTCTGCGCATCGTGGCACCAGAATGCCAAATCACTTTGCGTGTCCACCGCCACATATCCAACCGTCTGGCCAGCGCGCTCGAACGCCATGGTTATGATATTCCTGCCCTCTGGACACTGATCCTGTGCATAAGTGGCCGAGGTGACAGCCAGGATACAGCCCGCTGCCAAGGTTAGCATTCGCACCATCGAAAACGTCCTCCATTCCGGCAAACAAAGCCGCCCTATTTCAGCGTATCTTTCTCACCAAGAACCACTGTCCCGGCGTTGTCAAGGCACGCTCGCCCTCAAGCACGCCGTCTTTATCACAACCTCGATCACCATCATCAACAGACAGGCAAACTCGATATCGCGCAATGTAAGTATGAGACTTGACTATTGCCGTGTCTGGTCTGCCGACAATGATAACTGCAGGCCCGGCAGCAACTGAATCGCCCGGCGGCAACCGAATCGAATGAGTGGATGCCATTTAAACAAGTCGGGAGCCGTCAGCCTTTCATCAATAGGCAGTTTTGTGCTACGAACATTGCGTGGCGACAGGTAGGGCAACCAGGGAACCAATCCCTGGATTTCAATTGCGGGAAGTCGTCGTGCAACGCAAGCCATTCGATAAGCGGATTTCCGTCGTTGCCAAGTCTTCACAGCTTCAGCAAACAACTGGAGAGCTTCCCCTCTTGGATCATCGGCAACCGAAATGCCGAATTGTCGTTCAGAGTTTCTGCGCAGCATCGGATCGCACGAATTGGGCATGCGCCGTCGCCTATCGCGCAACTGGCCTGGGCGCATCACGCCGGCCGGCGGTCAATCAAACAAACGGGAATTGGATCTTTGCAGACAAAGACACCGAAACTGCGCCCTATTGCAGCAAAGCTGCATATCCTTCGGAGTTTTGATCGATTGACCCGAAGTCCACCGAAGCTTACGCGGTTTCTGTTCCTTCTTGCCGTTCTTGTCGCAAGCGGTTCAGCACACGCCAACGATCCCGTTGCGTGTGTGCAACGGTCGTTGAACGACCTGCTGTACAATACCGGTATGGTGGACGGGGTATTGGGTCGGAAGACCCGCGCGGCGTTGCACGCATACGTGCAGGATCGTCGTGTCCGGCAGCTTGATTTGAGGCGATTTCTTATCGCCAACGAAGAACACATAGACGACACGAACGCGGCGATATGGTGCGAATATTTCAGCCGCGCGCATCCGGTGAAGGATTTTGCGTTCGGCAGCTACCGTTACGACAAGCCCGGGGTTTTCCAGTCTCAAAGCGACGCTTACGACAATGGCTGGTCGGTACGGGTGTACGGCACCGACACTGCGTATCGTGATCTCGCGATCTTCATTCCCGGTGATTTCCGGAGGAATGACCCGAGCTACGGAGACTATAGATATCTCTGCGACAGGATATTCGATTACATCCCTTCAGATGCGTTGTTTGCCTGTATCTACCGGCCGTATGCAAGCCAGTGGAGGATAAAACAGCAACCGCGTGAGGTCACGGAATTGGCCGATGTTATCGCAGGCATTCAAATGGCTATTCCCGAAACACGGCTTCACTGCGCGGGTCACTCTGGCGGGGGGCATTCCTGCATGGCGCTTGCGCAACAAGAGAATGTTACGCTCACATGTGTCGCTGTCTCGGCAGCTCCCATTGCCTACAAAATTCTCCTGCGCGCCAACCGGGACACGCGTTCGTGGATACAACGGGCATATGATCCGATGGATCACCTCAAAAAGACATCGGCGCGGGAAATAACCATCATTGGTGACCCGCAGGACACCGTAACAGCTCCTCAGAACTGGATGAGATTCTATAAAAGGGCGAAGCAGGCAGGCCTGCCGGTAAAGCTGCTTGAAATGCCAGGCGAAGGACATCGCGGAGTAAAGTATCACTCGGCTATCGAACTCGGAAAGTGCATCGTTGCAGCCTCGAAACAATCCGAAGGCGACTAAAAAAAATCAGATGCGGGGTGCGCTATCGAATGTTCCTGCCCCCGGTCCTTGTGCGGTGCTATACACCGTCATTGAACGTCGGTGGCTTTCAGGTCCTGCGTCGTTTTTGATTGTGCCCGCACGGCCGGCGCGATACGGGTTTGCCGGTTTAGATGATTGGGATTCGCCATGGACGCTCGGCTTCGTGAAAAGCTTCGCAAGATCGAGGCGCTTTATGCGGGTGCCGGCACGAGCGGCGAGCGCGATGCGGCCGAGGCGGCGCTGTCGCGACTGCGTGCCAGGCTGGCCGAGCGCGAGGCGGCCGAGACCCCTGTCGAGGTGAAGTTTTCGCTTGGCGACGAGTGGTCCCGCCGGCTGTTCGTTGCGCTGTGCCGGCGCTATGGGCTCGAGCCTTACCGATATCGTCGCCAGCGCCGGACGACGGTGGTGGTCCGGCTGCCGCAATCCTTCTGCGACCAGGTTCTGTGGCCCGAATTCTGCGAACTCGACAATGAGCTGCGGCACTATCTCGATCAGGTCACCTCCCGGCTGATCAGCGAGGATGTGTTTGCCGACACCAGCGAAGCGACGGAAATCGATACGCCGCAGATCAGCAACGCGTAAGGCATCAGCCATGGACCCGCAATCGCCCTGGACGGACCGTTATTCCCCGACGCTGGAGGATTTCGAAATCATCGCGCGCGCGGCGTTCGAGACGCTGCCGGACGGCTTTCGCGGCCTTTGCGACGATATCCAGATTTCCATCGCCGAATATGCCGAAAAGGAGGTGCTGCAATCGCTCGGCCTTGCCAGTCCCTACGACCTGCTCGGCCTGTTCCAGGGGGTCGGCATGGCGCAGGGGGCAAGCGAGGTGCAGACCGGTCAGATGCCGAACCGGATCTGGCTCTACCGCCGGGCGATCCTCGATTACTGGGTGGATCGCGAGGAAACGCTGGGCGCCATCATCCGCCACGTGCTGATCCACGAGATCGGCCACCATTTCGGCCTTTCGGACGCGGATATGGAGGCGATCGAAGCGGAGGCGGATTGAGCGGGTTCAACAACGTGCCGTGTTATGGTCGACGGATGGCGGGCGACACGGCAGTTGAAGTCCGACATTGCTGCCGGAACAGGGTCACGACTGTCAGAAAAGCCGCCCGCCATCCGGCACGGTCCGGTCGATGCAGGCCAGCACGACATTGCCCTCTTCATCTGGAAAGCCGAGCACCAGGATCTCCGACATCATCGGCCCGATCTGGCGTGGCGGGAAATTGACGACGGCCATCACCTGCCGCCCGACCAGCGTTTCCGGCGTATAATGATGGGTCAACTGCGCCGAGGATTTGCGGGTGCCGATCTCCGGACCGAAATCCACCTTCAGCCGGATCGCCGGCTTGCGCGCCTCGGGAAACGGCGCGGCCTCGACGATGGTGCCGCAACGGATGTCGACCTTCTCGAAATCCGACCAGGAAATCTCTTTCGCCATCGCGCCGTCACGCCTCGCCGACGGTCTCGAACAGCACCGTTTCGGTGGCCGATTTGGCGTCCATGCCCGACCAGACGACGAACTGGAAGGCCTGGAAATAAAGCTCGCAGGTCTCCAGCGCATTGGACAGCAGCACCTCCACCTGCTGGTTGGTCGGCTCCGCCCCGCCGGCAAGCAGCAGCGACTGGCGAAAGATCACCACATCCTCCTGCTGCCACAGGTCGAAATGGCCCATCAGCATCTGGCCGTTGATCAGGAACAGGAGCTTGACCACCTCGTTGACCCGGTGCTCGGGCACCTGCAGGTCGAACGCGCAGGCCAGATGCAGGGCCTCGAAATCCTCCATCCATGAAAAAGACACGTGATAGTCGGACCAGCGGCCGTCTATCGTCATGGCGATTTCGTCTTCGCCGGAGCGCTCGAATGTCCAGTCATTGTTCGACGCCACATATTCGATCATGTCCACCGGATTGAGCTGCCGCTCATAGTCAATTTCCGCAAGGCTCATGCCGCATCCCCTTGTCCGCTTTCCCACATCCCCGTAACGGCGAACCAGCGCCGCGCCCACGCAACCGAACTCAAAGACACCACAATGAACGCTGTCGAAGGTCCCCGACGCACTCCAGACGCCGCCAGCGGCCGGAGCCCGTTTCGAATCACCTATAAAAATCAGTCTATAACGGCAGAGTCGGCGCGCCACCCCTCTTTCGCTCCGGAACGGCATACAGATGTGGACGGAGCTTGAATCAACCCCTCAGGCGAGAGTCCTAAGCGACTCTCCGCAAAGCATTTTTCCGAAGTCCCGGACAACGGAAAAAAAATTAAAAAAAATTTTTGGAAAACCGTGCAGCCGCCGCGGCCGGTGATGCCGCTCCGAACAGCCGAACACCATCGCGCCGAAAGCAGCTGATGGCCATGCCCGAAGCGCCGTATTGAGCTATCCGGCCTTGCTGCCGCCGGACGCCGATTTGCGCGGCGCTTTCGGTTTTGCCGGCTTTTCAAGCGCCGCTACCTTTTTCTCCAGCGCGGCGAGCTGCTTGTGCAGGCTGTCATTTTCATCGCGGGCCTTGGCGGCCATCTCGCGCACGGCTTCGAATTCCTCGCGCTGGACGACATCCATGGAGTTGAGCACCCGTTCCGCCTGGTTGCGCAATGCCGTTTCGACTTCCTCGCGAACACCCTGCGCCGCGCCGGCGGCATCGGTCATCAGCCGGGCGAAATCATCGAGGATGCGATTGGGGCCGGTGGTCATCTGATTGCCTCGTTCCTGGTTCATCTGGAAAAGCGCTATACCTATATCAGGTAAGCACTTCGGGCGGTGCCTGCAACCCTTGACCTGCCGCGAAGGCGTCTGCATGGTCCGCCGGACCGAAACGGAGCGCACCCGACCATGGACATCGCACAGGCGGCCCTTCCCTTCCCCAATATCGATCCGGTGCTCATTTCCGTCGGCCCGCTGGCCATACACTGGTACGGGCTGGCCTATGTGGTGGGGATATTGCTGGGCTGGCGATATGCCCGCATCCTGGCCGCGACCGAGCGCCTGTGGACACCGGGCAAGCCGGCGATGACGGCCGCCGATATTGACGATTTCCTGCTGTGGTCGGCGCTCGGCATCGTCCTGGGCGGCCGTGTCGGCTATATCCTGTTCTACGATTTCGGCGCCTTCGCCGCCAATCCGCTGCGCCTGCTAGAGATCTGGAACGGCGGCATGTCCTTCCATGGCGGCCTGCTCGGCACCATCATCGCCATGATCGTCTTCGCCTGGCGGCGCCATATCGTGGTGTGGAGCTTGTTCGACGTCGTCGCGGCCTCCGCCTGTTTCGGCCTGTTCCTCGGGCGCGTCGCGAATTTCATCAATGGCGAATTGTGGGGCAAGGTGACCGACGTTCCCTGGGCGGTGGTGTTTCCGACCGGCGGCCCCTTTGCCCGCCATCCCAGCCAGCTCTATGAGGCGGTTCTCGAGGGCCCCGTCCTGTTCGCAGTCCTGGCGGTGCTGATATGGCGCTTCGGCAAGCTCAACGCCCCGCGCTATATCGGCGGAACCTTCATCGCCGGCTATGCGGTCAGCCGCATCCTGGTCGAATTCGTGCGCGAACCCGACGCCCATATCGGCTATCTCTATGGCGGCTGGCTGACCATGGGAATGGCGCTGTCGATCCCGATGCTGGCAGTCGGCGTCATCGCGGTGATCTCGGCCAGACCGGCCGGCGGCCCGTCCTCGGCCCCGACCGGCGGAACGGCCGCGTGACGACACCGCTCGGCCGCAAGATCATCGATCTGATCGGCCTCAACGGCCCGATATCCGTCGCCGACTATTTCGCCCTGTGCCTTGGCGATCCGGACCATGGCTATTACCGCACGCAGGAACCATTCGGCCCGGGCGGCGATTTCACCACGGCACCGGAGATCAGCCAGCTTTTCGGCGAACTGATCGGTATTTTCCTGATTCTCGCCTGGCAGGCCGATGACCGGCCCGGCACGGTCCAGGTGGTCGAGATCGGCCCGGGGCGCGGCACGCTGATGGCCGATCTCCAGCGGGTGATGGCTGGGCTGCAACCGGACCTCGCGGCGGCCGCGACCTTCCATCTGGTCGAAACCAGCCCCCGCCTGCGCGACAGACAGCAAAAAACCCTGGCCGATGGCGGCCGCCAAAACCGCTGGCACGAAGACCTCGAGACCGTGCCGGCGGGATATACGCTGCTGGTCGCCAACGAATTGCTCGACGCCATTCCGATGCGCCAGTTCGTTATGGGCCCCGACGGCTTCCGCGAGCGGGTGGTGACCGTCACCCCGGATCGGACACTGGCCTTTGCATCGGGCATCGCCACAATCGGCGCGGAGCGCATCCCCGGCGGTGAAAATGCCCCGGACGGAACGGTGTTCGAGACGGCGCCGGCGCGAAACGCCATCGTCGAACGGATCGCCGACCGCGTCACGACTGGCGGCGGCGCCGCCCTCCTCATCGATTATGGACATCTGCAGTCCGCCTTCGGCGACACGCTGCAGGCGGTGCGGAACCACCGCTATGAGGATGTCCTGCAATCGCCCGGCAAGGCCGATCTGACCAGCCATGTGGATTTTGCCGCCGCCGGCGAGGCGGCGCGCGGCTGCGGCGCCCACGTCCCGCCGCCGCTGACCCAAGGCGCGTTTTTGCTGGAACTCGGGCTTCTGCAGCGCGCCGGAGCGCTCGGGGCCGACAAGTCTCCACAGGCCCGCCGGGCCATACAACAATCCGTCGACCGCCTCGCGGGCAGCGGCGAAAATCAAATGGGCAGTCTTTTCAAAGTGTTGTGTATTATGGGGTCCGACAAAGTGATTCCCCCCTTTAAATCCGCTGATTGACACGACCCGATAGTTTGACCACCATCCCGCCGGTTCCCAGGTATGAAAGGCGCATCATGCTTACACTGGAACACCCAAAGCCGATCACCAGCGACGTGCTGACCGATGCCTGTGTGGGCTCGGCGGTTCGCCACGGCTTTTTTACCCGGACCGGCGGCATCTCGGGCGGCCTTTATCGCGGCCTCAATGTCGGCCTGGGCTCCGGTGACGATCCGGGCGATGTCCTGGAAAACCGCAGCCGGGTGTGCCGGTCCTTCTCGGCCGCGCCCGACCGGCTGGCAACGCCGCATCAGGTTCATTCCCCCGACGTCTGGGTGGTCGACGACACATTTGACGGAACACGGCCGAAGGCCGACGCCGTCGTGACCGCCACACCAGGGCTGGTTATCGGCGTTCTGACCGCCGATTGCTGTCCGATCCTGCTGGCCGACCCTAAGGCCGGGATCATCGGCGCCGCCCATGCGGGCTGGGGCGGCGCTCTGGCGGGAATCGCCGAGAACACCATCGCCGCGATGGAAGAGATCGGGGCGGAACGCACACGCATTGTCGCCTGCATCGGCCCGTCGATCAGCGGCGCCAATTACGAGGTCGGCCCCGAATATGTCGACCGCTTCCTGGCGCATGACCCCGCCAATGACCGCTTCTTCAGGCCGAGCGACAAGGCCGGGCACTGCCTGTTTGACCTGCAGGGCTACACGCTAAAACGCCTGACCAATGCCGGCATCCGCGCCGAGATGTCGGGCCACTGCACCTATGCCGACGAGGAGAATTTCTTCTCCTACCGGCGCGCCACCCACCGGAACGAGCCCGATTACGGGCGGCAGATTTCCGCAATCAGCATTGTCGATGG
This sequence comes from Rhizobiaceae bacterium, assembly GCA_028279875.1. Taxonomy (GTDB): domain Bacteria; phylum Pseudomonadota; class Alphaproteobacteria; order Rhizobiales; family Rhizobiaceae; genus Hoeflea_A. The sequence goes on from JANQMU010000111.1 coordinate 15,304, forward strand.
AGGTACCCATGGCGCAGCATTTTGAACGCGAGGAATATGATTGGCGCATGCGCCGCCTGCGCGATGCCATGCAGGACGAAAGCCTGGATGCGATACTGCTGTTCGCCCAGGAAAGCATGTACTGGCTGACCGGCTACGACACGTTCGGCTTCTGCTTTTTCCAGTCGCTGATCGTCAAATCCGACGGCACCATGCATCTGCTCACCCGATCGGCCGATCTGCGGCAGGCACGCCACACCTCGATCATCGAGGATATCTCGGTATGGACGGACCGCGTCAATGCCGATCCGGCCATGGACCTGAAGAACCTGCTCAGCGACATGGACCTGCTGGGATGCCGCATCGGCATCGAATATGACACCCACGGGCTGACCGGCGCCAATTGCCGCAAGCTCGACCAGCAATTGCAGTCCTTCGGCGATCTGGTCGATGCCTCGCACGTCATCTCCGGCCTCAGGCTGATCAAGAGCCCCGCCGAAATCCACTATATAAAGACGGCCGCCGAACTGGCCGATGCGGCGCTCGAAGCTGCCCTGCCGCTGATCCGGCCTGGCGGCAGCGAAGCCGATATCCTGGCCGCCATGCAGGGCGCCGTCTTTGCCGGCGGCGGCGATTATCCGGGCAATGAGTTCATCATCGGCTCCGGCCGCGATGCCCTCCTGTGCCGCTACAAATCGGGACGGCGGACTCTGGAGGAACAGGACCAGCTGACCCTCGAATGGGCCGGCGTTTTTGCCCATTACCACGCCGCCATGATGCGCACGATCGTCATCGGCAAAGCCTCGGAGCGGCACCTGGAGCTCTATGATGTCTGCCGCGAGGCGCTGACGGAGATCGAAGGCGTGCTGCGGCCCGGCAGCAGTTTCGGCGACGTGTTCGCCACCCACGCCAAGGTGCTGGAGGACCGCGGCATGACCCGCCACCGGCTGAATGCCTGCGGTTATTCGGTCGGCGCCCGGTTCACACCGAGCTGGATGGAGCGCGAGATGTTCTATTCGGGCAATGAACAATTGATTAAGGCGGACATGTCATTGTTCGTGCACATGATCATCATGGATTCCGAAACCGACACCGCGATGACTCTCGGACAAACCTATCTGACGACGGACGACGCGCCGAACGCACTTTCGACACACAACCTTGATCTGATGGTTCGTTAGACCGAATCGCAACCCGCCCCGGGGGCGGCTGAACTGGAGATGCTGACGCGTGCGCGCGACCCTCATCATACCGGCCCTGATGGGCCTGATCCTGGTGCTGACGACAGGCTGCAACATAAGGCGGTCGCTTGAGTCGATCCCCGGGCTTCGCCCGCAGGCCGAGATTCCCGCCGCCGCCGAACCCGCGACGACCCAGGCCGATCCGGTACAAACTGAAAATCCGGTGGAAACGGCCAGCCAGAGCAAGCCGCAACCCGCCCCGGCAACCGCGCCGGCCAGCGGCAATTTCCTGCGCACCACATCGGCGACGACCGGCCAGCCGGCGGCCCGCAACGGCACGATCAGCTTCACCCCGGTGATCGGCGCACCGGTGGCCGCCGTGCAGCCCCTGTCCCGCCGTCTTGGTGTCGACGCCCGCGAGCACGGCCTGACCATCCTGCAGACCGCCGACAACCGGAGCGACCACATCCTGAAAGGATATTTCTCCGCCTTCACCGATGGCGACAAAACTACCGTGGCATTTGTCTGGGACGTGCTCGACAGCAGCGGCAACCGGCTGCACCGGATTCGCGGCCAGGAGATCGCCCAGGGCACGGCCGAAGACCCCTGGGCGGTCGTTCAGGCGCCGACCATGGAAGCCATCGCCACCAGGACCATCGACGACTACCTTGCCTGGCGAACCAGGGCGGGTTCGTCCGGCTGACCGGAAAAGGTGAAAACCGACCGGGATTTCAGTTCCTTCAGCATAATTCCACGAATAGCGAAAAGGCCCCTTGCATTCGCGCGCCAGCCCGGTAAAACGCCGGCCATCAGGGGTACGACGACAGGCGGCGCGCCATGAAGCTCTTCGCAGGCAATTCCAACCGGGTCCTGGCGGAATCGATCTGCAACTATCTCAACATCCCGCTTGGAAACGCCATCGTCCGGCGCTTTGCCGATCAGGAGATCTTTGTCGAAATCAAGGAAAACGTGCGCGGCGAGGATGTCTTCATCATCCAGTCGACCTCCTTTCCGGCCAACGACCATATGATGGAGCTGCTGATCATGATCGACGCCGCGCGGCGCGCCTCGGCCCGGCGCATCACCGCGGTGCTGCCGTATTTCGGCTATGCCCGTCAGGACCGCAAGCCCGGACCGCGCACGCCGATATCGGCCAAGCTGGTCGCCAATCTGATCACCGAGGCGGGCGCCAACCGGGTTCTGACGCTGGACCTGCATGCCGGCCAGATCCAGGGCTTCTTCGACATCCCGACGGACAATCTCTACGCCGTGCCGATTCTGGCCCGCGACATCAAGGAAACCTATGACGTGTCCAACATCATGGTGGTGTCGCCCGATACCGGCGGCGTGGTCCGCGCGCGGGCGCTGGCCAAGCGGCTCGATTCGCTGCTCGCCATCGTCGACAAGCGCCGCGACCGGCCGGGCGAATCGGAGGTGATGAACGTCATCGGCGATGTCAGCGGCAAGGACTGCATCCTGATCGACGACATCGTCGATTCCGGCGGCACATTGTGCAACGGCGCCGATGCGCTTCTGGAAAACGGCGCCACCAGCGTCACCGCCTATATCACCCATGGCGTCCTGTCGGGCGGCGCGGTGGCGCGCGTGACGTCGTCGAAGCTGAAGGAACTGGTCATCACCGATTCCATCCAGCCGACGACGGCCGTCCAGAACGCCCACAACATCCGCGTCATCACCACATCGAACCTGATCGGCGAAGCGATCACCCGCACCGCCGCCGAAGAATCGGTCTCCAGCCTGTTCGACTAACCTTGGCCAGCCGCGCCGCCAGCGGTTTGCACCGCGGCCGCGCCGCTGAGGTTACCTTCTTTAAGGCACGTTTTCAGGTCCAGACCGTCCAGCCAGGCCGAAAGAAAGCCACCATTGAAGGCATCGCCGGCACCCGTCGCATCGACCACGCGGACCGCGGCTGCCGGACACTCGATCTGCTTTCCTTCGACAAAGGCCCGTGCACCGGAACTGCCGCATTTCACCACCGTCAGTGGACTGCATTGCTCCGGCAATCCCGACGCCGTCAACGCGGCATGCTCGCTCTCATTCGGCAGAAACACATCGACGCGGGCAATCAGCTCTGCCATATCGTGCCCCCGTCCCATGAGTTCGTCATCCCAGCCGCAATCAAGCGACACCGTCCAGCCCGCCCCGCGCGCCTGACCCAGCAATTCAGGCGCTTCCTGAAGGCTCTTCAATTCACCAATATGCAGGTGCCTGATCGCCTGGCACGATGATGCGGAAAGGTCCAGTGACGGAAAGGCCGGCCCGGATGTATGGCTGAGAAACGACCGGTCGTCTTGAACGGCCATGGCAACGGTGATTTGCGGCGTCGCCCCTTCCTTTGCCGGCGTGCACAACGACAGGTCCAGGCCGGCGGCCTGGGCCTGCGTTCGAATCTGCAGGTCGAATGGTGGCGATGGCAACGTCCCCAGCAGCGCGGCCGGCTTCCCGTGGGCCTGAAAGGCGGCGGCGGAATTGAAAGCGCCGCCGCCGGCATGAAGCGATACGCCGTCCGCAAAGATCTCGGTTCCAAGAGTCGGCATTCTCGGCACACCGGTGAAAACGAAGTCGCAATAAATCCGGCCGGCACACAAGATCAGCGGCGCATTATCCTGTTGAAGCATCAGACAAGCGCGGCCCCGGTATCCGTATCGAAAATGTGCAGCGCGTCGGCCGAAGCTCCCAGATATACGGTATCACCGACACCGGGCACGTCTTTTCCCGATATCTTGGCGACAATCTCGCCGTCTGCCGCATTCACATAGATGAGCGTTTCGGAGCCAAGCGGCTCACGGACGGATACCTTGCCTGACAGAATGGGATTGCTGGAATCCAGGACCAGATCATCGGGACGCAGGCCCACCAGCAGCTTCCGGCCCTTGCCGGTGGTCACAGTGGACTTCACCGACTGGCCGCTTGCCAGGGACACTTCGTCACCGTTTCCGGTGGCTTCGAGCATGTTCATCGACGGAGCGCCGATAAACTGCGCAACAAATGTGTTTGCCGGCTTGTGAAAGACCTCATCAGGCGTTCCGACCTGCTGGATATGTCCGTCCTTCATAATGACGATCCGGTCGGCCAGCGTCATCGCTTCGACCTGGTCATGCGTAACGAAGACAATCGTGTTGCCGACCCGCTGGTGCAGTTTCTTGATTTCCAGGCGCATCTGGGTGCGCAGTTGCGCGTCCAGGTTGGACAAGGGTTCGTCGAAAAGAAAGACAGCCGGATTTCTGACCATGGCCCGGCCGATCGCGACCCGCTGCCGCTGACCGCCAGACAGTTGCGAGGGCTTGCGGTCCAGCAGGTCGGACATGTCGAGAATCCGGGCAACCTCTTCAATTCGTGCCGCCTTGTCGGCCTTGCTCATCGGCGATGTCCAGAGCCCGAAAGCGATGTTCTTGCGCACCGTCATATGGGGATAGATCGCGTAATTCTGAAACACCATCGCGATATCGCGGTCCTTGGGTTCCAGATTGTTGACCAGGCGGCCTGCGATATGGACTTCGCCCGCGGTGATGTCCTCCAGCCCTGCAATCATCCTCAGACTGGTCGATTTCCCGCATCCGGATGGGCCGACGAGCACGACAAATTCGCCATCGGCGATCTCAAGATCGATGCCATGCAGAACCTCAACCGGGCCATAGGCCTTCGTAAGCTGCTTCAAGGAGAGATTGGCCATTGTCTCAAGTCTCCAAAATCGCTTCGAAAGCGACTTTCAGTTTCCCGGCCGATTGCCCATGCCGTGCCCGGCGCGCGTCTTGCCCGGCGATCAGCGCATCCAGTTGCCTGCGGTAGCTGTCGAAAGCCTGATCAAGCGCGGCGGGCGCTGGGCCGCCTGGACAATCACGGCAGGCAACAAAAGTCTCCGGTGCGACGGCGGTTTCATAGCTGGACGGCGTCAGTTCGGAAGGCTGGCCGGTTTCGTCCGCAAAGGCATTCTGAAAATGGTCATAGCCTTCGCTGAGCGGTACATGGTCCGCCACGACACCACGTGCTGTCTTGGCCGCAATCTCGTGTGCCTGCCGGAAGCTCAGATCTTCCTCCCGCACCAGCGTATCCGCCAATTCGGTGATCGTGATGCAGGCAGCATCTCCATTGCGCCTGACCCTGTCCGCATTGATCCTGCAGGCGGGCAGCAACGCAGCCAGCAGCCGGACGACCCGGTGACCGCTCTCAAAGGCCGCATATCCGGCCTGCTGCACGTCACCTTCGCTGTCATTCATGTCGGCAAAGGGCGTGTTGCGCATCGTGTCGATCATGACATCGCACCGACCGGCCGTAACCGAAGCAAGATGGCGCATATGTTCGATCGCAACGGGATTGCGTTTTTGCGGCATGATCGAACTGACTTGGACAAAGGCGTTCGGGACATACAGCTGGCCGACTTCAAATGACGACCAGAACGCCAGGTCCTGAATGAGGCGCCCCAAATGGACAAACACGAGTTTCAACGCCGAATAGAGACCCGTGACATAGTCGACGGAAGCAATGCAGCCATAGGAGTTGAGCAGCGGTGCCTCGAACCCCAGGAGCTCGGCCATGCGCTGCCGATCGATCGGAAACCCGGAGGTCGTGATGGCCGCCGCTCCCATGGGGCACTTTTCCAGATCGTCAGCCGCCGCGCCCAGCCGTTTCATGTCGCGCAACAAGACCTCCAGGGCCGCGCACAGATAATGGCCGAATGTCGTCGGCTGTGCCGGCTGGCCATGCGTGTAGGCGACGATCAGTGTTTCCGATTCAGCCTCCGATTTGGCCAAAAGCGCTTCTGCAAGGGCCGCAAGCTGCTGCCAGAGATCATCGAGCCGAACACGAAGGGCAAGCTTGAACAGCGTATGATCCATATCGTTGCGGGAGCGGGCCGTGTGCAGCATGCCCCCGACATCGCCCAGTTTCTGTTGCAAGGCGCTTTCGACATGGAAGAAATAGTCTTCATGCTCGCCCGTATATGTCAGCGCGGACAGATCGGTTTCGGCATCGATCTCGACGAGAGCCGCCGCCAGGGCGCGGACCGTTTCCGGTTTCAAAATACCGGTCTCGCCGAGCATCACCAGATGGGCCCGGTTGATCGCGGCCATATGCTCTGCAAAGTGTGTTTTCACACCGTCAAACAGGAATGACAGGACCGTGTCCTTGTAAACAGGATCGGGAAACCGCGTCGTGTCGTCTTGAAAGTCGCTCATCCCTTCAGCCCCGCCATGACGACACCGCGGATGATGAACCGCTGAAAGACGAGAAAGACGACAAGGGTCGGTATCGTCGAGATGGCCGCTCCGGTCATGATCAGTTCCCAGGCCACATCCGCTTCATCACCGAAACCGGAAAGGCCGACGGGGACCGTATACATCTCGACGGAATTGGTCACGATCAAAGGCCACAGGAACGCCGTCCAGTTGCCGAGAAAGACAAAGATCGCCAACGCCGCCAGGGCCGGCTTCACCAGGGGCATGGCGACCTTCCACCAGATCTGGAACTCGTTCAGTCCGTCGATCCTGGCGGCTTCCAGGAAATCATCCGGAACGCTTTCGAAAAACTGCTTCATCAAAAACGTGCCGAAAGCGGTCATCAGTCCGGGGAACATGATCCCCCAATAGCTGTCGAGCCAGCCGAAGGTCTGGCTCATCATGTACCAGGGAATGACCAGCATTTCGGTCGGAATCATCAAAGTCGACAGGATCGCGATGAAGACAATGTAGCGTCCCGGAAAACGAAACTTGCACAATGTGTAACCGACAAGACTGTCGAAAAAGAGGTTTGAAACGGTCGTGATCAAGGCGATGATGATTGAATTCACGAACCACAGATAAAAACGCCCGTCCTCAAGCACATAGGTGTAATTCTCTATCGTCGGCTCTTCCGGGATAAGGTTCACATTATAGACTTCGTGCGGCCATTTCAGCGAGGTCGAAATCATGTAGGCGATTGGTGCAATCATCGCCAGACCGCCCAGGAAGAGGACCATCCATCTGAGGATCTGGCCCATATTGGCCGGCTTCCTTGCCGGTTTTGCCAGAACGGTTTCCGAGCTTGCCTGCGTATAACCTGCCGCGCCGGAAGACAGGCTCATGTGTTGTCCCCCCTCAGGAGCCAGAGCTGGGCAAGGCTGACCAGAAGAAGGATCAGGAACAGCACGACCGTCTGGGCCGCCGCGTAACCCATGTCGAAGTCGCTGAACGCGGTCTCATAGATCATCAGCACCAAGGGTTTGGTTGAATTCAAAGGTCCACCGGGATTGTTCGTCGTCATGTTGAAGACATGATCGAAAATCCGCAGGAACCCGATGGATGAGAACACCACGATGAAGACGACGGTCGGCTTGAGGAGCGGAATGGTGATGCGGGTCAGCACAGTCCACCAGCCTACGCCGTCAATCCGGGCGGCTTCATAATAGCTGACCGGGATCGCCCGCAATCCTGCCATGAAGATGATGACCTGAAAGCCGAGACCGGCCCACACGGCAGGTGCGAGCACGGATGGAAGCGCATTGGTCGTGGAGTTGAGGAACTCGATCTGGGGAATGCCGGCGGATGCGAGGAAATTGTTGAACAGACCGATGGGGACCGGTTGATAGAACCACCGCCAGACCCAGGCCATGGCAACGGCGGAGGTCATGAACGGCAGAAAATAGAGCATGCGCAGAAACCCGTGCATGAAACGGGTCTTGTCGAGGTGATAGGCAATAACAAAACTGACGACAAGCGAGAGCGGCGTGCCGATGATCAGGTAGGCAAATGTGTTGCGGAACACTTTCCAGAAGACCGGATCACCCCAGAGCTTGGCGTAATTGTCGAGGCCGGTCCATGTCCGTTTCCCCAGAAGGTTCCACTCCTGGAATGAAATCACAAAGGCGTTGCCGGTCGGATAGAAGCGGATCACAAGGTAGAACAGGGTCGGGATCGCCAGAAACAGCCATGCCCACACAATCTGCTTCTGCCGGATTGAAAGGTTTTTGTTGGCTGGCATTGTGAAACCGCGCGACCGATGGAGGCTGCCGATCCCGGCAGCCCTGTGTCTCAGAAAACCTACTTCGCGTAGTATTCGTCAAGAATTTTCTGCTCTTCGGCTGCCGCCGCAGCCAGGCTTTCCGATGGATCCTGTCCTTCGATATCGATGCGCGCCACCATGTCGACCATGGCCTGGCGCTGCGCCGATTCATTGGCAAACTTGGTGGTGTTTGCATATTCCAGCCCGCGGATGAACGGCCCGTAGACCGGGTCGCTGGCATTTTTTTCAACCATGCCAACCGATGGTTTGGCCGGAAGTTCACCAACGACATCCAGCCAGACCTGCATCGCTTCATCGGATGTCAGATAGTCGAGGAACTTGACGGCGGCATCGAACTTTTCGCCTTCCGCCTTGGTGGTGATACCGTTGACCCAGTAGGATGAATAGTTGGATTTCGTACCGCCAGGTCCGGCCGGCAGTTCCGCGACACCCCACTTCAAACCGCGTATCTTGTTCAGCGACCCGATCCTGAACGACCCGTCGATATGCATTCCGGCGCGGCCTCCCTTGAAGGCGGCCTGCGGTTCATCCATGAATCCGGTTTTCGTGACTTTGTGCTCCTTTTCCAGCCCGGTATAGAAGTTCAAGGCCGCCAGTCCGGCGTCGTTGTTGTAGTTGATCGTCTGGTAGTCGTTCCCGTAGGGATCACCGCCGAACTGGCGAACCAGAACTTCGCGCCACCAATGGTGGTCCTGCGCCGTCATGCCGGTGGTAATGCCGACCTGGGTGATATTGCCGGCGCCATCGACCTTGGTCAGTTTCTTGGCCGTTTCGACCAGTTCGTCCAGCGTGGCAGGCGGTTTGTCGATTCCGGCTTCGTCAAACAGGCGCGTATTGTAAAACAGCGCCAGGGACCGCACCGCGGTCGGCAGTGCGTAATAGGCCCCGTCCCGCTTCATGGCCTGAACCATCGGGAAGAACTCCGCATCGATCTTTTCAGGATCAAATATGTCTTTCGGGAGCGGCCGGATCAGGTCCGCTTCAATGTAATCGTTCAGCCAGCCATAGAACAGTTGCACCACGTCCGGCCCTTCGCCGGCCGGGATGGCGGCTGCCACCTTGGTCCGGTAATCGGCATAGGGAAAATGCGTCATCTTGACGGTGATGTCGGGGTTAGCCGCCTCGAATTTCTCGATCAGCTGCTCCATCGCGTCCACACGCGCATCGAAGAAATACTGCCAATATTCGATTTCGACAGCCATCGCCGTGCTGCCGAAAAGAGTTGCCAACGCGGCAACGCCGCCTAGCGCCATGCGTTTCAAATGTCTGGTCATCGCCGATGCTCCTGTCTGGGCTGGTGGATCCTGTCGCACTGCTGTGACGGTCTTGCGCCGTCCATCTCAAATTGATTAAGTCAACTAAATTGAACTGTCAATTTTCTTGAGTTAATAGGATGCCATGAGAATTGAAACCCGGATCAGGGGCTCCAATCCTCCCCGGAGCCGAAACCGCAACCGCCAGGCGGTACTCGGCCTGATCCGGGCCGCCGGGACGAAGGGCCGTGCGGAAATCGGCAGGTCCCTTGGTCTGTCAACCCAGGCGGTCTCCAACATTATCGCCGAACTGCTTGCGGAAGGCTGGATAAACAAGAGAGGCACCCGCGCCTCCGGCCGGGGGCTGCCGGCGGTTCAATACGGCGTCGACCCGAAAGGCGGTTATGCTTTCGGTGTTGAAATCCGGCCGGATGTTGTTTTGACGGCGCTGCTGGATCTGTCCGGAAAGACAGTTGAAACCACGCGCACGGTGTTGCAGGAGAATACGCCGGCCGCCGTCGCACAGATGGTGCGCAAACTGCGCGACCGGATGCTGGACGCGGAAGCCGCTCCGGAAAACCGCCTTCTTGGAACAGGGATCGTTGTCCCCGGCCCGTTCGGAAAGACCGGATTGTCCGGCCGCAGTTCCGATTTGCCGGGTTGGGAGACCACGGATGCCAGAACCCTCTTTGAAACCGTTCTTGGCGGCACTGTCGAGCTCTCCAACGACGCCAATGCGGCTGCGCTGGCCGAGAACCTGACCGGCGTTGCCCAGGGAATAGGATCCTACGCCTATCTGTATTTTGGCAAAGGGCTCGGCCTCGGCATCATCGATGACGGCAGGTTGGTTTCAGGCGCTTTCGGCAATGCGGGCGAAGTCGGCCACATCCCCGTCATGGGACCGGATGGCATGACCCCGTTCGAAAACCTGCTGAGCCGCATGTCCATTCAATCACACATCGGTGGCGATGCGCCCCTTGATCTTGATTGTCTCGACACTCTTTTTCAGGATGGCGACCAGACGCTCAGGGAATGGCTCGATCAGGCGGCAATTGCGCTTGGACAAGCCGTTCTCATTCTGGAAAACCTCCTCGACCCGCAAACGATCATCCTGGGCGGCGCAATGCCGGCTCGTCTGATCGATGATCTGATCGCCAACTGTGCGCTTTCTTCAGCGTCGGTTTCAAGCCGGCCGGACAATCCGATTTCCAGGCTGATGCGCGGAACCTGCGGACGGATGGCAGCGACACAGGGCGCTGCTTCCCTCATTTTGCACCGTGCATTCACGCCTCAGCCCGTTTCCTGATTCCGGACACCAAACCCATGCCTCTGACCGATCCGCAACGTATTGCCCGCGACGTCGAACATCCACACATCGTTGAATTGTGGAAGGCTCTGGCGCCGCTTCGCTCCGTCGTTTCATTCATGAATACCGGTGCCCATCCGGATGACGAAATTTCGGACATGCTGGCGGCCCTGAGTTTCCGGGACGGGATCGACATTTCCTATGCGTGCTCGACGCGGGGCGAAGGCGGCCAGAACGATATTGGCCGGGAAGCCACGGAAACGCTTGGCGTATTGCGCACAGCGGAGATGGAAGCCGCCGCGGAACGCCTCAATATGCGGCTTTACTGGCTGTCGGAAAGCCCGACGGATACGATTTTCGATTTCGGGTTTTCGAAATCGGGCACCGAAACCCTTGCTAGATGGGGCAAGGCGCGGACGCTCAAACGCTTTGTCGACATCTTGCGTGAGGAAAAACCGGACATCATTTGCCCGACCTTTCTCGACGTGCCGGGGCAGCACGGCCATCACCGGGCGATGACCGCCGCGGCGGAGGAAGCCCTTCATCTGGCTGCAGATCCGGATTACCGGGACAGCAATCTGCCCGCATGGCAGGTTTCCAAATTGTATTTGCCTGCCTGGTCAGGGGCCGGACGATCCTATGATGACGATCTTCCGCCTCCGCCGGCGACAATCGTCATTCCGGGCGACGGTTTCGATCCGGTGACAGGCACGTCCTATGGCCGCATGGGCGAACAAAGCCGTGTCTGCCACCTCACGCAGGCCATGGGGCGATGGGTCCCCCAGGGAACCGGGTGCGACTGGCCGCTTCACCTCAAATTCGGCCGGCTCGAAGGAGAGCAGTCCCTTCAGGACGGGCTGCCAACGGCGCTTGCAGATCTCGGGGCCGGCAGGGAACTGGCCTCGGCGGACGGGGAAATCGGTTCGGCCATAGCGGCATTTCCCGACAGCGACGCCATATTGCGGCATGCCAGTGCAGCCCTGTCTCATTTGCGCGCAGGCGCGCAAAGCGTCGATCCGCGCCTTGCCCACAAGATCGCCCGCAAGGAAACGCAGCTGGCACGCCTCATCCGGATTGCCGCACGAGTCGAATGTCTCGCCCGGCTGGATCGCGATGTTTTGAGACCGGTGGATTCGGTGAGGCTCGATACCGAGTTCTATAGCGGCAACAGCGATGCGTTCGAACTATCCGTTGAATGGCCTGACGGATGGAAAGAGTCCGGCGGTGAAGTTCGAACACAGGACGTCCCGCTGAGCGATCCGTATCCGGCGCGCTATCTCCCCGGCGAACCGGCCGCACCCTGTGTGAGCCTGTCCTTGACGACCCATGGCGTCGAAAGCAAAACGGCTCTCCCGCTGGAAATCCCGCCGCAGGTTCTGCCGGCGTTGAGCGTCGAAGTATCGCCAAAAACGGTCGTCGTGAATCGCTCGGCGGACAGGAAGCCGATATGTCTGAAACTGTCATCCATCGTGCCTGCCGGCAGCGCACCCGCACTTGTCCTTCCCGCCGGCTGGGCGGCCGACGCCACGGGCGAAGGGTTTCAGGTCACCGTGCCCGATGATGCGCAAGACGGTCTCTACAGGATCGGGATCACCCTGGATGGCCGCCCGGCACAAACGGTACAGTCCATTTCCTATCCGCATATCCCACCGCGTCATTTGATCGAGACAGCGGACATTGCCGTCCGGGTTGTCGATGCCGGGGTGGTTCGTTCAAGAATCGGATATGTCGGCGCAGGCAATGACCGGGTGGATTACTGGCTGGACAGACTCGGTCTGGATGTCACGGCTCTCGATAAAGAAACGTTGAGCAATCAAACTGCCCTCGCCGCATTCGATACGATCATTATCGGCATCTTTGCGCTGAAACTCCGCGACGGCCTTGCGGAAGCCTTGCCGGATTTGCATCGCTGGGTCTCTGACGGCGGCACGCTTTTGACCCTTTATCATCGTCCTTGGGACAATTGGCATCCCGAAAGGACGCCGCCGGCCCGCCTGGAGATTGGCCAGCCGTCGCTTCGCTGGCGGGTGACCGATGAAAACGCCGTCGTCACGCATCTGGCCCCGGAGCACGCGATATTAACAAGACCCAATGCAATCGGTGCTGATGACTGGTCGGGCTGGCACAAGGAAAGAGGCCTTTATTTCGCCAAAAGCTGGGACCCTGCCTATGAGCCGCCCCTGCAAATGTCGGATCCCGATGAAGCACCGCATCAAGGTGCGCTCCTGGCGGCCGATATCGGCAAAGGCCGGCACATTCACTGCGCACTGATCCTGCACCACCAGATGGAAAAGCTCGTCCCGGGCGCCTTCCGGCTCATGGTGAATCTCGTATCGCCGCGGACGTGACGGCCCCCGGCGGGCAACCCGTCAGCCACCGACACCAACACATCGCAGCCTTGTCCCGCCGAAGGAAAAGACAGTATATGCAGCTCCGGGATCGACGCCGGTAGACAGCATCGCTGCGGCCGCCCCCCTCTTTTGGAGAAAACGGTGACAGACTATTACGATCTCGGCTCGCACAGCTTTCCGGTGACGGCGAGGACGCCGCAGGCCCAGCAATGGTTCGACCGCGGGCTTGTGTGGTGCTACGGCTACCACCACGAGGAGGCGATTGCCTGTTTCGAACGGGCGCTGAAGGAAGACCCCGGTTGCGCCATGGCCCATTGGGGCATCGCCTACGCGCTGGGGCCGAACTACAACAAGCCCTGGCCGCTTTTCGACGCGCAGGACAAGGCGCAATCCCTCGCCCGGGCCTTCGCGGCCACCGAGGAGGCGTTGCAACTCCGGGACACCGTCACCGCCGTCGAAAGTGCGCTGATCGGGGCGCTGACTTCCCGTTACCCGCAGGCCGAACCGCTCGAGGACCAGGCGCCGTGGGACGCGGCCTTTGCCGACGCGATGCGCAAGGTCCATGCCACCCATCCGAGGGCGCTGGACGCCTGCAGCATCTTTGTCGAGTCGATCATGGTTCTCACCCCCTGGAAGATGTGGGACCTGTCGACCGGCGACATTGCTGAGGGTGCCGGGACGACGGAAGCGATCCGCGTGCTCGAAGACGCCTTTGCCGGTAGCCCGGCCGCGATGGACCATCCCGGCCTGCTGCATCTCTATGTCCACCTGATGGAAATGTCGCCCTTTCCCGAGCGTGCCCTAAAGGCCGGCGACCGCCTGCGCACGCTGGTGCCCGATGCCGGCCACCTTATTCACATGCCGACCCATATCGACGTGCTGTGCGGCCATTATCACAATGTCGTCCAATGGAACGAAACCGCGATCGTCGCCGACCGCAAATATCTCGACCGCGCCGGCCCGCTGAATTTCTATTCGGCCTACCGCATCCACAATTATCACTTCACCATCTACGGCGCGATGTTTCTGGGCCAGTTCGAGCCGGCGATGCGGGCCGCCGAGGAACTGATCGCAACGACGCCGGAAGACCTGCTGCGCATCCCCTCGCCGCCCATGGCCGACTATCTGGAAGGCTATATCGCCATGAAGCAGCACGTCCTCGTGCGCTTCGGCAAATGGCAGGAGATCATCGACCAGCCCCTACCCGACAATCCCGCGCTCTATTGCGTCACCACCGCGATGATGCGCTACGCCAAGGGCGTCGCCCATTCGGCGCTCGGCAACATTGCCGAAGCGGAGGTCGAGCGGGACGCGTTTACGGCCGCCCTCGCCCGCGTGCCCGAGACCCGGCTGGTGCACAACAACACCTGCCGCGATCTCCTCGCCATCGCAGCGGAAATGCTCAACGGCGAACTCGAATATCGCCGCGGAAATTTCGATCTGGCCTTTACCCATCTGCGCCGGTCGGTGGAGCTCGACGACACGCTGCCCTATGACGAACCCTGGGGCTGGATGCAGCCGGCCCGCCACGCGCTGGGCGCCCTGCTGCTGGAACAGGGACGCACTGACGAGGCCGAAGCGGTCTACCGCGCCGACCTCGGCCTCGACGCCAAACTCAGCCGCGCCTGCCAGCACCCGGACAATCTGTGGAGCCTGCACGGGCTGCATGAGTGCCTGACTCGCCGCGGCGAAACACACGAGTCCGTGCTGATCAAGCAGCGCCTGGACCTCGCCGTCGCCCGGGCCGATGTGCCGGTGACCGCATCCTGCTTCTGCCGGCGCAGCGGCGTGGGATCAGGTCGTGCTTAGAGTGTACGGTGCTTGAATGGAAACGGGTCTGTTTGCAGGTGAAGTGGCATAAGGCGTGTCCTCCGCCGGCTTGGGATATGAAGCTAGCCAATGACGGCGCCGGTGGGCGATGCGAACGTTGAGATTTTTGACAATCAGGCAGTTCCGGCCCATGGACGAAGCCGCTCGCGCGGCAATGGTGCTTGTTGCTGATTTCAAATCACTGAACTGACTGCTTTGCCTTTGGCAGTACCGCCGCCTGTCT
>JANQMU010000126.1 GCA_028279875.1 Rhizobiaceae bacterium
AGGTTGGCGGCCGTCGCCAGGGCATCCGGAACGGACTTCCAGATGTCGCGATCGCCATCGCCGTCAAAATCCACCGCGAAGGCCAGATAGCTGGTCGGAATGAACTGGGTGTGGCCCATGGCACCGGCCCATGAGCCGGTCAGTTCCTTTTTCGACACATCGCCGGCCTGCAGGATCTTGAGCGCGGCGATCAACTGGCTGCGGGCGAATTTGGCGCGCCGCCGGTCGGCATAGGCAAGGGTCGCCAGGGCCCGCGGCACATAGTGCAGCCGGTCGGGGTAATTGAAGACATTGCCATAGCTCGATTCCACCGACCAGATGGCCAGCACTACCGACCGCTCCACCCCGAACCGGCGCTCGATGGCGTCGAGGGTCCGGCGATGTTTTTTGGCCAGTTGCTGGCCCTTTTCAATGGTCGTGCTGTGGACGCGCGTATCGACGTAACTCCAGGTATCCTGCCTGAACTCCGGCTGGAAGCGGGCCTTGCGCAGCACGTCCGGATCGGGCGTCTTTACGCCGGAAAAGGCCTTGTTGTAGGTGGATTTGCGGATGCCGTTGCGGGCGGCCACCGGGTAGAAGTCCTTTATCCATTTGCGAAAGCCGGCATCGGCCGCGGCGGTCGACGGTTGAAGCACCAGTGCCGGGACAATGAAGGCGAACAGGACCAACAGCCATTTGCATGCACTGTTTCGGTTTGGCATCGAACTCTCCGCAATGTGGGACGGTTGCAGCCCATGACGGGACACGGGGATCATACCAGCCATCGGCCGGGTGTTCCATCGTCATGACCGTTCATTTTCGAGCACGGTAGGGCGCATCTGTCAATAAAGCGTTAACCTTATCGCTGCGATGGGCGGAGGCGAATCCCCGAAAGCCGACCGACTGCCGCCGGCTGGGGCGGCCAAACCGCCGCCCTTTCGGCGATACGAGTTGCAAGCGGCTTGTATTTTCGGCTATTGGCCTGACAGCGAAATGATCGTGAGGAAGGTGAAAACCCATGGCGCAGCAGCGTAGGGTCCGCAAGGCCGTGTTCCCGGTTGCCGGGTTGGGAACCCGGTTTCTGCCGGCGACGAAGGCCATTCCGAAGGAAATGCTGACCGTCGTCGACAAGCCGGTCATCCAATATGTGGTCGATGAAGCACGTGCCGCCGGCATTGAACACTTCATTTTCGTGACCGGCCGCAACAAGGCCGTCATCGAGGATCATTTCGACATTCAGGTCGAGCTCTACGATACGCTGAGGAAGCGTGGCAAGCTCGATGAACTGGCCGGCCTGCGGGCCGGGCAGCCGAAGCCGGGCCAGACCAGCTTCACCCGGCAGCAGGAGCCCCTGGGGCTGGGACATGCGGTATGGTGCGCCCGCGAGCTCGTCGGCGACGAGCCCTTCGCCCTGCTGCTACCGGATATGGTGATGCAGGACGAGAAGGGCTGCCTGACCGGCATGGTCGAGCTCCATGGCAAGGTTGGCGGCAATGTGATTTCGGTGGAGGAGGTGCCGGAGGAGGAAACCCATCGCTACGGCATTGTCGGGGTCGGCGAGGACATTGACGGCGAAGGGTTCCGTATCACCTCGATGGTGGAAAAGCCGATGCCGGGCACGGCGCCGTCCAACTATTTCATCAATGGCCGCTATATTCTGCAGCCCGAAATCTTTTCAATCCTGGAGACCCAGGAGCGCGGCGCCGGCAATGAAATTCAGATCACCGACGCGATGCTGAAACTGGCCGAGCACCAGCCTTTTTCGGCCTACCGTTTTCGCGGCAACACTTTCGATTGCGGTTCGAAGGAAGGCTTCATCAAGGCCAATGTCTCGTTCGCCCTGCGCCGAGACGATATCCGCGAAAAGGTCGAGGACGATCTGCGCCGGATGCTTGGCGGGACTTGAAGGTGGCCGATCCGGTCAGCGGCAAACCCCTGTTGCCATGATGAACGACACTGAACTTGAAACCGACAGGTTGATCCTCAGGGTGCCGAAGGCGGAGGACACGGGGCCCTGGACCCGTTTCTTCCTCTCCGAGCGTGCAAGATCTGTCGGCGGCGGCGGGGGCCATGACGAAGCGACGGCGTGGCGGGTCTTTTCCGTCTTTGCCGGTCACTGGACTCTCCGGGGATTTGGCCCGTTCATCATGGTTCTCAAATCGCGACAAATTGCGATCGGCGCCGTCGGACCGTGGTATCCGCAGGGTTGGCCGGAGCCGGAACTCACCTGGTCCCTGTGGGACGCCTGCTGGGAGGGACAGGGTTTCGTGACCGAGGCGATGACACTTGTCAGGCGCCATGTGAGCGAGGTGATGGGCTGGACGACGGCCGTCAGCTACATCGAGCCGGGAAACATCAGGTCGATGGCGGTGGCCAGGCGTCTCGGGGGTGTTGTCGATGCCGACGCGCCAAACCCGGACGACGATCCCTCCGTCGTTTTTCGTTACCGTTTAAAGTCGTCCAGGTGAAACCTGCACGAGCCGACAGGCGGTTTAGGCAGACCTGCCGAAAGATCCTTGTCGGTCTCTACGGCCGCAATGTCACCCCGAGTCCGACGAACAGGTCGTCGCTGTCGGTATCGCCGTCGGTGACCGTCTTTTCATAGCTGATGTCGCCGTCGATTCCGAACCGGCGGTTCAGCCACCAGATGAACCCGGCGCCGGCGCCGTAAACCGTCTGATTGCCGAGTTCGCCCGAAAAGTCCCTCCAGCCCAGGATGGCATTGAGCGTCGTTGTCAGGTTCTCGCGCATCTGATAGGTGATTTCCGTGGTGGCGGAGTAATAGACCGATCCCGAGACATTTTCGGTCGTCGAATCCTCCAGCGTGGTCGACAGGCCGGTTACGATCTCGGTGCCGCGACGCGGCGACCAGGTTGAAAAGCCGTCGACGGTGACTGCGCGGATCGGCCCGAGGCGGGCATCATCGATATCGCGCTGTGCGTAGCCGACGGAAAGCTCGCCATTGAGCTTGTCCCCGAAATCGAATTCCGTTCCCGCGCGCAGCCCATAGGTCCTGGACGAGCGTTGGAAGCCGGATGAATCCTCCCGGTCGTCATAAAAGATCTGACCGAAATCACCCTCCAGGAAGGGCAGGTGAGCGGCGCCGATATCGACCCCGGCGCGAAGCGTCCCGGTGTAATCATATTCATTGCGGTCGGACTGCGTCAGCGGCGTTCCGTCACTCAGTTCGGCATCGCCGAAGGTCGATCGTCCGCCGCGCAATGTCGCGGTTCCGCGCCACGTGCCGACGGCATGTTCAAGCGATGCGCTGGCGTTGAACTCGTGGACATCGGATTGCGAAAGGGCGTCGCTGACGGCGTTCGCATCGGTCTGGCTTTCCCGGCCGAACTCGTAATCGAAGGTCAGGTTGGCGGTGGTCTCGGCGGACAGATCGAGCCGCAATTGGGCGTCGACGGAGGTGCTCGGGTCCTCGGCGCCAGTGCCGCTGATCGTTTCGTCGATCACCTGTTCGCCCGTGATGGTCAGCTGGTGCCGCGACCAGTCGGACTGCAGTTCACCGTTCAGTGTGGTGCGGCTGTAGGTCCGTTCCGTCCTTGCGCTGCCGTCCCGATCGATCTCATGGGCGATCTGTTCGGTAACGGAGGACCGAAGGACAAATGTGCCGAGGCGGATCCCGACCTGGTCAAAAGGGTCCGGGTCATCGATCAGGTTGCTCTGGTCGTCGACCGTCGTCTGCCGGGGATTGATGGTTCCGGCGGCCTGCACCGGCTCGACCGGGCGAACCGCACCGGTGGTGAGCGTCGTGTCCTCCGCCACCGTGACATTCGTTTCGTCCGCCATGTCGATATCGTCAAGTCTGTCGGCTGATCGCCGGTCGCGCCGCCGCTCGGCACCGCTGCGCCGGTCCTCGATGTCGATATCCTGCAGAATGAAGTCGTCGCCGGTGGTTTGGGCAGCGGCAGGCGACTGGTACGCGACAGCCAGTGACAGCGCGCAGCACGCTGCCACCCAGAGCGGCCGCCGGTGTTGCCCCACCACGTCATTTTGCCTGTGTCGTGCCATGAACCGGACCGGTTTGAATCGTTGCCAAACCGTAAAGCGTCGTGGTTAAGGCTTTCTTTACACAGGGGCTGCCGTTACACCGGTTCGACGCGCAGTTCCCGGCCGTCGCTCTCGACGATGCGGACCCGGGTTCCAACCGGTGAGTCGGGACCGGCCACGATCCACATCGTGTCGTCGATACGGATGCGGCCGCGGCCTTCGGAAATCGGTTCCGTCAGGGTCGCAGTGCGTCCGACGAGGCTGGCGCTGCGCTGATTGAGCAGCGGTTCGTCGGTTTCATTGCCGTAGCGGGTCATGATGCGCCGTCCGGCGATGGCGAAAATCACCGCAAGGACCGCAAAGGCCAGGATCTGCACCTGCCAGGTCCAGAGCGCGTCGCCCCACATCAGCAGCGAGATGATGCCGACGACGATCGACGCGAGGCCGATCCAGATCAGGAAGACGCCCGGCAGGATGATCTCCGCCGTCAAAAGCACCAGTCCGAGGACCCACCAGGTCCAGGGGCCGAGTTCGGTGACGAGCCGTTCAATCACGGCTGGTCGTCCCGATGACCGGTCGAGGGAACCGTCCTGCCGCGGCGCGGCGGGCCGTCATCGCTGTTCGGCGCATCGCCGAAAACCTCCTTGGCGATGGCACCGATGCCGCCGAGCGAGCCGATCAGGGAACTGGCCTCCATCGGCATCAACACGACCTTCTGGTTTCTCGCCGTTGCGATGGAGGCCAGCGCCTCGGTGTATTTCTGGGCGACGAAATAGTTGATCGCCTGTACGTCGCCGCTGGCAATGGCCTCGGAGACCATCTGCGTTGCCTTTGCTTCCGCCTGCGCCAGGCGCTCGCGGGCCTCGGCCTCGCGGAACGCGGCTTCCTTCGTGCCTTCAGCCTCCAGGATCGCTGCCTGTTTGGCGCCCTCGGCCCTGAGGATCTGGGCATTTCGCGAGCCTTCGGCTTCGAGCACTTCGGCGCGCTTTTCGCGTTCCGCCTTCATCTGCCGCGCCATGGAATCGACAAGGTCCTTGGGCGGGTTGATGTCCTTGATCTCGACGCGGGTGATCTTGATGCCCCAGGGGCTGGCCGCCTCGTCGACGACCTTGAGCAGCCGGTCGTTGATGGCATCGCGGTTCGACAGGAGCTCATCGAGATCCATCGAGCCCATGACGGAACGGATATTGGTCATCGTCAGATTGAGCAGCGCCGTTTCCAGATTGTTGACCTGATAGGCGGCCTGCGGGGCTTTGAGGACCTGATAGAAGGCAACGGCGTCGGCAGCGACGCTGGCATTGTCGCGGGTGATGACCTCCTGGGTCGGCACATCGAGGACCTGTTCCATCATATTCATGCGCGCGCCGACACGGTCGATGAACGGGACGATGAGGTTGAGGCCCGGATGGAGGGTTCGCGTATAGCGACCGAACCGCTCGACGGTGTAGTTGAATCCCTGCGGTATCGTCTTGATCCCGGCGAACAGGACGAGGATGACGAGAACGACAAAGACGATGACCGCAATGTCAAAACCGGCCAGTGGCATGGTGCTTTCTCCCGTGACGGTCGATGCCGGTCTGGTTCAGGCGGTCAGCCCGAATCACCCGGCCCCTTGAAATGTCTTCATATGAATGATGGGGATTTTGACGGGAAGTTGCAATGTTGGACGCGCGCGGCCGTAAAGACATCCCGGCCGACTGTTCCCGATCATGTGACGCGATGTCGCCCGATATCCGCCCTATGCAGGTTGCCGGCCGGCGCCCGTCAGATCCAGCCCTGCAGTTCCCGGCGGACCACCGTTTCGATCACATCCATTCCGGCTTCGCCGTCATTGAGGCAGGGAACATGGGTGAAATGCTCGCCGCCGTTCTCGTGGAATATCTCGCCCGCCTCGCCGGCGATTTCCTCCAGTGTCTCCAGGCAGTCGGAGACGAAACCGGGATTGATGATGGCGATGCGTTTGACGCCGTCCTGCGCCAGTTTCTCCACCGTCTTGTCCGTATAGGGCTGCAGCCATTCCTCGGGCCCGAAGCGCGACTGGAAGGTGGTCATGAGGCGGGTCTCATCCCATCCCAGACGTTCGCGCACCAGCCGCGAGGTCTTCATGCAGTGGCAATGATACGGATCGCCCTTCCTGAAATAGGATTGCGGGATGCCGTGAAACGAGGCAAGCAGGATTTCGGGTTCCCAGTCGAGAGCCGCCAGATGCGTTTCGATGGATTGCGCGATCGCCGCGATATAGGCCGGATCGTCATGATAGGGCGGCACGGTCCGCAACGCCGGCTGCCAGCGCATGGCGGCGAGTGCCTCGAACGCCTTGTCATTGACCGTTGCGGTGGTGCTGGCGGCATATTGCGGATAGAGCGGAAACAGGACGATCCGCTCGCAGCCGGCCGTTTGCAGCGCTGCGATCCGCTCGGGAATCGAGGGCTGGCCGTAGCGCATGGCCCAGTCGACCACGACATTCGGATATTCCCGCAGGGCTTTGCCGAGATGGTCGGACTGGCTTCTCGTATAGGTCCGCAGATAGCTTTCGTCGCGCTCGGTGTTCCAGATCGACTGATAGGCCTTGCCCACCCGGCCCGGCCTGGTGTTGAGAACGATGCCGAACAGGATCGGATACCAAAGGGCCCCCGGCCATTCGATGACGCGCTTGTCGGTCAGGAACTCCCTGAGATAGCGCCGCATCGACGTGTAGTCGGTGCCGTCGGGTGTGCCGAGATTGACAAGCAGGACACCGACCCTTCCGAAAGCCACATCGGGGTGATCGGCGGGCAGGGCCCTGTTGCGATGTTCGGCATCTGTCGTCTTGGGCTCGCTGATAGTCATGGCCATTCCATCGTTCGGTCAGTTGCGAACATATGGGAGGGCTTATCGATTTCAAGCATTTCCGCCATGCCGCGGACGGAAAACGGCCCGGTCAAGCCGGGCCGCATTTTATCATTTGTTCCGCGTCAGTTGGACGGAATGTTGAGGGACGTGCCCACTTCCAGCTTGTGGGGATTCTGACCCGGATTGGCTTCGGCGATCTGTCCCCATTTCTGGCCGTCCCCAAGATATTTCTCGGCCAGCTTCCACAGGCTGTCGCCGGCCGCAACCACATGGCGTTCGGCCGACATGGCGGCCTTTTCAACCATTGCTGCCCCTTCCTTGACCTCTTCTTCCGCCTTTTTCATCGCCGAACCGGTCTCAGCCGCCCCGGTTTGCGCCGGTTCCGCCGAAACAGGCATGATGCGGTCGTCCAGATAGGGCACATAGGGGGAGTTCGCGGTCAGATATTGCGCCACGACTTCCTCAAGGCCCGGGCCGTAATCGTAAGCGTCCATGCCGTCGGTTGCGAATACCTGATAACCGTCGCCACCGGCACGCATGAAGTTGTTGGAAACGACGCCATAGACCGTATCGGCGTCGATCGGCTCATAGGCGCCGCCCTGGCTGACCATGACATTGGAGATCCTGGAGCCGGCGGGCTGCGACACATCGAAACTGTATTTGAGCCCGGCAACCTGCGGAAACCGCCCGGCGCCTTCCTCGATCATGCTGACACCGTTTTCAAGCGCGAGCAACACGTCCGATCCCTTGAGCTTGAAGGTCGACAGGGTGTTCTGGAACGGCAGGACCGTCAGCACCTCGCCCATGGTTATGTTGCCCTGGTCGATGGAGGCGCGCAGGCCGCCGCCGTTCTGGATCGCGATATCGATGCCCTGGCCGGAAACCCGTTGCAGCATGGCGTCGGCGACCAGATTGCCCATCTCGCATTCGTGCGCCCGGCAACTGCTGCGGTTGCCGTCGATCGGTGCCTCGGTGACTGCGACGACCGTCTTTTTCAGTTCCTCTATCGGCGCCGCCAGCTCTTTGATCCGCGCGACCATCGCCGGATCGGGCGCGAATTTGGCGTCGATCAGGATCGGATCGCCCGACAAGTCTTTGATGTTGCCTTCGTCATCGAAGACGATCTTGATCTCGCCAAGATATTTCGTATAGGCGTAGGCATGGGCGATCGGCACCGCCCTGCCGGACGGGTTGACGACAGCGAGCGGGTAGGGGTGCTCGGCCTTGCCGTCCACATTCGACATGAACGTGTTGGTGTGACCGCCGATTATCAGGTCAATTCCATCGACTTCCGAGGCGATCTGCTGGTCCACCGCGATGCCAACGTGGGTGAGGGCGATGACCTTCGTCGCGCCCTCGGCCCTGACCTTGGCAACGACATCATTGAGATAGAGAACCGGATCCATGAACAGGACCGCGTCGCTTGGCGCCGACGTTTCCCCGGTGTCTTCGGCGACCGCACCGACAATCGCGATCTTCTCTCCGCCGACCTCCTTGATGATGTATTCGGGCATCTTGCCGGCGAGCGAGCTGTTGGCACCGATCAGCGCATTGCCTGAAATGGTCGGAAACGTCGTCTTGTCGAGGAACCGGGCCAGCACGTCGTCGCCATCGTCGAACTCGTGATTGCCGATGACATTGGCGTCGAGATCGAGCAGATCCAGGAATTCGGCTTCGGCGACTCCCTTATAGGTGGTGTAGAACAGCGAACCTTGGAAATTGTCGCCAGCGGACAGAACCAGGACATTGTCGAGAGCCTTGCGGCGCTCATCGATGGCTGTCTTCAGCCGCGCGATACCGCCAAAACACTCTCCGGCGGCGTCATCCTCGGCCGAGCAGGTCGAATCATATTTGTTGATCGGCTCGATGCGGCTGTGAAGGTCGTTGAAGTGGAGGACGTTCAACTCGAAATCCGCCAGGGCGACGCCGGCCGAGACGGCCAGTGCGGCTGCGGACAGGAGCAAACGCGTGAGGGCTCTTGACATTTGGGGGGCTCCTTCAGTGAAAAAGGCGGTCTATCCAAAAACGCGCTGGTACACCCGGTGCGGGTGGTCAATTGGCAACATGACGTGCCAGTTGTAGATCAGCACGTCATGTTCCCACCATTGCCGGTTAATCGCAAGCCATCAAATGGGGCTATGCCTCATAATCGCGCTCGTCGGAAATGACCTTGCCGTCATTGGGCAGGCTTCCGGATGGCCGGACCACGATCTCGCCGCGCAGCTTGGTGATATCGGAGAGGCTTTTGGCGATGGCTTCGGCATCCGGCTGCTCCTGTCCGACCGGCTCGACTTCGAGTAGCATGGCATCCTCGCTTGCCTTGCGAAAGACGACCAGCCGCGCCTTGGCGAGATCGGAATGACGCTCGAGAACGCCTGCCACCTGTTTAGGATCGACGAACATGCCCTTGACCTTCGTTCGCTGGTCGGCCCGTCCCATCCAGCCCTTGATTCGGGTGCCGGTGCGCCCGCAGGGCGACGGGCCTTCAAGAACCGCCGACATGTCGCCGGTGCCGAAGCGGATCAGCGGATAGGCCGGATTGAGCGCCGTGACGACGATTTCTCCGACCTCGCCGTCGGCGACCGGCGTTCCGGTGCCGGGCCGGACGATCTCCACGATCAGGTTTTCATTGACGATCATGCCGGGATTGGGCTGTCCGGTGTCGTCGGCGCTTTCATAGGCAATGACGCCGATATCGGCCGTGGCATAGGCCTGCAGCACATTAACGCCGCGCTGGCGGTATTCCTCGCGCAGGGACGGAAACAGCGCGCCGCCGGAGACCAGCGCCCGTTTGATGGAGGACACGTCCTTGCCGGCTTCGGCGGCAAGGTCGAGGATGGTCTTGAGATAGTCGGGCGTTCCGGTATAGACGTCCGGGCGCAGGGCCGCGGCGGCGTCAACCTGCGCTTCCGTATTGCCGACACCGGCCGGAAACACCAGGCAGCCAAGCGCCCTCGCACCCTCGTCGAGCACGAAGGCGCCGGGCGTCATATGGTAGGAAAAGCAATTATGGACCTTGTCGCCGGCACGAATGCCCGCGGCAAAAAGGGCGCGCGCGGCCTGCCACGGATCGGCGCCGAGCCCCTGGGGTTCCCAGACCGGACCGGGCGACATGAAGACCCGGTTGCCGCGCAGGGCGGCGGCGCTCGCGAAGCCGCCGAAGGGCGGGTTTTGTGCCTGCATCCGCATCAGCTCCGGCTTGCGCAGGACTGGCAGGGCGGACAGCGCCTCGCGGCTGTTGATGGCCCCGGCGTCGATATCGCCGAGCCACGGCTTCAGCCCCTCGACAGTGTCGAGAGCTTCGCTCAGAAATCCCGGCAGCCGCGAAAACAGGCTGCTTTCGCGTTCCGCTTGATTGCGGGTTTCGAGTTCATCAAAATAGTCGGTCACGTTGCCAAATACTCCGTACTCATGACGTCATGATCATATGGCTGCTGCGGAGCGCTACCCCCTGCGCTGGCCGGCCGTCACCGGTCAGCCGAGACGGCGCAGCAGTGTGAACTGGTTGCCGTCGCTGGAGGTGCAATTGAGCTGGGTGGGCG
Organism: Rhizobiaceae bacterium; assembly: GCA_028279875.1. Taxonomy (GTDB): domain Bacteria; phylum Pseudomonadota; class Alphaproteobacteria; order Rhizobiales; family Rhizobiaceae; genus Hoeflea_A. The sequence goes on from JANQMU010000126.1 coordinate 10,356, forward strand.
ACACCAGGGAGCAATTGACCCGTGAATTCGTGTTGCGCAGCAGGGAGCGGACATCAATCTGCACAAGGCTCGGATTGATCATCGTATATTTGCCGGTTGCAAGCAGGGTGTTGGTATCGGTCGTCCGTGTCTGGAACGTGCCGTCGGTGAAGCTCGACTGGATCCCATGGGGGTCGAGCCAGAAACCCTCGACGGCATCGGTGCTATGTCTGGGACCAAAGCGGTAGTCGGACTGGCAGGCCGCCAGACCGATCGCCATGATCGTTACGGTGAGAAGCCTGATCCAATGCCGCATGGTTGACCCCGCATATTGCGCCGGTCACGGGAACAAGGGATTCGTGACCTGCCGGTTCCCACTGATACCATTTGACCGACTGTTCCTGCAATATGGTCAAACGGAGATAAGAACGTCCTGGGCATCCGGCCGTTGCGATCAGCGCACCAGGACGTTCCTGAACTGCCACGGGTCCGTTTCGTCGATATCCTCGGGAAACAGGCCGGGACGGCCGGTCAGCGGCGTCCAGTCCGTATAGTGGCCCTCGACGGGTCCCAGATAGGGCAATTGCACCTCGAGGCAGCGCCGAAAGTCCATTTCATCGGTTTCGACAATACCGGCCTCGGGGTTCTCCAGCGCCCAGACCATGCCGGCCAGGACAGCCGACGTCACCTGCAGGCCGGTGGCGTTCTGATAGGGCGCAAGGCGCCGTGTCTCCTCGACCGAAAGGCGCGAGCCGTACCAATAGGCGTTCTTGTCGTGGCCGTAGAGCAATACGCCCAATTCGTCGATCCCATCGACCAGTTCGTCTTCCTCCAGCACGTGCAGAACCGGCTGCTGGGTGCCGCCATTGCCGAACATTTCGTGCAGCGACAGTACGGCGTCATTGGCCGGGTGATAGGCATAATGGCATGTCGGCCGGTAAACCGGCTTTCCCGCGGCATCGTGCAGGGTAAAGAAGTCGGCAATGGAGACGGATTCATTGTGGGTGACCAGAAAACCGTATTGCGGGCCGGGCGTCGGACACCAAGTCCGAACCCGGGTGTTGGCGCCGGGCTGTTCCAGGAAGATCGCCGCCTTGTTGCCCTCGGCCTGCTCACGGGCATTGGCGGGCTTCCATTTCTCATGGGTGCCCCAGCCGAGTTCCGACGGCTGCAGGCCCTCCGAGATGAAACCCTCAGCCGACCAGGTGTTCCAGAAGACGTCGAGCGGTTTCGGTTTCCGGGCCCGCTGGGTATCGCGCTCGGCGATGTGGATGCCCTTGACGCCGGCCCGCTGCATCAGCCGTGCCCAGGCGTCGCGGTCAAGCCGGTCGGGCTCCTCAAACTCCAGTTTGAGGTCACCGGCAAGATTGACCAGCGCCTGTTTGACGAACCACGAGACCATGCCCGGATTGGCGCCGCAGCAGGAGACGGCTGTCGTGCCGGCGGGATTGGCGAATTTCTCGCGGCGGACCGGTTCGCGCAGCGCGTAATTGGTGCGCGCGGCATTGTCCAGCGACTCGTCGAAATAGAAGCCGAGCCACGGCTCGACCACGGTGTCGATGTAAAGCACGCCGATCTCCCGGCAGAACGTCATCAGTTCCAACGACGAAGTGTCGACCGACAGGTTGACGCAGAATCCTCGGCCGCTGCCGGCGGTCAGCAGGGGCTCAAGCACCGCGCGGTAATTGTGCGGGGTCAGCGCCTGTTTGACCAAGGCGATGCCGTTTTCGGCCAACAGCGCCGCGTCGTCGTCGCGCGGATCGATGACCGTCAGGCGCGACCGGTCGTATTTGAAATGGCGCTGGATCAGCGGCAGCGTGCCGCGGCCGATGGAGCCGAAACCGATCATCACGATCGGTCCGGTGATTTCGCCATAAACGGGATATTCGGCCACGATCGACCCTCTCGACTGTTCGCTGTGACGGGTTCTTAAGCACAATCGGACTGGTGATGGAAGTGGCCTCGGCACTTGCCGATCATGCCAGGCGGGCCGGCAGGAGGCCACGCAATGCGTTGCCTATATGAAGCTCGTCCGCTGCCTTCAGATCACCGGGTTTGAGAATAGCCTCGCGGGCGGCGCCGCTGTCGAGCAAGTGCTGCCGCAACACGCCCCGGAGAAGACCGCAGCCGAGTGCCGGCGTCAGCAATATCCGCTCGCCGTGACGTCGCAGGAAAAGCGACGTGATGGTTCCCTCGCAGACCTCGCCGCGCTCGTTGCACAGCAGCACCTCGTCGGCGGCCTCAGGCGTGAATTCGCGCCGGGCCGCCTCATAGCGATGCCGAAATCTGGTCTTGTGGCGCAGCAGCAGATCGGTGGAGTTCAATGTCGTTTTGGCGATCCGCAGTCGCCAGATGCGGTCCGGCGGGTCTTCAGCAAAAGCGGCGCTGTCCAGTTGCCAATGGCCGTCGGCCGACAGTTCGAGCCGCAGGCGCATCGGTGACCCGCGGCCGGCAACCGCGTCGATTGCGGTGCGGATAGCGCCGATATCGCAATTGATCTCCAGCACCTCGGCCGATTGCGACAGGCGGTCCATATGGCGCTGCAGCCGCGGCACGGTCCCGTCGGCGGTGCGCAGCATGGTTTCGATCAGGCCGGGCCTGTTCAAAGCACCGCCTCCGGCCGGGGCGCGGGATCGGCCGTTGGCGCTGCGAAACGGGCCTTGACGAGGCTTTCCTCATATTCCGACCGAGCGTCTGAATCGAATAGGATGCCGCCGCCGACATTGAAGACGGCCTTGCCGTCCGCAAACAGGCTGATGGTTCTGATCGCGACATTGAATTCCATCGGGCCGCCCGGCGCGATCCAGCCGATGGAACCGCAATAGGCATTGCGGTTCGTGTCCTCCAGCGCATGCAGGATTTCCATCGCCCGGATTTTCGGAGCGCCGGTTATCGAGCCGCAGGGAAAAAGCGCCCGCATGATGTCGACGATCTCGGTTCCGTGGGCCAGCCGGCCGCGCACCCGGCTGATCATCTGGTGGACGGTCGCGAAACTCTCGATCCGGTAGAGTTCGGGGACCTCGACGCTGCCGGCCTCGCAGATTCGCGAAAGATCGTTGCGCAACAGGTCGACGATAATCAGGTTTTCGCTGCGGCATTTTGGATCGGTTTCCAGCCAGTGCCGGTTTTGACGGTCCTCGGCGGCCGTCCTGCCGCGCGGTGCGGTGCCCTTCATGGGTTTGCTCTCGATCCGGCGGTCGCGGTCGACGCGGAAGAAGAGCTCCGGCGAGCGGGAAACGATGTGTGGACCGTCGAGCCTGACAAGAGCGCCATGGGCGACGGGCTGGCGCGCCCGCAGCCGATTGAACAGCGACACGGCGCCGCCGTCATAGGAGGCCGTCATTTCGAAGGTGAGATTGGCCTGGAAGCAGTCTCCGGCATGCAGATGGGCATGCAGTTTTTCAAATCGCGACCGGTATTGCTCGAAATCCCAGCGCGGCCAGGCCTGCGTGAGCGTCACCGGATCGTCGCCGGTTTCGAGCAGATCGGCGGCCGCTTCCGGCGGTTGCGGACCATCGAACAGGCCGAAGCTCATTAATGGTGTCCTGTGGCCGCCGGCCGGCCGCCGCTCAAGGCGATGGGCCAGTGCCGGTTCCAGGACATATCCGGCCTCATAGGCGATATATCCGGCGCACCACAGGCCACTGCGCCGGGCATCCTGCAGCGCCTTGAAAACCGGTTCGACCTCATCCAGCGACCAGGCGGTCACGATCGATCGCGGACCGCGGAAGAACAGATTGTCGCCGGTCAAATCGTCGCGAAACAAAATGAAGTTGCTGTCAGGCATCGGACGTGCACCGCTGAGATCGGTCCACCTGTCTTAGTGGCTGCGACGATGGAAGCAAGTGATCGGGATTGGGCGGCGGGTCGCGGTGCGAATGGAACGCACCGATTTTCCGCCTTACGACGACGTGTCGAGCGCTTCCAGTTCGTCGATCAATCCCTCGATCATCGACAGGCCGCGGCTCCAGAATGCCGGGTCGCTGGCGTCGAGGTTGAACGGCGCCAACAATTCGGAATGATGTTTCGTCCCGCCCGCGCGCAGCATGTCGAAATAACGCGCCTGGAAGCCGTCCTCCGCATTTTCGTAAACTGCGTAGAGGGAGTTCACCAGGCAGTCGCCGAAGGCATAGGCATAGACGTAGAACGGCGAATGGATGAAATGCGGAATATAGGCCCAGAAGGTCTCGTAGCCGGGACCGATCCGGATCGCCGGACCGAGGCTTTCGGCCTGGACCGAAATCCACAATTCGCCGACCTGCTCGGCGGTCAGTTCTCCCTCGCGCCGCGCCGTGTGCACCTTGCGTTCGAACTCGTAGAAGGCGATCTGCCGGACAACCGTGTTGATCATGTCCTCGACCTTCTGCGCCAGCATCGCCTTGCGTTCCCGGACATCTGTGGTGCGGTCGAGCAGGACCCTGAATGTGAGCATCTCGCCGAAGACGGATGCGGTCTCTGCCAGCGTCAGGGGCGTCGGCGCCATCAGCGCACCCTGCTCGCCGGCCAGCACCTGGTGCACGCCGTGGCCGAGTTCGTGTGCCAGCGTCATGACGTCCCGCGGCTTGCCCATATAGTTGAGCAGCACATAGGGGTGGATCGAGGGCACGGTGGGATGGGAGAAGGCACCCGGCGCCTTGCCGGGGCGCACCGGCGCGTCAATCCAGTTGCGGTCGAAAAAGCGCGATGCGATATCGGCCATCTGCGGGTCGAAGTCGCGATAGGCGCTAAGGACCGTTTCGCGCGCTTCATCCCAGGAAATCAGCGATTGCGGCGTTTCCGGCAATGGCGCATTGCGGTCCCAGTAATCCATGACATCCATGCCGAGCCATCGGGCTTTCATGGCGTAATAGCGATGCGACAGGCGCGGATAGGCGGCAGTGACCGCATCGACCAGCGCGTCGACCACCTCGCGTTCGACCCGGTTTGCCAGGTGACGGCTGTCGGCAATGTCCTTGAAGCCGCGCCAGCGGTGGGAAATCTCCTTGTCCTTGGCCAGCGTGTTGGTGATCAGCGTGAAGGTGCGGATATGATCGGCGAATGTTGCGGACAAGGCTTCTGCCGCCCGTTTGCGCTCGGCGCCGTCGGCCGACTGAAGCTTGTGCAGGGTCGGCTCGAGGGTGAGTTCCTCACCATCGACCGAAAACCGCAGCGCCGACATGGTCTCGTCGAAAAGCCGGTTCCAGGCACCGTGGCCGGTCACCGTCTTTTCATGAAACAGTTGCTCGATACGGTCCTCAAGCTGATAGGGCTTGTCCTTCCTGAGGTCCGTCAGCCACGGCCGGTAATGGCCGGCATCGGGATCGCGGTCCATCGCCGCGTCGATGAGCGGGTCCTCGATGCGGTTGAGCTCGAGGGTGAAGAACAGCAAATGGCTGCTGATATCCGTGATCTTCGACTGGATATCGCCGTAGAACTTCGCCCGTTGCGGGTCGCTGGTGTCGGAAAAATAGGTCAGGCCGGCAAAGGACACGATGCGTCCGAGCAGTTCCTCCAGCGCCTCATATTGCTTCAGTGCCGCGCCAAGCCCCTGTTCGCCTTCGGTCGCCGCGGCGGCTTCGAGCTTGCCCTTCCAACGGGTTTCGAAGGCTTCGCCTTGCCGCGCGGCGCGCTCGAGATCGTCGGCGAGTTGCGGGGCGTCGATGCCGTGATAGAGGTCGCTCAACTGCCATTCCGGCAGATCGCCCAGCGGATCGTTCCGCCGGGCGGCGGCATCCTGGCCGGCGGCCTGCCTGGGAAGTCCTGTCATTGTCGAGCGCAAGAATGCGTTCATCCGAAATGCCCCCTGGGGTGTATCGCTGCCTCAATCACCTGCGGCGTGCCTAATATGTGTCAGCGACCGTAGCCGATCCATAGGCCCCGATCCACAAGGCAATGCCTTGCCGACCGATCCACCTGCAACCCCGATCGCCCTCACTGTGACATGATTCGCCGGCCTGGGTTTCACGATAATTCACTCCTTGTTAGTTGTTTGTTCACTATAAATGTCAATTGAAATGGAGTGTGAGCGGCTTGCCACGCTCTGACCGTAATTCTAAGACAGCAGTCGTCTTATTGTTGAACGGGAAGTATGATTTACCTGTATCATTTGATATAGGCCAGTTGACCGAGAGCCGCGAAGCCAAAACAGCGCACATTCGCGGTGGGATGCAGGGGACCGACTGAATTGGCGTGGGGCTTGCAGAAAGGCTTGGGAAGATTGTCGCGACAGCATGGCCGCGTTGCGGTGCTTGCCGCCGCTCTGCTGTGCGTGTTCACCGCCGGTCCGGCCTTTGCCGAAACGCGCTCACTCAAGCTCTATTTCATGCACACCAAAGAGCGCGCGACGATCACCTACAAGAAGAACGGGCGTTACCTGCCGGGCGGGCTCAAGAAGATCAACCGCTTTTTGCGCGACTGGCGGCGCAATGAACCGACCAAAATGGATCCCCGCCTGCTTGATCTGCTGTGGGAGGTCTACCGGGCCAGCGGCTCGCGAAAACACATCCATGTGGTTTCGGCCTATCGTTCGCCGCAGACCAATGCCATGTTGCGGAAGCGCTCGCGGGGTGTTGCCTCGAAAAGCCAGCATATGCTCGGCCGCGCCATCGATTTTTACCTGCCCGATGTGAAACTGTCCAAGCTGCGGCGGATCGGCATGCAGGCGCAGGTCGGCGGGGTCGGCTATTACCCGCGCTCGGGATCGCCCTTCGTGCATCTGGATGTCGGCAGCGTACGGTCCTGGCCGCGCATGGACCGCAAGGAACTGTCCAAGGTGTTTCCGAAAGGCAAGACCCTGCATTTGCCGAAGGACGGAAAACCGCTGCCCGGCTACAAGCAGGCCCTTGCCGATTACAAGAAGCGGGTGAGCAAGAATACGATCCAGGTCGCCGGGACGACGCGTTCCTCGGGCGGCGGCAATCTGCTTTCCGGCCTGTTCGGCGGAAATGAAAGCAAGGACGAAGCACCGGCCAGAACACCGGCCGCGGCCCGTCCGCCGGTGCAACTGGCTTTCGTGCCGAAGCCGCAGCCCCGACCGGAACCGCCGGCTGGTGCCGGTGTCCAGCTGGCGTCGCTCGTTTCACAGGAAACGACCGGTGAGATCCCGTTGCCGCAGTCGCCCGCTTTGGGCGCCGTCGCCGAAAGCGGCGGTGTCGACATCATACCCGAGACTGTGGGTCTGGTGAGCGTCGCTTCCGCAACGCCCGACCAGAACACCAGCGCATTCGCTGTCCCGGTCCCTGATTCCGGACCGTTGCAGAGAACCGGCCGGATTACCCTGGCATCGGCGCAGCCCGGCGTTACGGCCGGCGACCTTCTGCTTGCGCCGGCGACCGTTGAGCCCGCCGATGCGGGTTTGACCGTTGCACCCGGCGAGCCGCTGACCGGCGCCCTGCCGCTCGACGAAACGGATGACGGGGCACCGAAACTTGCCTTTGTTCCGCGCCCGGCCAGCCGGCCAGCGACGCACTCCTCAGCCGAACTGGCCCTGGCGGTGGTCACCGACACGGCCGGCGGGGTTCCGATCCCAAGCCCCTCACCCTTCGGGTCGTTGCGCGGCCAGGGCGAGATGGTTGCCCTGCCGCCGGTTCAGGTGGCGCTTGCCCCGCCATCCGGCGACCTGTCGGCCTCCGGCGCGGTGGTCGGCGGCGGCATCATGGAAAGTGCCTTTGCCCCGGTGTTGAGACCGCAAAACGGCAAGGGCAGTCGCCCGAACGCCCAGGATGCGGCGGAGACCCGTCGCGGCTCGGTCCGCAAGGAGCCTGTGCTGACCAAGAACCTGGTCACCCGCCGGACCTTTGCCGCCAACCGGATCGCCGTGATGAAAGCGCCGGCAAAGGCGCCGCACTTCATCTCCGCCTATATGCGTAGCGCCCCCGACACGGTGCACATGGAGGGCTTTTCGCCCGAAAACCGGGTCGCCAGCGCGGACCGGTTCAGCGGCCGCGCCGTCAACTTCATGACGGTCGCGCGGTTCGTCATTCGCAATTGATCTGATCGCGTCCGGAAGCGCTCCGCATTGCGCTCGCAAATCAGCTCTGTATTCGTTCTTGGAGTTGAAAGGAACCGATGCTCTAATCGGTTGTTGACTCAAGCGGGGACGGATTCGCCATGTTTTCCGGCATCTTGAAATACTGCAAAGACAGGCAGATCTTCCGCTTTTACATCATCATTATTCCGATATTGTGGGCCATTCTTTTCCTCTCGTTTTATTCCTGGCGTATCGGGATCGATTTTGCTGACGCATTTGCACTGCTGCTGTGGAGCGGGCAGGCGATTATCATGGCGCTGATGATGGTGCTGAGTGGTGTTTTCATGGGTCGCATGATCGCAGAGGATAAACGTGTGATCCGCGACAAGCTTCCTGCCAGCGAACACCTCAAGCACCTGGTCTTGCTGCCTTGCTATAACGAGCCGCTCAGTGTTGTCGTGGCGACACTGGATTCACTGGTGGGGCAGACAGTCGGCAAGCAGCTGGTCGTTGTCGTGAGCTTTGAGGAAAGCAGCCCTGATCTTCCCGAAAGCAAGCGGCTGCTGGAGCAGAAATACGCCGATACGTTCCACGACTTTCATATCACCGTCCATCCGGCTGGCCTTGCTGGAGAAATACGCGGCAAATGCAGCAATGTTCGGTGGGCGATAAAAGCGGCGCTGGAGCGGGCGAAAGCCGTCGGCAATGCGCTGGATCCGGCGATGACGACGCTCACCTCGATGGATTCCGACACGATCGTCCACCGTCGATATTTCGAAGTTCTGGGCGACAAATTTCTCCGCAGCGACGAAACGCAACGCCTTTCGACAATCTGGCAGGGTGGGCTCTTCTACAATTATGGTCTCGAGGGGGCCTGGTTTTTCACGCGGGTGACGGCCCTTTTGCGGACCGTCTGGATGATCGGGTTCAACATTCCCCTTCAGGTCCATCCGATGAGCGTTTCCTCGACATCGGTAAAACTCTGTCAGGACAACGGATATTTTGATCCCACTTACCAGATGGACGACATGCATTTCTTTGCCAAGTCGATGGCCACACGGCGCGGGAAAGTCAAACTGGCGACGATCCACCTTCCGCTGGTTTGCGGGCCGACATCCGGCAAGGATTTCGCCGACGAGCTTGGCGAATGGGCATTGCAGGCGAAGCGATGGAGCATCGGCGCATTCGAGATCTTTCACTATATTGCCAGCCAGGCGCCAAAGCTGGGTGTCATCGTGACCTCGAGGCTGCTTTTGACGATCCTGTTGCTCTACGGCCTGTTCCAAAGCGTTCTATTCGCTTCGACGCTGATCGCATCGCCGATATGGCACAATGTTCACGATCATGGCATGGCGGAACATGTTGCCTGGGATGTCGTGGCGGTTGTTCCCTGGCTGTTCATTGCCTGGTGTTTTGTCATCGATGCGGTCTTTGTCCGGAACTTCGCGGTGCCGGATCGAAAGGTCGGGCTCGGCCGGAACCTGTTTCACTATATTTCCGCGCCATTTGTCATTCTTGCCTACAATGTCGTCTCGTTCACGGCGCTTCATATCCTCGCGGTAAAGGGCAAGACGGTTTGCACGCACGACATTTCGGCAAAGAACAACCTTCCGCCGGCGGAGAGCATCGGTTCGCAGAGGGAGCCCCAGCGACAATTCTGAGCGCACGACCGTCAAAAGACCCGGTCTGGCGGCAACGTGGCCCGACGTCGTTTCGTCAGGATTGCGGCGGCGCCTCGACCATGCCGAGCGCGTGAAGATAGGTGTCCAGCACCGCTTCCTGTTCCATGCGCTCGTTCTGATCGAGCTTGCGGATGGAGATCACCTTGCGAAGCACCTTCGTGTCGAAGCCCATGGCTTTTGCCTCGCCGTAGACTTCCTTGATGTCCTCGGCAATGGTCTTCTTTTCCTCTTCCAGCCGTTCGATCCGCTCGACGAATGCGCGCAACTGATCTCGGGCAACTCCCTGGGCTTCTGACATGAACGAATCCTGTGCTGTTTGAACGATGCAGACAGGTGCCCTGCACGGGCCGCTTGGTCAAGGGGATGCAAGCCTCTTTCGGGCGCCTCGGCGCAGGACATCCTGGTGGCCGGGATTGTTTGCCGCAAAGGCCGTGACCCACCCCTTGATCGGGGCCGATAAGGTTGTTTGCGATCGCCAAGGCCCGCACGTGCAGCTATTGGCAACGTATGAGCGACGGGCTGTCGGTGATATTCGGGTTTTGCGCGCCGAGTGACGCTGGACACAAGCCGACCTCACCAAACAGATTGGCGTTTAGAGGAATTCGGTCATCGCAATCGAAAATCTGTTTGGGCAGTGGTTTACTTAAAACGTAGTCATGCGGACGACCTAAGCCTCTATTGACTGCAGCCGTACATTTTGACTTTCACCGTATGAGCTTTGGAATTATTGCTGGTGCATTGACACAAGCTGCCTTGCGTATCCGACGTCGCATAGCAGGTAATTCCGGCCTCAGGCGAAGAGCAGTTAAAGTTGTCGGAGTTCTTTCCATAACATTGTACATAGATATTGGTGTGTCCGTTGTCGACTGTCGTGTCTTGCTGACAATGCGAACAGTCGAAGTTAAAGTGCTGGTCTGGATTGTGTTTTTCGGCCACCGCTGTACCGGACATTCCCAATCCAACCACGATGGTCATCGTGCCTGCTGCTGCCAAGATCGCGCGAAACATCTCTCTTGAAATTCCTCAGTTCGAGCACCCTCAAAAGGGGCTTCATGGTTGACGTAATCTCGTCGGGCATCAATCCGATGAACGGACTCGTCGACGCAACATTCGCCGCAATTGCAGCTGTTGGCAACCTAAGAGCGACGGGCTGTCAGCGACCGTCCTTGATGGCTAGAGGCGGCATGTGAACCGCCTCAAACCGGAGCCTGTCCCAACAAGTTCACAACGAGATTAGAACCAAATCTTGTCGGAACGCAGGCAATCCGTCACCGCCTCCACGCCGCCCCCAACACAGCGCGTTACGGTGACAGAACGAACCTGGCGGTGTCCGCACGCGCAGCTAATGGCAGTGTATACGCGACGGGCTGTCGGTGATGGATGCCGATTTCAGCAAGTGGCTGCGCATCGCAACCTCCTCTATGGAGAAGGTTGACTCACAATCACCAGACAAACGGCATCCCATTTATGGGGGGCAGAACCTCGCACTCAGTTTGAGGTGGGACAGTTAAGATCGATGGTCGGGTGTTTGTCATCCTTGCTGCTATGATTGGTGCAGGTGCAGGCCCAATACCCAACATCGTTATATTCATTCCACGCTGCATGCTTCACGCAAGACAATTGACTCTCACCATTGGCATGACAAGCCATACTGGAGTTATCCTGAGTCATCCGGACGCCAGTGTCACAATGTCCGTGATAGTGCTTTACCCCTAGTGGTCCGATCTCTTCGTTGAATGTGCAACTCGCTTTACTGCAGCTCAATTCTGTCGCTGCCTTGGCAACCTCCGCGCCGCCCCAAAACGCCAGGGCCAGCGCTATGGCTGCGGTTCCAACGATACGTTTCATCCGACAAATCTCCTCTGCAGTTCGCGGTCATCAAGCCCATTAAGTCCTTGGTTCGGTCGCGGGGCCCAGTCTTTCATGGAGTTCTTTACTTGCGCAATACATGTCCTTCGCGTTCTCGCCCGCCTGCGCCGTTCCTAAGATAAGGAAAACCACCGCCGCCGCAACTGCCATCATTCTATCGCGCGGGTTCACCGGGGTCTGCTGGTGCACCCGATACGCCGTTCCGTCGAAGAGAACCTGCCGCACGAACGATAGGAACTTCAAACCCACCACACGACGATGTCAAAGCAGAACCGGCGCCGCCGTTAGGCACAACCAAACCAATCGTTAATTCCCGAATGGGCTCTTACGGACAGCTATCCAAGGGTCGCTTAACCGGGATCGTCGCAGTGTTTGTCCATGGTCACATTCACCGTATGGCTCTCTTTGGTGCCATTGTGGCAGATACAATGGTCGTTGTGGGAGCTGTAACCGCACGTGAGTTTGGTTTCGGGCGACATGCATTCGTAGTTAAACTGGTACCCCATTTTTTGGGCATACTGCTGCTCATCCAGTCCAAAGCACGTGACGATGATATCCGTCTTTCCGGGATCGACCGTTGTTTTTTGTGTCGTGTTGTTTGAAGTGAAGTTGAAATTCTTGGTTGGGTTTTCTTGCTCCCCTAAATCGCTCTCTTCTCCGTAAGAGGTTTGGGAAAAGCAAAGCGCCAGAGCTATGGCTGCGGTTCCAACGATGATTCTCATCCGACAAATCCCCTCTCGAACGAATGGACGGTGACGATAGAACATCAGGCGAATGACAGGATCGCATGATACTCTAACCATGACCTGATCCCACGGCAATGCGCCGGCAGAAGCAGGATGCGGTCTCGGTGTGTCGGCGCACGCCACGGCCATTCCAGGCGCTGCTTGATCAGCGCGGATTCCTTCGTTTCGCCTACTGTGTGAGACACTCCTAAAAGCCTCCGAATCGCAACGCCAGGGCCCGTTGGTCGTTTACATGGTGAGTTATTGAGATTTGTGCCGGCCGCCTTATTTCAACGGACGACGAAAAATGACGACGGGGCACCTGGTTTTGAAGGGGGTCAATCTTCAACAATGCCGGTTCTGTTCAACCGAGAAAAAGGCGAGAAAAAGGAATGTGTCTGCTGCAGGAGCAAGGGGTCCTATTGGTCTACAACAGGCCGTGCAAGGTGCTGATCTGGCGGCTTTGACCAGATTCGGCGTTTTTTTGCGATGCGAGGCGCTGCTCCACAACATCAGGTATTGATGTTCGCGGCAGCGAGCGACCAATAATTTACCGCCGCCGGGGAACTGAAAAACGCGATGGATTCATTGACACAATTCACCCTTGGGGCGGCGATTTCCGCGGTCAGCCTTGGCAGGACACTCGGGCCGCGCAAAGCAGCACTTCTTGGCGGTCTCCTGGGCACCATACCCGACCTCGATGTTTTTTTGCCCTTCGATAACCCCGTTGACGCCTTCGTCCTGCATCGCGGGTGGACCCACTCCCTGTTCGTCCATGCGGCGGCGGCACCGGTGGTCGGTGAACTCCTCGTTCGTTTCATCAAACCGCTGAGAGAGCACAGGGCCAGAGTCTGGCTGACCGTGTTCCTGTGCTTTTCAACGCACGCCATCATTGATGCGATGACGGTCTACGGGACCCGCATCTTTTGGCCGTTTTATCCCGATCCGATCGGTGTCGGGTCCATCTTCATCATCGATCCGCTCTACACGCTGCCCCTGCTCATCGCCGTCATCTGGGCGTTGACGCGAAAAAACTGGTCATCGCGCCTGCAAGGCGGCCTCACGGCGGCGCTTGTGTTCAGCACGGCCTATATGGGGCTCACCGTCGTTTTGCAGGCCAATGCCGAAAGTCGGGCGAAAGCCATTTTCGCCCGGGCCGGAATTGACGCGCGGAACGTTTTTGCGACCGCAGGTCCGCTCAATACCATTGTCTGGAAGGTCATAGGGCAGGAAGACGATCGCTATCATAATCTCTATCTCTCACTCTTCGACGACGATGATCAGGCGAGATTTTACACCCACCCGACCCGCTCGGACCTGACCGCCTGTCTGGGCGGAATCGATGCTTTCGAAAAACTCAGATGGTTTAGCCGAGGGTATTACCGGACGGCCTTGCAGGATGGAAAGATCATCGTGTCTGACCTGCGGATGGGTCTCACGCCAAGCTATGTCTTTCGGTTTGCCATCGCCGAATATAGCGGTGGAATGGTGAGACCGACCCCGCCACAAGCCATAGACGGTCAATTGACGACACTCAGACAAGACCTGAACTGGCTCGCTGACCGCTTTGTCGGCCAGCCATCAGTCCGGGCGGCCGAGATAATTGCCCCTGAGCAAGAAAAGACAAGCGAATTCGCATCGTGCTGATTGTGCTAGGCAAATCGCGGTCTCAGCGCCGGAAGCGGACGAAAATTTCCTGACTGGCGGAGTGCCCCGAAACAGGGAAGACATTTTGTAGTCGTGCCGGAATGACAATTTCTGTCAGATCGGTATGGCGAGTGAGTGTCAGTTTCGGTGGTTGCGAGCCTCCGCAACCAAATTAACCTGCTTTTCCAATAAAGGTGGCGGGATTCTTTATTCTTAGCCTTGTTAGCTTTCAAGGCCTGGGTATCATCCGAATTCAAGCTTGAGCTGGTGTTTCAGGTCAACCATTTAGAAATCGATCTAAGTCGGCGTCAATTTCCTTGGCATCTTCAAGGCCAACGCTAAGGCGGTTGATCTGTTTTCCATCGTAGCGGCCGCCGCAGCGTCCATCGGTAACGGGTGAAGGTGCGATCAGGCTGTGTGTGCCTCCCCAGGACGCCCCGATCTCTATCAACTGCAGCCTGGCGAAACGAGTGCGGTAGGAGTCGTCGTCCTCCGGTTGCATGACAAAGCTGAATACGCCGCTTGTTCCGGAATATTGCTGTTTCCAGAGCGCATGCCCGGATCCACTTGGCAAAGCCGGCATCAGGACGTCGGTGACGCTTTCGTGTTGAAGAAGTTTTTCGGCCAACGACAAGGCCGTGCGTCCGACATGCGCTAGTCGGACATGCGCGGTTTCCAGACCTCGCAACGCAAGAAAACAGTCATCGGGCGAGACTCCCACACCGAGTGCGCGGATTGTTGCATGAATTCTGCCGGCCAGATCGTTGGTCCGGACCGTGGTTGAGCCGAGCAAGAGGTCAGAGTGACCAGCGAGATATTTGGTGACGGCCTCCACGACAATGTCGGCACCGAGATCCAGTGGTCGGCAATAGAGCGGAGTTGCCCAGGAATTGTCGCAACCCACAAGAATCCCTTGATCCTTCGCCTGCTTGGATAATGCGGCGATGTCCTGCATTTCCATCGTGATCGAACCGGGGGATTCAATCCAGAGCAGACGCAATTTCGGCCCGAAGGCACCAAGATCGACAGGTTTGGCCGGGTCGTAGTAGTGGGCCTCAACGTTCAGCTTGGCGAGCGTGTCCGCCGCAAAGCGGCGCACCGGCGCATAGACAGTCTCCGGTAGCAAAACTCGATCACCGGCGGACAGGACTGCAAGGCATGAGACCGTGATGGCCATCAGCCCGGACGGTGTCAGAAATGTATCGCAGCCGTTTTCGAGTGCCGTCAGCTTGTCGGCCAGCGTGCGGCTGGTGGGTGTGCCGGCGAGCCCGTAGTTGTAGGCGCGTCGCCCTTTTGAACCGCGTGAGACGAAGCTGTCTACATCGGGATAGGTGATGGTGGAGGCGCGATAGGTGGGTACCGACAGGCTGTTGAACCCTTCGGTGGTCGGTTGCGATGTGTGCACGAAATCGGTAGCGGTTGGCCGGTTGGTCGTCATGGCAGCGCCTGCCCCGCGAGACGTTGGCTCAACAGCGCGTTGATGGCGAGTGCGGCTGCGACCAGCGTGAACCCTGACATGATCAACGTACCATGGCTGAAGCCGGTCAATTCACCGCCGGGCAAGGCGAGTATCACGCCGCCGAGCATAAGCGTGACCCGAAGTGGAACGGCGAACGCAAGATTGTCGACGATCCGGCCAATGCCGGGCACATAGCCCTGCAATGCACCGGCAATGGCAACGATGCCGATCACGGCCGTGCCCGTAACCAACACGACTTCCAGCGCATCGCCGCGGCCGATCAGGGCCGGGTTCAAGACGAAGAAGAACGGCAAGAAATAGATGATGGACCCCAGCCGCATCGCCTCCAGACCTGTGCGCATAGGATTGGATCCGGCGATCGAGGCGGCGGCGAAAGCGCCCAATGACACCGGCGGCGTGATGAAGGAGACCATACCCCAGTAGAGCATGAACAGGTGCACGGCGACCTTGTCGAGGCCCGAGGCGGTCAGCGCCGGCGCCAAGGTGACGGCCAGGAAGAGGTACGCGGCCGTGACCGTCATGCCCATGCCAAGGACGAAGCTCGTCATGGCGCCCATGGCCAGCAGAATGAGGACATTGTCGCCGGCGAGCGCGACCAGTTCATAAGCAATCGAGCCAACCTTGCCGGACAGGGTCAGCGCGCCGATGATCAGCCCAACGCCGGCAAGCAGAGCGGCGAGATCGCCCAGCATTTTGCCGATAGCAAAGACAAACGCCACGAGTTTCGTGCGATCCCAGCGGTGTTTGGCGGACATCTGGTTGATTGCGAGCAAAAGAGCCGTCGCATAGAACGGCGCCTGAGCTTCGCGCTGCAAGTACAACAGCATGAAAACCAGTAGCGCCAGGACGAAGACGAAATACCATCCGGTACGGATTACCTCGCGCAAGCTGGGTAGTTCCTCGCGTGGCAGCCCTTTGATCCCGTTGCGGGCGGCGTATGCGTCGATTTGCAGGTACAGTCCTGCATAATAGAGAATGGACGGGATCGCAGCGGCCAGGACGATCTCCGAGTAGGGCACCTCGATAAAGGTTGCCATAATGAAGGCCGTCGCGCCCATGACCGGTGGCATCAGCACGCCACCGGTGGACGCACACGCTTCGACGCCGCCAGCGTAGCGACCCGTAAAGCCCACCCTCTTCATTGCCGGAATGGACATTACGCCGGTGGTCAGGACGTTGGTGATGACGGACCCGCTCATCGAACCCATCAGGCCCGAGGAGAAGATTGCGACCTTGGCCGGTCCACCACGGCGCGTGCCGAGCAGTGCGAAGGCAAGGTTTAGAAAGAACGCACCGCCACCGGTATACTGCAGCGCCACGCCGAAGATCAGAAAACCGATCACCAGCGTGGCGAACGCAGCCATCGGCACACCCAAAATGCTCTCGCTGCCGAAGATATGGAACCCGGCCGTGATGCTCAGATCGGTCGATTGCGCGCGTAATATGCCGGGCATGGCTTCGGAAAAGACCGGGTAGAGCGAGAAAACCAAACAGATGGCGAAGATTGTGAAGCCGGACGAACGGCGCAGTGCCTCGAGGATCAGCGCCCAAAACAGGTAAGACAGGACCCGCGCATACTCTGGCGCGGCGAACTCCCAGCCTTCGACCAGCATGGTCCCGGCCTTGAAAACGAAAGTCGCGGGAATGGCGAATGCCGCGCCCGCCAGCAGCCAGTCATAGATCGGAACCCCACCCTGGCGTGGCTGGCCGGTGATCGAATGGCTGACAAAAACCACGGGCAGAAGTAGCGCGATCAAGCCGTAGAGATATTGTGTCTCCAGCGGCACGAACAATCCCAGCGCATTGCCCAGATTGAACATAATCCAGACGGCGATGAACGTGCTCAGCACCGCCGAGGCACTGACCAGGGCGGTTAGCAACGGTGATGACGGTGCGGGATCGGATCGACGATCAACATCCGATTGGGTGGTGGATTGCGACACTGGCGATGCTCTGAAAAGGAATTGAAACGGGAGCCGGAGCCCCCGTTTGCATGGATCAGTTGAAAATGACCGGAAGGCCGGCTTCGTTCAGCGCCGCGGCGCGCACCTCCATCCATTCGGCCGCAAATGCCTCACCATCCAAATCGGACCCCTGCATTTGTTCCCAGGCGGTTGCCAGAACGTCCTGGCGTTTGAGCAGGCTGTCATTGTGTGCCTGATTCGCATCGGTCCAGAGCCCCGCTTCCTTGTAGTAGGTGATGGCGGCCGGGTGGACCGGGAAGATGTAGCTCAGGATCTGCCGATCTGCCGCATAGCCGTTCATGCTCGGGCCGGCGTCTTTGATAGCGTCATAGTTCTCCATGATCGCCTTGGTCAGGCCGTAGGCCGTGTCGTTCGGGATATTGGGCGTAGCGACAAATAGCGGATAGGGATAGTTCATGCCCTCATAGGGGCCGTCGACGCCCGAATCCTCAACATAGCTTTCGACGATGGTGGGCGCGAACCAGGGTGCAATCTCCTGAGCCCTTGCCCAACCCTCGGCGTCACCGTGCGACAGTTCCGGAAACATCAGCCCACGCGGAGAGGCCGCAATCCGGCTGAGCGAGCCGGTCAAGGTCGACGCCCATGATGCGTCGGACTGCCCGTTGAGGACTGCTTCGATAGATTGTCGCCAGCCAGGTACTTCGACCCGCTCGACATCATCCCAAGTCAGGCCACCGAAGGCCAAGAGCGCGGTCATGTTCGTGTTGTTGGCGGGTGATCCCTTGATCCATGTCACGCGCTTGCCGCGCAGGTCGGCGATGGTTTTTACACCTGCATCAGCGGCGATGGCAGCCGTCTGACCGTTGGTTCCGACATTGTTGAACAGCGTGAAGAGCCGTTGTGGACCCCAGTCGGGATCGGCGAACATCAGCACGCCTTCCTGGGCGAAATAGGAGGCAATGCCGCAGGCGCAGATGTCGGACTGACCGTTCTTGAGCGGAATCATTCGTGCCACATCGTTCTCTCCGGGAATGATTCGCAGGCTGGTGTCATATTTCGAATCCAGCATCTGACCAATGCCGACAGACTGGGCGTAACCGGACGATGTCGTTCCGAATGCAGTCCAGGACAGATCGCCTGGTAGGTTCACCTCTTCAGCGGCAGCGGTTGAAGCCATCGCAATCATCGCCATTAACAGTAGAATCCGTTTCATTTTCTTCTCCCTCATTACTGGTGGTTAAGCAGACTGGTGTTCTTCGATGACGAGATCACTGACGAACATGTGACCGGGCGCGTGCGTGATCATCTCCGATATGCCGCTTGCCAGCGCCACGGCCTGCGGTGTCACCCCGCACGCCCAGTAGACCGGCACCTCGCCGGCGCGCAGCGGGTTGAAAGCGCCCCAATCAACCCGGCTAAGATCATCGATGCCAATTGCCGGCGGCGCACCGATATGAACAGGCGAGCCATGGGCGATCGGAAAGCGTGACGACAGTTCGCTCACGCGCACCACATCGCGCTCCGGGATCGGCCGCATGGTCACGACGAGATTGCCGTGAAACCGGCCCGCCGGCGTACAAGCAATGTTCGATTGGTAGACCGAGATGCGACCGTCAGGTGCCTCCAGATGGCGTTGTGGAATGCCGTGGCGTTCCAGCATCGCGTCGAAGGAGTTGCTGCAACCCAACAAGAAGGCGACGTGGTCGCTGCGCCAAATCCCGCCGATCGAATGACATTCGTCGGTCAGTTCGCCGTTGCGGTAGACGCGGTATCCGGGCAGGTCCGTCCGCACATCGGAGCCCGGTGCCACCGTGGTGAATTCCGTTTCGCCGGGTTCAAGCACCTCAACGACCGGACACGGCTTGGGATTGCGCAGGCAGAACAGAAGAAACTCGAAAGCGTGGTCTTCGGGCACGATTGCCAGATTGGCCTGCACGTGGCCGCGTGCCAGTCCGTGCGTGACATAACTCAGCTCGCCGCGTCGTGCAGCCTCCCTCACGTCACGCGGATGGGCGTGGATCAGCTTGGACCGGTCGAAGGTGCGGGGCTGCGGCGTGCTCATGACAACACCTGCAGGGTACCGTCGGTGGTCATCAGCGTTTCGATGCCGTCGGCACGGACGACAACCATGTCTTCGACCTGAAGGCCGCACCAGCCAAGTTCGTAGTAGGGTGTTTCAACACACAGAACCATGCCCTCTTCGATGATGTCGGTGCTTCCGGCCGAAAGGGCTGGAAGGTCATAACCGTCAATCCCGATGCCATGACCGACATGGCTCCGCTCGTAGTCGGCAATGCCGGTGTCGCGCACGGCCTTAACCGTTGTATCGAATACGTCCTTGGCGCAGACGCCCGGTCGGATCATCGCAAGCGCTTCGGCAACGCCTGTGTGCAAAGCATTGTGGTAGGTTTGCGTGCGCCCGCACGGTTCGCCGAGTAACGCGTTGCGCGCAATGTCTGCGCGATAATGCCGGTAGCGGCCGCCGACATCGAACCGGATCACCTCGTTGCGAGAAAGCGCTCGGTCGCTTGGCTGAACGTTAGGCATGGCGGCGCGCGAACCAAAGCCGATGCAGCCCAGTACCGGCGTGGCGTCGTCCTGCACGGTCTGTGTGTGAAACGCGCGTGCGAGGTCTTTTTCGGTCGCGCCCTCGTGCGCGACCGCAAGCGCAGCCGCGATGGATCGTTCGGTTATCCGGGCGACCGCACGCAGCCGAGCGATTTCTTCCTCGGTCTTGATCGCGCGAATTTGACGGAACAAATCAGACGCATCATGGAAGGATGCGCCCGGGAAGGCTTCGGTGAGCGCTTCCCGGGCGCCAGGGAGGATACCAAGTTCGTCCAGCCCGATCCTGGCCGTCTCAAGACCGAGATCGGTAACGGAGCGTTTCAGCGCATCGATGGCGGATGCGTCGGCCGGCAGGTCATAGAGGCGCGCCTGATCCATATCCAGATCTCTGGTCAACGCACCGTTACGGTTGGCTTTAAAGAAGCCGAAACGCTGAACATTGTTGATCCACACGTCCTGGTCGGCCAGAAGATCGATCAGTGACGTCGAAGCGATGATCCGCGATGTCGACAGGTCACTGACCGGCAGCACCACATAGGTTTGCGGCCCTCGCCGGATCCACTGTGACAGCGCCCAGTAACCGCTCGAATAGGTAACGTTTTCTGGCGTCGTTGCCAGTAGCGCGTCCAGCCCCGCTCCGGCGGCAATGTCCTTGAGGCGTTCGGCGTTAAGCAACATCGACGTCTTCCATGACCGGCGTGATCCGGTCGAGCATCTCTCCGGGACAGCCGAGCCCGGTGGAAATGCGCGCCGCCGCATCGGTCACCAGTCGAACAATGTCAGCGAGCTGCACAGTGGGCTGCAGGCTGGGTGCAAAAGCGATGCTGATGGCGGCGATCACACTGCCTTCCGAGTCGCGTATGCGCGCGGCGACGGATGTTACGCCATCCAGATTCTCGCCGAACGCCAGTGCGTAACCCTGCTGGTCGGCGCGCGACAGAACGGCGTAAAGCGCATCGCGATCCGTGATCGTCTTCGCCGTCAGCGGGGACAGAGGCTCTTCACCGAGGAGCGCATCGATCTCGTCGATCGACCGTCCCGAAAGCAGAGCTTTGCCCATGGCGGTAGCGTGAAAGGCTGCCTTCGATCCAGGCTTGCTCTTGATTGCGATCGGACCGGCGCTCTGCTCGGCCAGGACATAGGTCAGTTCACTGCCGGCGATGACGCTCAGGAAAGCGTTGAGATGATGTTCGCTGGCCAGTGAGCGTAGCTCCGGCATCGCTGTGCCGACCAGCCGCTCGTCGCTCAACATGGCCCGACCAAGCGCCACGGCCCGGTAACCAATGATGTATTTTTGAGTTCGTGGGTCCTTGCGCGCGAAATTGGCGTCGGCCAGCGAATGCATCAGCCGCTGCACGATCGTCGGGCTAATCTCCATCGTGCGAGCGATGTCGCGTATTCCGAGCGGTTCGTTGGCTTCATCCAGGAGTTCGAGAATGGCGAGACCCCGCATCAGGGACTGGTTCGACGACATCGCTTCCAACCTACTTGTTTCTATTATCGTAACAGTGTTTCGATAATGATTCCGTATAGTTTGGTGGTTGTCAAGCTCCGTACATGCGAGGCTCTGATCTTGCCCTGGAATGTTCGATGAAAGACGGACGTAGATGCTCGCCGAACTCCCGGCACAGCACGCTCATGCCCTCTCCATGCAGAAGGCGGGCGACATGTCCGGCTACCAGGCCACGCGGTCGGTCATGGGCGACATGGTCAGGAGCCTCGAACGTGATCCGTAGATGGAATCCCTGCTCGCGAACCGCAAGGCCGCATTCGGCATAGACATGGACGCTGGCGGCCAACTCGGCACGGCCCTTGCTTTCTCTCACGATCTCGACCTGGGAAGAGGACGGGGATCGGGTTCTAAGAGCCGTCCGATGTGCCGCTGTTTCCATCCGGCGCTGCGACGATCCACCATCTACCGCAAGATCGCCGAAGGCACGTTCCCGCGCGGATCACGATCAGCATCAACGGTGCCGGTTGGCGGGAGTCCGATATCGTCCGGTGGGTCGCCGATCCAGTCAGGTGGCGGCCGGAGGAAAGAGGTCGGTGATCACCGATGACGGCAGATGCTCGGGCAGAGGGCAGCCTGCCAATGACAACCGCCCGCCCGATGTGCAGGAGACCGTGGATAATGCGAACGCGTCCGACCGGGTGGACAAGGTGGTGCTGACCGTCGTCCGGCTGATTGGCAGATCGTTGGCGTGGGAGGACCACGAGAAAGCGATGTGCGCCGCGAATGACAATGCGCCGGAAGCCGGCGACGAGCACGATGGCGAAGACGCATGATACGGCAAACGAGTTGTCTTGACAATGTCTGGCAACCCCGGCAAGATGCGTTCAGGAGGCAGAAACATGGCCACACGCATCAATCGCACTGAAAAACTCGATCTCCGTCTGACGGTGGAAGCCAAGCATACCTTGGCAGCCGCTGCGCGGGCTCAACGCCGTTCGTTGAGCGAGTTCGTGCTTGAAAGTGCGCTCGGCCGGGCAGAAGAAGCCCTTGCCGACCGTCGCGTTTTCCAGCTTCCGCCCGAAAGGTGGGAGGCCTTTATCACTGCCCTGGACGCCCCGCCGCGCGATTTGCCACGTCTTCGCAAACTTCTGAACGAGCCGAGCGTCTTTTCGCATGATAAGCGCTCGTGACGGGCTTGCGGATCGAAAAGCTGCATCGCCGCCATGCCGTCGAGATATTCGATTGCGGCGAGGAAACACTGAATCGCTTTTTGGTCCGTTTTGCCCTGCCGAACCAGATGGCGAATGCTTCGCAAACCTATGTCGGCCTTGCGGATGATGACGCCATCGTTGGATTCTACACGCTCGTTGTCGGCGAGATCCGCTACGAAGAAGCACCCATGCGATTGACCAAAGGGCTGGCCCGCCATCCCGTGCCGATTATGCTGCTGGCCCGGCTCGGAGTAAGCGAAAAGTGGCAGGGCAAGAGAATCGGAGCAGGACTGCTGCGCGATGCCGTTCTGCGTACCTTGCAGGTGGCCGAGATTGCCGGTGTCCGTGCGCTGGTGGTTCACGCCAAGAACGACGCGGCGAGTTCGTTTTACGAGCGGTTCGATTTCCAGCCGTCCCTTACCGATCCGTTGCATCTGTTTGCACTTGTCAAGGACTTGAAGAACCTCTAGCCATTTTTTACTGCGACGGTTGACGCAAGCCCTCGAAGCCAAGCAATCCATTGATTTCGTAAGATATTTCAACTTGGTGCTTTCAACCGGATCTTCGTGCTTTGGCGCTGTGTCGCCACAGCAAAACCTATTCCGGTCTATATTTTGCCGTTTCTTTTACATAGGCGGCGGACCGAGAGCTTGGTTTCAAGCCCCAGTCGGACCTTCCAGCAACACTCATTCGGCGAGCGTGCAGGGAAAACCCATTCGAGTGCCGAAAGGCAACATCCTGGAACCGCTGCAAAAATGCCTGTTTGCCGCCACTACGGGACGACAGCGCCAGCCCGTGCCAGTTCCCTCCAGATGCGGGATTGCAGGTCCGCCGTGTCTCCGGAACGTCGTCGTGCGACGATCTGCATGTCCAGGCTGCCGAACTGCTCGCTGAGATTGGTGAGCCGCTCCCCCTCGAGATCGGTATGCGCCAGGGCCTCCGGAACCCATGCGACACCCACGCCTGCCGTCGCCATCTGCATGGCCGCCAGCGTCAATGCGGTCTCGGCGACGATGTTGAGCCGGCATTGGCGTTCGATGCCGGGGAAAATATACCGCTCAATGGCATTTCCCAAAAAGACATCGGCGGGATAGGCGATCATGTCGAGATCGCCCATATGAAAACGCCACAGCATCTGCCGTGCCTGCTCGGCCTGATAAACCGGGACGAGCCTCTCGTCGGCGATGAAGGCTTCTTCCGTAATGGAGTCCCGGTAGCCCGGGTTGTCGGAGGCAAGACTGTATGTGATCGAAAAATCAGCTTGTCCGGTCAGCAGCAAGGCCTCGCATTCATCAAGATTGGCTGACCGCAGACGCACATGCGCCTTGCCAAGGCCGGAAACCAGCTTCACGATCTGCGGTCCGAGTGACGCGGTGATGGCGTGCTGGCAGGCAACGACAACCAGGCGTGAACCTGACCGGCTTTCGGTCTGGATCTGCTTGATCAGATTGCGCTGATGCCGGGCGACTTCACGCAGCTTTTCCTCGTGATTGCGCAATGCGATGGCGGGCTGGTTCGGCTTGGACCGCCGATCGACCAGAGTGACGTCCAGGAGCATTTCAAGTGTCTGGATGCGCCGCGAGAAAGCCGATTGTGAAATATTGCGCACCACCGCCGCCTCGACGACCGAGCCGGTGTCGAGCAGCGCGATGATGTCTTCGAGCCAGTCAATTCTCATGATGTCTCCGGCTAATATGCATTTCTTGCATGCTGACTACCCAAAATTGCATTTGAATGCGCACAAACACCGTGCCAGTATACGCTGAAGGATTGAAGAGGAGAAGCGGTCCATGCATTTTTCGCGTTTTCCACGCGTGTATCTGGCACATCTGCCGACGGCTCTCGAGCCGATGGACCAGCTTTCGCGAGCGCTCGGCGGCCCGCGCATCTGGATCAAGCGGGACGATTGCACGGGCCTGTCGACCGGCGGCAACAAGACGCGAAAGCTCGAATTCCTCATGGCGGAAGCGGTGGCCCAGGGCGCCGATCTTGTCGTCACGCAGGGCGCCACCCAATCCAATCACGCGCGCCAGACCGCCGCCTTTGCCGCGCGCATGGGCATCGATTGCCATATTCTTCTGGAGGATCGCACCGGATCCAAAGATGCCAATTACAACAGCAACGGCAATGTGTTCCTGGACCATCTGCATGGGGCAAG
Source organism: Rhizobiaceae bacterium (assembly GCA_028279875.1). Taxonomy (GTDB): domain Bacteria; phylum Pseudomonadota; class Alphaproteobacteria; order Rhizobiales; family Rhizobiaceae; genus Hoeflea_A. The sequence continues at coordinate 35,001 of JANQMU010000126.1, forward strand.
TGTCGAGAGGCATCCCGGCGGTTCCGATATGGACGCCGAATTGGAGGTCGTCGCGGAGACGTTCCGTGCGCGGGGGCGCAAGGTCTACACCATTCCCGGCGGCGGCTCGAACCCCACCGGTGCGCTGGGCTATGCCAATGCCGCCATGGAACTGGTGCAGCAGGCCAACACGATGGACCTGAAAATCGACCGGATCGTTCACGCAACAGGAAGCGCGGGCACGCAGGCCGGCCTGATCGTCGGTCTCAAGGCGATCAACGCCGCCATTCCCCTGCTTGGCATCGGCGTGCGTGCGCCCAGGCCCAAGCAGGAGGAAAACGTCTACAACCTTGCCCTTGCAACGGCCGAAAAACTGGGATGTCCCGGCGTGGTCGGGCGCGAAGATGTCGTTGCCAACACCGACTATGTCGGAGAGGGCTATGGCATTCCAACGCCGGAATGCCTGCAGGCGATCGAGATGTTCGCCCGCCTGGAGGGGATCCTGCTGGACCCGGTCTATTCCGGCAAGGGGGCGGCCGGTCTCATCGACCTGATCCGGAAAGGGGAAATGTCAGGCGACGAAAACATCGTCTTCCTGCATACCGGCGGTGCGGTTGCGCTCTTCGGCTACACGGATGCCTTCGGCTATGGCGACCATGCCGATGCCCTTGGCTGCGACAAGCCGATCATGCAGACCGCCTGAGGAGAGGCGCTATTGACCCCGTTCCGTGGCACCTCCACCCAACAGGAAGCGATACCGGACGCGGCGGTCGCGGCCGCCGCCGACGTCATGCGCAGTGGTCGCCTGCACCGTTACAATACGCTGGACGGTGAGCCAAGCGTCGTGTCTAGGCTTGAACGCGCCTTTGCGGACTATCAGGGTGCCAGATACTGCCTGGCCTGCGCCTCCGGCGGATATGCGATGTCCCTGGCCCTGCGGGCCGCCGGTGTCGAACCGGGCGCAGCTGTCCTCACCAACGGTTTCACGCTGGCGCCCGTGCCCGGCGCGATCGCAAGTGTCGGCGCCAGACCGGTCCTTGTCGAGATCACCGAAGACCTGGTGATCGATCTCGACGACCTGGAGCGCAAGATCGCCAGGACCGGTTCGAAGGTACTGCTGCTTTCCAACATGCGGGGCCATCTGTGCGACATGGACGCGCTTGCCGCCATGCTTGATGCAGCCGGAGTCGTTCTCATCGAAGATTGTGCGCATACGATGGGTGCGCGCTGGAATGGGCGGCTGAGCGGCAGCTTCGGGCTGGCAGGGTGTTTTTCGACACAGACCTACAAGCACATCAATTCCGGGGAAGGCGGGTTGCTGACTTCGGACGATGCCGCATTCATGGCACGGGCTATCATATCGTCGGGCTCCTACATGCTGTATGAGCGCCACGGCGCGGCACCGCCCAGGGAGACCTTCGAGACCATCCGGCTGGAAACGCCGAATATGTCCGGGCGGATGGACAATCTGCGCGCCGCCATTTTGTTGCCGCAACTGGCGTCGCTCGACGACAATATCGATCGCTGGAACGAACGGTACGACCTGATTGCGGCGCGCCTGTCCGCCATCCCCGGCATCGCCTTGCCGCAGCGGCCGGACGCCGAGTTCTATGTCGGCAGTTCGATTCAGTTTCGCCTCCCCTGGGCGGACGCCGAAACGGCGCGTGCGTTCCTTGCCGCCAACGGGGCGCTGGGGGTCGAGCTGAAATGGTTCGGCGGCGCCGAACCGGTCGGCTTTACCTCCAGCCACCACAGCTGGGCCTATATCGAACCGCAGGATCTCGAGCAGACGGACCGCATCCTTGCGGGCCTGTTCGACATGCGTATTCCGCTGACATTCACGCTCGAAGATTGCGAGCATATCGCACGGATCATCGCACACACGGCGAGCCAAACGTCCCTGGACGGTGCGGCATGACATCGGCGAGGGCGACGATCGGCGTTCTGGGCGGCATGGGCCCGGAAGCCACGATCCTGTTCATGCAGAAGATGCTGGACGCGGTCCCGGCCGGCGATGATTCCGACCATGTCCCGCTGATCGTGCATAACAATACACAGGTCCCCTCGCGCATCCGGGCATTGATCGAGGGCGACGGCGAAGACCCTGGCCCGGTGCTGGCCGAGATGGCGCGAAGCCTTGAAGCCGCGGGCGCCGAGGCATTGGCAATGCCCTGTAACACCGCCCACCGCTACGCCCGTGTGATCGCTGATGCCGTGTCCATCCTGTTTCTTGACATGGTTCAACTGGCCGTCCGCAAGGCCCTCGACCTGACGGCGCGCGGCGCGCGTATCGGCGTGCTCGGATCGCCGGCCTTGAAGGCGGCGGGTGTGTTTCAAAGACCTTTGGCGGATGTCGGACTGTCGCCGGTTTACGGCCGGGACGACGACGAGCGCCTCGCCCTCATCCGCAACGTCAAGAAGAACGGCGTTTCGCAGGATGCGGCCGACGCGCTGCAGGATGCGGCCGATCATCTGGCCAGCCGGGACGCCGATGTCATCATGGTGTGCTGCACGGAATTCTCGTTGATGGCCGATCGGCTGCACACCGACGTCCCGCTGTTCGACACGCTCGACGTGCTCGTCGACAGCTGCGTGGCGTTCTCGACCGGTCAATTACCTTCCAGTGGGGCGGCGCGCGGGTCGGGCGCTGCATCCTTGCCAACAACAACCGACCATCAGGGAAAGGAAAACCTGCAATGCTGACCAGCAAATCCCGACTTTTGATTGCGACGGCGCTCGTATCGATGGGATCAGTCGCGGCACCACAAGCGGCCGATCTCGTGCTCGGTGTGCCGAACTGGCCGGCCGCCAATGCCACATCCAACATCCTCAAAGTCGTCATTGAAGAAAATTTCGGTCTCGACGTGGAACTGCAAAGCGGGACCAACCCGATCATCTTCGAGGCCATGGATGCCGGTTCGATGCACCTGCATCCGGAGGTGTGGCTTCCGAACCAGATCAATCTGCACGACAAATATGTCAAGGAAAACCAATCCGTCGTAAAGAACGAGAATCCCGTTCAGGCGGTGCAGGGCATGTGCGTGACAAAGCACACGGCAGATACCCATGGCATCAGCTCGATCAACGATCTGACCGATCCCGACAAGATGGCGATCTTCGACAAGGACGGCAACGGCACGCCGGAAGTCTGGATCGGCGCGCCGGGCTGGGCCTCCACCGCAATTGAGAAGATTCGCGCCAAGTCCTACGGCTATGACCAGACGATGGAGCTGAAGGAATATGACGGCACCGTCGCCTGGGGCGAACTGGGAGCGGCAGCATCGGCGGACGAGCCGTGGATGGGCTTCTGCTATGAGCCGCATTTCATCTTCGTGGCCTATGATCTTGTCTATCTGGACGAGCCGGAACATGATCCGTCCACCTGGACGATCATCCAGCCGACCGACGACCCGCAGTGGCTGGAAAAATCGTCGGCCTCCACGGCATGGAAGGGCGCCACGCTGCACCTGCATTATGCCGCGTCCATCCGTGACAAGTTCCCGGAAGTCGCCGCCATGCTCGACAACTATCAGATGCCGCCGGAGGTGCTCAGCCAGGCCGGCTACGCGCTGTCGGTCGAGGATCAGGACGTCGAGGAATTCGCGAAGGCCTGGGTCGCCGAAAACGAGGATGTCGTCCTCGGATGGTTGACCAACTGATCACGTCTTCGGGCCGCCGCGGAATGACCGTTCCGCGGCGGTCCGCTCACGGTCGCCTGACCGTATCTGCAAGTTTTGGGGGATCATAATGGCAGAGACAGTCGTCGAGCTGAGCCATGTCTGGAAAGTGTTCGGTGATCGCAGTGCGGAAACCATCGCCGAGGCCGAACGGACCGATCTTTCCAAGGCCGAAGCGCTGGAGAAATATCAGACGGTCATCGGGGTGCGCGATGCCTCGTTCTCCGTCTCGCGCGGTGAGATTTTCTGCATCATGGGATTGTCGGGATCGGGCAAATCCACGCTGGTTCGGCACGTCAACCGCCTCATCGAGCCCAGCGCGGGTTCGATCAAGGTGCTTGGCGAGGATGTCGGCGCGATGGGGACGGCGGAGTTGCGCCAGATGCGTGCGCGGCACATCGGCATGGTGTTTCAGCACATGGCGCTGATGCCGCACCGTTCGGTGCGCGAGAATGTCGCCTACCCACTCGAAATCCGAAAGATCCCAAAGTCCAGACGCTGGGCCATCTCCGACTACACGCTCGGCCTCGTCGATCTGACCGGCTACGAAGACCGATTGCCCCGGGAACTGTCCGGCGGCATGCAGCAGCGGGTCGGGATCGCGCGGGCGCTGGCCAGCGACCCCGAAATCCTGCTGATGGATGAACCCTTTTCGGCGCTTGATCCGCTGATCCGTCTGCAATTGCAGGACCAGTTCAAGGCGCTGGTGCGCGATCTCAACAAATCGACGTTGTTCATTACCCATGACCTCGACGAGGCGATCCGGATCGGCCACCGCATTGCAATCATGAAGGATGGTGTCATCGTCCAGATCGGCACACCGGAAGAGATCGTCACCCAGCCGGCTGACGACTATGTGCGGGAGTTCGTCCAGGGCATTTCGCGGCTCAAGCTGGTGCGCGCGCACACGATCATGGAACCGCTTGCCAATGGCGGGGCGCCCGACGATGCCATTCGCGTCGACGGCGAACAGGACCTTGATTCACTGATCGATGTGTCGGTCGGAAGCGAGCGGCAGCTCGTCGTCACCGATGCCGGCAAGGACGTCGGCATCATCACCAAGACCACATTGCTGCGCGGCATCCAGGGAGGCCGATGATGAACACACAGCCGTCAACGACCAACACCCAGGATCCGGTCACCAGCAAGGCGTCCTCGGTGAAGGATATCGAGGTCGACCGCCACGCGCTTGACCAGTCCATCTCCGTGTTCGTCGATCGCAATCCAGACTACTATGTCCATGCGTTCCACACCATTCACGAAACCACCACGGGCATACCACGGGTGTTCAACTGGGCCGCCGCGCTGTTCGGTCCGTTCTGGGCGGCCGCGCGCGGCATCTGGGGGCTCTTTTGGGCGTTTTTGATCCTGGAGATCGTTGCCTTTGTGCAGATCGGGCGCGGCACCTGGGGTGAACTGGGCGCCGGTGCAATGGCGCAGGCGGGGCGTCAGGCCGCGCGCGCCGAAGAATTCCTGCAACGGGCGCAGGCGGCGCGCGATGCGGGTGAGGATCCCACCCGGTTCGAAACGCTCGCCGGCAACCTGCTGCGCGCGGCCGAGCGAAGCAGGGAGACGGCCGAGGCGGCTGCCGCCGACGCTTTCATGATCCTGGTGTCCGGGCTGGTGCTGCTGCTCGTGCTGCGGCTGGTCCAGGGCGTGTGGTCGAATGTCGTCTACGAAAAGCAGTATTCCAGATGGCGCGTTGCGCCCGCCGAGGTGCCGTCGGGCTTTCGCATGCCCAACATCCTGTTCGGCGTGGTTCTGGGCCTGGTGATCATACCGCTGACCGTCTACCGTTTCACCATCGAGAACATTCCGGACTGGCTGACGGCCTTCCCGGCCGACCCCGACTTTTATGGCGCGACGGCGCGCTGGCTCGAAGCGGTCATCGACGATGCGGCGCGCAGCGGCGCCGGCGCCTTTGACGGCATCGTGCTCGTCGTTCGGCAGATTCTCGATACCATCTCCCTGGCTCTCATCGGCACGCCCTGGCCGGTCGTCATGGCCGTCATCTGCGTATTTGCCTGGCGCGCGGCGGGGCCGCGCGTGGCAATCTTCACGGCGGCCGCGCTCGCCTATATCGCGCTGCTGGGCTATTGGGAAATCGCGATGGAAACGGTTGCGCTCGTGGGCGCGGCGGTCGTTCTATGCGTCGTCATCGGCATTCCGCTCGGCATCTGGTTCGGCAAGTCGATGCGTGCCTACAAATTCGCTGAGCCCGTGCTCGATCTCATGCAGACGCTGCCTGCCTTCGTCTACCTGATCCCGATCATCGCCTTCTTCGGCACCGGCAACCCGCCCGGCATTCTGGCGACGATCATTTTCGGCATGCCGCCGGTCATTCGCCTGACCGCGCTGGGCATGCGCGGGGTGCCCGACAACATAAAGGAAGCGGCGACCGCATTTGGTGCGTCGCGGTGGGAACTGCTCAAGGACGTGGAACTGCCGCTCGCCCTGCCGTCGATCATGACCGGTGTGAACCAGACGATCCTGATGTGCCTGTCGATGGTGGTGATCATCTCGCTCATTGGCGGCGGCGGGCTCGGCAAGGTGATCCTCGAGGCGTTGCAGTTCGCCGCCAAGGGGCCCGGCCTTCTGGGCGGGTTCGCAATCCTGTTCGTGGCGATGGTCATCGACCGGATCGTACAGGGCGCGTTCCGTCGAACCGACCAGAAATAGGGCAAGGCAGTTTGGGAAAGCGCCGATGACGATCGAATATCTGAAGAAGGCAGACCCGCACGCCGCATCCGATCAGAGTGATGTACAGGCCGCGGTGCGGACGCTTTTGGCGGAGATCGAACAGGGCGGCGACCACGCCGCCAGCGCCTGTGCGGAAAAGTTCGACGGGTGGACGGGCCCGGCACTCGTGTCGCAGGACACGCTGGATGCGGCTGCGCATCAGCTGCCGGAAAAGTTGAAGGCGGACATCCGCTTCGCCCATGACAATATCCGGCGGTTCGCCGAAGCACAAAAGGCGACGATCCTTGACTGCGAACTTGAGGTTCAGCCGGGTTTCTTCGCTGGACAGAAGCAAATTCCCGTCTCGACGGCGGGATGCTATGTGCCGGGCGGCCGCTACAGCCACATCGCCTCGGCAATCATGACGATTACCACCGCGAAGGTGGCCGGCGTGGGCCACATCACCGCCTGCTCGCCGCCCAAGCCCGGCATCGGCATACCGCCGGCGATCCTGTTCACGATGAAGCTGTGCGGCGCAGACGCCGTCCTGAACATGGGAGGGGTCCAGGGCATCGCGTCGATGGCGTTCGGACTGTTCGGCCTGCCAAAGGCCGATATTCTTGTGGGGCCGGGCAATCAGTTCGTCGCGGAGGCAAAACGCATCCTGTTCGGCCGCGTCGGCATCGATATGTTTGCCGGTCCGACCGATTCCATGGTGGTCGCCGATGCAACGGCCGATCCCCATCTGGTTGCCTGGGATCTGGCTGGACAGGCTGAGCACGGCTACAATTCTCCGGTCTGGCTTGTGACAGACGACCGGACGCTGGCAGAAGATGTGATGGTGCTCATGCCGGACATTATCGCCCAACTTCCCGATACCAACGCCAGCAACGCCAAGGCTGCCTGGCGTGATCTGGGTGAGGTCATCCTGTGTTCCGACCGCGAGGAGATGGCACAGATCTGTGATTCGTACGGACCCGAGCACCTGCACATACAAGCGGAAGACCTGTCCTGGTGGATGGGCCGGCTGCGTTCTTACGGCTCGCTGTTTCTGGGCGAGGAGACGACTGTCGCCTTTGGTGACAAGGCGGCTGGTCCGAACCATGTTCTGCCGACATCAGGTGCGGCCCGCTACACCGGCGGCCTGTCCGTTCACAAATATATGAAAACGGTCACCTGGCAGCGTGCCACGCGCGAGGGGGCAAGGCCGGTGGCTGAAGCAACGGCACGAATCTCCCGGCTGGAAGGCATGGAGGGCCATGCGCGCACCGCCGACATCCGCCTCGCGAAGTTCTTCCCCGATGAAACCTTCGATCTGACGGCGGCGGACTGACGGGCGTCCTTCTTGAAGGCCTGCGGTACGGCCATAGCCGGCAAGCTGTCCACCGGGTCGCCGTCAAAAGATCCGGTCTGACGGCAACGTGGCCCGACGTCGTTTCGTCAGGATTGCGGCGGGGCCTCGACCATGCCGAGCGCGTGAAGATAGGTGTCCAGCACCGCTTCCTGCTCCATGCGCTCGTTCTGATCGAGCTTGCGGATCGAGATCACCTTGCGAAGCACCTTCGTGTCGAAGCCCATGGCTTTCGCTTCGCCGTAGACTTCCTTGATGTCGTCGGCGATGGTTTTCTTTTCCTCTTCCAGCCGTTCGATCCGCTCGACGAATGCGCGCAACTGATCTCGGGCAACTCCCTGGGCTTCTGACATGAACGAATCCTGTGCTGACTGAACGATGCCGACAGGTGCCCTGCGCCGACAGCTTCGTCAAGGGGCAGGCAACCTCTTTGTGCCAGCGCCCGACGGGAAACTCAGTGGCCGGGATTGTTCGCTGCGAAGGCCGCCTTCTGTTCATCGGTGGCTTCCGTCTGATAGCGCTCTTTCCACGCCTCATAGGGCATGCCATAGATCAATTCGCGGGCCTCGGACCTGTCCAGTTCCACGCCCGCCTCGCGCGCCGCATCCTGATACCAGTTGGACAGGCAGTTGCGGCAAAAGCCTGACAGGTTCATCAGGTCGATATTCTGGACATCGGTGCGTTCGCGCAGATGGGCGACCAGGGTGCGGAAAGCCGCGGCCTCGAATTGGGTTTTCTGTTCGTCGGTCAGGTCCGTCATGGCGCATTCCTCATCATGTTTCTGCCGGCCTCTTGGCGGTCGGGCAATTTTGTCTCAAAACCATATAGGGTCGCCGGCCGGTCCGATAAATACCGCTGCTGGCAGCAGATGTTCCGACGATCGCGGCATTGCCACCAAGCCGTTTTCGTTGACATTTGACGCGCCATTGCTGCACATAACAATCCTGTCATATTGTGCTATCGAAGTGTACTGATATTCACGTCTTCGATATGAATTGGGGTAATGATCGAACCGTGACTGGTAATGGATTCTTGCACTGTCGCAACCTTCTCGCACTGTTGGCGTTTCTGGGTGCCGGGATGGTATCGCAGGATGCGCGCGCCGATTTCAGGGTATGCAACGGAACGCAGAACCTCGTGGGTGTGGCCATTGGCTATCGCGGCGGCGAGGGATGGATCACGGAGGGCTGGTGGCAGATTCCTGCGACCTCCTGCGCTACGCTGATCGAGGGGCAGTTGTCCTCGCGCTATTACTACGTCTATGCCGAGGACGCCGCCCGCGGCGGCCGATGGGGTGGCGAAGTCTATATGTGCGTGGCTGAAGATGAGTTCAAAATCATCGGTGTGCAGAACTGTTTTACCCGCGGTTTCATGCGCATGGGCTTCAAGGAATATGATACGGGACAGCAGGCAAGCTGGATGGTTCAGCTTTCCGATTCGGCGGACACACCAGAAGGTCAAAATTAATGAAGCGCCTGCGTAAGGTGAAGATCCTGGCGACGCTGGGACCTGCGTCTTCTGACGAGGAAACGATCCAGAAACTTCATGAAGCCGGAGCCGATGTCTTCCGGATCAATATGAGCCATGCCAGCCACGATTTGATGCGCGAACTGGTGCAGCGTATCCGCAATGTGGAGACCCGCTGCGGACATCCGATCGGTATTCTGGCCGATCTGCAGGGACCCAAGCTGCGGGTCGGGAAATTCGCCGACACCGCGGTTGAACTCATGCCGGGGCAGAGCTTCACCCTCGATACGAACGAAGCACCCGGCGACGCGACACGGGTCCACCTGCCGCATCCGGAGATTTTCAAGGCGGTCGAGCCGGGCCACCGGCTGCTGATCGATGATGGCCGGCTGCAGTTGAAGGCCGAGGTCTGCGACGGACAATCGATCCAGTGCACCGTCGTCTCCGGCACCGGGATCTCCGACCGCAAGGGCGTCAGCCTGCCGGATTCGACGCTGGGTGTCGGGGCGCTGACGCCAAAGGACCATAAGGACCTTGAAGCGGTACTGGCGACCGACGATGTCGACTGGGTGGCCCTGTCGTTCATCCAGCGGCCGGACGATCTGGCGGAGGTCCGGAAGGTGGCACGCGGCCGTGTCGGGCTGATGGCCAAAATCGAAAAACCGCAGGCCATCGAGCGTATCGACGAGATCATCGAATTGTCCGATGCGCTGATGGTTGCGCGCGGCGATCTCGGCGTCGAGCTGCCGCTGGAAGCCGTTCCGGGCCTGCAGAAACAGCTGATCCGCGCCTGCCGCAAGGCGGGCAAGCCGGTGGTGGTCGCGACGCAGATGCTGGAATCCATGATCACGGCTCCGGTTCCGACGCGGGCTGAGGTGTCGGATGTCGCCACGGCGGTTTTCGAGGGGGCCGATGCGGTCATGCTGTCGGCCGAGTCGGCTGCCGGCGACTATCCCGTCGAGGCTGTGTCCACCATGGCGGCGATTGCCCGGGAGGTGGAGCTGGACCCAAACTATTCGGGGATCATCCACGCCCAGCGTTCCGAACCGGAAGCGACGGGCGCCGATGCCATTTCGCTCGCCGCGCGGCAGATCGCCGAAACGCTGCAGCTTTGCGCGATCGTCTGTTTCACCACCTCCGGCACCACCGGATTGCGGGCGTCGCGCGAACGCGCCCAGATCCCGATTCTGGCCCTGTCGCCGATCATTCAAACGGCGCGGCGGCTGTCGGTCGTCTGGGGACTGCATTGCGTGGTGACCGATGATCCGAATGACCTCGATGAAGTCGTCGATATGGCCTGCCGTGTGACGTTCCTGGAAGAGTTCGGCAAACCCGGCGACCGGGTGATCATTTCAGCCGGCGTGCCGCTGGGAACGCCAGGCTCGACCAACATGCTGCGGATCGCTTATATCGGCTCCGACGGCATGACCGGGATCTGACTTTCGGACGATCCGGCTATGGCGACATCCTTTCGCGCAGATTTCTGCCAAGGCTGGTTGCGGTAAAGCCGGGCAGCATTCGCTACCTGATCGCCCGGGGTTGCCACAGCCCAGACCATGATCGATTTCGGCAGCTTGAATCTGTTGCAATGGTGCCATGGCTGACACTTACCCGGCACTACTTTCGCAGTTCAATCACTTGGCAACCTTGTTGGAGAAAGAAGTAACCTTTTGGCCGAAAATGAGGCGGACTTCTTGCCGAAATCAATGATTTTCCTTGCCGGGATTGGAGTTTTATGATCGTGTTTATGGAACTGCCAAAGTAGTGTATTGGTTCGAATCCGACATTTGTTGTCTTTGAGAGCACCCGCTCGAGCAAATACCGGAGTCATAAGAACCACCAGCAAGTCTATGATCTCTGGTGGAACTTTGTATTTGACATTTGAGCAAGAGTCTCGACCCGTTGCATCATCAATATTGGACGGACCTGACGCGAACAACAAATGGAGGAGAAATTGACCTTTACGCGCCTTGTTGTCGCCCTCGCTGCAATCGTGAGCTTTACCGGCTACGCAAACGCGGATCCCAAGTCGGTTACGGATCACTTATATTGTGACCCGAGCAAAAGCCCTTGCAGTTGGACCAAGACGCTAGGCGGCCACACAAGATATTGGGCTTACACGTATTGTGGTTCGCAAGCCAATCCAACGAGCCCCAAAAGCATCAAGTGCTCCAGCCCCTCGCTGGTTGTGGATTGCGTCCCGTTTGAAACCATCGAATGCCAGTGCAACGAAAACAACGCACCAGAGGGTTACAAAGCAAAAACGACCATAAACTGTCATTAGGGCGTTCTGTTATTATCCTGGTTCATTTGACCGGGTGATTTTGTTCACTGGTTAGGTGGGTTGCACGCCTTGGTGTCACCCCATCACAAGTGCAAGCCAACAACGCCAGTGAGCAAAATCACCAAGGCTTTGGCTGAAGAAGCTCTTGAGCGCGGCCGTAACAGTCCGATCTCCAGAGCTACGGTTGATGATGTGTGGAACGACGCTGTAGCCGAAGCCAGAACTATCACCGATAAGCCGGTATATTTGCTACAGGCTCGCCGAACCGGCCGAAGCCAATCTTCAAGGTATCGAGGATTGCATCCAGTCGCGAAGTCCGCAGGGTTACGCGCGCGTCATAACCGCCGTTTTGCCATGTTTGATCAGCTCGAATTCTTCCCATTCTTAGGCCGATTAGGGGAGATGGTGGGTACGGGGGAGATGACCGTGCCGCTCATTTGTTGAAAGTCGTTGATTGAAGAACCTTATGGTTTGATAGTGGCGACAAATGCCGATCAGAGACGTAGTGCCATCAGTAATATCGATGACATATTGAGGAAATTTGGAACCGACCAATCAGCTTTGTTGGGTGAAGGCGCGGAAGCGCAAGTTTTCTCATTGCGTAATGGTTTAGCATTGCGAGTGAACCGCTCCGGCGCAAACGAAGCTGATGTGCTGGCGAGAGCCAATTTGCTGGCTCGCATTGGAGTTTCTTCCACATTTCAGATTCCGAGAGTTCGCGATTATGGATATGAGTATGGGCTTCATTTTACTGTTGAGGACCATTTGACCGGGATGCCCATGAGTGATGCTCTCCCCAAATGTTCCAAATTGGCTCGCGAAAATCTCGTTCAAGACTATCTGAACACCTCAAAACATCTTGCCGGCTTACTGACGGATGAAGCGGTTTACGGTGAAATTGGATTGGTCAACGCCATTCAAACCAGAAATTTTAGAGATTTTCTTTATCGCAGAGCTGAGGTGTCGTTAAGTGTCTGCAATCTCGATATCGTCGTTGAGAACATTGTGTCTGAAATTGAAGAGCCGACGTCACCGGCGCTCGTTCATCTCGATTATTGTCCGTCAAATGTTCTATGTGAAGGCAGCAGAATAACGGCCGTCCTGGATTTTGGAGGAACCACAATAGCGGGATGCGCTAGTTTTAATCCAATTGTCGCCGTTGCTTTCCTTGATCCGTCGATAACACCCGCTGCTCGTACTATTGACCAAGAACAAGCGTACAAGTGGCTCGCCGATTGCGGACTTTGCGAAACGAGTGGCCCCGTTACAAAGTGGTTGGCTGCCTATTGGTCATTCTGTGGTGAAAATGAAGATTTGGCACTTTTCCGATGGTGCCAAAGAAAAATTGGCTGATTGCTGAGGCACAATGTCCATCTTGGGCTCGCTCCGGACCTTCGCTGCCCAATACGCGAACACATGCATCGCTGACTTTTCAGACCTTGGAGATTTGAGCAAGCACGTCTCAAACTGGGGGAATGTGGATATTCGCTGCGCTTTGCACAAATGTCGGGTGTGCGGACGAGGACGAAACCGCTCGCGCGGTAGGGGCGCTTGCGGCGAGTGGGGTGCGCTGATCGGGCGCTGTTATTTGAGGATGGGCGTGCCTGTCTGACGATTGGGATCTTCTCAATCCGATGACAGGAGGTTCCGATGACGGACCAGTATATTCCCGCCCTTCGCCGACGTTTTCTTGAGGATATGCGGATCAAGGGGCTGCTGCCCAAGACGCAGACGATGTATCTGCGGGCGATGCGCGACTTCACGCGGTTCCTGGGGCACTCGCCTGCTACGGCGACGCCGGAAGAACTACGCGCCTTCCAACTGGATATGAAAGAGCGCGGTGTCGGCGCGCCGACCTTCAACAACCGGCTGACGGTCTTGAGTTTCTTCTACGCGACGACCTGTCCGCGGCCCGAGATGAAGCGGCACATGCGCTATCAGCGGGCGGCGAAGAAGATCCCCGTGGTGCTGAGTGCCGAGGAGGTCGCGCGCATTCTCGAAGCCGCGCCGGGACCCGGGCTCAGATACCGGGCCGCCTTCAGCGTGGCCTATGGCGGCGGGTTGCGGGCGAGCGAGGTTACGCACTTGAAGGTCGGTGATATCGACAGCGACCGGATGCTGATCAGGATTGACCAGGGCAAGGGCCGCAAGGATCGGCATGTGATGCTGTCGCCGAACCTGCTGGAGCTTCTGCGCGATTATTACCGCGAAGCCCGGCCCGCGGGCTGGCTCTTTCCCGGTCGCAACCGGGTCGACCCGATATCGACGCGGCAGTTCAACCGGGCCTTCGGGGTGGCCTGCGACTTTGCCGAGATCAGAAAGAAGGTGTCACCTCACACCCTGCGGCACAGCTTTGCCACGCATCTGCTGGAGGGTGGGACCGACATCCGGGTCATCCAAGTTCTGCTCGGTCACGCCAAGCTGGAGACCACGACGGTCTATACCAAGGTGGCGACCAAGACGATCAGGGACGTCACGAGCCCACTCGATCTGCTGGTCCGCCGAGAGGCTGGCCCTGGTTAAGCCGGGTCCCCATGCCTCGTCCCAGACTGGAGGTCGCGGATATCTTCCGCGCCCATGGGCCTGCCTATCGCCGTGACCATGCCGGGCATCTGAACCTGCCGCAGTTGAAGGTAATGTCCGCGATAGAGAATTGCCGGCGCCGCGCTCGGCGGGCATGTTGCAGCCTGCAACAAATGCGGCCATCAACACGTTGCTTACAACTCGTGTCGCAATCGGCACTGCCCGAAGTGCCAGGGCATCACGGCCCGGGATTGGATGATGGCGCGCATCGAGGACCTGTTGCCCGTCAGCTATTTTCATGTGGTCTTCACGCTGCCGGCCCAGATCGCCGATATCGCTTATCAGAACAAAGCGGCGGTGTATGATCTGCTGTTCAAGGCATCGGCACAGGCGCTTCTGACCATCGCTGCCGATCCAAAACACCTCGGAGCAAAGATCGGCATGACCAGCGTATTGCACACATGGGGGTCGGCCATGATGCACCACCCGCACGTACACGTCATCGTGCCTGGCGGTGGTATGTCCCCGGATGGCGCCCGATGGATCGCCTGCCGTAAAGGCTTCTTTCTGCCGGTGAAGGTTCTGTCGAGGCTGTTCCGACGTCTGTTCCTCGAAGGTCTGAAGAGATTGCACCGGACGGGCAAGCTGCGCTTCTTCGGCACCCTGACAAACCTGGCCAGTTCCGACGCTTTTGCCACCCATCTCGCGCCGCTGCAGAAAATTGACTGGGTCGTGTATGCCAAGCCACCCTTCGGCGGACCAAAGGCGGTGCTGGCTTATCTCAGCCGATACACGCACCGTGTCGCGGTCTCCAACCACCGCCTGGTCAGCGCCGATGGCGACACGGTATCCTTCCGCTGGAAAGACTACCGGATCAAGCGGGGTGACCGGATGAAGGTCATGCGCCTCCCCACGCCTGAGTTCATCCGCCGCTTCCTGATCCATGTCCTGCCCTCCGGCTTCCATCGCATTCGCCACACCGGTTTCCTCGCCAATGGCATCCGCCGCGACAGGATCAAGAGGATCAGGCGATTGCTCGATGCGCAACCGCAGGCCGATCAGACAATCGATGAAGACGGGCAAGCCGATGAAGACAGGCGCGACCTGAGCCAGGAATGTCCCGAATGCGGCGGCGCAATGTTCATCATCGAAACCTTCACCCGCGGCCAACCCCCGAAATCCCGCGCCCCGCCATGGAAGGATGCCACATGATGCTTCGACCACGCTCGGCTTCGCGATGCGCAGATGCCGGACCAACCACTGTGGCCGGCGTTCTGCAGCCGGGGCCAAAACAGGCCATTGCAGGCGGAAAGAGCAATCAATCGGCAACATCAGACCGCGAAGACCAACGGGCCTGCGCTTCTCAGCGCCACAGGGTCTGCTGTCCGTTGCATCGGCCACCGCAGCCGTAGCCCACAATCCCCATAGCAGCAAAATCTCCCGCGCTTTCCTCCTTGTCAGATTTGTCGCCGCTGGATGGCAAGCATCCAGCAGCCACAAACCTTAGACGAAGCTGCTGTTCCCGCACGCGCTAGTCGTTCGCTACATAAGCTCCTTCCACAAGGATTGGCGCACATTGCGAAACATTCAGCTCTGACGCGATAGCCACGTCTTCGGGGAAACCGCGTTCACTGAGTTCGACTCCCGAGACCGAGGTTCGCAACCTGTCTGCCAGATCTGCACGCGCAGAAAAGAATGCGTCCCTTGCAACCATTGCTTCCGCGGAAAGCGAACCGCGCAATTCGGAGATGATTGCGCCAGCACCCAATATGTCTTCGATGGCAGGTCTCAGGCTGCCATCATTCCACCGCTCCCCCGCCGGAATGATGGCTAATGTCCCATTGCCGGCTAGCCTGGTGGCAGCAGCGGCAACTACCGATGCATTGCGCAAACAACCGGCGAAGACAGTTTTGTCGCCTGCGAGAAAGGATATATGAGATCCATTCGGAGATGGCAGGAGCAAGCGGGTGCCCGCCTGGATTGATTGAAGTGTCGGGGCAGAAAGACTGAACTCGGCGTCCGGATCGGAGCGCTTTCCTGCCAACTTGGCGCCAAGGCGCTTCGCTTCTTTTGCAGCAGCCTCGCGGTCATGTATCGGGAATGGGAAGACGCTCGCGCCGTTTGCACACGCTACGTCGACACATGTGGAGAAGGAAAGGACATCCACAACAATGAAAACATCTGCTTTTGGCTTCAGCGCGCTGACCCCGGACAGCCCCCACTCGGAAACAATTCGCATATTGTCCACTCCTCGCACAATCTGATGGTACCTAAAATGTGATGCTTAAAATGTCCTCAAAGGGCTCTGAGTTGTCATTCGCTGTGGAATGGTCCTGCGACAACTTTGGGCCGTGATTGATGCTCACCCGAGGTAGCAAAAATAGTAATTGCCGTGACGCGGGATTCGGCCGGACAGAGCCCTTTGTGGACAGCTTGCAAGAATCAGCCTTGAACCTTTTGTAAATGTGATTGCAAGATCAAAAAAAGGGATAGAGCGTTAAGACTAGGCCTGCGATTTCGAGAGATCCGACGGTTTTTAACGAAGCCGGTGTTTTGAAATGCAAGCGAGCTATCTACGAATGCGGCAGGGGGAAGGGCAGAAGATTGTTTTCGGTCTCTTACTTGGTGGCACAGGCATTCGGTTCAGCGGCTTTTGGCCTTCAGGTTTTTTCCGCTCGAGCGAAGGAACGCGCCGGGCTAACACTCTTCCTTGGTATTTCCAACATCTTCTGGATGGCGCACTACATCGCCCTTGAAGTTCCGCTTGCGGCCATCATCTCGGCATTGATTGCCGTCCAATTGCTCGCAACATCACTCCTTGATCAGAAACATCAAAAGCCGATCATCATCTTTTTCATAGTAATTTATTGGGTTGCTGCTCTCTTTACCATTACAGAGCAGCTTCATCTGCTCCCTGCAGTGGGATCATCTGCCCTGTTGATTTCTTTTTTGATGAGTCGATCGGTTTTTCAAGTGCTTCCCGCCGTTGGCACATCTTTCCTGTCGCTGTCGTTGTTGGTTGGAGAATCTGCAATAGCCGTTAGGATTGGAACCATTGTGTCCTTTTCGATGTGGATGGCGCACGGCTTTGTTACCGGCTCAGTCGTTGAAATTCTCGCCAATTTCGTTCCACTTTCAGTGGCGATTTACGGGCTGATTTTCTTCGATCTTCAAACAGATATTGCATCTGTTTTTCGGTTCAAGCGTGGCTCGAACCGAGGGTCCAAGCAGCACAAGTGAGGTTTCGCATCCAGTATTGGCATCGCGGCAGAGCAAGTCCGCTTTGTCCGCGATGTGTGAATTCGGTCCGGGCTTGAGTTCGCAAACGCAGCGAACGTCTCCTTTGACGGATCAAAGCAGCAACCGAGGCGAAGGGTGAATGGCAGCTCAGGGCCGAATTCGCAATTTAAGATTCCGCGGGTTAATGGCCGGGATGGGCTCGGTCCGGATCCCCGCTGCGCAATGCACGAACGCACACAAAGTGGACGAAGCGGACCTGTAACCTCTTGCGCAACACCCAAGATTCGTTGAACCTAGCGGGACAAAGCGACGATGGTGGGTTCGCTGTTCGGCGACCCCTTTCTTTGGGAACTTCAGATGTCAACTGACTCCCTGCCTCCAGTCCTGCTTTTGACCGGCACCAACGCTGCGGCCTGGACGATGGCAAATGTGCGTATGTCCTTCGAGGCTTCCGGATATGTCTGCCACAGCCTCACCTATCGGCATCATGACTTGCCGCCCGGACCGGAACGCGATGCCAAGCTCGTTGGGACAAGCATCGCGGATTTTGTGGACGATGCCCGGCGCGCAATTGAAGAGATTGGCGAGAGCCCGGTTGTTGTGGGCCACTCGCTCGGCGGGGTTATCGCGCAGCTCCTGGCGGCCGAGGGAGCCGTAAGAGCGGGCGTTCTTCTCAACAGCAGCATTGTGAACGGCATTCTGCCGACGACGGACGGGGAGCGCGAACTCGGAAAGCTGTTCATTTCGGCAGGCGCTTTCTGGGAGCAGGCGCTGGGACAGGATCTCGAGCTTCTGACGAAATATGGGCTGAACACGCTGCCGACCCCTGTGCAACGTGACATCCATGCGCGTCTCGGCACCGAATCCGGTCGGGTGCTTTTCGAGTTTGTCTTCTGGATGTATGACGTTCACCAAACCACGCTTGTTGACCAAAACAAGGTTTCCTGCCCGCTGCTCTTCATTTCAGGAACCGAGGACAAGGCCGTGGCAACAAGCACCGCGCGATTGATGGCCGAGCGCTACGAAACGGCGGATTTCCTGGCGGTCAACGGGGCCTGCCACTACATACAGTTTGACGACCAATGGCCAGAGACAGCCGCCAAGGCGCTCGACTGGCTGAGCCGAAAACTCTGAGCAACCCAACCTTACGTTGCCATGGATGCCAGTCGGCGCTGCAGGGAAGCGGCCTCGGCGGCGAGGTCCCGCGGCCGGCCGGCGAGGTTTTCAATGGCCGCGATGCACAAATCGGTGGCGGCGAAGTCCGGTTTGTGGCCGACTCCCTTAATGCGCAGCAATTGAGCGTTGGCGATGTCCCTTGCCAGGGCCTCGGAGTGAATGTCGGGCGAGACGATCTCGTCATAGTCACCGGTAATGACGACCGTCGGCGCGGCGATGGTCGCATAGCGCTGTGCGGCCCTGGTCACATATTCGTGGAGATGAGCGACATCTGTGCCGTTGTAGCGGAAGGCGTGCGGCCGCAGCACCAGGGCGGTTGCGGACTGCCGCAGATAATCCGGCGGATAGGCGTTCGGCCGAAAGACACAGCGCGATACGCGGTCGATCCTCCAAAGGCCCGCCGGCATCACCAGCAGTTCGGTGAACAGATGACCGATCACCGGCAGGGCCGAAAGCGTATAGTGCCAGTCGATGCCGCCTTTCCACGGATGGGTGGCGGCCGACAGCAGCAGCAGGCCCGAGACCTTGTGCGGTGCCTCCAGCGCCATGCCGGCGGCAATGGCGCCGCCGAAGGAGTGGCCGGCAATGATCGCTTTGTCGATGTTCTTGTGATCGAGCAGGGCGGCGATGGCGCGCGCCTGCCCGTCGGGAAAGCGGTTGTCCGGACTGCCGCGTTCGGACCAGCCATGGCCCGGCCGGTCGACAAATAGCAGGTCGGCGCGGCCTTCGAGCCTGTCGCGAAAGGCTGCCATCTGGTCGCGCAGATTGCCGCTGGCACCGTGAATGAACACCACGGGCGGCAAATCCGCCTCGGAGGAGCCGGGAACATGAACGCAATGCAGCCGGCAGCCGCCGATGTCGACCATTTCGCCGATGGCCGGATAGAGTTGCTCGATGCGCCGCGTCTGCTGCCGAGTGAAGGCGAGCAGCGCCAGCGCGACAATGGCCGCAATGGCCACGATGCTCAGGGTCATCGGCACGGGTATCAGATTTCGTCGCCCGTCAGTTCGTCGGCCAATTCGCCGACCCGGGTCTGGGCCTCCCGCATCGCCGGATAGATCTCAAGCACCTTGAGATAGGCGGCGAGCGCTGCCTCGTCCTTTCCGGCCTGGGACAGGATGGCGCCCATCCCCATCAGCGCGCCGAAATGGCGCGGCTCCAGTTCCAGGACACGGTTGATGTCCGCCATCGATTTGGAATGGTCGTCCATCATGAAATGCAGTGTCGCGCGACGGTTCCAGCCCTCGGCATAATCGGGCATCAGCACGGTCACCTGGTCGAGCAGGTCGAGCGCGATGAAAAACCGCTTGTCGCGCATTGCTTCATCGGCCCAGGCCATGAGCTGGTCGGCGGTGGCGCTTCCGGACCGGCGCCATTCGGACCAGATATTGTCGGCGACGCGCTTGGCCGGATTGGGACTCGACAATCGCTTGAGTTCGAGAAAATAGCCGTCAAGCTTCTCGGTCCGGGTTTTCTCGACGGATACCGGGACGTTGTCCTGTGCCTCCTCGGCCTGGGCAACGCCTGGCCCCGGCCAGATGAGAATAGCGGCCAGAACCGCCACGGGTCCGAGTAATTTACGAGTGAAGTGCATCCGGCGCATGCAACGATATTAGTGCGCGCGCGCCGGCGGTCAAAGGCAAATTTTGGTGAAGTGTGGACACAGCCGCTCAGGCGGCCGGACCGATCAACCCTGGCGTGCCTTGAAGCGCGGGTTCTGCTTGTTGATGACGTAAACGCGGCCCTTGCGGCGAACCAGGCGGTTTTCGCGGTGCCGAGTCTTGAGCGCCTTGAGCGAATTCTTGATCTTCATTGTACCGGACCCTTGGTCGGTGCTCGCAAAGCCGGATTGCCGTCGAGCCCAAAATAGCCAAAAGCGCGCCGGGTGACGCGCTCAAGTGATGTTGTGGCGTTTAAACCCATGCGGCCCGCGTGTCAACCGGCGGTCGGCCTTTGCAGGCGTCCGGCGGACATCTCAGGAACGCGGCTGCAGCCGGGTGACGTGCCCCATCTTGCGTCCCGGCCGGGCGTCCTTTTTGCCGTAGAGATGGACCACGGCACCCGGCTCGCCGAGGAGCGCGTCGGCGGAGGTCACCCCGTCGCCGATCAGGTTGTCCATGACGCAATCGAAATGGCGTTCCACGGAGCCGAGCGGAAGACCGGCAATCGCCCTGATATGCTGTTCGAACTGCGAGGTGATGCAGGCCGCTTCCGTCCAGTGCCCGGAATTGTGGACACGCGGCGCCAGTTCGTTGGCGAGCAGCGTGCCGTCCTGCATCACAAAGAACTCGACGCCGATGACCCCGACATAATCGAGTTGCGCCATGATCCGGCCGGCGGCGTCCCTTGCCGCCTCGATCGTCGATTGCGATGCCTGCGACGGCACGGTGCAGCGGCTTAAAATCCCGTCCCGGTGTTCGTTTTCGGCCGGGTCATAGCAGAGGACCTTTCCGTCCCGCGTGCGGGCTGCAATGATGGAAATCTCTGCGGTGAAGGCGACCAGGCTTTCCAGGATCAACGGAACATGGCCGAGTTGCGCGAATGCGCCGGCCGGGCTGTCCTGCGGCCCGGTGAACCGCTTCTGCCCCTTGCCGTCATAGCCCAGGCGCCGTGTCTTCAGGACGCCGCGGCCGCCAAACTCCTCGAGCGCCTGTTCCAGCTGCTGCTGGCTGTCGACGGCGGCGAAGCGGGCGGTTTCGATACCGCATTCCACCAGAAAGTTCTTTTCGACCAGCCGGTCCTGTGCCACCTCCAGCGCCTTCGGCGGCGGAAAAACCGGCTTTTTCTGCACCAGGGCCTGCGCTGCCTGAAGCGGCACGTTCTCGAACTCATAGGTCACGATGTGGCACAGCGCGGCAAGTGTTTCGAGCGCTTCGGCATCGTCATAGTCCGCCGTGATGTGACTGCTGGCCACCTGTTCGGCGGGGCACTCCTCCTGCGGTTCGAGGATGATCGTCCGGAAGCCCAGCCGGGCCGCGGCCATCGCCAGCATGCGGCCGAGCTGTCCGCCGCCGATAATGCCGATGGCCTCACCCGGTTTCAAAACGCCTGCAGGCTCGGTCATCGGTTACACTCCGTCAGCCGGATGAAGTGGCACCGCGCTGCTGCGCTCACGGCGCCAGGCGTCGAGGCGCTGCGCGATATCGTCATCGCCCAGCGACAGGACCGCGGCGGCCAGCAAGGCTGCATTGACAGCGCCTGCCTCGCCGATGGCCAGGGTTCCGACGGGAATGCCGGCCGGCATCTGCACGATGGACAACAGGCTGTCCTGTCCGGACAGCGCCTTTGACTGGATCGGCACACCGAACACCGGCAGCGATGTCATGGAAGCCGTCATGCCGGGCAGATGGGCCGCGCCGCCGGCGCCGGCGATGATGGTCTTGAAGCCGTTGTCGCGGGCCGCTGTCGCGAATTCGACCATGCGCTGCGGGGTGCGGTGAGCGGAAACGATCAGGCTTTCATGGCCGATGGCGAGCGCGTCCAGGGTTTCGGCGGCGTGTTTCATGGTCGGCCAGTCGGACTGGCTTCCCATGATGATGGCGACGGGCGGCTTGCTGGTCATTGGCGGTCCAATCGGTCGTCACGCTATGATATCGGGGATGATCTGGTCTTCGACCTTGCTGATCTGGTCCTTGATGGCCAGTTTCTTCTTCTTCATCCGCTGGATGCGCAGTGCATCACAGCCGGTTGAAACCATCGCGTTGATGGCGGCGTCGAAATCTTCGTGTTCCTGGCGCAAACGAGCAGCCTGCAATCGCAATTCCGCCTGATTCTGGTCCGCCATATGATTTCCCCATATCAGCTTGAATGACGCTGTTTACCGGAACAATCCTGCCTCGATATGACACTGGGAAACCGTCTATCACTTTGTCGGATTTCAAAAAACCGCAAAGAAGGGAAAGTTTTCCACCGATTTGACTGCACAAGGTGCGGGCTTTGTCGTCCGGGTGCCGCCCGTTCATCAACAACTTCGTGAAATTATTCTTCGACAATTGCCCGGTTTTAGTGTCACAATCCGGTCTGGCCGGCTTGCCCAAGAGGCCGGTACAACGCAGACAGAAAAGGAGTTTGTTCCATGGCAGTCCATGCTCGTCTTGAAACGCTTGAAAAGAAACACGGCGCTCTCGAAGAGGAACTCCATTCGGCACTCAATCATCCGTCCTGCGATGATTCGACGATATCAGACATCAAGCGGCGCAAGCTCAGGATAAAAGACGAGATTGAACGGTTGCGCGGAGAGCTGGCGCTGCAGTAGCCGGGCACGACGTTCGAAAGCGCGTCGCCCTTAAGTCCATGTTAACCATCTATGGGTTTTTGATCGGTTCCGCCGATTGAGGCGGATCGGTGTTTTGAAATTTCACGAAAGCGAGCGATTGGGATTGGTTTCCCGATCGCCTTGTGGTTTTTCCAGAGAAATTGCCGCGCCCCGATGCATCACGTGCTCACGCTGGTCATCGCCCGCCAAATCAACTGCAGGGACAGGATCAGAAGGGCTATCTGGATTGCCGTGAAAAAGATCTTTTCAGGAAGAAGGTTCGTCAGGTGGCGTCCGCACCAGGCCCCAAACAGGGCGATGCCGATCAGCAGTGAAATCAACCTCCAGTTCATGTCCGGGAATTGCCCGAGAGCCAGGTAGGTTGGCCATTTGGCGAGATTCACGGTGGCAAAGACGATCGTCGTGGTTCCGGCGAATGTGAGCTTTCGCAGTTTTTGCGGAAGAACGTAAACCTGGAATGGCGGCGCACCGGCGTGCGAGATGAAGCTGGTGATTCCCGACAGCGTTCCCCAGAACAGCCCCGGCACGATCCGCGCTTCTTTCGGAGCGCCTTCAGGCCGGACGAAAAACCAGGCGCGCAGGCAGTAAAAGACGCCGATCGCGCCGACGGCTCCGTTCAGGGCCGACACCGACATATAGGGCGAGGACAGGAAACCGATCACCACGCCCAAAAGCCCGGCCGGGATGAGTATGGCCAGATTGCGTGATGAAAAGTCGTGGCGGTAAAGCCAGATGCCGTAGAGGTCGCTGACGAGATAGATGGGCAGGAGCAGCGCGGCGGCGGTGAGCGGGTTTATCCAGAACGACAGGATGGGCACGGCTAGCATTCCGACCGCCGGCAGGCCGCCCTTGGACAGGCCAACGAGATAGGCGCAAAGAAGGCCGACCGGCAACAGGTTCAACGGGTCCATCTCGACATCCATCGTCTCGCACTGGGGCGAGGCAAACCCGAAACGATCAACCCCCGAGCACCGTCAACAAGCTGTCATGTCGAAAGCCATCCGTCATGGCTGGCCGCCGTGATCGCATAGCCGTTGACAATGCTGTCTTCGGTCAGGACGAAATTTGCCGTGCCTCCGGCCTCGCGCACCAGCAGGGCCGCCGCCGCGCCGTCCCAGGGAAAGACGCGTTGCTCGACATAGAGATCGCAACTGCCCGACGCAACGCAGGTCACGTTGTAGACGCAGCAGCCGAAGGCGTAAAGCAGGGCGCCCTTTTCCATCATTTCGGCTGCAAGCTTCAATGGACCGTCATAGGGCAAATGTGGGGACCGGCCGAAAATAACGATTGCCCGCTCGATATCGCGGTTGTCGGAGACGCTGATCGTCCTGCCGTTGCAGGTCGCGCCCTGTCCCTTGATCGCCAGATATTCCAAACCGAGTGCCGGAAGCATGATAATGCCCACCTTGGGGTCACCGTCGATGACAAGTCCCAATGACACGCCCCACATGGGAAGTCCGGACAGGAAATTGGTGGTCCCGTCGATCGGATCGACGATCCAGACGGAGCTGTCAATTCGGCCGCCGCTCTCCTCTCCAAGAAATCCGTCCTGTGGGAAGTTTTCCTTGAGGGCGGTCTTGAGATAGTCCTCGACCCTGGCGTCC
Source organism: Rhizobiaceae bacterium (assembly GCA_028279875.1). Classification (GTDB taxonomy): domain Bacteria; phylum Pseudomonadota; class Alphaproteobacteria; order Rhizobiales; family Rhizobiaceae; genus Hoeflea_A. The sequence continues at coordinate 59,257 of JANQMU010000126.1, forward strand.
GCCTCGGAGACCAGATCATGCGGAGACGCTTTGGTTTCGGCGATCAGTTCGTCGCGCTTGTTGAAATAATCCAGGGCCAGCCCGGCGGCCTGACGGGCAATCTGCAGCGCGATTTCGGCGTCGTCGTCAAGGTTGCGCATGGTTGAAGGCATTACGTTCTTTCTTTCTCGATGATCGTGTCCAACCGTGTCTTGAGCTCGGTCAGATCGCCCGTGTTGCGAATCACGTGGTCGGCGGCATCCATCAAATATCCGTTCTGTTGAAACCCGGTGGCACCATCGCCCATCGCCTTTTGATCGGCCAGATCAAAAACCTCGCGGCTGATCGGATCGCCATCGCGCCGGCGACTGACCACACGATCAAAGCGTGTGTCGGACGGAACGCGAAGCGCGATCAGGGCGAAGCCATATCCGGACTTCGCAGCAAGGGCCCTGGTGTAGGCCAGTTCCTCGGAATTGCGCAGACCATCCACAACGATGTCGTGATGGGTGGCTTGCTTCAACCCGGCCAGGGCTTTGACCGCGTAGATGTCGTTGCCCTCTGTCGCCTGGGTCTCCCGTGCGTGTTGCTGCACCTGCTCGCGGCTGGGAATGCCAAAACGTGCGGTGGCCTCCGCCCGCAGATTTGCCGCAATGGTAACAAGGTGGAATCCCCGGGATGCCAAATGCGCGGATGAGGTTGACTTTCCCGCCCCGGATTCTCCGACCAGGGCAATCATCAGCTTTTTCATTTCGCTCATAGATCATTTATCTCTGCAATTTGGAAGCGCTTTCATAAACTGGCAGAAAATGGCTGACCATGCAACTAGCTGCACAAAAGCCAGCCCATATGCACTCAAATTGCTCAGATGCCATACCAACATGTTCGGTCTGTTGACAAACTGAAAGCGCTTCCATTAGAGTGTGATCCGGAAGATATGGGAGGAAGAGATGTCGACACACCGATTTTTATCCGGACATGTCCTGGGTTCAGTTGCTTTCCTGGCCGCAACCATTGTCGCCAGCCCGCTTCTTGCAGAACCGACAAAGGGCACCCTCGTCATCGCGGTGAACCAGGAACCCCAGGACCTGGCAGCGCAGGGAACCTACAAGGAGATCAACGCCGCTGGTCTTCGCAATGTCGTGGAGACGCTGATCGCCGTTGACCCGGTTGACGGCAAGCTGCGGCCGGTTCTTGCCACCGCCTGGGAACGGATCGATGACAGCACGCTGCGCTTCACCATTCGCGATGGCGTGACCTTCCACGATGGTACGCCAATGACCGCCGAGGCCGTGGCAGGGTCGATCAACTGGGTCTGGAGCCCCGAAAACGCCTTTACCATCCAGGAATATGCCGGTCCTGGCGCCCTAACCGCCAAGGCGCTGGACGACAAAACCGTTGAAGTGACGTCAAGCGAGCCGGATCCGCTTCTTGAGTTCAGGATGACGCTGAACGGTATTTCATCGGCAAAGCAACTTGCCGAAAGCCCGGAGCGGCATTTCGATACCCCGATCGGCACCGGCCCCTACAGGTTTGGAGAATGGTCGAAAGGCCAGTTCTGGACAGCGAGCTACAATCCCGACTGGTGGGGTAATTCGGCCGAGGACGCCTATGGGACGACCAAACCGGTCTATGCGGACCTGAAATTCGTGTTCCGCTCGGAAGACGCGGCGCGGGTCGCGATGGTGCAGAGCGGCGAAGCGCAACTGGGCATGTTCCCCTCTGCCGACGAATGCGCCCGGGCGGAAGGCGAAGCCGGCTATGATTGCGTGACCGGTCCGTCGACGACCTATCTCTATGGGCGCCTGGATCATTCCCTGCATGCGGACCCGATCCTGCAGGATGCGCGCATCCGCGAAGCCGTCTTTTCCGCCATCGATATCGAAGGACTGGTTGGACTGGTCGGGATGGCGTCGGTTCCCCAGGGGCAACTTGGCCCCAAGGGCACCATTGGCTTCAATGATGATGTGCAGCCCTATGCCTATGATCCCGAAAAGGCGGCGGCGCTGTTGGTCGAAGCCAAGGCAGACGGGGTAGCGGTCGACAGGCTGAATATCGAGGTTGTCGGACGCGACACCACGCCGCGCATCAAACCCGTGGTCGAGGCGATCGGCGCCATGCTGGACGGTGTCGGAATAGGCACCACGATAAAAGTCCAGACCCCGCAGGAGTTCAACCCGCGCGTTCGCATCACCGGTTATGCCAACGAGCCGGACCGGCAGATGATGCAGGTTCACGTCAAGGGCAACCCGTCGGGCGACTATGGCCTGCTGCTGCAATCCAATTATGCCTGTCCGGATATTGACGATCCCAAGGGGCCGTCGCGTTCATCGGTCTATTGCAACGAGGAGTTCGACGGCAAGCTGTTCGAGGCCCTGGCAAGTTTTGGCGACGATCGCGACAATCGCATGAAAGAACTGGTTCAGTTCGTTCATGACAAGCACCTGATCGTGCCGCTGGCGCTGCTGGATCGCGGTTATCTGGTCGAGGCTGGCACCGAGTTCACATTCGGAACCGACCATCGCATCCAGGCCGTCTACATCAAGCCGGCAAACTGAACCTCCCAGAATTGCCGATATTGTGTGTTTGATCTCGGCAATTCCACTCCGGATCGGCTGGCGTAGATGTCTCTGCGTCAGCCGACCTTTTTGACCTCTTTGAGGGAGCGACATGTATTTTGTGAAGCGAATAGGCAATTCGCTCCTCATTCTGCTGCTCACCGTCAGCTTTGTCTTCATCGCCGGCCGAATGATCGGCGATCCGGCCCTCAACATGCTGGGACCCGGCGCCAGTGACGTCGCGCTCGAGAATCTGCGCCGCGCCGCCGGGCTGAACGATCCCATCCTTGTTCAATATGCCCGCTATATCGGGAATCTGCTTCTGGGAGATTTCGGGGTCAGCTACCGATATGGTTTTTCCGTCCTGCCGTCCGAAAATCTCGCGGACATCGGCCAGCCGGTGATGGAGATCGTGCTGGAACGTCTGCCGGCAACGTTTTTTCTCGCCGCTGCCGCCATGGGCTTCGCGGTTCCGCTTGGTGTGTTCATGGGCGTGACGGCAGCAGCCCATCCGCGTTCCATTGCGGACCGGATCGTGACGGTTCTTTCGCTGGCCGGCGTATCGATCGTCCAGTTCTGGCTGGGCCTCATGCTGATCGTTCTTTTCGCGGTTCAGTTGGGTTGGCTGCCAACCGGCGGTTATGAAGGACCGTCCTACGTGATCCTGCCGGCGCTCACCCTTGCAGCGCGCCCCATCGGACGCATCGCCCAGGTGACGCGCAGCGCGGTGCTGGAGGAACTTACCAAACCCTACGTTGTCACCGCTCGCGCCAAGGGTGTCGCCGAAGGCCGTATCGTCTATTTCCATGCGCTGAAGAATGCCGCAATTCCGATCGTCACCATGATCGGGGACGAGTTGTCGGCACTGCTGACCGGTGCAATTCTGGTGGAAAAGGTCTTTGCCTGGCCTGGAATCGGGCTTCTCATCATCGACTCGATGTCGCGTAGCGACCTGCCGCTTATCCAGGCATCGATTGCCGTCGTTGCGGCGCTGGTCGTCACGGTCAACCTGCTGGTGGACCTCAGCTATCGCCTCCTCAATCCCCGCATCCGCCTGAGCAAAGCGGGACACTGAACCCATGGCGACCGACACGAACATCACCATTGAGGAGACCATCGACGCCCGCGATGCCCACATCACGGCCGGCGACTATGCCCTGGCCATCCTGAAGGACAAGGTCACGCTGCTTGCCGTGATGTTTCTGGCAGCATTGGTTGTGTTCACCATCGGTGCCGAGTTCCTGGCGCCGCACAAGCCGACCGGGCTGAACCTCGGCGACCGGCTTCTGGCGCCGCTGTCAACCGGGCGCAGGGGCGATTTCTACCTGCTTGGCACCGACGAGCTGGGCCGGGACCTGTTCAGCCGATTGATCTACGGCGCCCGCGTCTCCGTCTCGGTCGGTCTGCTGGGGGCGGCACTGTCCTGCATTGTCGGCGTCTTTGCCGGTTTGACGGCCGGATATCGCGGCGGGCTCTACGAAGACATCATCATGCGGCTGGTCGACGGCATGTTGTCCTTGCCCTCCCTTCTGGTGGCCCTGTTCGTCCTGTTCATGCTGGGCGGCGGATATGTGAACCTGATCCTGGTGTTTTCGGTGCTGCACTGGATGGTCTTTGCGCGGATGTCGCGCGGACTGGCGCTTGACGCGCGCTCGGCCACCTATGTTCAGGCGGCGCGGGCGCTCGGTGCGTCGGACCTGCGGATCATTTTCCGGCACATTCTGCCCAACATCATGGCTCCGATCATGGTGCTGTTCACGCTTGAGATTGCGTTCCTCATCCTTTCGGAGGCATCGTTGAGTTTCCTTGGCTTCGGTGTCCAGCCGCCGGATCCGTCCTGGGGCCTGATGATCGCCGACGGGCGCGAGCATATCCGTTCCGCCTGGTGGCTGGTGACCTTTCCCGGACTTGCGATCTTCCTGACGGCGCTCAGCCTCAATCTGGTGGCAAACTGGGCGCGTGCCGTCACCGATCCCCTGCAGCGCTGGCGCTGGTTTGCACGGGAGTGACCGTATATGAATGACGCTGTCCTGGCATCGGTCGAACATCTGCGCGTCGAATTTCCGTCGAAAAACGGGCCCGTCGCCGCCGTCAAGGACGTGTCCTTTGACATCGCCCCGGGCGAGATCGTCGGTGTCGTCGGCGAAAGCGGGTCGGGCAAGTCGGTCTCGTCTTCGGCGCTCATGCAACTGACCAAATTCAGCGGCGGCAAGATCACCGGCGGCACGCTTACGCTGAACCGGCGGGACGGCAGTATCCTTGATTTGAGGAATGCCGACGAAGATCAGATGCGGCAGGTTCGCGGCAATGAAATCGGCATGATATTTCAGGAACCGATGACGGCGCTCAACCCGGCCTATACGATCGGCTGGCAAATGGCTGAAGGCCTGCAGATCCATGAAGGCCTTTCGCGGCGAGAGGCTGATATGCGGTCTCTTGAATTGCTGCGACTGGTCAAGATCCCCGAACCGGAGCGCCGTTTGAGACAATACCCTCATGAGCTTTCGGGCGGGATGCGGCAACGCGTCGTGATCGCGATGGCGCTGGCCTGCAAGCCGAACCTGTTGATCGCCGATGAGCCGACAACGGCGCTGGATGTCACCGTGCAGGCCGAAATCCTGGCACTGATCGACGCCCTTCGTGATGAAACCGGCGCGGCAATCATGCTGATTACCCACGACATGGCGGTGGTCGCCCAGATGGCCGATCGGGTGATCGTCATGTACAGGGGCGAAAAGGTCGAGGAAGGTCCGGTGCGCGATATCCTGACCCATCCGCAACATCCCTATACGATCGCGCTGCTGGCGGCCGTTCCCAATCTGGGCGACATGTCCGGCAAGCCCGATCCCGAACCCATGAAGATCGTGGGCGCTGCGGAAAGTGCTTCCCCGAAGCCGATTGTCGCGGGAACCGAGAGGCTGCTGGAGGTCAGCAACCTCGTCAAGCGGTTCACGATCGCGCGCGGAAGCTTCGGCCGTGCGACGGCGAAGGTGCATGCCGTCGAGAATGTGTCGCTGCATGTCAACCGGAATGAGACGCTGGCGCTGGTTGGTGAATCCGGCAGTGGCAAGTCGGCGGCCGGACGCTGCATCCTTCGCCTGGACGAACCCGATTCCGGTATGGTGACATTCGAGGGACGCAACGTCCTGGACCTGAATGCATCCGAAGTCCGGAAATTGCGCCGCAACATGCAGATGATCTTTCAGGACCCGTTTGGATCGCTCAATCCCAAGATGCGTCTTCTCGATCAGGTGGCGGAACCGATCCGCAATTACCGATTGGACAGCGGCGGCGCCATCGAGGACCGGGTCGCGGCGCTGTTCGACAGGGTCGAGCTGCCGCGCAGTTTCCTTCGGCGGTATCCCGGAGAGTTGTCCGGCGGGCAGCGTCAGCGCATTGCGATTGCCCGGGCGCTTGCGGTGAATCCCAAATTCATCATTGCCGACGAAGCGGTTTCGGCACTGGATGTCTCGATACAGGCCCAGGTTCTCAATCTGATGATGGAACTCCAGACTGATCTCGGTATTTCCTATCTGTTCATCAGTCACGACATGTCGGTGGTGGAACGGGTTTCGCACCGTGTGGCGGTCATGTATCTGGGCAAGATCGTCGAGATTGGCGCGCGCCGGGATGTGTTCGAAAATCCCCGGCACGATTACACAAGGGCGCTTCTGGCCGCAGTGCCCAAACTTGATCCGGATATCGACATCAGGGGCCGGGACAGCGGCGCCGGGCACATTCCCTCGCCGGTCCATCCCGTTGGATACGAGCCTCCGGTCTGGGAGTATGACGAGGTGTCGCCCGGACATTTTGTGCTTTTGAACGACACGGACTATAGGCCGAACGATTGAATGCCGTGAACAGGCCGGTCAACGGGTTGCCTCATGGGGGCATTTGCCTGAAAAAGGCTAAACTCGGTCATCGTCATGGGGTGCTGATGCCAGAAGGAAAGACCATTCGCAAAAGCCATGGCGTGGTTACTGCACAGGACGTGGCCGACAAGGCGGGCGTGTCCCTGACCACTGTATCGCGTTGCTTCAGCGATGCCGGCATGGTGTCCAAAAAGACCCTTGACCGGGTGTCGAGCGTTGCCGCGCAACTCGGCTACAGCCCCAATATCGCGGCCCGCGTTCTGGCCAGCCGAAGATCCAGCCTGATCGGGTTGCTGGTCAACGACTTCGAGGATCCCGAGAATCTGGACCTCTTCCGCTTTGTTTCGTCCGAAGCGCAAAATCGCGGGCATTACGCGATCCTGATGAATACGTCACAGGAAAAACGCGGCGCGGCTTCCATGGTGACGGCCTTGCTCTCCCAGGTGGACGGCCTTCTGGTCGCCGCCTCGATTCTTCCCGAAGAGATCGTCGAACGTTGCAAAATCCAGGACAAGCCGATCGTCATTGTCGGGCGCCGCTCCCGCAGGCCGGAATACAGTTCCGTCTACTGTGACAATGAAACGGGTGGGGCGCAGGTCGCCGATTACTTTCATGGCCGAAACGTGAAGCGGCCGGCATTCATCGGGGTGCACCCCGATGCGAATGTGGTGTTGGAGCGGATGCGTGGTTTCGTCAGCAGGGTGGAACATCTCTACGGGTTTCAGCCGATCACCCGCATGGCCGGCAACAACGACTATGACAGCGCCCATGCCGCAATGAGCGAATTGCTCGGGCTGCCGAAGCCGCCAGACGGCGTTCTTTGCTCGAATGACCTGCTTGCCATCGGCGCAAAGGACGCGCTTGGCGGCTCGCCGGACGGCGACAGCGTGATTGTCGTCGGCTTTGGACAATCCATGCTGACGCGGCTTGCGGCATATCACCTGCGGTCGGTCGGACTGCCGTTCGAGAAGATGGTTCGCGCGGCGACGTCGCATCTGATCGACCAGATCGGCGATGCGAACTCAAAATCGACCGAGATCGCATTTCCGTGCGAATTCCAAGGCGAAACGCCCCATCGATAAAATGCCCTAAGGTGTCTGCCGTCGGCGCCAATGGGAAACACCTGGCCGAGGACGTCAATCGGCCGGGTTTGTGCTAAAGTTCACCACTTCGGGTGATTGTCCGCGTTCAAGTCGAATATGGCTGCGCGCCGGCACCCGGTACCAGGGCGAAGGCGTTCCATCGGGCCAGATCGCCCGCAATTTCAGGTCCGACGAAGAACCGGTGCCGAAATGCTGGTAGTCGCGGGAGCCGCCTGCGTGTCCGCCGCCGACGGTGATCTCGCGATGCCATGTGCGGTGACCATCACTCACCTCGATCCAGGCGCCGACGGCGTCTGTGTTTGGTTTCGGCTGGTGAATGTCCACTGCAAGCCATGAACCCGTACTGACCGAAACGTTCTCATGCAACTCCAGACCCGCCCTTCGGTTGTTGATCACCAGATCAAGCAGCCCATCGCGATTGAGATCGACAAGGGCCGCACCGCGGGCTCGTTCGGTTGTCGCGATACCAGCCTGCTCTCCATGCTCCACGAACCGTCCCATTTCGAGTTGAAGCAGCAGATTGTTGGGGTCACGCATCGCAGCGTCCGGCATCTGGTTCACATTGCCCTTTGCAATGAACAGATCGTCAAGCCCGTTATTGTCGACGTCGCCAAATGCCGCATGCCAGCCGGTGGATGGCCGACCCTCGTTTCCCAGATAGGGGGCGCTTGCGGTGGTGCCGTTCTTGAGAGACACGTCTTCATATGTCGGTTTGGCGGGGCCGGCTTCCAGGCTGCGCATCTTTTGATCGCCCATGCTTGTCAGAAAGACTTCCGGCAAGCCGTCGCCGTCCAGGTCGCGGCTGGCAATTCCCATCCCCCAGATGCTGAGGGATCGCCAGCCATCCGTTTCGTCATAGAGCCTGGCCTGTGGCGTGATTCGCCAAAGCTGTTCCTGCCCGCCGCGAACGAAATAATGCCGGTCATTGCTGATCCGCAGATCCTGCCTTCCCTTGCGACCCCAGTCGGTAAACAGCATCGACAGGGCACAAAAGCCCGGCGTGAGCCGTTCCACGGGCCCATAGTGTCGGCCTTCAGGCCTGAACAGGTGGTTGTCGTCGCAGGCGAAGAACGGTCCGCTCGGGTCGTCACGGTCGACATAGTTGCCAAAAGCCAGTGTCGGGAATTCCCGGGCGTCTTCCCACGTGGCGCTGAATGCCGTTGTCCACCCGTCAAGGCCGTCAAACCGCCACGCCTCATTCGCATCCACGAACGTGCAACGGGCCTTGCCTTTCAGAAGTCGGTTTTCACCGACTCGCAAAACAGCGAGGTCGGTAATTCCATCTCCGTCGATATCCAAGGGATAGGCCCCGGTGATCCCGGACAGCGCAAGCGCCGGCTGGTTGGACGGCTCAAAACGGAGTGTGCCGCCCGGCCGTTCGATCCTGTTGATCAGCAATGTCGATCTTGAATCGCCACCGGCTGCCAGGATTTCCGGAAAACCATCATCATTGCAATCGAAGACGGCGACACCGCCGCCAACAAAATGTTCCCAGCCGCCGGTATATTGATGGCCGGCAGCCTGTTGCGGTCCACGGTCGACAAATTCGGGTGCGGCCGCCGCAGCCGTCGAAAACAGCGTGGCGGCGAGCGCCACAATGGTCCGGTTACGCATCGGCGTCGGCAACGATACCCGGCGCATAGCTGCCGTCGGGAAGTTTGCCGAGGATAATCATCTGAAGGACTTCGTCCTTGTCGGTGTCGGATACATTGCCGGTCCATACGTGACGCCCGTTCTTCATCACGGAAATCCGGTCCGACAGATCGAAGACATCGTGAAGATCGTGGCTGATCATGATGATGCCGATTCCCTCGTTCTTCAGATTCTTGATCAGATCGGCGACCATTTGCGTCTCGTGCGGGCCGAGCGCGGCCGTCGGTTCGTCCATGATGATGATCCGCGCGTTGAACTGCAGGGTTCTGGCGATGGCAACGGACTGACGTTGTCCGCCTGAAAGATTGGACACGGGATCGTGGAATTTCACGAACGCAGGATTGAGACGCTTCATGACGTTGATCGCCGCGTGTTCCATCGCAGCTTCGTCAAGTGCGCCGAACCTGGTGAGGATTTCCCGGCCGAAGAAGATATTGGCCGGAGTCGCCAGATTGTCGGCAAGCGCGAGGGTCTGGTAAATCGTCTCGATTCCGTGTGTTTTGGCGTCGCGCGGGGATTCGATATTCACCTGTTTGCCCGAGATGAAGATTTCGCCTTCATCCATCGGATAGGCGCCCGACAGCATTTTGATAAGTGTGGACTTGCCGGCGCCATTGTGGCCCAGGAGCCCCAGCACCTCGCCGGGATAGAGCTCCAATTGCATGCCGTCGACGGCCCGTATGCCGCCGAAATTCTTGTGGATGTTCTTCATTTCAACAAGCGGCGTAGTAGCAGACATTTGCTTGCCTCCGACTTCAACGGCGTTTCTTTTGGTAGAATACATCGAACCAGACCGCGAAGATGAGCACGGCCGCCATGATCATCTGTTGGGGTGCGCTTTGGACACCAACAAGCACCATGCCGTTCTGCAGGCTCTGCATCAGGACCGCACCGATGATCGCCCCGACGATGGTTCCCACACCGCCCGACAGGGAGGTTCCGCCGATCACGGCCGCGGCAATGACCTGCAGTTCCAGCAATTGACCAATCGACAATGGCGCAGCGTTGAGGCGGGAGGTTGAGATCATCGCTCCGATGGCGGTGAGAATGCCAATGATGGCAAAGCTCATGACGGTGATCTTCAGCGTGCTGACACCCGCCAGTTCTGCTGCCTCCGGATTGCCGCCATATCCGTAGATGTACCGCCCGAAGCGGGTCATTGTTGCGAGATAGATCATGACGCAGGATGCAATGATCATGATCAACACCGGCACGGGAATACCCCGGCCGTCGTCCGAACGGGGGAAATCATAGGCGTTCATCGTGCGCACGAAGAGCGCGATCAGCGCGCCCCAAACACACAACATCCCGATCTCGAGGCCGAGCGGTTTTATCTTGAAACCAAGACTGCCACGGCTGCTCCGTTTCCAGAATGTGAAAAGGCAAAGCAGGGCGAAGGCGACCGCTCCTGCAATCCAGCTCCAGAATTCTCCTATGGACCCGCCACCAATGAGGCTGAAAGTCGAATCAAGCGGCGTGACGGTTCGACCCTGGGTGAACAGCCAGCCCGCACCACGCCAGAACATCAATCCTCCCAGGGTGACGACGAATGCCGGGATCGAGAACTTGGCTATGATGTAGCCTTGCGCTCCGCCAAACACGCCGCCCGCAACAACCATGACGACGATGGATATCCACCAGCTGTGCGCTCCCTCGAAGGTCAATATTTCCGTTTGTACAAAACCGCCCAATATTCCAAGAAATGCCAAAAGCGATCCGACGGACAGGTCGATGTTGCGCGAAACAATGATCAGAACCATGCCCGTCGCGATCAGTGCCGTGACGCTGGTCTGGACCGACAGATTCCACAGGTTGCGCGGCGACAGGAATATTCCGCCCGAAACGTAGTCGAAAAAAATCCAGATCGCCAGCAAGGCACCGATCATCGACAGCAGGCGCGGATCGAGCTCCAGGGCGGAACTTGTCCTGCGCAGGCTACCGGCAAATTTGGCGGATGTATCGACGGCCACTTTTTGTCCTCCCAACAGTCCTTGCTCTGCAGGGTAACATTGCCTCCAGCAGACAGAGCAATCCGTCCGGTTCTCGTCCTTCCGGATTTCCGGCTGAAAACAGCCCACTCCAGCCAGGACACTCCTCTTGGCGACGGGGGTCATACTATTGCAACCGGTTGCAAAATATGTCAACCTGATCGTCTCGATTAATCCGAAATGCTCGATTTCGGGCGACGATAGGGAGGAAATAATGCGAGTCCTTAAGACAATTATGATGGTAGCGGTTGCAACTGCAATAGGCTACGGGAGTGCGGCAGCCGAGACGATCGTTGGCGTTAGCTGGTACAAATTCGCCGACGAGCGATGGAAAATCGACGAAGCCGGCATCAAGGCCGTACTGGACAAGGCCGGTGCGAAGTACATTTCAGCCGATGCGAACTTCTCCGCTGAAAAATCAGTCGCCGATATCGAGAATCTCATCACCCGTGGTGCGGATGTGCTGATCGTCATGTCGGGCGTCGGAGACTCCATCGGACCGGTGGTTCAGCGCGCGCTCGCGGAAGGTGTTCCGGTCGTGGCATATGACCAGCTCATCCCGGTCCCGGGTACGTTCTACGTTTCCTTTGATGCGCGTTCCGTCGGCCAGCAACTGGCCGCGGGCATGCTGGAAGTCGCTCCGAAAGGAAATTACGCCATCATCAAAGGTGATGATGGCGACCCGAATACGCACCAGATGTTTGGTGCCTACACCGAAAAGATGCAGCCGAAATATGACTCCGGCGACATCAATGTGGTCGGTGAGCAATTCGTGGACAGCTGGCGCCCGGAGACCGCCAAGGATACGATCGAGCAGATCCTTACCGCCAATAACAACAATGTCGACGCGGTCATGGTGATGAATGACGGCATGGCGAGTGGTGTTTCGAGGGCACTTGAAGAACAGGGTCTCGAAATTCCGATCTCCGGTCAGGATGGCGCACCGGGTGCCTTGAACCGCATTGCGCGCGGCCAGCAGACCTTCACCATATGGAAAAACGCCTATGCGCTCGGCGAAATGGCGGCGGAAGTCGCACTTCAACTCGCCGAGGGCAAGGAAGGATCTGCCGTTGGCGGCGCGGGCAAATTCCAGGTGCCCAATGGCGGGCCCGAATTGAATGCGATCCTGCTTCCGGTCGACCGTATCGATGCTTCAAACCTCGAAAAGACTGTCGATGTCGGCTGGGCGACCAAGGACCGCATATGTGCGGGTGTCACGGAGAATCCTCCCTCCATCTGCAATTAGGCAGGCAGCCCCCTGGAGGCGCATTCCGCGCATGGAGCTCCGCTTGACCAAAGCGGAGCTCTTTTTTCAGATGAAGGTATCCGTCAGCATCCGGCGGCGTGCGCATTAAATGGAATCGACCGCGTTTTATCGACAGCGGGCCGGCCGGGCGAACCGATCCCGTGTAACCTGGAGATTGATCCTCTGTGACCGTTACACTCAAAGACGTTGCCATCAGAGCGGGCGTCTCGAAATCAGCGGTTTCCAGGACCTTCACCCATGGAGGAAGCGTATCGGCAAAGACCCGCAAGAAGGTCTTGAAGGCGGCCAAGGCGCTGGGGTATCAGCCGAGCCAGATCGCGCGCAGCCTGGCAACCAACCGTACGAAACTGATCGGCCTGATTGCCAATAATTTCCAGAATCCGGTATTCCTGGAGGTCTTCGACCTCTACACCAGAACGCTGCAGGAACGTGGATTTCGACCGCTCCTGGTCAATATGAGCAACGAGCGGGATCCAAAGAAATCCCTGCACATGCTTCGTCAATACAGGGTGGACGGGGTGATCATCGCGACATCAACATTGCCCCCTGCCTTCGCGGACGAATACAGCATAGCCGGTGTGCCCGTTGTCCATGCATTCGGCAGACCCGACCATGAGCACGGCACGCATGTTGTGGGAATAGACAACAGGCGTTGCGGCGAGATGGCTGCAAAAACGCTGCTGGCGCGTGGCTACAAGGACATTGCCGTTATCGCCGGACCGCGATCGGCAACGTCCACGCAGGACCGGCTCGCGGGTTTTCTTACGCATCTCGAAGCGGCCGGGACAGCGCCTGTGAACGTGATCTTTGCCAGTGAATATTCCTATTGCGCCGGCGGTTCCGCAATGAGCACCCTTTTAAAGCGCGGCGGCATCGAGGTGGTTTTCTGCGGTGACGATCTCATCTGCATGGGTGCCATGGATGCGGCCCGCGAAGCCGGCCTGTCGGTGCCGGACGATATCGGGTTCCTGGGTTTCAATGACATGTTGATGGCCGGATGGCCCACATATGACCTGACAACAATTCGCCAGCCGGTTCAGGACATCACGCTCGGTTCCGTCGAGCTTGTGATCTCGGCAATCAACAACCCTGAACGAAGTCCCGAAAGCAGGCTCTTTCCCTGTTTCATTGTCGAACGCGGCTCGCTCAGACCGTTGCTGCCGAATGCTGCAATTTAAACGCCCTTCGCTCCGAGTCAGGGCCGTTCCACGGGAAGCCCGCTCGGGACATGCCGTGGCACACCAAGCCGTCCCTCGCCGCTGATCGGGTCCGTCAATGCGGACAGAAATGCGACGAGGTCCTGGATTTCGTTCTCATCAAGCTGCAGGGGAGCAAGTTCATTCGCGGCGGCAATTGCATCAATTTCGTCTTTATCGTCCAGAATTGCCCAGTCATCGGCCTCCGGAAAATCAGCCAGCGTGGCCTGGGCCCTGTCATAGGCCTTGAGGCTGGCAACCGGATCGAGATGATGGCGGATCACGGCTTCCAAAGTGGCATATGCACCCGTATGCCCATAGGGGGCGGTCAGCGCGACATTGCGAAGGCTGGGGGTTCGGAACCTGAACTTGTCTTGAGGGTCGCCCGTCACTCTCATACGGCCGGTGTCACGCTGATGCGCTTCAAATCGCGCCGCCTTTCCGGGGCCAAACTGCGGCATGGCTATGGCATGAAATTTGTGGTCGGTCTGAAACAATCCGCTGTGGCAGGTCGAGCATCCGGCCTTTCCGTAGAACAACTCCATCCCCCTGCGTTGGCTTTCAGACAGAACATCCTGTCCGCGCAGGAACCGGTCGAACGGGCTGTTGTCGGCTCGAAACTCAAATGCCACAAAAGCGGCGATGGCGTTTGCTATATCGGTAAATCCGATATCTTCGGGGACGCTTATTTCCTGAACCGCGACCCTGAAGGCCGCGGCATAGCCGGGAATTGCGCGTACTCTTTCGCTGATCTTGTCCCAGGCTCCGCCCGCTGAGCTCAGCAGGCCCTGCCGTACCGCCGTTGAAACCTCGTTTTCCGAGTAATGACCCGCCATCTCGTCACCCGACAGGACGGGAAACATGGCTTGTGCCGACAGGATACTGTCGAACCCGAGCGCCATGTCCTCTTCAAGCGGGGTTCTCACATCGGCTTTTTCAGTTATCTCAAGGCGCCCGTCATGGAAAAGGACCTGAAACTCGGTTGCGCCCAGATTGAACAGCGCGGGGGAATTGCGTCCGATACGTTGCTCAGGGCGATTGCCGCCTTTCCCGGCAACGCGTTTCGGACCGAGTCCCACCCCTCCTTCACCGATGGAGAGCGATACGCCATCGGATGTGCCGAACTGCGGATGATGGCACGATGCGCAGGCAATGTTGCGGTTCCCGCTCAAGATCGGATCGAAAAAGAGCTTGCGCCCGAGTTCGACCACGTCTTGATCGACGTCGCGGAACATGGCTGTCGGCACGTCGGGAAACCCGTTTCCTGCCACAGGTTCCGACCCGGCCACGCCACCGGGGAATGCGAGCAGAACCAAGGTGGTGCCCAATCCTGCCGAAACGGCGACTCGCCGTATCCGCCCTGTCATCCAGGTCTCCAGATTTGCTCATCCATTGCAGCGCGTCCGAACAGAATTGCGTGATGTGAAATGGTCCCGCTGCCTAGAGGCGGGCAAGATATTCCCTTGCTGCCTTTTCACCAAGCTCATCGAGTTGTTTTTGTTTGTACGCCTCGCGCTTCTTCCGGCGGGGATCCATAAAGCCGGCACCGATGACTTTTTCGCCCTTGTCGCAGACGACATATCTGGAAATCCGCTGTGCGTGCGGTGACAGTTTCTCCCACTGCTCATACGGCATGCACCGCATGATGCCCTCGCTGCGGAACCAGGGAGCATAGTATTCGACGTTCGGCATTGCCCGGACATCACGGGACAGGTTTGGTGTTCCCGCATGCCAGGCACGAATGTCGCGCAACACGGCAGTTCCCGCCGGTGCAGGACAAACGGTACTGAGTTTCATCCACTCCGGCTCTTCCGCCAGATTTGGAATCGGCGCCCTTGATCGCTGAGTTCCCGGAATTTGCCGGATCGGCCCGTTTTCGAATGTCAGGTCGATCATCGGAAAATTGATCGTGAGCACTGGCACCGGCAGATCGCGCATGCAGACATTTCCGTAAGGGTCGGGCAGTTCCGACCACATATTGTCCGAGTGGAGCCCCTGATATTCGATTGCGCCGGGCATCGCGATGTCGCCGCCGGCGCCACCGACAACATAGTCGGCGGAGCCGAATATTTCGGTCACGGCGGGGGTGGTGGTCGGCAGGTCGATCAGTTCACACCATTCATCGACATGCAGCATATGGCGCGATGCGGAGCCCCCGCCAAAGGAATAGCGGTGCGGCAGTCCGCCGGCCCCGCCGCCGGCCGAACAGTCCGGGTCATCCTCCATCAACTGGACAATGGCCTTGTTTGCTGCATTGCGCATGCGCGTCAGCTGATCGCGATCAAGCGCATCGCGAATGGCAACAAATCCGTCGCGGTGAAACAACTCGGCGGCGCGTTTCGGATTGTCGGGTGACACCAATTCAAGACCCTTGATGCCGTTGTGTTCCCGAAGCCTTTCACGCAAGGCGACGACGCCCGGGTCGTCATAGGCCCGGGTCCATTCGGAACAGGCCGGGTCTCCGGATACCAGGTTCATGTGTTCCGGGGTCGTTTCGATCTCGATCTCCGCGTCGGCCGAGGAGAGGCCGGCGGGATTATCATTGTTCTTAATGGACTCCGGGCGGTTGATATAACCGTTCGGGGGAACCGAAGCGTTCCATCCGGCGTCTTTCAATATGTCCAAACCCTTCATGTTCAATCCATCCGTTGTTTGCGTGCAGTTGTCTTGTGCATTTCCCACCTTCAGCGGGCCGATCGGTGGGGTGGCATCACTTTTTCAGCGGGATCCGGGCGACCGTTATCTCTGCATGACGGCCCCGATGCCTGTGCAGTTCCGGCCCTGACTTACCTTCCCTCCGTTTCTTCCTGTAACGAGGTCATCGGCCCTTCATTGTCCGGACAATGATACCGTGCGGCCGCTGCGCAGGGACTCATAGGCGGCTTCGGCCAGGCGCAGAGCCTCATAGCCGTCGTTGAAGCCGACCTCGGGTGTCTTGCCCGCTGAAACTGCCGCCAGAAACGCGTCCCACTGCAACCTGAACGCCTCCTGGTATCGCTCGATGAAGAAGTTCTCGTATCCGGTTCCGCCGGCCGTAAGGTTCGTGCCGAAACGCAAAATCCCGTTGGGTGTCCGGTTCGAACTTTGCAGCATGCCTTCGGTGCCCAGCGCTTCAATTCGCTGGTCGTATCCATACTTGGCCTGGCGGGCATTGTTGATGAGGACCTGCCGCCCGGAGGCGGATCGCATAAGGACCATTGTACAGTCATTGTCACCCGGATCCGATGCAATCGACGGGTCTATCAACGCATTCGCGGCGGCAAAGACTTCGACGGGCTCGTCTCCGGCAAGGACAAAGCGCGCAATGTCAAAATCATGGATGGTCATGTCCCGCAATATGCCGCCCGCCGATCGAAGATAGTCGTAAGTGGGCGGCGCCGGGTCGCGAGAAGTGATGATCAATTGCAGGAGATTGCCGATTTCGCCTTTGACGACCGCGTCGCGAAGTTCGCGGTGGCCCGGGTCGAAGCGCCGGTTGAAGCCGATCTGAATCGGAACGTCGCTGTCCGCAATGGCTGCCTGGCAGGTCCGCACCCGCTCGATGTCAAGGTCGATCGGTTTTTCGCACAACACCGGTTTGCCAGCCCTGACCGCCTGCTCGATGAAGTCGGAATGCGTCTGGGTGGCTGACGCGACGATGACGGCGTCAATCTCCCCGTCAGAGAAAATGGCCTCCGCATTGTCGACGGTTTTGACACCATGGGCGTTGGATATCGCGACGGCAGCCTCGGGCACTGGATCGAATACCGCTGCCAGGCGACTGCCGGGATTTGATGCGACAATATGAGCGTGCAGGCGGCCTATCCGGCCGCAGCCAAGGAGCGCGATTTTCAACATATCTTGAATTCCCTGTTGGCCTCCGGGTCATCGAAACTGCAGGGCAGGGCGAGAAGTTCATCCCACGCTTGGTCGGGGATTTCCCAATCGGCCCAACGCAAGGTTTCATCGACGCGCTCCGGTCCGGACACGCCGCATATTGTCGATGTCACCCGGGGATCCCGCATCGAAAACTGCAGCGCGGCCGCCCCGACCGGCACACCGTATCGCCGGCAGATGACCTCGATGTCACGGACCGGTTTCATTTGTTCGTCCGTTGCAGCCTGATAGGTTATCTGGTTGCTCCTTGCCGATCCCCTTGCCAGCACGCCGCCGGCATAGGGTGCGGCGTTGAAGATCGCGATACCCCTCTCGTGAACCTCGGTGAACATGTCGTCCGCTTCCCGATTGAGCAGCGTGAAACGGTTGTGGTTGATGACCGCGTCGAACTCCCAACGCGGAAGAAGTTGCCGCATCAACGGAACCTTGCCCATTGCCAATCCCACCGCCGAGGCCAGCCCTTCCTCCTTCATTCTGAACAGCTCATCCATCGCGCCGCCGTCACAGGTGATCTCATCGAGGTCCCGGCAATATTCAGGGTCATGGAAATGCAGGATATGAAACCGTTCGAGACCGAGTGCCTCCAGGCTTTCCTCAACGGACTGGCGTGCACGGGAAGCATCGAGGCGATCTTCATCGTAGTCGCGATCGATTTTGGTTGCCAGGACGCAGCCTTTGGGCAGGCCTCCGCGTTCCCGGATCACGGCGCCAAGCCGCTCTTCACTGCGCCCCAGGCCGTAGTTCCGTGATGTGTCGATGAAGCTGGGAGATTGATCGAACATCCTGCGGATTGTCTGAAGGGCACGCTCTTCATCGACAGCGTATCCGTAAGTGTCGGGCATGCTGCCCAACGGCGAAGTGCCGAAACAGACCGATGCCACCGAAAACGGCAGGCGCGGCGCGATGTTACACTTTGGAGTCATGATTGCGTTAACGGGTTGGTGTCGGAAGGCCCACATCAACACCTACGCGGGCTGAACAACAAGAAGCAAAATCTTCAATTTGAACATAATGACGGCTGACTTTCATTGCATCACCGGGTCCATTGTGCGCCGATGTGTCCGCACATGCGGTCAATTGAGTTGCAGCCGCATGGATGGATTGCGACCATGGCCCTTCGCCGGGCCGTAATGTCGATATTGACCAGGCTCACATTGTTATCGAATCCGTTTTGCGTCGATCCTACGCTTCGGCCAGCGGCCCTACATGGAGAAGTGAATGACAGATCTTGAGGGTAAGATCGCGATTGTTACCGGGAGTACGCAAGGTCTTGGCGCCGCAATCGCCCGGCTTTTTGCCGGACGCGGTGCCAAGGGGCTGATCACGTGCGGGCGAAATGAGGCAAATGGTCGAAAGGTTGCCGAAAGAATCGAACGGGAACACGGATGTCCGGTACACTTCGTTCAGACCGATCTGGCCGAAGTGGAACAATGCCGGCGTCTCGTGCGGACCGCCGACGACAGGTTCGGCACCGTCGATGTACTGGTCAATGCGGCCGCGATCACCGATCGCGGGACCATTCTCGATACGAGCGAGGAACTGTATGACCGCATGATGGCCATCAACCTCAAGGCCCCGTTCTTTCTTATTCAGGACGTGGCGAAATTGATGCGCAGGACAGGAACCCAAGGGGCCATCGTCAATATTGCGTCCATGTCTTCCCTGGCCGGGCAACCCTTTATTGCTGCCTATTGCACGTCAAAAGGCGGGCTGGCGACGCTGACGCGAAATACCGCCTTCGCGCTGATGCGGGAACGCATTCGCGTCAACGGCCTCAATATTGGCTGGATGGCTTCCGAAGGCGAGGATGCCATGCAGAAATCCTATCATGGTGCCCCGGATGACTGGTTGCAGAAGGCGGCGGCGAAGCAGCCCTTCGGGCGTCTCATCGATCCGACGGAAGTCGCACGCGCGGTTGCATTTCTGGTCGGCCCGGAATCGGGGTTGATGACCGGAGCAATGGTGAATTTCGACCAGTCGATCTGGGGTGCCTATGACGAGCCACCCCAGCCTGATGCCATTTAAACGCCCTTCGCTCTAATCTCCGGCGACGGGACCGTCACCGCAGATCAACACGATTTATTCAATCGCGGTCGCAACGGGACCATCCACAGGACATTTGGTCAAATGGGCGATCCGTGCCCTCTGCGCCGCCGAGACACCATGGCTTGATTGATCCGGCAATTGCTGGACAGGCGCACGGCATGTAGTCTGCGTTTGTTCATTTTGAACATGGTGACGGCCAAGAGTTCATGGCGCATTTTGGGCGCCGCAATCGGCAGTGGAGCCCAAACACGGTGACCAAAGACGAACTCATCGACCTTATCGAATTGATGGAACGCATTCAGCGTATCGCCGATGGTTGGCTCGACGAGCCGTCGTCGCGACCCATCATGAACATGGTCATCTACCTGATGAAATGCCATCTTGGGGGAAAGCTCGTGACGCCGACGAGTCTCGCGCGATCTGCACATGTTCCCTACACGACCGCGACGCGTCGCGTGAACGAGATGCGAAACCGCGGTCTGTTGATCTTTCGTCCCCGTACGCGCTCCGGCCGCTCGTTCTCGGTGCATCCAAGCCCTATGCTGATCGAACAGGTCCTGGCGTTTGCGGTCAAAATGCGCACCGCCGTTCTCGGTACCGGCCAGTCTTCGGCCGGCATCGAAAAGACGGATGCGCCTCCCGTCATTCCTCCACCTGCCATCGCAACAAAGGCACTCGGATTTGGAGAAGGGCTGTCAATTCTGTTGCCGCGCGACCCGGCTTATTCGATCAGCCGGCCGCTGCAAAGGGAACTTGCCTATCTGATGGGTGGAAAGGTGCGGTTTCAGGGAGAAAGAATCGAAGACCTTCGTAAGGAGGCGATGCTCAACGCCAAATTGCCCAAATCGTG
Organism: Rhizobiaceae bacterium; assembly: GCA_028279875.1. Lineage (GTDB taxonomy): Bacteria > Pseudomonadota > Alphaproteobacteria > Rhizobiales > Rhizobiaceae > Hoeflea_A. The sequence continues at coordinate 79,645 of JANQMU010000126.1, forward strand.
TTTTGACGTCATCGCGGTCGATCTTCCGCTGATCGGCGAATTCGCTAAGCGTGGGGTCTTGATGCCGCTCGACGAGCTGGAAACAGACGATGAAATCAATCAGGCCGATTTTTATTCGGCGGCGTGGAGGGGAACCTCCTACCAGAACACACAATATGCGGTTCCGATCCTCATCAACCCGGAAATCCTCTTTTTTCGCAAGGATATACTTGGCGCCGCCGATCTCCCGGCACCGGCCGATACGCGGCAACTGCTGAGCATTGCAGCCATGCTGCATGCTCCGGATGAGCAATTTTACGGGGTTTCCTGGACTGCGGCGAAAGGCGCACCCGCCGGGCAGGCTTTCATCCAGTTCCTCGCCGACTTCGGCCAGCCGGTCTTCAACCTGGAGCGCGCCGTCGATGGCTACAAGACGAGCAATTTCTCCGAGGATGTCTTGCGGCCGTCGATCGATACCGAGCGCGGCCGCTTTGCCGCGGCCTTCATGAGGGAGACAATCCGCTTCGCGCCGCCGGATATACTGGAGATGAGTTGGGGCGACCAGGTGGATTTTCTGCGCGAAGGACGAATTGCGCTTGCCTATGAATGGGCGAGCCGGGCCGCACAGCTGACCTCAACGGCTTCGACCGGTGAACTGGGATTTCTGCCGCATCCGATCGGCGTGACTCCGATTGATCGAAGGAAGAGACGAAACCTTGCCCCTGTCGGAGGGTTCTGTTTCGGCATACCGGCCAATATCGACCCCGATCGTACGCAGCTTGCATGGCGGACAATCCGGTGGCTGGCGTCGCCGCCAATCGTCAAACTCATGGTGCAGCAAGGAGGTTTCGTGACACCGCGCATGAGTGTTGCGGTCGACAGGGACGTGCAGAAGCTGTCTCCGGTGATTTCGGCGATAGACAATATGGCGCGAAAGGGACAAATGCGTTTATGGCCGAGGCCCCCGATCACGGAATTTTCAGCCGTCGTATCCGCTCTTGGTGAAGAAGTGCATGAAATGTTGAAGGGCAATCAGTCGATCGACGTAATGCTTGCCAGAGCCCAGAGTCGCGCCGAGGATATCCTGATCAACAGGTCGGCTTAGAGATGAGGGCCTGAACAAAACGCGTTTGTTCAAGAGGGTGTGGCAGATCCAATACGGGGCAACTCCCGCTAATCGGCGGATTTGGCCTGCTCGCGCAAAACGAATTTCTGGATCTTGCCCGTGGATGTTTTGGGCAGGTCCTGAAACACCACGTGGCGTGGGCATTTGAAATGGGCAAGGAGATCGCGGCAATGGGCGATCAGCGCATCCTCGTCCACGGATTGCCCGGGTTTCAACTCGACAAAGGCGCAAGGCGTCTCGCCCCATTTGTCGTCCGGCCGCGCGACCACTGCAGCGGCCTGGACCGCCGGATGTTTGTAGAGCGCATCCTCGACCTCGATGGATGAGATATTCTCGCCGCCGGATATGATGATGTCCTTGGAACGGTCCTTCAACTGGATATAGCCGTCCTTGTGCATGACGCCGAGATCGCCGGAATGGAACCAGCCGCCGGCGAAGGCCTCGCGGGTTGCGTCGGGGTTCTTCAGATAACCCTTCATCACGATATTGCCGCGAAACATCACCTCGCCGATCGTCTCGCCATCATCGGGCACCGGTTCCATGGTTTGCGGATCGCGGACCGAGAGGCCCTCGAGAGCGTTGTAGCGCACGCCCTGGCGGGCCTTCATGGATATTCTTTCGGCCTGATCAAGTTCATCCCACTCCCGGTGCCATTCATTGACCACCGCCGGGCCGTAGGTCTCCGTCAGTCCGTAGAGATGCACCACCTCGAAACCGGCATCGGCCATCTGCGACAGGACCGATTCGGGCGGCGGGGCGGCGGCGGTGTTGAATGACACCGTCTGGTCGAAGCGGCGTTTCTCGGAATCCGGGGCGTTCAGCAATGTCGCCATGACGATCGGCGCGCCGCACAGATGCGTCACCCCATGGTCGGCGATCGCCTCATACATGGCGGCGGCCCGCACCCAGCGCAGGCACACATGGGTGCCGGCGACGACGCCCAGAGTCCATGGGAAACACCAGCCATTGCAGTGGAACATCGGCAGGGTCCACAGATAGATCGGGTGTTTTTGCATGCCCGAGGCCACGACATTGGAGTAGCCCATCAGCGCCGCGCCGCGATGGTGATAGACGACGCCTTTCGGATTGCCGGTCGTTCCGGATGTGTAGTTGAGGGAGACAGCGTCCCATTCGTCGGCTGGGCCCGTCCATTCATAGTCGGGATCGCCGCCGGCCAGAAACGCTTCATAGTCATGGCTGCCGATGGGCTCACCTTTCGCAAACGGCGTGTCGGTGCCGAATTGCGGATCGTCATAGTCGATCACCACCGGCGCAACCGTCGTCTGGCCGAGCGCCTGCGCCACGACCGCGGAGAATTCGCGGTCGACGATCAGGACCTTCGTGTTCGCGTGATCGAGCTGGAATGCGATAACCGCCGCATCGAGACGTGTGTTGAGGGAGTGCAGAACGGCGCCGGTCATCGGCACGCCGTGATGGGCCTCCAGCATCGCCGGCGTGTTGGACAGCATGACCGATACTGTGTCACCCTTGCCGACCCCGAGGGCGGCGAGGCTCGAGGCAAGCTGCCGCGACCGGGCATAGAAGGTCCGGTAGTCGACAGTCGCCGCGCCATGGATGATCGCCGGGTGATCGGGATAGACCGAGGCTGCCCGTTCCAGATGGGATAGCGGGGTCAGCGGCTGATAATTGGCCGGGTTGCGGTCGAGATCGGTTTCGAAGGGATTGGCTGTCATGATGTCTCCGAGGGCGCGACGCGGAATGTGCAAACCCGTGATACGGGCACAGATTAGCCAAATAGCGCATTTGGCCCGTCGGCAACAAGCTTGACGACAGTTGATCCTCTGTCGCCGCCGGTTTATCGGAGAGCCGATCAAATTCGCAGTTGGACGGACGGGCTCTTATGGACCGGTCCGACCCTTTGGAGACAAGACATGTCAAACGTGGAAGATCGATGCCGCCTGGTCCTGATCGCGCCGGAGTTGGCCGACGGCGCCGCGGCGGAGCGGGCGGTGGGCGACGCGCTGCGCGGCGGCGACGTAGCCTCGGTCATTCTTCCGCAATACGGTCTGGATGACGGTGCATACCAGAAACATGTCGAAATGCTTGTGCCGCGCATTCAGGACGCCGGGGCTGCCGCGCTGATTGCCGGAGAAACGCGGGTGGCGTCACGAACCGGGGCCGACGGCGTGCATATCGGCGGCGGTACGGAGGACATGAAGGATGCCATCGACCGCCTGGCGCCGCGGATGATCGTCGGCGGCGGCCGGGCGCGGGATCGCCATGCGGCCCTTGAAATCGGCGAGCTGCGTCCCGATTATATTTTCTTCGGCCGGCTCGAAGGCGACATCAAGGCGGAACCGCATCCGAAAAACGTCGCCCTCGGGCAATGGTGGGCCGCGATGATCGAGATTCCCTGTGTCATCATGGGCGGCCAAGAGATCGGATCGATCGCCGAAATCGCCGAAACGGGCGCCGAGTTCGTCGCGCTGCGGCAGGCGGTTTTCGCCGATCCGGACCAGGCGGCGATGCGCGTTGCGGAGGCGAATGCCCTGCTTGACGAAATAGCGCCACGGTTTGGGGATTGAATGGCCGGATGATCAGAATTCTTTGCCTGCTTGCGCTGTTTTTTGCCGGTTTGCCTGCCATGGCCGCCGGCGAGGACGCCTCGCCGGACGGCGCGACGGAAGCCGCCCCGCCGCCTTCACCCGAAGGCGCACCGGAAACCGATGGCGGCGATGCCGCCTATGGGGCGTTTCAGCGCGGCTATTATCTGACGGCGCTGCGCCTTGCCATGCCGCGCGCCAAGCTCGGCGATCCGGCGGCGCAGACGCTGGTGGCCGAACTGCATGCCCGGGGTCTCGGCCTGCCGAAGAACATGAAGGAGGCCGCGTTCTGGTACAAGGCCGGGGCCGAGGGCGGCGACACGGCGGCGCAGTTGAAATATGCCTTGCTGCTGCTGGAGGGACGGTTCGTCGAAAAGGACCGGGACCGGGCGCGCGAGCTCATGCGCCAGGCAGCGGATGGTGGAAACTCGTCGGCGCAATTCAATTACGGCCAGTTGCTGATCACCGATCAGCCCGGTGATGGGGGCATCGAACAGGCGCTTCCCTACATGACCACGGCGGCGGAAAACGGCATCGCCGACGCACAGTTCGCTCTGTCGCAGATCTATGCCTATGGCGCCGGCAAACAGCAGGCGGATTCGGCAAAGGCCCGATACTGGCTCCTGCGGGCGGCGCGGTCTGGCTTCGACACGGCGCAACTGGACCTGGCGGTCTGGCTGATCGACGGGATCGGCGGCGAGGTGGACTATGAATCCGGCTTCAGCTGGATGCGGCGAGCAGCCAATTCCGGCAATGTGATGGCGCAGAACCGGCTGTCCCACCTTTATGTCCACGCCATCGGAACGCGGCCCGACCCGATCGAAGCGGCCAAATGGTACATCCTGTCGCGGCGCTCGGGGCTCGAGGACTACGCCCTCGAGGACTTTTTCCAGGGCCTGACCGCCGAAGAGCAGAAGGCCGGCATCGAGGCGGCCAACACGTTCCGCTCGCGTTAGGCTGTGGTGGCCCTTTAACCCATGCGCTGGCGTGGCGGACGGCGGCGTGCAATTCCCGGTTTACTCAGAACGACAATCGCTTACGCTTGCGCCACCCGAGGGCTGGGTGTCGGTTCGGATCGGAGGAATCCCTGGACCATGCGGTGCAGCAGGGTCTGTTTCAGGGACGCCATCTGCGGCTCGGACCAGAGATTGTGCAGCTCATCGGGGTCGGTCTCAAGGTCGAAGATCTCGCCATGGGGACCGTGGCGGTAGACGCTGATCTTGTATCGCTCGTCGATATAGCTGGTGACGTGGGGCATCTCCGGATTGTGTCGGTTCTCGCAGATGGCGAAGTCCCGGACCGCCGTGCGTTGCCCGGTCCACACCGGCAACTGGGAAAGGCCCTGCAGGCGCCCCGGCACGTCGATCGACGCGGCGTCGAGAAAACTCGGCATCAGGTCCACGAGGCTTTGAATGGACCGGCTGACCTGCCCCGCCGGCACGCGTCCGGGCCAGCGGACGATGAACGGGACGCGGAGCATGTCCTCGTAGTGAAACGGCCCCTTGGCAACCAGCCCGTGCTGGCCCAGGAAGTGGCCGTGATCGGAGGTGAAGACGATCAGCGTGTCCTCGGCCATCCCGAGCGCGTCCAGCCGGTCCAGGATGCGGCCCACCTGCACATCCAGAAAGCTCATCATCCCGTAATAGACAGCCATGTCGCGCTTGAGTTCCGTCTCCGGATAAAGATGGCTGTCGCAACCGTGGGCCTCGTGCGGATCGTGCCAGTCGCCAAACTGGGGGTCGGTTTCCTGGGTCATGGCGAAGTGTGGTGGATTGGCGTCGTGTTCGCCGGGCACCAGCCGTCCCGGTTCCATGTCGGCCGGATCGTACATGGACGCCCAGGGTTCGGGGACGGTGTAGGGTGGATGCGGATCGTGAAAGCTGGCCCACAGGAAGAACGGTTCGCGGCCGCCGGCCGCGTTCTCCAGAAAGGCGCAGCATCGCTCGCCGGTCCAGGTCGTATAGTGCATTTCGGCCGGAAGCGCCCAGTTTCGCCCGACCCTGGCCCAATAGGGCGCGTTCGGATCGCGTTCGGGCGCGTGTGGCGCCGCATCTCCAGGTAAAGGCTGGAAATAGTCCCTCCAGTCGGTGAAGCCGCGATCCTCCATCCAGACCGCGTAGTGCTGTCCGACATGGGGCTCGTCGGCGTGATTTCGGGCGAGTTCGATATGATCGAAACCGTACCACGGACCGTTAAATCCACGCCAGAAATCCAGGTCACGCAGAACAGGCTGTGCTTCCAGCGACGGTTCGGCGAGCGGCTGGAAATGGGCCTTGCCGATCAGTCCGGTTCGATAGCCGGCTGCCGACAGCGCGTGACCCAGGGTCTCTGTGTCTTCCGGGAGTTTGACGCCAATGGTCCAGGCGCCGTGATGCGAAGGGTACATACCGGTGATGATGGACGCACGCGACGGCGTGCAGACGGGACTTGGACAATAGGCCCGGTCGAACCGGGATCCTTCCCGGCACAACCGGTCGAGATTCGGCGTGCTGATCTTCGGATTGACCGTCCCAAGGGCGGAAAAGTGCTGCTGATCCGTCGAGATCAGGAGAATGTTCGGTCGCTTTGCCATGGCATTACCCTTTTACCGCGCCGGAAAGTCCGCTGATGAAATAGCGCTGGAGCAGAATGAACAGGAGGACGACGGGTACGATGGAGATCGTGGCCGCGGCGGCCATCCCGGTCCAGTCGATGAACTGCTCGCCCTTGAACGCATAGATGCCGACCGACAGCGTTCGAATGGCCGGATTGGCAAGCGTGACGACCAGCGGCAGCAGGAAGTCGTTCCACGCGTGTAACACCTGCATGATGATAACGGTCACCACGATCGGTCGCGCCAGCGGCAGCATGACGTAGCGGAACACCTGAAAGAACGTCACCCCGTCGACGATTGCGGCTTCCTCGAGTTCTTTCGGCAATTGACTGAAATAGCCTGCAAAAAGCAGCACGAAGATCACCATGGAATGGCCGGACGTGGCGAGTGTGAGGCCGGCGAGGTTGGACGAGAGGCCGAGAAAGCTCAGCAGTTCGAAAACAGGTATGATGGTGAAGCCCTGCGGGATGAAGACCGTTGCGACGAATCCGAAAAACAGGATCGTTCGGCCCGGGAAGCGGTATCGGCCGAGGACATAGCCGGTGGTGGCGGTGCAGAAGGTGACGATCACGACCGAGCCCAGGGTGACCATCAGGGTGTTCAGGAAGTAGCGGCCCATATTGGCTTCGACCCAGGCGCGCTGGTAGTTGCTCCAGACAATCGCATCGGGGATCAGTCCCGTGCCGGCGAACATCTCGGCATTGGACTTCAGGCTGGTCGAGATCATCCACAGGAATGGATACACCCAGATCAGGCACAGGATCGTCATGGCAAGGCTGACCAGGGCGATACGGGAGGTCGGCCGGTGCTCGCCGAAGATCACCCGCCGGGGGCTGAAAAACGTCAGGGCGCTCATCGGGATGCAGACCCGGCCCTGGCGCGGCGGGAGATCGCGGCCTGGACGGCCGTCAGCGCCAGAACCACCGCGCCGAAGAAGACGCCCGCCGCTGCCGCGTAACCCAGGCGCGGAAGTGATCCGTCGGTCGTGGCGAACGCCGTGCGGTAGATGAAGATCTCCATCACCTCCGAGGCGAAGAAGGGTCCGCCATTGGTCATGGACATGATGAGCGGGAACACGTTGAGCGCGGCGACGGCCGAAATCAGAAGGATCATGACGGCGAAGGGCAGTATGATGGGCAAAACGACGAACCAGACCAGACGGGCGCCCTTGCAGCCGTCGATACGGGCGGCGTCATAAACCTCGTCCGGCACCGTTTGCAGTGCTGCCAGCCAGTAGATCAAGGTGATGCCAAGCCATTTCCAGATATAGACGCCGATGACCGACGGCATCACGGTATCGGACGCGCCCAGAAATTCCACAGGTCTTGAAATCAGTCCGATATCCAGAAGCAGTCCGTTGATCGGTCCGTTGAACGGGCTGAGAAGAAATGTCCAGACAACGCCGATGACGGCAACAGGCGTCACGACCGGCAGGAATATGAAGGTACGGAAGAAGGTGGAGAGTTTCAAAAGCCGGTTGTTCAGGATCACGGCGAGCACCAGCGACAGGGCCATCTGCAGGGGTACGGTGCCGACCAGGAAAATCATCGACCGCCAGAACGCGCCCCAGAAGACCGGATCATTGAACAGTCTGACAAAATTATTCAGGCCGATGAAGACGCGGTCCGCGTTGAAACCCGACCATTTGTGCATCGAGAAATAGACTGCGGCCAGGATCGGATAGAACACGAACATGCCCGCAAGGACTAGGCCCGGCAAGAGCATAAGGTAGTGGTTGCGATAGCGATAAAGACCGCTCGCCCGCATGGTTTACACTCCTTACGGCCTGGTTGCGTTGCGATGCACCGTATCATGGCCAGTGAAACAGAACCGGCCGCCGGAATTGTCTAATAGTCAGATGCGCCGAAATCCACGTCCGGATTCCAGTTGGCGAAGACCAGATCCGACCGATCGACTGTGGCGCCGTTTGCCTTGGCCGCCGCGAAGGCGGCGTCCAGCGCGGCGTTGTAACGGTCCTTCAAGGCCTTCATCTCCTTCGCCACGCCGGTCAGTTCACCGGCGACGAGCCCCTGCACGGTACGCGCAAAATTGACGTCCGGCGCCTGGAACGCGGCGACCACCTGGGCCACAGCGCCATTGCCGACGATCGGGTTGGGGCCGACCCGGATCTGTTCGTTGAACAGGTTGAGCACACCCTTTGCCCGGGGCGACATGGATGCGCCTTCGATGGCCTTGGGCATGATCGGCGGATCGCCCGCGCCGACCACGTTGGCCCAATCGGTTTGCCCCTGCAGCGTACCGAGGTAGTGGAAGATATCGCCTGCAATGGCGCCGTTCGGGGAACCGGACCAGAGCCACATAGTGTTGGCCGGCGCGGCACCCTGGCCGATGGTCAGTTTGCCGGCGGGCCCCTGGTCGGGCACAGGGCAGGACGAGACGCCGAAATCGAATTCCGGGTGCTGGCTTTCCCAGGCCGGAATGTTCCACGGCCCCTGCAGGATCATCCCGGCGACGCCCTGCGGCATGAAAGCCCTTGCCTGCGGTGCATTCATACTCATGATCCCCGGGAACATGCTGCCGTCATTGCGGATGGCGATGAGCAGTTCCACAGCGGCGATATACTGATCGCTGTCGAAAACGTAGTCACCCGTGCGGAAATCGATATCGGCCTCCACCACGCTGTCGGCACCGGCGCTGGCACCGGCCAGCCGGCCGAGATCGCGCACGGCGAATGACCAGCGCGCCAGTTGCCCGCCGCCGATGATAAAGCCGAAATACCGGCCGGCGCCGGCCTTGGTGATCTTGGCCGCGGCCTCGCGAAACTCAGACTGGGTCAGGGGTTTAGCTTCGGGATCATATCCCGCGTCGGCAAGATAGGCGCGGTTGTACAGGACCTGTGTCGTGTAGCGCTTGTTCGAGGTGAACGGCAGCCCGTAGGTCTTGCCGTCGAACGTATTGATTCCGGGCAGGAATGCGCCGTCGGGGAAACCAGCCTTCCACTTTTCGATATCGGGAATGAACGCGTCGAACGGCTGCACCCAGCCCTGCTCGACGGCGTCGGCCGGATTCGAATTGAGCGGCAGGGCGAACACGTCATGGGCCGTGTTGTTGCGCACCCCCAGCGGCACCACCTGCGAGATCTCGTTCCAGGGCAGGGCGTCGTAAATCACCTCGATGCCGCGGTCGGCGGCATAGTCGGCGAAGAATTTCTTGTAGAAGACGGCCTTCTGGTCGCCGCTGTCGATCCATCTGAAGGTCGCCCCCTTCGGGATGGTGTTGATCGGCGGCTGTACGGTCTGCGCCCGTGCAAGTCCAGGCATTGCGAGTGCCGCGGTTCCGGCCGCCATCATCTGCGTGAAGCGGCGGCGCGTGAGCCCGCGTCGGTCGAGATTGGCCATGATGTCCTCCCAAAGCTCAAATATGGCGTGTGACAACTATGGGCTTGGCACGATATTAAGTAAAATATAATATATGGAAAAATACATGCAAAAAGCTGATAGCGATGTTTCACAAGCTGGAAAATATTCGCCGATTTGCCCAGGTTGCCGAGCAGGGCAGCCTCTACGCGGCCGCCCAGCAACTCGGTATCACCCAGCCGGCATTGACCCGCAGTATCCAGCTTCTGGAGGACGCCTGCGGGGCACCGCTGTTCGACCGGCACTCGCGCGGACTTCATCTCACGCCGCTTGGCACCCGCACGCTCCGTCACGCGAAGCATATTCTCAGGGAATGCCAGCTCGCAGAGACCGATCTCAGGTCGATGATCAAAGGCGAGACCGGATTGTTGCGCATCGCGGCCGCTCCGGTCTGGATGTCGACGATCCTTCCCGGCGTCATCGCGCGGCTCAACGAACGCCACCCGAATCTGCGGATCCAGCTTTCCGCGCTCACCGAGGCCCAGGGACGGCCGGGGCTGCACAATGGCGATCTCGACCTGATCTGCGGTGGATTTCAGGATATGGACGAATTGCCGTCATTCCTGGTCCGGCGCGCCTTCTTCAGGGTGGATTTGAAGATCGTCGCACGGTCGGACCACCCGATTTTCAAGACCCCGAACGATGATCTCGCCCTTCTGCTCCAGTATCCCTGGATATCCTATCAGAGCGACAGGGCCTATCTCGACCTGGTGATGGATTCACTGTTCGCCCACACCGGGCAGCGCAAACCGGCGGCGGTTCAGTGCGACTCCATGCTGACGGTGCTCAACCTGCTCCAGGAGGGATCTTATCTCGCCTTCCTGCCAGGCAGTTTCGTGGATTCTGTTGCGGGTTACGACCTCAGGACCTTCGACCGCTGCGAGACCCTTGAGACATTCGCGTCCGGTATCATTTACCGGCGTAGCCTGGAATCCAACGCCGCGTTCCAGTTGTTTCTCGACACCGTGGAATCGCGCGTAGCGCAGTGCGGTCTCGCCGGGCTCAAACAGGATCCATAGGGTGACGATTTGACCCGTGCGCCGGTTTCATTGCCGGAGTTCGAGGGCCGGGCTTGCAACGGGTGCGCATTTGTGGTCTTGAGGCGCCGGTCTGAGATATCACCGGATTTGCTCCCATGAAAATAAACGGAAATGAAATTCGCCCCGGCAATGTGATCGAGCACAATGGCGGGCTTTGGGTCGCCGTCAAGACCAATGCCGTCAAACCGGGTAAGGGCGGTGCGTTCAACCAGGTGGAACTGAAGAACCTGATCGACGGCACGAAGCTCAACGAGCGGTTCCGCGCGTCCGAAACGGTCGAACGCGTGCGGCTCGAACAAAAGGAATTCCAATATCTCTATGAGCAGGGCGACATGCTCGTCTTCATGGACAATGAGACCTATGAACAGCTCGAGCTGCAGCAGGCCTTTGTCGGGGACCGTTCGAAATTCCTGCAGGATGGCATGATGGTGACGGTGGAACTCTATGAGGAAAAGCCGATCGGCATCACGCTTCCCGATCAGGTCACGCTGGAAATCACCGAGGCCGATCCGGTGGTCAAGGGCCAAACCGCGGCCTCGTCCTACAAGCCCGCGGTCATGGAAAACGGGGTCCGCGTCATGGTGCCGCCCTTCATCGAAGCGGGCGAGCGCATCGTCGTGGACACCAACGAAATCACCTATATCCGCCGGGCCGACTGAAACCGCTCCCGGCCTTTACAGGCGCCTGCCGAAAGAGACACAAGCCCATGGCCCGCTCAGCCCTCCTTAACGTGATGGTCCAGGCCGCCTTCAAGGCGGGGCGCTCATTGTCGCGCGATTTCGGCGAAGTGGAAAACCTGCAGGTGTCCCTCAAGGGACCCAGCGATTATGTCAGCCGGGCGGACCGCAAGGCCGAGGAGATCGTTCTGGCCGAGCTGTCGCGGGCGCGGCCGACCTATGGGTTTCTCGGCGAGGAGAGCGGCGAAAGCAAGGGAACCGACGGCCAGCACCGCTGGATTGTCGATCCGCTGGACGGGACGACGAATTTCCTGCACGGGATTCCGCATTTTGCCGTTTCCATCGCCCTCGAGCGTGATGGAAATATCGTCGCCGGGGTCATCTACAATCCCGTCACCGATGAACTGTTCACGGCCGATCGCGGAAAGGGCGCCTTCCTCAACGACCGGCGGCTGCGCGTCGCCGGCCGGCGCGCTCTTGTCGATTGCGTGGTGGGAACCGGCGTGCCGCATCTGGGGCGCGGCGATCACGGCGCCTATCTCGCCGAACTCAGCCGGGTGATGGGCGAAGTGGCGGGCATTCGCCGGTTGGGCGCCGCGGCGCTCGATCTGGCCTATGTCGCCGCCGGACGGCTCGACGGTTTCTGGGAGGACGGCCTGTCCGCCTGGGACATGGCGGCGGGCATTGTGCTGTTGCGTGAAGCCGGCGGTTTCATTTCCGACAAAACGGGTGGCGGGAAGATGTTCGACAGCAAGAATGTCGTCGCCGGAAATGAGCGCATTCACAAAGAATTGCTTCGCCTTTTGAAATGAACCCGCCACAAATCTGTCCGTAACATATGCGAAGCAGGCATTCTTGCTCTTCAACTCTTTCCAATCGTCGTTGTTTTTGTTTAGTTTCGTGTGGGGAAGGTGATTTGGGGCGGGAGATGGCGCGCCCGGCGGATGTGCCGATCGGCTGCCGAGGTGCCGCTCCAAAGAATTGGGAATGGCAGGTTCCGCCCTGACATCGGATGCAGGACGGGCAATGCGATCTAAGGCGGTTTGCGTATGGCCAAGCTAAGACTCTCGGGGTGGGGCATTTCGGATCAGGATATCGGTCTTCAGCCGCACCGTTTATCCAGTCCTCTGGTGTTTTTCTGGAGCATGGTGATCTTTCTGATCATGACCGGCTTCCTGGTCGCCATCCTCTACCGGCAGATATCAAACGCCTTTTTTGCCAATCCGGGCCTCAACGGTCTCATCCTGTTCGTTCTGGCCATAGGCATATTGCTGGCGGTCAACCAGGTGCTGCGGCTGCGGCCGGAGGTCAGCTGGGTCAATTCCTTCCGTCAGGGCGGCGACCGGATGCGCAGCGGCCACACGCCGACATTGCTGGCACCGATGCGTGTTCTGCTTAGCCGCAAGCAGTCGATGTCGTTGTCGACCACGTCGCTTCGGTCGATCCTCGATTCCATCGCGACACGGCTGGACGAATCGCGTGATACGTCCCGCTACATGATCGGGCTGCTGGTGTTTCTCGGTCTGCTGGGCACCTTCTGGGGACTGCTGCTGACCATCGGTTCGATCAACACGGTCATCCAGTCGCTGGATCCGGGGTCTGGAGACACCAATGATGTTCTGCAGGCGCTGAAAACCGGCCTTGCCTCGCCGCTCGACGGGATGGGGACCGCCTTTTCAACATCGCTCTTCGGTCTGGCCGGCTCCCTGGTGCTGGGTTTCCTCGACCTGCAGGCGGGTCGGGCGCAGAACCGGTTTTACACTGAGCTCGAAAACTGGCTGTCGACGGTGACCGATCCGGATTTCGATATCGTGGCGCAGGACGGGACCGCCGGTGCCGAAAGCTCCGAGGATATCCGGCGGCTGTCGGAGACCGTGCAGACCATGGCGCAGTCGGGCGGCGGCATCAATCAGCGCTCGACCGCTGCGATGGCCAATCTGGCCGAAGGTATTCAGGGCCTCGTCAAGAACATGCGCAATGAGCAGCAGATGCTGCGCGACTGGATCGAGGCGCAGCAGACGGAGTCGCGCGCCATGCGCCAGACGCTCGATTCGCTGAGCGACAAGATCGGCAAATCGGGGTCGGACAAGAAGTCCGGCGGTCGATAGACAATGGCGCTCGCCCGGAATCGCCGCGGCGACCGCGGGGTCGATTACTGGCCGGGATTTGTCGACGCGCTGTCGACCCTGCTGCTGGCAATCATGTTTCTGCTTTCGGTGTTTGTCATCGCGCAGTTTCTTCTCTCCCGGGAAATCAGCGGCCGCGACGAGGTTCTCAGCCGCCTCAACAATCAGATCAACGAGCTGACCCAGTTGCTGGCGCTGGAGGAATCCGGCAAGCAGGATCTGGAGGATGCGCTGGCGAATATGCAGGCGACGCTGGCCGATGCCGAGAGCGAGCGGTCGCGGCTGCAGGATCTACTGGCCCGCGGGGCCGGCGCGTCCGATCTGGCGGATGAACGCATCGGAGCGCTCAGCAAATCGCTGGACGAGGAAAGGCAGTTGAGCCAGCGGGCGCTTTCCCAGGTCGAACTGCTCAATCAGCAGATCGCGGCGCTGCGCCGGCAGATTGCTGCCCTCGAAGACGCGCTGGAAGTGTCGGAAAGCAAGGACCGGGAATCGCAGACCAAAATCGCCGATCTCGGCCGCCGCCTGAATGTCGCGCTTGCCCAGCGGGTGCAGGAGCTCAATCGCTACCGGTCGGATTTCTTCGGGCGACTGCGTGAAATCCTGTCGGACCGCGAGAATATCCGCATTGTCGGCGACCGTTTCGTGTTCCAGTCCGAGGTCCTGTTCCCGTCCGGCAGCGCCGACCTCAATCCGGACGGCGAGGGCGAGATGGCGAAGCTTGCCACGGCGCTGCTCGATCTGGCGCGGGAAATCCCGGACGACATCAACTGGGTGTTGCGGGTCGACGGGCACACCGACAATGTGCCGCTGTCAGGCACCGGCCGCTATGCCGACAACTGGGAACTCTCATCGGGGCGCGCCACGTCGGTGGTCAAGTTCCTGATCGACCAGGGTGTGCCGGCCAACCGGCTGGTTGCCGCCGGATTCGGCGAGTTCCAGCCGATCGAGGAGGGCAATTCCGTTGAAGCTCGGGCCAACAACCGCCGGATCGAACTGAAACTGACCGAGCGTTAGGACCCATGGATTGTGACGCCATCGTCGTCGGAGCGGGTCTTGCCGGGCTGACCGCCGCGGCGGAACTGGCCGATGCCGGAAAATCGGTGATCGTCGTCGATCAGGAGAACGAGCGCAACATCGGCGGGCAGGCCTTCTGGTCCTTCGGCGGCCTGTTTTTTGTCAATTCGCCCGAGCAGCGCCGTCTCGGCATTCGCGACAGCCGCGATCTTGCCTGGCAGGACTGGCTGGGGTCGGCCGCCTTCGACCGCGCCGAAGATCACTGGCCGCGCAAATGGGCCGAGGCCTATGTGGATTTCGCCGCCGGCGAGAAACGTTCCTGGCTTCATCGGCAGGGGGTGCGCTGGTTCCCGGTTGTCGGCTGGGCGGAAAGGGGCGGCGGCTTCGGCGATGGCCACGGCAATTCGGTCCCGCGCTTTCATGTGACCTGGGGAACCGGGCCGGGCCTGGTTGCACCGTTCGAGCGCCGGGTGCGGGCCGCGAGCGAAGCGGGCCGGGTGCGGCTGTGCTTTCGCCACCGGGTCGACGAGATCACGGTGACCGACGGCCGGGTTGACGGGGTGAGTGGTGCATTGCTGGAGGACAGCACCGCCGCCCGCGGTGAGGAATCGAGCCGCACGGTCAGCGGCGCATTCTCGTTTTCCGCCGGCGCCGTTATCGTCACATCCGGCGGCATTGGCGGTAATCACGATCTGGTCCGGGAAAACTGGCCGCGCGACCGGCTGGGCGAACCGCCGGCAACCATGGTGTCGGGCGTGCCGGCCTATGTCGACGGCCGGATGATTGCCATCAGTCAAAAGGCCGGCGCCGCCGTCATCAATGCCGATCGCATGTGGCACTATACGGAGGGTGTGCGGAACTGGGATCCGATCTGGCCCAATCACGGCATCCGTATCCTGCCGGGGCCGTCTTCATTCTGGTGCGATGCCGCCGGGAACCGCCTGCCGGTGCCCTGCCTGCCGGGCTTCGACACGTTGTCCACCCTCAGGCATATTGCTGCGACCGGCCATGATTACAGCTGGTTCGTGCTCAGCCAGTCGATCATCGAAAAGGAATTCGCGCTGTCCGGATCCGAACAGAACCCGGATCTCACCGGCAAGAGCATCCGCCAGGTGCTTCAGCGGGTGAAGAAGGGGGCGCCGCCGCCGGTCGAGGCGTTCAAGAAAAACGGTGCCGATTTTGTCGTGCGCGATACGCTCGGTGGGCTGGTCGACGGCATGAACGATCTGACGGGCGAGGGGCTGATCCATCCCGACCACTTGCGGGCGCAGTTGGAGGCCCGCGACCGGGCCGTGCTCAACCCCTATTCCAAGGACCTGCAGGTGATCGCCATTCGCGGCGCCCGCGCCTATATCGGGGACCGGCTGATCAGAACCGCCCGGCCGCACCGGATTCTCGATCCGGGCCACGGGCCGCTGATCGCGGTGCGGCTCAACATCCTGACCCGCAAGACCCTCGGCGGTATTCATACGGATCTGTCATCGCGTGTCCTGAATGGCGAAGGCGATCCGATCGCGGGGCTTTATGCGGCCGGCGAGGCAGCCGGTTTTGGCGGCGGCGGCGTTCATGGATACAATGCGCTGGAGGGCACTTTTCTGGGTGGTTGCCTGTTTTCGGGCCGTGCCGCCGGACGGGCAGCCGCCGGCGACACCTGAGCGACCGTTCCGGCATGTAGTCGGCTTGGGCAGTCGGCTTGGATTGACTCCGCGCCAAACCAGTCGTTAATTCCTGAACGGGCGCGGGGCCGTTGAGGACTCGCCCATATGACGCTAACTGGTGGGGCACGGATTGGCTTCAGGGAGAAGATTGTGAAGCGAATAGTCGAAATTGGCCGGATTGCGGTCGCATGGGCGCTGCTGTCGACGGCGGCGGTGGCGCAGACCGAGACCGTTGAAACCATCATTGAAGACACGCTCGCGGCCGAGCAGGCCGAACACCAGGAGGATTATGACGGCGCCTCGTGGCAGCAGGCCATGCGCGACCGGCTCGATGCGATGAATCGCGGCAGCACCTCGGACAGCGAGCGCGCAGACCATATTGCAGCCTGGTACGAGCAACGAAACTTTGCGCCGATGTGGGTTCAGGACGGGCAGCCGACCAAGGCATCCGAGGAGGCGATCTTCGTGCTGCTGCGGGCCGACAAGGACGGCCTTGTTCCGACCGAATACCGGGCCGATGTCATGTTCCCGAAGCTCGATCAGGCCGGCGATGCCGGGCTGGCGGATTTCGAGGTGTCGCTGTCGGAGGCGGTGGCACTCTATGGGCAGCATTTGCGCCGCGGCCGGGTCGAGCCCAACAAGATCAATCGCGAACTGGTTCTCTATCCGGAGGACATCTCCGCCAACCGGCTGCTTCAGCACCTGGCCGAATCCGACAATCTGACAGACACGCTGCGCGATTTTTCGCCCAATACGGCGCGCTATGACCGCATGCGGGACCTTTTGCAGAAGCTCTTTGTGGCGCGCGCCAGGGGCGGGTGGACGGTGGTTCCCGACGGCAAGGCCCTCAAGCCCGGCATGAGCGACCCGCGGGTGCCGCTGCTGCGCCAGCGGCTGGTGGAATCGAAGGACATGGAGCCCGACGCCCATGAGGGCGAGATCTATGATGGCAGCCTGGTCAGGGCGCTGCAGTATTTCCAGTTCCGGATGGGCCTTGAAACGGACGGTGTCGTCGGCCCGGCGACGCTCGCCCAGCTCAACACGACCGTCGATGAGCGCATCCGGCAGGTCGAGCTCAATCTGGAGCGACGCCGGTGGATGCAGGCCGATTTCGGCGACCCTTACGTTTTCGTCAATCTGGCCGATCAGGTGGTGAAGGTGGTGAAGAACGGCAAGACCGTGCATGCCGCCGTTACCCAGGTCGGCAAGCCCTATCACCGCACGCCTGTCTTTTCCGACTATATGGAATATCTCGATTTCAACCCCTACTGGAACGTGCCCTATTCCATCGCCACCAAGGAGTATCTGCCGAAGCTGAAGCGCAATCCCTATGCGCTGCAGTCGCAGAATATCCGGGTGTTGCGCAACGGAACCAGTGTCGATCCGGGGCGGATTCCGTGGAACTCCTATTCAACGTCGCATTTTCCGGTTCGGTTGCGCCAGGACCCGGGGCCGAAAAACGCCCTGGGCCGGGTCAAGTTCATGTTCCCGAACAAGTTCAACATCTATATTCACGACACGCCTTCCAAATCGACCTTCCAGCGGGCGTCTCGCTATTCCAGCCATGGCTGCATCCGGGTCGAAGACCCCTTCAAGCTGGCCGAAGTGGTCCTCGGCCTGCAGGGCATGTCGCGGGCTGAGATCGACGGCATTGCCAATAGCGGGGAACGCAAGGTCGTGAAGCTGGATGACGCGATCCCGGTGCATGTGGTCTATCTGACGGCCTGGGTGAACAAGGACGGTTCGGTCCATTATCGCCGCGATGTCTATGGCCGTGACGAGATCCTCGCCAAGGCGTTGGCGGCGGGAAGCTGAGAGCATCCATTGAAGCGCGACAAAGCTCTTGCCCGGTTTCTGCTGATGGCTGACGCGTGCGGGTCAAGAACAGAATGTGGAACACAAAAACGTTTGATCAAAACCATGTGAATGTAGATCACTGGGATAGGAGCAGGCGATGAGACGCGTTCTGGTGACCGGCGCAAACAAGGGTATCGGGTTTGCAATCGTCGAGCGGATTCTCGAAGAGGCGGAGGATACATTTGTGTTCCTCGGATCGCGCGATCGCGACCGCGGCGAGGCCGCCGCCGGGAAACTTCAGTCCGCCGCGGCGGACCGAACGGACCGGGTCCAGGTTGTTGAACTCGATGTTTCGAGCGACGAGTCGGTCGATCGGGCCGCGGAGGTCGTGCGGGAGGCCTGCGGAGGCGACCGGCTCTACGGTATCGTCAACAATGCGGGCATCGGTCTTGGCGCCGGTGATCTGAACAGCGTGCTCGATGTCAATACCCGGGGCATGCAGCGCGTTTGCAACGCGTTCATCCCGCTCCTGGCCGACGGTGGGCGGATCGTCAACATCACCTCCGCCGCCGGTCCCAATTTCGTGGCCACCTGCAGCCGGGAACAGCAGGCCTTTTTGATCCGCCCGGACGTCACCTGGAACGACATCGAGGCGATGATGAATGAATGCGTTGCGTTGTCGGGCGATGCGGATGCGTTTGCATCACGCGGACTCGGCGATGGTTCGCCATACGGGCTGTCGAAGGCCCTGGCCAATGCATATACGCTCCACCTGGCGCGCGAGTACCCGCAATTTGTCATCAATGCCTGTACGCCGGGCTTCATAGCGACGGACCTGACGCTCCCTCTGGCGGGCGGTCGCGGAAGAAGTCCGGAAGACATGGGCATGAAGCCGCCCCGGGAGGGTGCCGCCGTGGCGATTTTCCTGCTGTTCGGAGCACCTGAGGGAACGGGTCACTATTACGGCAGCGATGCGAAACGCAGCCCGCTGGACCGCTACCGGTCCCCGGGATCGCCGCCCTATACCGGCGACTGATATCGGCTGGACGTTAAGTTGTGGTGACCATTGAACTTATGTGCCGCGTCTCGAATGGATTTGCCGGGCATGGAAGGCAAACTGGTTATCCATGGCTGCAAACTGTCGATCACGCGCACTTCGTCGGTGGGTGCGCCGATGGTTCAGCCGCCGGCAGGGCCCAGCAACAGCAGCACGCGCGGGCCGAATTCGACGCGCCAGCGCTCCATGACCGCTTGCAGGTGTTCGGCGTTCCATCTGGCTTCGTTCCACAGGGCGGCGTTGGTTTCCACGTCGCCTGACCAGCGATGCATGATGGCCCGTGCGGCTTCGGGTGTCGTCACGCCGGAAAGGTCTGCAAGCAGCACCGGTGCGCCCTCGGCGCCCCTGGCCATGGGCGGCGACCAGGCCAGGAGATAGGGGCCGCGATCTTCGAGAATCCAGCCGCTGCGCTCGGCATCGGCAATGGCGCGTTCGCCCTCTGACAGGCCGTAGCGTTCCACGGCTTCGGCGCAATCCGGGGAGTGCGCTGCGGCGTTCAGTTCCTCAGCATGGGCCGTCGATGAAATCGGCCAGACGGTCACCATGCCCGGGTCGGCACCGTCCCGGCGCTCCAGATCCGGTGTCGGCGAGGCAAAGGCTTCGCAGATCATGACAAGCCGCTGGCGATCGGAGGCCGGTGTGTCCGCCTTGACGGCGACGATGCCGAAGCCGGCCAGCGTGAGCACCTCGATTCCATCCGGGCCGGTAAACCGCCTGGACGGGTCCTTGGGGCCTTTTAGCGCCTGCACGACCACGGTCATGTGCCCGGTCTCTTTTTCGACCGGAGCAGATCGTACGATCGTTTCGGCCGCCGCACCGGTCCGCTTGTCGACCGCGAGGACATCAACCGTCTTTTCCGTGCTTTCCACAATGTCGACCGTCTCGGTGACCCGGCCCTGCTGTTCGTCGACCTCGACCCGGTCGATGACACGCTCCGTCGTCTCGACGGTCTCCTTGCGTTCGACGATGCCCTCGGCCGTTTCGACGATTTCCGTTGTCTCGACGGTGCTGACCGGCTCTTCCGTGACGGTGACCGTCTCGATGACGGTTCCCGCAGTCCGTGGTGCAGGCTCCGTCGCGGCTATCTGTTTTTGCGTGCGGGGCGAGGGGGCCTGCGCATTTTGCGCCGCAGGTTCTTCCATCCGTGCCGGCGCGGTCTTTGGTAAAGCGGATGCCACGCGGGCCGGCGCGGCCTTCGGCGTTGCGACCGGTGTATCCACCTGTGCCGTCTGGCTGCTGCCACAGGCCGAGAGGGTCAGCGCGGCCAGCAGGGAGGCGCAGATGGCATAGCGGCGGGCGATGCGCGGCCTTCGGCAAGAGCTTATGTCTGCGGAGGATATTTCATCCGGTCGATACCGGATCGAAGAGGGATCCCATTTGGCTGTCGGGGAGCAGATACAGTTGAAACCACGTGTCTTGTTCATACTGGCTGTCTCTCTGATTCGCATCGGGCGGGCACCGGTACAACGAAGTCTACTTTAGATTGCCGTATGAACAAAGCATCGCGGTTGCCGGCACGGACGTTTTCCCAGCCGATTGCGGCAAATTCGCATCACCCGGCGGACGCGCTATCCGACCAGGTGCTGCAGGTCGTTTTCGATCCGGTCGAGGAAACGGGCGCGTTCCCCGGCCGATGTGTGGTCCATGTCATAGAGCTGAAACCAGTGGGTGCGGCACCGGGGGTGAAACAGCACACGCTGGCCGCGCATCATCATGTTGCGCCCCGGATTGCGGATCAGCCACAACCACCATCGGGGAGATCCCGATGTGGTGATCACGATGAAGAGGCGGATGTTCCTGAGGCGGCCCTGCAGGCGCTGTCGGCGTTCGGGGGCGACGTCGAATGCGACACCGGGCAGCCAGACCCTCTCCATCCAGCCCTTGAGCATGGCGGGCGGGCCGTACATCCAGGTCGGATAGATCAGCACCAGCCCTTCGGCCCAGCGCAGCGCCTCCACATGGTCGTGCAGCACGGCGATGTTTTTTTCCGTTTCGGTCATGTAGCGCAGCCATTCCTCACGGCCGAGCACCGGGTCGAACCCCTCGCGATAGAGGTCGAGCGTACGGATCTCGTGGCCGGTGGCGGACAGTGCCCGCGTGGCGCGTTCGAGCATCGCCGCGCCGAAGCTTTCCTCATAGGGATGGCAAAAAACGATCAAGACACGCACGCCGCGGCCCCCGCTGAAATCAACCGCGCTCGATGTCCTGCCGGTCGATTGCCATCGACCGGGCTATCGGGCCGCCGGCGCAGCATAGGGCAGATTCCTCGACCGCTCAATCAATGTCAGGAGAGTATTCGCCGGGGCTGGTTCGGCTTTTCGCGCAATGGTAAATCCGGTTGCATGAGGCAATCCCGATTCCCCCGACTTGACAATCGCGACGCACGGCGGCTGTTCCTCCACCGCCACGCCCTGGCGGAGCAGCCGACCGGTCCCTCGCGCGGCGCCGCGCTGCATGATCTGATCGAGCGCCTCGGCTTCGTTCAGGTCGACAGCATCAATACGGTGGAGCGGGCGCATCACATGATCCTGTTTGCCCGCCGGCAGAATTACCGGCCGAAAAACCTGAAACCGCTGCTCGAGCGGGACCGCAGCCTGTTTGAACACTGGACCCACGACGCCTCGATCATCCCGATGGGCTTCTTCCCGCATTGGCAGATGCGGTTCGAACGCAGCGCAGAGCGCCTTCGCCACCGCTGGCACAATTGGCACGGCGAGGGATTTGCCGACAAGTTCGACGAGGTTCTGGAGCGGGTGCGCGACCATGGAGCGGTCATGTCCAGCGAAGTCGGGGAGCAGGAACAGCGTTCCGGCGGCGGCTGGTGGGAGTGGCACCCGTCGAAAACCGCCCTGGAATTCCTGTGGCGCACCGGCGCGCTCAGCGTGTGCCGGCGGGACGGGTTTTTCAAGGTCTATGATCTGACGGAGCGCGTCGTGCCGGCCGAGCATCGCGATGTCAGGCCGGATGCGGACGAGACCGTGGACTGGGCCTGCAACGCGGCCCTCGACCGGCTTGGTTTCGCAACCTCGGGCGAAATCGCCGCCTTCTGGGAGACGGTGACGCCGGCCGAGGCCAAAAGCTGGTGCGCCGACGCCCTGAGGCGCGGGGAACTGATCGAAATCGAGGTGGAAAACGCCGACGGGTCGCGGCCGCGCCGCTGTTTTGCCCGGCCGGATGTCTTCGATGATGCCGAACGGGCGCCGGAACCGCCCGGCCGCATTCGCATCCTCAGCCCGTTCGACCCGGCCCTGCGCGACCGTAAACGCGCCGAGCGACTGTTCGATTTCAACTATCGGATCGAGGTTTTCGTGCCGGCCCACAAGCGGCAATATGGCTATTACGTCTTTCCGGTGCTGGAGGGCGACCGGCTGGTCGGCAGGGTCGACATGAAATGCGAGCGCGACAGCGGTATTTTGCGCGTCAAGGCCTACTGGCCGGAGGCGAAATCGGCACTCGGCAAGGGCCGCCGCGAACGCCTTGAAACGGCGATCGACCGCCTCGCGCGATTTGCCGGCAGCGAGCGTGTGGTGTTTGAAGAGGATTGGGAGCGGACGCCGGCCTGAACGTCACGCGGCCCTATTTCGCCGCTTCGATTGCGACCGGTTCGTGATCGTGAAACTGCAGTCGGGCAAGGCGGGCATAGATGCCGCCTTTCTTCACCAGGCTTGCATGGTTTCCCGCTTCTACTATATGGCCGCTGTCCATCACCAATATCCGGTCGGCTTTCTTGACCGTCGCCAGACGGTGGGCGATGACCAGGGTGGTGCGGCCCCGCATCAGGCCGTTCAGCGCCTTCTGCACAAGCGTTTCGCTTTCGGCATCGAGTGCCGACGTCGCCTCGTCCAGCAACAGGATCGGGGCGTCCTTGAGGATCGCCCGGGCGATGGCGATGCGCTGGCGCTGGCCGCCGGACAGGGTGATGCCGCGCTCTCCGACGCGGGTATCATAGCCGTTTTTCATCTGCATGATGAACGGATCGGCCAGCGCCGCCTTCGCCGCGGCGACGATCTCGGCATCGTCGGCGTCCGGACGGCCGAAGGCGATGTTGTCGCGGATTGAACTGGCAAATATGGCAACGTCCTGCGGCACGGTGGCCAGGCGCGCCCGCAGCGCTGCGGGATCGACCTGGCGAACATCGACACCGTCGAGAGTGACCGATCCGCCGGACGGATCGTAGAACCGGCTGATCAGCGCAAACAGCGTGCTCTTGCCGGCGCCCGACGGGCCGACAATGGCGACCGTCTCGCCCGGCTTCACCTCAAGGGACAGATCGGTGAGGATCGGCTGATCCGGGCGGGCCGGATAGGCAAAGGTGACGTTGCGCAGGGCAACCGAACCGACGGGCGGCGTCGGCAGTTGCACCGGCTTTGCCGGTGCGGTGATGGCCGGCACCTCATCGAGAAGTTCGGACAGGCGCTCGGCGGCGCCGGCCGCCTGCGCCAGTTCCCCCCAGATTTCAGAGAGCGTTCCGAGGCTGCCCGCGGCCAGCACCGAATAGAGCAGAAACTGGCCCAGCGTTCCGGGGGACATGGATCCGGTGAGCACATTGTGGGCGCCGATCCAGAGGATGCCGACGACGCTGCCGAAAATCAGCAGGATCGCGATACCGGTCAGAATGGCCCGGGCCTGAACCGCCCTGCGCGCCGCATCGAAGGCGAATTCGACGGCGTCGCCGTACCGGCGGTTGGCCTGCGGTTCGCCGTTGAAGGCCTGGACGGTTCGGGAGGCGCTGATCGATTCGCTGGCGAAGGCCGTGGCATCGGCGAGCGTGTCCTGGGCATCGCGGGCGCGGCGGCGGACATTGCGGCCGAAGGCGATCATCGGGAAAACGATAATCGGGATCGCAATGAGCACCAGACCGGAGAGCTTCGGGCTTGTGACGATCATCATGATGACGGCGCCGAAACACAGGATCGCGTTGCGCAGCGCCAGAGACGCGCTGGCCCCGACCGCGGATTTGATCTGGGTGGTGTCGGCGGTCAGCCTGGAGACGATTTCACCGGACTGGTTGGTATCGAAAAAGGTCGCCGACAGCGAGGTGACATGGCTGAAGACATCGCGTCTGAGATCGGACACGACCCGCTCGCCGATGGTGATCACGAAATAGTAGCGCAGGGCGCTGGCGGTGGCGAGCAGCGCAGCGATGGCCAGCAGCATGGCGAAGTAGCTGTTGATGAATTGGGAGTCAGCGTCGAAAAACCCGATATCGATCATCCGGCGAACGGCCAGAGGCAGCGCCAATGTGGCAAGGGCAGCCACAACCAGCGCCGCCAGCGCCCCGATCACGAGATTCCTGTACCGCATCACGTAAGGCAGAAGCCGTCCAAGCGGACGCAACGACTTCATGCGACTGGAATTGTCCTGTCTGTCCTCTGCCAATCCGGTGTCCACCTGCGTTGCCGCGGGCAAAATAGCCCGTGCCACTTGTCACGTCATCGCCCTTCATGTATAGGCTCGCCAACGAATTGGGAAGCCGTGACCCCTGTGGTGCGCGGCTTTGTTTGTCGGGTGGGTTGGTTTGCCGCAGGCACGACACGAAACCGACCCCGCTCTTTTTCAGGGACAAAGACATGAAAGCTGATATTCATCCCGAATACCACATGATCAAAGTGGTCATGACCGACGGCACGGAATATATGACCCGCTCCACCTGGGGCGCCGAAGGCGATACGATGACGCTGGAAATCGACCCGAAGGCCCATCCGGCCTGGACCGGCGGCCAGCAGCATCTGGTCGACCGTGGCGGCCGCCTGTCGAAGTTCAAGAAGCGCTTCGAGGGACTTGGCCTGTGAGCGACTGACGCTCCGTGATCCGGGGCATTCCCGTTGCCGGGTCTTGTCGGTAAACGGACATGCGATAAAAAAAGCCGGGCCAACCAGCCCGGCAATTTTTTTGTTTCTGTTTGATGCCTTTGTTTTTATTCGGGGTTTTTATTCCGGTACCCGCGTCAGTTGCCACCGAAGGCGGTTTGCAGGAGCGACAGCTGGGCCTGCACTGAATTTTCATTGGTCGCGCTGGGTGTGGTGACGGTCTGATCCTTGCGGCTGTAAATTTCCCTGTCGAGCATGGAAACCCGCGACTGGAGGCGCAACGAGCGCTCGACAAGATTCTGAAATTTCTCCGGCAGATCATCCCATCCCGGTGCGCTGCGGTCGCAGATGAAGCCGTCGAGACGGACCTTCGACTTTTCGGCGATGACCTGCTCACGGGTCATTTCACCATTGTTGACGGCGCGCTGCAGCAGCAGCCAGGAGGCCATCTGCATGAGGCGGGTGGTCAGGCGCATGGATTCGGCGGCGTAAAGGACCGATGCCATGCGCGGCAGCAGCTTGGCCGCGCTGCGGCCTTCCTCATCCAGGTAGGACGCCGTTTCCTCCACAAGGCCCATGCCTTCCGCATAGAGCGACTTGAAGGATGCGGAGGATGTGATGCGATCCGCAAACCGAATGGTATTTTTGTGTGTGTCCGCCATTCACCATACCCTGTATTTGTACCGTTGCTGTTGTGACAGCTATCGGGCCGGAAGAACACCCACACCCTGTTATCCGGCCGCAAGACACAGTGATAGGTCGGGCCGCTTTAGGCAAGGCAATTCTTAAGGAAAGGTTAATGCGGGCGGACGAATGCCGCATATCGCCCGCGCCCCGCCCGCTTATCCCCCGAAAATCAGCCGGCGGCAAAAAAAAGAGCCGCATGGCGGCTCTCAGAAGTTTAACAGGGAGGCATCAAACAGAATGACGATGGTCATTCGGTCCGAATCCAGCAAAACTGGATATCAACAGTAAACACTCATAAAGCTTAACATGCGGTTAACGGCGGCAAATAAATTAGAGATTCATTGTTCATAATCATGCCGGTTCGCGATCGTCCGGCCGGGCGGTCGCAAGGGTCGGCGAAGGGCTACCGAAACAGCGATTCGGCGGCGTTCTTGCTGCTCTGTTTGGCTGTCATTTCCTCTTCCAGGCGCCCGATCTCCGCCGTCAGCAATTCGATGCGCTCTTTCAGCTCGTCCACCGACAGCAGCGATAAATCGCCGCCCACCTCATGTGCCACGGGTTTTTTCTCCGGTTCGTCCTCAAAAATGGACATCCAATCCTCCACGTGCATATGTGCGTTGCTGTTGGAATATTAAGGGATTTGCAGCGCAGATTCCAAGTTGGGTCGGTCGAATTCCGGCTTGGCGGCATTGAATGGGGAGCCAAGATGAAAGCAATCGAGATCCGCGAACCCGGCGGTCCGGACGTCCTGCAACTGACCGAGCGGCCCGATCCTGTAGCCGGTCCGGGGGAGTTGCTGGTGGACGTCAAGGCGGCGGGGGTCAACCGGCCCGATTGCCTGCAGCGACAGGGCGGCTACGCGCCGCCGCCCGGCACGTCGGACATTCCCGGGCTGGAAATCGCCGGCGAAGTGCAGGCCGTGGGCGAGGGCGTTTCGTCCTATGCGGTCGGTGACACGGTTTGCGGGCTGGTGCCCGGCGGTGGCTATGCGGCATTGTGTGTGGTCAACGAAGCCAATGCGCTGCCGGTTCCGGCCGGGTTCAGCTTCAGCGAGGCGGCGGCGGTGCCCGAGACCTATTTCACGGTGTGGCACAATGTCTTTCAACGCGGCGGGCTGAAACCGGGCGAAGTGCTGCTGGTCCATGGCGGCTCGTCGGGCATCGGCACCACCGCGATCCAACTGGCAAAGGCCTTCGGGGCGACCGTCATCACAACGGCCGGATCGGCGGAGAAATGCGAGGCCTGCACCGGGCTGGGTGCCGACACGGCGATCAACTATCGCGAGGAGGATTTTGTCGACATCGTCAAGGATGTCACCGACGGCAAGGGGGCTGACGTCATTCTCGACATGGTCGGCGGCGACTATATTTCGCGCAATTACCAGGCGGCGGCCGTGGAGGGCCGGGTCGTGCAGATCGCGTTTCTGCGAGGCCCCGTCGCCGAGGCGGATTTCTCGAAGCTGATGCTCAAGCGGCTCGTCCATACCGGATCGACCCTGCGGCCCCGGTCGGTGGCGTTCAAGGCGGCGATTGCCGATGAACTGAGACAGCAGGTCTGGCCGCTGTTCGAAAAACGCGCCATCGCACCGGTGATGGACACGCTGTTCCCGCTGGAACGCGCCGCCGCCGCCCATCGGCGCATGGAAGAAAGCCAGCATATCGGCAAGATCATGCTGGATCTGGAATGAGCGCGCCGGCCGGGTGTCTTCGCCGATGAGCAAAGTCATCGCCCTTGTCCTGGTGCTGGCCATGGTGGCCCACATCATCAAGCCCATCGGCCTGCCGGGCCTCAAGAAACGCGGCGATTTCTGGAAGATCGCCGTCTTTGCCTTCATCGTGACCATGCTGGCTGTCGTGGTTCAGATGTGAGGCTGCTCCGCTTCCGTCCGCTCGAGGATCGTCTGCGCCAGCAGGCTGGCCCAGTAGTGGTAGCCGGCGGCACTGGCGTGGAAGCCGTCGACGGAGAACCCGGCCGGATCGGTCGCTTCAAGAGCCGGAGCGACGATGGCGTGACGCTCGCGGCACAATTGCCGGCCGCGCCGGTTGATGATTTCGGCCCGCATCTGCAGGATCCGCCCGAGCAGCGGCGGCAAGCCGGGAACCGTCGTCATGTCGAGCATCGGTGTCCAGATGACCGGTATGTCCGGCCATTTGGCGTGGAGCGCGTAAAGCAGGCCGCCGAATCCCTTTTTGAAGCGACGGGCGGTCAGATAGTTCTTCGTGTCATTGGTGCCGACACACAGGATGATGTGGGTGTAGGCGGCCGGTTCCAGATTGGGCACCACATGATCGCGTACCTCCTCGCTGATGGCCGAGTTGGCGTCGGCAATGCGCCACGAGACGGGCTCGCCGGTTTCCCGGTGGAGGATATGCGCCAGTTGCGGGGCGAGCGACCCGCCGACCTCGTCCGCGCCGACACCGGCGGCCGAGGAATCGCCGAGGACAAGGATGCTGTAGGCGGGGTGGCCGGATTTGCCGACATGTCCTAACCGGCTGCCCGGCGGCGGAAGCTGTCGCGGCGTGTTTGCCCGCAGCCTGAGACCGAGAGTGATGGCGACCGGCAGCAGCAGCCAGCTGACGATGCCGTTCAGTCGATGGTCCATCGCAAAGCACACCCAACGCCGTTTTGACGGGTGCTGTTGTCAGCCGCCGGACTGACCGTGTCAAGACGGTCCGCGGCGCGGGCGTCAGGCTGCCTGTTCCAGATCGGCGCTCCAATTGCCGGCGGATGCCAGGGCATTCATTTTCGCCCGGTGGGTGAAGGCGCGCTGGCCGGCAGCGATGTTTTCCGGCTTGCCGCCCCAGGCCTTGAGGCAGGCCGCCTGCAGGGCGCGTCCATAGGAGAAGGTCAGGTTCCAGGGCATATCGAAGCCGGCATTCATGGCCGACAGATGGGCAGTCGCCTCCTCATCGCTCTGGCCGCCGGAGAGGAATGCGATGCCGGGAATGGTGGCCGGCACGGTCGCCTTCAGGCAACGCACCGTCTTTTCCGCCACGTCTTCCACAGAAGCCTGGCGGGCATTCTTGCCGTCGATCACCATATTGGGCTTGAGCACGGTTCCCTCCAGATTGACGCGGGCGTCATAGAGCTCGGCGAACACCGTGCGCAGCACATGCTCGGTCACCTCGTAGCAGCGATCGATGGAATGGTCGCCCGGCTCGCCGTCCATCAGCACTTCCGGTTCGACGATGGGCACGATACCGGCCTCCTGGCACAGTGCCGCGTAGCGCGCCAGGGCGTGGGCGTTGGCCTGGATGGCGCCGCGTGACGGCAACGTGCCGGAGATGGCGATGACGCCGCGCCATTTGGCGAAACGCGCGCCGAGCGCGTGATATTCGGCAAGCCGCTCGCGCAGGCCGTCCAGACCCTCGGTGACATTTTCGCCGGGGCGGGCAGCGAGCGGCTTGGCGCCGCCATCGACCTTGATCCCCGGCACGGCGCCGGTCGCTTTGATGAGGTCGGCCAGCGGTGTGCCGTCAGCTGCCTTCTGACGCAGGGTCTCGTCGAACAAGATGACGCCTGAAATGTAGTTTTCCATTGCCTGGGTGGCCCGAAACAGCATCTCGCGGTAATCGCGCCGCGTCTCCTCGGTGGAGGCGACCCCGATACTGTCCAGGCGTTTCTGGATGGTGCCGGTGGATTCGTCGGCGGCCAGGATGCCCTTTCCCTTCGGTGCGATGGCTGCGGCAATGTCTTCCAGACGTTCACTCATGGCATGGCGCTCCTTTCCGTGCAGGGGCGGCAGCCGGCAATTCTGCCCTCGGGCAACCGGCATCGCCGCGTCTGCATAGCCGATAACAGAACTCCCGGCCCGGGAAAATGGCATCATGGGGATTGAAACGATTGAATGTTGTTCAATCGTTTGAAATCCTCAGGGTTCCGCCCTTCGCGCTAATCGGCCGTTTGCCGGAAGAAGGTCTTGTAGATGAAGCCTTTCTGCCCCTGATAGACGGCCGCGCACCAGTGGCGGCAATTGTCCTGTGCCATGATCTCGGCTTTGGCAGGCACGATGGCGAGCACCTCGGCGTCATTGTCGGGTCCGGCGCGCAGATTGACATATTCGGCAATTTGTCTTTTGCGCAGCCCCGGATCGACCGGCGCTTTCTCCCTGATCGCCTCGACCGGAGCCTTCTCCTGGATGGATTCGGCCGGAACCTTGAAGTGCTCGGCGCCCTCGGCCGTCAGTTTTTGTTCCAGTTCGATGATCTGTGCTTCGGTTTCGGCGATGTCCACCGGCTCGGGCTGCGGGACGATGGACCCGGTTCTTTCGCCATCGACCTTTGCTGTTTTGCGCAAATGGTTGACCAGCGGCGCGGTTGTGACGGGCGGCGATTGTTGCGCGAGGGCTCCAAAGCGATCGGACCCCGCCGGAAGAGCCGCGGCCGCCGTGACGACGGGTGGGTTGGCTAGGGGTTTGACCGCGGCGGTCTTGACGGCAATCACGGTCTTTTGGTTGGTCGATGCCGCTTCGGCGGTCTCCTTCGCGACGGCCGGCACGACGGGTCGCCTTTCGGCGGCCGCTTCCTTGGGGGTTCGCAGATCGAGGCGATACATCGTTGCCCCGAGAGCCGCGCCGGCAGCGACGCTGATGATGGCGACAAAGGTCAGAGTGACAAAACGCTTGGGGTTCGGGGACGGCGACGCCGCTCTCGTTCGATGGACCCTGCGGCGGGCGGTCGCGGCCTTCTGGTGAATTCTCGTATTTGACGGTTTACGCATACTAGCACTCCCGGTTACTGGTCGGACATGTGCCGGCTGTCCCCGCCGCCGGCGTGTCTATCCGTTTACGATTGCAACAACACATGCGATTTCTGTCGAAATTCGGAGCGCGGACCGTCCGCGAGGTCACTTTCGATTTCCGCTGAAAACCGGTCGTGATGCCCCTTTATGCAGCATGTTGAGATCACCGGCACCGGCACCACGCCAGTTTGCATGGGGACCCAATGTCTTGGGCGTGTCTGTTTGCGCAAGCGATGAATTCGACGGGTTTGCCCTTGCCACCGGCGGCTGCCCGGTCAATTGTCATGTCGAGCCTGTCATCCGAGGGCGATTGACGGTTCGATGCAGTTGCGAACAAGGGAAGAAGAGACCATATGGCCGCTTACATCATCGTCGATACCAGGATCAACGATCCGGAAGCCTATGAAGAATACAAGGCGCTGGCCCGGCCGCTGGTGGAAAGACATGGCGGGATCTATCGCGCCAGGGGCGGCGATTTGGATGTGGTGCAAAACGAGCTGTGGTCACCGACCCGCATCGTCCTGCTGGAGTTTCCGGATATGGAAAGCGCCCGCAATTTTCTGGACAGCGACGATTACGCGCCGGTCAAAGCCATGCGCTACGCCCATGCGGATTGCACGACAGTGATCGTCGACGGAATTTAGGCATAAAGTCAGCGCTTCAGCGCGTCGACACCCGGCAGGGGTTTGCCTTCCATCCATTCCAGGAAGGCGCCGCCGGCGGTGGAGACATAGGTGAAATCCCCGGCGACGCCGGCATGGTTGAGCGCGGCAACCGTGTCACCGCCGCCGGCAACCGAAATCAGCAGCCCCTCTTTGGTCTGCCTGGCGGCAAATTTCGCCGCGGCGACGGTTGCCGCATCGAAAGGCTCGATTTCGAAGGCGCCGAGCGGGCCGTTCCAGACCAAGGTCTTGGCCCGGCCGATCCAGTCATTGATGGCTGCCACCGATTTCGGGCCGACATCGAGGATCATGGCATCGGCCGGTACCGCATCGATATCGACGGTGTGGCTGTCCGCGCCCGCCTTGAATTCCCGCGCGACAACGCCGTCCACCGGCAGCACGATCACGCAGCCGGCGGAGGCGGCCTCGATCATGATCTGCTTGGCCGTTCCGGTCAGATCGTGTTCGCAGAGCGACTTTCCGACATCGGTGCCCTTGGCGGCCAGAAATGTGTTGGCCATGCCGCCGCCAATGACCAGCGCATCGACCTTCTTGACAAGGTTCATCAGCAGGTCGAGCTTGGTCGAGACCTTGGCGCCGCCGACGATGGCGACCACCGGATGATCCGGACGCCCGAGGCCCTTTTCCAGCGCCTCCAGTTCGGCCTGCATGGCGCGGCCGGCATAGGCGGGCAGGTGACGGGCGATGGCCTCGGTGGATGCATGGGCGCGATGGGCGGCGGAGAAGGCATCGTCGACATAGATATCGCCATTG
>JANQMU010000044.1 GCA_028279875.1 Rhizobiaceae bacterium
GATATCAAGCCGGCCGCCGGCATGCTGCTGATGAAGAAGGATATGGGCGGTGCGGCCAATGTGCTGGGCCTTGCCGCCATGGTGATGGACGCCGCGCTGCCGGTGCGGCTGCGGGTGCTGATCCCGGCGGTGGAAAACGCCATTTCCGGCAATGCCTTCCGGCCGGGCGATGTGTTGCAGAGCCGCAAGGGCCCGACGGTGGAGATCGGCAACACGGATGCGGAAGGCAGGCTGATCCTCGCCGACGCACTGGCCTATGGCGACGAGGAGGAGCCGAACCTGTTGATCGACATGGCGACCCTCACCGGCGCCGCGCGGGTCGCCCTGGGGCCGGACCTGCCGCCCTTCTACTGCCATGGCGACACGCTTGCCGAGGAACTCATGGCGGCCGGTCGCATCATGCATGATCCGCTCTGGCGCATGCCGCTCCATCGGGGCTACGACCGCAACCTGTCCTCGGCGCTGGCCGATATCAACAACGCGCCGCCCGGCGGCATGGCGGGTTCGATCACCGCCGCCCTGTTTCTCAACCGGTTTGTCGAGAAGGCCGACAACTGGCTGCATTTCGACATCTATGCCTGGAACCCCAAGGCCCGGCCCTGGTCTCCGCAGGGCGGCGAGGCCCAGGGAATCCGCGCCCTGTTTCAGCTCATATCGGAGCGGTTTTGACGCTGCGCGCCCGAAATGATACGGTAGCGAAACAATCATTGGCGCACAGGGTTTGATCAACGATGGGCGTGGGATTGACGGCCTCCCAGGCATTGCATTTATGGCATGATGCGACATTGAAGCTGGTTCGGTCCGAAGGGCCGGATCTGACTCTGCGCCAGATGAGCATTCTCCTGCATATCTATCTTGTGCCGCCGCCCCACACGGTCCGCGGTCTCGCCTCCGTCCTCGGCGTCAGCAAACCGGTGATCACCCGGGCGCTCGATTCGATGGGCGCCCTTGGTCTGGTGCGCAGGACACGCGACGAGCACGACCGGCGCAACGTCATCATTCAGCGCACGGTGGACGGCGCGCTCTATCTGGAAAGTCTCGGCGACATCGTCGTCGGCGAGGCGGCGGGGCTTCCGCTGTGAGGAAACCGCCTGATAAGAGACTGCACGCCTGGCGCGCCGACCGGGCCGATATCGCCTTGAAAGGCCGGGTACGCGCCGCCGAATTCGTCACCGGCATGCCGGCGGTCGTCGTCGATCCCGTCGTCGATCTCAAGGCGGCACCGCAGCCGGACGCCGAGGCCGTCAGCCAGGTCCTGCTGGGCGAGACCCTGAATGTGTTCGAGCGAAAGGACGGCTGGTGCTGGGTCCAGGCAGATCGCGACCGCTATGTCGGCTACATGCCGGCGACCGGGCTTGCCGGGATCGCCGAACCGGCGACCCATGTCGTCACCGTGCCGAGGACCTATGCCTACTCGAAAGCCGATCTTCGCAGCCCGACCGTCATGGGTTGCTCCATGGGAAGCCGGCTAAGGATCGTGGAAATGACGGAAACCCGGGGCACGGCCTACGCCCTGTTGCCGGATGGATCGGCGCTGATTGCCGCGCATCTGCGCCCGCTGGGCTTCCAATTCGACGATTATGTCGACGTCGCGTCGATGTTCCTCGAAACGCCCTATCTGTGGGCAGGGAAATCCGGCTTCGGTTTCGACTGTTCCGGGCTTGTCCAGCTCTCCATGCTGATGTGCGGGCAATCCGCACCCCGCGATTCGGACATGCAGGCGGCATCGCTCGGCCAGCCAATCGGCCCCGACGGTCTTCAAAGGGGTGACCTGGTCTTCTGGGACGGCCATGTCGGCATCATGGAAGATACGGGAACGATGCTCCATGCCAGCGGTCACGCTATGCGGGTGGTGCGCGAAAGCCTGTCCGACGCGATCGACCGCATTGCTCGCCTTTACGGCAGGCCGACCGCATACAGGCGTCCGTAATTTTCGAGTATCAGTCGCTGACAACGCCGCCGGGCGTTGCTTCCAGATCGAATGCGGCGGCCATCAGCGCCTTCGTGTAATCTGTCTGCGGCGTGTCGAAAATCCGTTCCGCCGGTCCCTGCTCCACCACCTTGCCCTGCCGCATGACGATGACATTGTTGGCCAGCGCCCGCACCACCTTCAGATCGTGGCTGATGAACAGATAGGCCAGATTGTGATCGCGCTGCAGCTTGCGCAGGAGATCGACGACCTGCGCCTGGACGCTCATATCGAGCGCCGATGTCGGCTCGTCGAGCATCACGAAGCGCGGATTGAGGACCATCGCCCGGGCAATGGCGATGCGCTGCCGCTGACCGCCGGAAAACTCGTGCGGATAGCGCCACCGGGTCGACGCGTCGAGACCGACCTCCTCCAGCACGGCCGCGACCTTGCGATCGCGCTCCTCTGTGCTCAGATGCGGTTCGTGCACGCGCAACCCTTCGGCGACGATTTCGGAGACGGACATGCGCGGCGACAGCGAGCCGAACGGGTCCTGGAACACCACCTGCATCTGGTTGCGCAGCGGCTTCATGTCGGAAAAGGAAAAACTGTCGATCGTCTTGCCGACAAAGGCAATCCGGCCCTTGGACGAGATCAGCCGGGTCAGGGCGAGGCCAAGTGTGGTTTTGCCGGAGCCCGATTCGCCGACGATCCCGAGCGTCTGCCCGGCGCGCAGTGTCACATCGATGCCGTCGACCGCCTTGATATAGCCGGCGGTGCGGCGCAGGAACCCCTTCTTGATCGGAAACCAGACCTTGATGTCCTGGCCCTCCACGACGATCGGCGACGTTTCGTCGGATTTCGGCGGCCGGCCGCTCGGTTCGGCGGCAAGCAGATGTTTCGTATAGGCATGTTTCGGGGCTTTGAAAATTGCGGCGGTCGGCCCGGTTTCGACGATCCTGCCTTCTTTCATCACGCAGACACGGTCGGAGATTTTCCGCACGATGCCCAGATCATGGGTGATGAACAGCATCGACATTTTGTGTTCGGATTTGAGGGTTTCCAGAAGCTTCAGGATCTGCGCCTGGACGGTGACGTCGAGCGCCGTGGTCGGCTCGTCGGCGATCAGCAGGTCCGGCCGGTTGGCCAGCGCCATGGCGATCATCACCCGCTGACGCTGGCCGCCCGAAAGCTGGTGCGGATAGGATTGCAGGCGCTGTTCGGGATCGCGGATACCGACCTGGTGCAGCAGTTCCAGCGTACGCTCCCGTGCGGCATTGTCGAACAGGCCCTGATGCAGTCCGAGGATCTCGCCAATCTGCCGCTCGATCGTGTGCAGCGGATTGAGCGATGTCATCGGCTCCTGGAAGATCATGGTCACATCATTGCCGCGCACCGCCCGTAATTCGTCCTCGCTCGCGGTCATCAGGTCGCGGCCATTGAAGATCACCTGGCCGCCCGGATGGCTTGCCGCCGGATAGGGCAGCAGCTTGAGCACGGAAAGGGCGGTGACCGATTTTCCGGACCCCGATTCGCCGACCAGCGCGACGCTTTCGCCCTGTTTGATGTCGAAAGAAACCCGGTCGACGGCCAGGCTCTCCTCGCCGTCCTGATGGAAGGCGACCGACAGATCGCGGATCGACAGCAGCGGATCGCTCATCGGAAGGTCTTTCTCGGGTCAAAGGCATCCCGTGTCGCTTCACCGACAAAGATCAGCAGCGACAGCATGATCGAGATGACGAAGAAGGCGGTCAGGCCGAGCCACGGCGCTTGCAGGTTGCGCTTGCCCTGGGCGATCAACTCGCCGAGCGATGGCGAGCCGGGCGGCAGGCCGAAGCCGAGGAAATCCAGCGAGGTCAGCGTGGTGATCGATCCCGACAGGATAAACGGCAGGAAGGTCAGCGTCGCCACCATCGCATTTGGCAGCAGGTGGCGGAAGATGATGGTGGTATTGCCGACGCCCAGCGCGCGGGCTGCGTTGACATATTCGAAATTGCGGGCCCGCAGGAACTCGGCCCGCACGACCCCGACAAATGCCACCCAGGAAAACAACAGCATGATGAACAACAGGATCCAGAAGCCCGGCGGCAGGATCGCGGCGATGATCAACAGGATATAAAGAACCGGCATCGACGACCAGATTTCGATCAGCCGTTGCAGGGTCAGATCCGTCCAGCCGCCGAAATAGCCCTGTATGGCGCCCATGGACACGCCGACGACGGCGGAAAAACCCGTCAGCAGCAGGCCGAACAGCACCGAGATGCGGAACCCGTAGATCATCCGCGCCATCACGTCGCGCGCCTGGTCGTCGGTCCCCAGCCAGTTCATATTGCCGAGTATGCAATCGGGATCGTCCACCCCCGACGGATAGGCGGCGCAGCGCTCTTCCCGACTCATCATCCAGAAGGGCGGCGTCGGTGCCGAAAACGGGATATAGGAGTTCGCGGTCCGGTAGGAATAGCGGATCGGCGGCCAGAACATCCAGCCATTGGCTTCGATCTCATCGCGGATGAACGGGTCGCGATAATCCGTTCGCGCCAAGAAGCCACCGAATTTCTCTTCCGGATAGTCAATGAGGACCGGCGCCAGCAACTCGCCCTTGTAATAGGCAAGGATGGGCCGGTCATTGGCAATCAGTTCGGAAAAAAGAGTGAGGATGAAGATCACCAGGAAGATCCACAGCGACCAGTAACCGCGCCGGTTGGCCTTGAAGTTGCGCCACCGTCGCTTGGCCGTCGGCGAGAACAAGCCGCGTGGCGGACCGGTCTCCGCAACCGGGCTGTCGACACGCTGTTCCACCTCAGACATCCCGCCGCTCGAAGTCGATGCGCGGATCGACCCAGGTATAGACGAGGTCGGAGATGAGGCCGACGACGAGCCCCATCAGCGAAAAGATGAACAGCGTTCCGAAGACCACCGGATAGTCCCGCTTGACGACCGATTCGAATCCCAGCCGGCCGAGGCCGTCGAGCGAGAAGATCGTTTCAATGAGCAGCGACCCGGAAAAGAAGGCGGTGATGAACGCCGCCGGAAACCCGGCGATGATGATCAGCATGGCGTTGCGGAACACATGCCCGTAGAGCACCTGGTTTTCCGTCAGCCCCTTGGCCCGCGCCGTGGTGACATATTGCTTGCGGATTTCGTCGATGAAGGAGTTCTTGGTCAGCAGCGTCGTCGTCGCGAAGGCCGCCAGCGACAGGGAGATCAGCGGCAGCGTCAGATGCCAGAAATAGTCGATGATCTTTTCCCACCAGGCCAGTTCGCTGAAATTGTCCGATGTCAGCCCGCGCAGCGGAAACCAGTCGAAGAAGGAGCCGCCAGCGAAGACGACGATCAGCATGATGCCGAACAGGAAGCCGGGCACTGCATAGGCGATGATGATGACGCCGGATGTCCAGATGTCGAACCGCGATCCGTCGGACACCGCTTTCTTGATGCCGAGCGGAATGGAAATGATGTAGGAGATCAAGAGGATCCAGATGCCGAGCGAGATTGACACCGGCATTTTCTCGATAATCAGATCGATCACCGTGACGTCGCGGAAATAACTTTCGCCGAAATCGAACCGGATGAAGTTCCACATCATCTGCAGGAACCGCTCGAGCGGCGGCTTGTCGAAGCCGAATTGCTGTTCCAGCTTGGCGATGAAGGCCGGATCGAGGCCCTGGGCGCCGCGATATTTGGAGGAAAAATCCGCGCCGCTGCCGGGCTGGGCCTGCTGGTCGCCGCCGCCCGAAATGCGTTCGGTCGTCGAATTGCCCTGGCCGGTCAATTCGGCAATCACCTGTTCGACGGGACCGCCGGGAGCGAACTGGATCACCAGGAACGAAATGCCCATGATCCCGATAATGGTCGGGATCATCAACAGCAGCCGCCGCACAATATAGGCGCCCATTTGCTTACGCCCTTCTCATCGGGGCTTCGGCGCGGTTATGCCTTGCCAATGGCTTTTGCCTTTTCTTCATCGAACCACCACAGCGCCTCGACGGGCCATTGGTAGTCGGGCTTCGGCTCGAAAAAGCCGAACATGTCCCAATAGGCCACGCGATGGGCAGCCGAATACCAGTTGGGTATCCAGTCGAGGCGCGCCCGCTGGACCCGGTCGAGCACCCGCATGGCGACGGTCAGATCCGCACGGGTTTCGGCCTTGCCGACATTGTCCAGCAACAGATCATAGACCGGTGCCCTTATGCCCGGATAGTTGCTCGATCCGCTGATCCCGGCATATTGCGGGGAAAACAGGTTCTGCAGGCTTTCCTCTGTCGGTGTCCCGGTCCAGGACAGCCCGAAACCGACCATGTCGAAATCGAATTCATCGAGCCGGGCCTGAAACTGCACCGGATCGACCAGCCGGATCGAGGCGTCGATGCCGATGCGCCGCATGTTTTCCACAAATCCGGCGAGCAGCCGCTCAAACACCGGCGAGCGGATCAGAACTTCGACGGCGAGCGGTTCGCCGTCCTTTTCCATGGCCGTTCCGCGCCGTTCCCAGCCGGCATCCTGAAGCAGTTTGATGGCCTTGCGCAGCAATCGCCGGTCCCGTCCGCTGCCGTCCGAGACCGGCTGCATGACCGGTTCACCGAATGCCGCTTCGGGAACCAGCGCCCGCAACGGCTCGAGCAGTGCCAGTTCGGCCTCGTCCGGCAGCCCGGATGCGACATAGTCGGACGACTCGAACAGCGACTGCGCCCGCGTATAGGCGTCGTAGAAGATCTTGGCGTTGGTCCACTCGAAATCAAAACACAGATTGATGGCCTCGCGCACCCGCCTGTCGTCGAATTTCGGGCGGCGCTGATTGAGCGCCCAGGCCTGCAGGCGTGCGGTCTTTTCTTCCGGAAAGATCCGTTTGATCACCCGGCCGTCATTGACTGCCGGAAAATCATACTCCGTCGCCCAGGTCTTGGATGTGAATTCCTCGCGAAAATGAATGTCGCCCTTCTTGAAGGCTTCGAAGCCGGCCAGACGTTCGGTAAAGAACTCGATGCGGATCCTGTCAAAATTGTTGATGCCCCGCATCGTCGGCAGATCGCCGGCCCAATAGTCCTCGACCCGGTCGAATTCAATGAAGCTGCCGGGTTCGAACCGGCCCGGCCTGTAAGGACCGGATGACAGCGGAACATTGAGATTGCCGGCAGTGAAATCGTGGCTTTCGTAATAGGCTTTCGAAAGGATCGGCAGTGTCGAGGCCCCCAGGATCGCCTGCACCGATTGGTCTCCGGAGAACTGCAGTTCCAGCACATCGTCGCTGATCGCAACGGCCGCGGTGACATCGCGGATGACGCTGGTAATACTGGGATGTCCCTCGGCCTTCAGGGTCAGAAAGCTGAAAGCCGCGTCATGGGCCGTCACCGGCGTGCCGTCATGGAACCGTGCCTGCGGCTTGATCCCGAACCGCCAGCGGTTGCGGTCCTGCGAAACCTGGACCCATTCGGCCAAGTGACAGTAAATCGCATCGGGTTCGTCGAGCGCCCGCACCATGAGCTGGTCGAAACACATCTCCATGCGCGGCGGCGCATCGCCGCGCAAGATGAACGTGTTCAGCGTGTTGAAGGTCTGCACATTCTGATTGTAAAGCCAGGTCGGTGGCAGGAAGGAAAACGTCCCGCCCTTCGGCGCATCCGGATTGACATAGTCGAAATGCGGAAAATCCGGCCCGTATTTAAGATCGCCGAAAGCCGAAAGGCCGTGAATGTTCTCCCCGAACGGCGTGTTGGCGAAGGCAAGGCGTGCCGGAAGGGCGAAGCCGGCGGCCGCAGCGGCGGCCCCGGTCAGAAAGTCACGCCGGGTGGGCCGTGATCGCGGGCGGCTGTCGTTGCTCATTTTGTCTCCGCGTCCTTTGACCACCAGATGGTCGGAAAGCCGACACCATAAGTCGGTAGCGGGTCAGGATGGGCCAGCCGACTGGAATAGGCGACGCGGGCGATGCGGCTGGTATAGCTCGGAATGACGAATTGATGGGCCAGCAACACATGGTCCAGCGCCTTGGTCGCGGCGATCAGCTCATCCCGGTCGGCCGCAAAGACAATCTTTTCGATCAGCGCATCGACGCCGGGGTCGGCGATCCCGCCATAATTGGCCGAGCCGTCGCGATCGGCGGCGGCCGAGCCCCAATATTCGAACTGTTCGTTGCCCGGCGACAGCGACTGCGCCCAGCCGTTATAGATGACGTCGAAATCGCGGCTGCGGTAACGGTTGGCGTATTGTGCCGCGTCGATGGTGCGCACCGTCGCGTCGACCCCGATCTTCTTCAGGCTTTCGGTAAAGGGAAGCGCCACCCGTTCGATGATCGGGCCGTTGAGCAGGATTTCGAAGGTGAACGGTTCGCCGCTTTCCGCGTTGACCATGACGCCGTTCCTGATTTCATAGCCGGCTTCCCTGAACAGCTTGACCGCCTCGCGCAGATTGTTGCGCAATTTCTGCGGATCGCCATTGACCGGGTTGCTGTAAGCCGTGGTGAACACTTCGGGCGGCACCAGGTCGCGTACCGATTCGAGGATTTCCAGAACCTGGCCTTCGGGCACGCCCGCCGAAGCCAGTTCGCTGCCGAAGAAGAAGCTGTCGATCCGATTATACTGGTCGAAGAAGATCGTCCTGTTCAGATCTTCGAAATCGAAGACATAGTTCAGCGCCTTGCGGACCCGCGCATCCTTGAATTTGTCGCGCCGCAGATTGGGAATGAAACCGACCAGTATGCCCGAAGACCGGTAGGGGTTCTCCAGTTCCTCGCGCACGATCCGGCCGTCGCGCGCCGCCGGGAAATCATATTCATTCGCCCAGCGCTTGGCCGCATTCTCCACCCAGAAGTCGATCTGGCCTGCCTTGAAGGCTTCGAACTCGACATTGCGGTCGGCAAAATAGGTGTAGCGGATCACGTCGAAATTATTGCTGCCGATATTGACCGGCAGATCCTTGCCCCAATAATCCTCGACCCGTTCGAACCGCACCGACGATCCCGGCGAAACCGTGCTCACCCGATAGGGGCCCGACCCCATCGGCGGCTCGAGCGTCGTTTCGTCGATAGAGCGCTGGCGGTTGAGCGGGTCCTTGCCCTCCCACCAGTGCTTCGGCAGGATCAGAAACTGGCCGAGAATCTGCGGCAATTCGCGGTTGTTCTTTTCATCGAAGGTGAAGGTGACTTCGTGGTCGCCGGTCTTTTCCGCGCCGATCACGTGCTGGAAATAGAATTGTCGCTGCGGGTCGAGTTCGACGGCTTTTTCGAAACTCCAGATCACATCCTCGACCGTCACCGGTTTTCCGTCATGCCAGCGCGCCTCCGGGCGCAGCCGGAAGGTCACGGACCCGTAATCGTCCGGATAGCTCATGGCCTCGGCGAGCAGCCCGTATTCCGTCGAGATCTCATCCATCGACGGTGTCATCAGCGTTTCGAAAACCAGCGCCAGCCCCGTCGCCGTCTCGCCCTTGGCCAGGATCGGATTGAGCGTATCGAACGATCCGGTCTCCGACAGGTTCACCTGTCCGCCCTTCGGCGCGTCGGGATTGACATAGTCGAAATGCTTGAATCCCGGCGCATATTTCGGCGTTCCAATCATCGAAACGCCCTGGCGCCAGGTTTCGTCCGCAAGGGAGGGGTTGGAGATCAGCGATGCCGTGAGCATCATGGCGGCCAGCACGGCGGTACGGGATTTGATCGCAATGTGAAACATCAAGAATGTCCTCCTGCGTCGTTTGTTTTTGCGGGTCAATTGGTGGCCAGGACCCGTTTGCGGACGAAAATAAGGCCAATTGTGACAAAGAACAGGCAGCATGACCAGATAACCCGCCCATAAACGCAAAAACCGGGCTTTCGCCCGGTCCGCCTGGTCACAATTGCGTGTGATTCACTCGTTTGTATCGGCGTCCGACTCGCCGGAGCTCCCGGTATCGCCACTTGCATTCGATGCGTCGGTTGATCCGCCGTTGCTCGTTGCATCGGATTCGCCCGCCGTTGCGTCCGATGCCGCTTCACCGGCACCGGTATCACCACCATCGGTTTCACCTGACGCCGAAGCGTCGGATTCGCCTTCCGCAGAGGCCGGCTCGGCAGCGGTATCCGTGGCGCTCGGCAGTGGCGCCGGGCTGTTTGACAGCGAGCGCAGATAGGCAATGACATTGGCGCGCTCGTCCTCTTTCCTGAGGCCCGCAAAGCCCATCGAGGTGCCCCTGATATATCTCTTCGGCGCCGCCAGGAAGCCATTGAGATGCTCGTAATCCCAGGCGGTCTGTCCGCCTTCGGCAAAGTCGGTCATGCTGGAGGAATAGCCGAATCCGGTCGCCGCGGCGATCGGCCGGTCGACAACGTTCCACAGATTCGGGCCGACCTTGTTGGCGCCGCCATCCTCGACGGTGTGGCAGGCAACGCATTTCCGGAACACCCGCATGCCGGCGTCGACATCGGCGCCGGCCAGCAGCGGCGCAATCGGCGGCAGTGCGTCGGATGCGGTGGCCGCCGCCGGCGCAGCGCTGCCCTCGAGCGCGACCAACTGATAGCCTTCCTGTTCCGGAGCCCCCGAGTGGAAAATGGCATCACCGGCAATGGATACGGTCATCACAACGAAGATGACGGCCAGGAATGCGCCGGCCGCTGCGTTGAGATAGGAGGAGTTCATTTTCACGGGCTCCCTGTCCATGCGGTCCATCCCCGGAACCGTCAAGTGTCTTGATTTGGCGCGGAACCTATGTCTTTTGCTGTGCCGTTGCAACACCGATTATGACAGCCTGCGGCAACCCTGCCCCTTGCCGTTCACATCTGGAATTCGCCGTGACCCGACAAAACAACATCGTCCTCATCCCCGCGCGCCTGGCGTCCAGCCGGCTGCCCGGCAAGGTTCTTGCCGATATCGCCGGCCGGCCGATGATCGTTCACGTCGCCGACCGGGCACGGGAGGCCGATATCGGACGGGTGGCCGTGGCCACCGACAGTATCGATGTTCGCGATGCGGTCGCCGAAGCCGGCCATGAGGCGGTGATGACCGACGCCGGCCACCCTTCCGGATCGGACCGGATTCATGAAGCGCTTCAGGCACTTGACCCGCAGGGGCGGGTCGAAACGGTGGTCAATCTCCAGGGCGATCTGCCGACGATCGACCCCCGCACGATCCGTGCGGCGCTGTCCTTGCTGGAGACGGAGGAGCCCGATATCGGCACCCTGGCCTGCATCATCCGGGACGCGGCGGAAGAGACCGATCCCAATGTCACCAAGGTGGTCGGAACGCCCCTGTCCGCCGACCGGCTGCGTGCCCTCTATTTCACGCGGGCGACCGCGCCCCATGGCGACGGCCCGCTCTATCACCATATCGGCCTTTATGCCTATCGCCGCGACGCTTTGTCTCGTTTTGTCGCGCTGCCGCCCTCGGTGCTCGAACGCCGCGAATCACTGGAGCAGTTGCGCGCTCTGGAGGCGGGGATGCGAATCGACGTGGCGCTCGTTGACACCGTGCCGCTCGGTGTCGATACTCCCGCCGATCTGGACCGGGCAAGGCGCCTGCTGGCGCGCTGATCCGGACTTCTGCCGGCACGGATGGACCGGCTTCCCGACACCTCAATCTTGGATCCGACATGCCACAGCCAACCAACAAAATTGCCTTTCAGGGCGAA
The DNA here is from genome assembly GCA_028279875.1 of Rhizobiaceae bacterium. GTDB lineage: Bacteria > Pseudomonadota > Alphaproteobacteria > Rhizobiales > Rhizobiaceae > Hoeflea_A. The sequence goes on from JANQMU010000044.1 coordinate 11,504, forward strand.
GTCGGCGCCAATTCAGATATGGCCTGCCGCGACGTGTATCCGGAGATGGAACCGCTGCCGTGCCGGACCTTTGAGGATGCCTTCAACGCGCTGGAAAGCGGCGAAGCCGATCTCGCCATGATCCCGATCGAAAACACCATCGCCGGCCGGGTTGCCGATATCCATCACCTGCTGCCCGAATCGAGGCTCTACATCATCGGCGAGTATTTCATGCCGATCCAGTTTCACCTGATGGTGGTGCCCGGCGCGTCGGCGGCCGGGATCGAAAGCGTGCACAGCCATATCCACGCGCTCGGCCAGTGCCGCAACATCGTCCGCCATCGCGGCTGGCGGCCGGTCGTCGCCAGCGACACGGCCGGCGCCGCCAGATTTGTGGCCCAAGCGGGGGATGCGAGCATGGCGGCCCTGGCGCCGCGGCTGGCGGCCGAGCTCTACGGCCTCGACATTATCGAGGAGAATGTCGAGGACACCGACACCAATGTCACCCGCTTCGTGATCCTGTCCCGCGACAACCGGCCGGCGGCCCGCGATCCCGATACGCTCATCGTGACGACATTCGTCTTCAATGTCCGCAACCTGCCGGCCGCGCTCTACAAGGCGATGGGCGGATTTGCCACCAATGGCGTCAACATGACCAAGCTGGAAAGCTATCAACTGGGCGGCAGATTCACCGCAACGCAGTTTTACGCCGATATTGAAGGCCATCCGGAGGATGAAGGGGTCGCCCGTGCCCTGGAGGAACTGCACTTCTTTTCCACCAAGGTGCGCATTCTCGGCGCCTACAAGGCGCACCCGTTCCGCACCCGGCAGCGGCGCTGACCCGTCATGTTCGCTCTACAGCTTGGTGCGTGACCGCAGCGCTGCCGTCAGCGTGCCTTCATCGAGGTAATCCAGTTCGCCGCCAACCGGCACGCCGTGGGCCAGCCGGGTGATGGCAACCTCGAACCCGGCCAACTGGTCGGTGATGTAATGGGCGGTGGTCTGGCCTTCGACCGTGGCATTGACGGCGATCACCAGCTCCTTGATGCCACCCTTGGACACGCGGTCCACCAGTGTCATGATGTTGAGATCGTCCGGGCCGATGCCGTCGAGCGGCGACAGGGTGCCGCCGAGCACGTGGTAGACGCTGTTCATGGCCGCCGCACGTTCGAGCGCCCACAGATCGGCGACATCCTCGACGACGATGATGACGCTGCCGTCGCGCCGCGCATCCGTGCAGATCGTGCATGGATCGACCGTATCGACATTGCCGCAGATCGAGCACAGCCGAACCTTGTCATGCGCCACGGCCATCGCGTCGGCCAGCGGTCCTAGCAACTGCTCTTTCTTCTTGATCAGGTGCAGCGCGGGGCGCCGCGCCGAGCGCGGCCCCAGCCCCGGGACC
>JANQMU010000084.1 GCA_028279875.1 Rhizobiaceae bacterium
CGAAAGATGATCGTCCAGCTCAACGCCATCATCAGAGATCAGCAACCATACAAACTAAACGAGACATAAACACAGTTGCTGAGCTTGTCGAAGGATGGCGTGACGAACGCAAACGCATGGAGCATTCACCACCGATGAAGGTCTTCGCGCAACTCGACGATACGATTCGGTTGAACGAAGAGGAGTCGCTGCTGCTCGACAGCGTGCGAACATTGGCGCGCGAGAAGATCGCGCCGCGCGCGGAAGGACATGACCGCGACGGCAGCTTTCCGTGGGACAACGTGTCGGACATCAACGCGCTGGGCCTGAACGCCATGTTCATCCCGGAAGCCTATGGCGGCGCGGGTTTGTCCTATTGCGTGTATCTCGCCTGCGTCCGGGAAATCTCCAAGGCTTGCGCGTCGACCGGCGTGATCTGGGCAACCAACTTCCACGCCATGAAGCCGGTGATCGATCTCGGCAGCGAGGCCTTGCGGCGGAAGTTCCTGCCGCGTATGACGGAGGGCGCGCTCGCCTCGCTCTGCATCACCGAGCCGAATGCCGGATCGGACGCGACCGGCATGCAGACCAGGTTCACGCCGGACGGCGACGCCATCGTCGTCAGCGGCGGCAAGACCTTCATCACCAACGGCGGTGCCTCGGATTTCTATCTCGTCTTCGGCAAATGGAGCGAGATCGACGATCCGCGCGGCGCGATCACCGCGCTGATCATCGAGAAGGACACGCCGGGTTTCAGCGCGACGACGCCGGAAGACAAGATGGGGCTGCGGGCTTCGTCGACGTCGGGTCTGGTGTTCGACGATTGCCGGGTGCCGATGGAAAACCTGCTCGGCAAACCGGGCGACGGGTTGCCGATCCTGTTGGCGTCGCTCAACAAGTCCCGCCCCAGCGTCGCGGCCCACGCACTCGGAATCGCCCGGGCGGCCTTCGAGGACGGCGTCGCCTATATCAACCAGCGCAGCCAGTCCGGCCGACGCATCGTCGAGTTCCAGGGCATCCAATTCATGCTGGCGGACATGGCGACCGACCTCGCGATGTGTGAGAACTGGCTCTGGCATGTAGGCCGGTTGGTCGACGGCGGCGCGGAGGATTTCGGGGTCGAGGCGTCGATGCTGAAGATGCGCGCCTCGGACCTCGCGATGCGGATCGCGACCGACGCGGTGCAGTTCCATGGCGGCTACGGCTACATCAAGGAATACCGGGTCGAACGCCTGATGCGGGACGCCAAGGTCACGCAAATCTGGGAAGGCACGAACCAGGTCCACCGGCAGCTCATCGGCCGCAGCTTCCTCGAAAAATAGCAACAAGACGGATTCCCATGGCGACCTTCAAGACGCTTCCGGACACGGAAAACACCTTTCATGAACTGCTTGGCTACACTTTCCGCGAATGGCGCGACGGCTATGTCGAGTTGGAATTGCAGGTCCAGCGGCAGCACCGGAACCGGCAAGGCTGGATTCACGGCGGCGTGCTTCTCAGCCTGCTCGACATCGCCAGCACCTTCGCCGGCAACCACAGCGAGGCGGGACCGACCGCTACCGTGACGGTGAACATGTCCTGCAACTTCATCGCCGGCACCCAGGAAAACATCATCCGCACCGAGGGCCGGCTCCTCCGGAAGGGCCGCTCCACCTTCTTCACGGAGAACAAGGTGTTCGAAGACGCGAGCGGCAAAATCTTGGCGACCGCGCAAGGCGTCCATAAAATCCTTTGAACCTTGTGCCCGTTTAACGGAGTCACAAGCACCAATGCACTCACCCAGATCACGAAACCTCATCCTGAGCCTGTCGAAGGATGGATTGGTGCCGACTTTGGCGAAGCTTCGACAGGCTCAGCATGAGGCGAGATGAAGAGCCCAAGTGCGCACCGAATTGACAAGCAACCGGCAAATAGAACACGAAACCTGATCCTGAGCCTGTTGAAGGATGGAGCGGTGCCGACTTTGGCAATGCTTCGACAGGCTCAGCATGAGGCGGGATGAAGAGCCCAAGTGCGCACCGAATTGACAAGCAACCGGCAAATAGAACACGAAACCTCATCCTTGTCTGTCGAGATTGTGTGATTGTAGGAATGTGCACAGGCGGGAGACCGTCTCATCCTGGGTCTTTTGAAGACCGTGGCTCAGCTTGG
>JANQMU010000094.1 GCA_028279875.1 Rhizobiaceae bacterium
AGATCGGCCCATCGGCTGCGTTCCGCCGCTTGCCCGATGCACCACATCGCGCTGCGCGACGCGCCTTGCCGAGTGAACCGATTTGCCGCCATCAAATGCATCAGGGTAATCGCAGAACGCTCTAATAGGCATACTCCTCGAAGACCGGTTCGACGGAGCCATTCCAGCGGCCGTGATAGAGGTCGAGCAGTTCGCCGGCGGCGGTCTTGCGCCGCGCGACGGTTTCCTCCAGCGGCGCCAGGAAATGCGCCTCATCATTGCCGTCCTCGTTGAGTTTCTGCCGGGCCTGCAGACCGGACCGGGCAATCGCCAGAACTTCGCGCGAAATCTGGTGCAGGTCGCGTCCGGCGATCGCGGCATCCAGCCCCTGTTTGGGAACACTGTCGCGCAGCGCTTGCACGGCGTCCGGCCCCCAGTCGTGCGTTAGGTCCTGCGCCGCGGCAAGGGCCGTATCGTCATACAGCAAACCGACCCAGAAGGCCGGCAGGGCGCAGATGCGCCGCCACGGGCCGCCATCGGCGCCGCGCATCTCCAGGAACCGCTTCAGCCGCACTTCGGGAAACAGCGTCGACAGATGGTTCGTCCAGTCCCCCATATTCGCGGTGCCGTCCGGCACCTCGCCCTTCAGTGCACCGTTCATGAATTGCCGGAAGGTGACATGCGTGCAGTCGTGATAGCGGCCCTCGCGCAGGATGAAATACATCGGCACGTCGAGCGCCCATTCGGCATAGTCGGCAAATCCGTATCGCTCGGAAAAGGCGAAGGGAAGGATGCCGGTGCGGGCATCGTCGGTGTCACGCCAGATATCGGAGCGCCAGGACACCAGGCCGTTCGGCTTGCCCTCCGTAAAGGGCGACAGGGCGAAGAGAGCGGTCGCCAGCGGCTGCAGTTTGAGCGAAACCTGCATCTTGCGGCGCATGTCGGCTTCCGACGAGAAATCGAGATTCACCTGGATCGTGCAGGTGCGGTACATCATGTCGAGACCCTGGCCGCCGACCTTGGGCATGTAGTTGGTCATGATGTCGTAGCGCGATTTCGGCATGCGCGGCGTTTCGGCCCGCGTCCATTTCGGACTGCCGCCAAGGCCGAGAAAGCCGATCCCCAGCGGTTCGGCAATCTGCAGCAATTGCGCCAGATGGGCATTCGATTCGCGGCAGGTCTGATGGATGTTTTCCAGCGGCGCGCCGGAGAGCTCGAACTGCCCGCCCGGCTCCAGCGATATCGCGCCCTTTCCGGTCGGCTCGATCAGGCCGATGATCTTGCCGGCATCGAGGATCGGCTCCCATCCGAGGAGATCGCGCATGCCGTTCAGCAGCGACGATATGGAGCGCGCACCCTCATAGGGCACCGGCGTGTTGTCGCCGGTAAAGAAGGCGAACTTCTCATGCTCCGTGCCGATGCGAAAATCCTGCGGCGGCTTGCAGCCCTCGGCGAGATAGGAAACCAATTCATCCACTGAGGTGACCGGTGTCATATCGGTCGTATCACGGGCCATGCGCCAATTCTCGCTGTCGAGCCACACCAGCGACCTCCCCCCAACAGGCTGCCGCGCTCAATTGTGTTGCTTGGACTGCTTTGTCCGCCGGTGCAAGCGAAAATCATTGATCGATGTGTTCAGAAATAATTGACTGCATGCTCCGCGGAGATCGGCGTCACCAGTCGCCAACGGTTGCATGCAGCACAGCCATCGCGGCGACAGCGGCCGTGTCGGCGCGCAGGATGCGTGGTCCGAGCGGGATGGCGGTCACAAACGGGCATGCGCGAAGCAGGGCGCGCTCCTCGTCCGAGAACCCGCCCTCCGGTCCGATGAGCAGCGCCAGCTTGCTTTCGTCGATGGAGCTGAGGATCGGCAGGGGGTTGTGGGTGTCCGCCGCCTCGTCGCAATAGACAAGCCGCCGGCCAGGCGTCCAGCCTTCAAGAAGGGAGGGCAGCTTGAGCGGTGCGCGACACTGCGCAATCGACAGGATCCCGCATTGCTCGGCCGCCTCGATGGCATTGCGTTCGAGCCGTGTCACATTGACCCGGGTGTTCTGCGTGTGATGGGTCAGCACGGGCTGGATCACCCCGGCGCCCATCTCGACTGCCTTTTGCACGGTGTAATCCAGCCGCGCCTGTTTCAGCGGTGCAAACAGATAGTGCAGATCGGCGGCCTCCGGCTGCGGCCTGACCTGCCGGTCCAGGCATAGGGACAGTTTCTTGCGGCCGTCGAAGGCAAGCCGCGCCGACCACTCGCCGTCGCGCCCGTTGAAGACGAGAACATGGTCGTCCGCTTCCATGCGCAGCACATTGACCAGATAGTTGAACTGATCCCGGTTCGCGTCGAGGCGCGCGCCCAAGGCCAAGGGGCGGTCGATATAAAGCCGCTGCATTTTGTAGTTGGCGCGCATGGCCTGCTCTGTGCCTCACGCCGCGCTTAAACTCAAGGGGTGGCCGTCGGGTGAAAGCGCGGTTCGAAGCCGGCCCGGATGGCCGCGACGGTCGAGCGTGGCGTCAGTAACACAAAACCGCTGCCGGGAACATCGATCGCCTCGCCATAGCCGCCATGGGTCCAGGGCAGCAGCCGACCGCCCTTCACGGCATAACAGTCCGGTCCCCGTGCGATCATCACGCCGTCCGGTAACGAGCGCACCCCTGCCGCCGTCAGCGGGACCGGTGAATTGCCAGCCGCCAGCCGCTCGTCATGCAGGCGACGGTCGATTTCGCCCGCCCGCATGTGTCCTTGTGCCTGAGATCCCGCGAAAGTCTCGGCGAAGTGCAGCGCCCGCTGCCGCTGGCATTCGTAACAGGGGCGATGCCCGGCGGAGAGTGCTGTCACCTCGTCGAGAAAGAACAGTTCCGTATAGCTGTTCGGAGACATGATGGTTCGCTGGCGCCCTTTGAATCGTGTCACGCAGATGATCCAGTGGTGGCTGGCCCAGCGGCGGCGGGTCAGCGTCCGGGTCGCCGCATCATGCAGCCGCCCGCCGCGATTGCCCATATAGAGCCCGCGCGCCGGGTCGTGTTCGATGGCGCCGAACGGCGTGACGCGGTTTTGCAGCGGCATTGCGGTCCCGGTTCAGCTGCTGCGCCTTGTGACCGCCGAAACCAGCCCGGCGCCGATCAGAAACAACGCGCCCGTGCGTGTCGCCGAGCGCAGGACCGACGGGCGGCGGATAAACTGGCGCGCCCCGCTGGCAAGCATCGCATAGGCCCAGGCATTGAGAATGCCGAGCAGCACAAAGACGGCGACGAACACCGAGGCCTGGGGCGCGAACGCCGCCTGCGTCGAGATGAATTGCGGCACGAAGGCCATGAAGAAGACGATGCCTTTCGGGTTGAGCAGCGTGACCAGGAAGGAATCGCGAAACACCGACCAGCGGTTCCGCACATGCGATGAAGCGTCCATATCCGGAATGGTCACCGGATCGATCCACAGGCGCACGCCGATATAGATGAGATAGGCGGCACCCGCCCATTTGACGATCAGAAAGACCGTTGCCGAGGCCGCCAGAATGGTGCCGACTCCGATGATCGACAGCGATGCGGCAATCAGGTCGCCGAGCCCGACACCCAGAATGCTGGCGAAGGCGACGCGCTTGCCGTGCGACAGCGCCTGCGTGATCACCATGATGATGGTGGGACCCGGAATGATCAGAAGAACCGTGCTGGCGACGGCGAAAGTCAGCAGGGTTTCAATCGAGACGGGCAGGGCGGCGAACATGGCATGGCTCCCGGGTTACGGCCGTTTGAAGAAGCGATCAAGAAACGACCGGTACCAGTCTGTCAACCGGTTATTGTATTGCGCGAAGCCGCGATCCTGCTCGGCCAGCGACTGGGTGCCCGGTTTGCCGATATTGCCGGCGAGTTCATCCTGCCACTGGTCGAGAATGAGGCGGGTGACTTCCGGGTGGAACTGCAGCGCCATGGTCGTCGCGCCATAGTGAAAGGCCTGGTTGGGAAAGACATCGCCGGTGGCCAGCGATGTGGCGCCCGTCGGCAGCGAGAAGCCTTGCGCATTGCCGGCAAGCACCATCAGATCGTCCGGCAGCCAGTCCTTGCCTGCCTCCGTGACGTGCAGTGGATAGTAGCCCAGGGCGACATGGCCCTGCGGATGAAAGTCGACCGTGGCACCGAGCTGCGCGGCAATGAGCTGTCCGCCGAGACAGATGCCGAGCAGCGGAACACCGGCCTCCATGGCGGTGCCGATAAACGCCATCTCGTCGCGCAGATAGGGAAACCGTTCGAGATCCGAAACATATTGCGGGCCGCCGGTGACGATGATCCCGGCCGTGTGCTCATGCACCGGTGGCAGGGGCTCGCCCTGGTCGGGCCGGGTTTGCCGAATGGCAAAGCCGCGGCGTTCGAGATGGCGGATGCCCTCATCCCTGTCGACTGGCGTTTCGTGCCCGATGACGATGATTTCCGACATGGATCCCGTCCTTCTTTGTCGCGCTTCGGCCGGCCTTAACCGCGCTGCCTGTGCATCAGGTTCGAGACGCGTTCCCAGTCATCGGCCCGCTCCGCCGCGCGCATCGTCTCGGCGACATAGTCCATATGGCCCTCGGCGGCCCGCTTGGCGGCTTCCGCGTCTCCGCTGACAATTCCGTCATGGATGGCGATGTGCTGTTCAAGCAGATGGTCCCGCGAACCGGAATGGGCATAGACCAGCGCCCGGTTGAAAAACACCCCATTGCTCAAAAGCCGGTAGCAGGAGCGCAGCGTGTGCAGCAAGATCATATTATGCGCGCATTCGCCGATGGCGCTGTGGAACGCAACATCCAGCGCCGCTTCACGATCGAAATCCTGCTCCCCATGGGCGGTTTTCATATCGTCGATGATCCGGGTCAGGAGGTCCCTGTCGGCCGCCGTCGCGCGTTGCGCGGCGAAGGCGGCGGCGATACCCTCTATTTCGCGGCGATATTCGAGATAGTCATAGGTGGCGCTGCGATGCCGTCCGATCAGATCGAGAACCGGCCGGCTGAAGATCTGGCCGATAATGTCGGCAACGAATGTGCCGCCGCCATGACGGCTAAGCAGCAGCTCGCGCCCTTCCAGGGTCTTGATCGCCTCGCGCACGATCGGCCGCGAGACATTCATCTGCTGCGCCAGATCGCGCTCGCCCGGCAGCCGGTCTCCGACCTTGAGAACACCCTGCAGGATGAGCGTCTCGATCTGATCGACGACCGCATCGGCCGTCCGGCCATGATCGATCCGGGAGAAGATTTCGCTGACCATCCGGCCATGACCCCATGATTAGACCCAGACCGGCCAGGGCCTGGATCGCCACGGAGCGTATCAAGCAGAGCTGAAATTGGTCAACAAATTTATCCACTTGTGTGAGGCTGTGGTGACCCTTTAACTTATGTGCCGGTTTGTCCGGATTTGTTCAGGATCGGTTTGCGAGGAGGAAGGACATGCTGGTGCATATTCGACGACGAGTGGGCCGGTCATGGGCAAATCCGGTCAAATCCCTTCGGGACGAGGCACACTTCGCCCCTGGACATCGTTGCGAAATGCTTGAAGTGGCTGACACTACGGCGCATTTCGCGCCTTGCCAGGAACGAAGTGTGTCACGCCGGCGCATAAGTTAAAGGGTCACTACAGCCTAACATACTGCGTCAAGGCGTCGCGCCCGGCGTGGGATGAACGGACCCGGTCGATGTGCAAGATTGCGTCCAAAAACGTCGGCCTGCGACTTGCGTGATCTCTTTCGATCCCGTGCAAGGCGACGCGGCCGAGAGCAAGATATCGAGGGGACACACATGGCCAATGGCAGTTTCGGATTCCCTGTCGCCGCAGATCGGTCGCTGGCGCTCGGCGAAATCCATGCGCGTCCCTATCCGCTGATCACCTCGCCGCGCGTCATCATCCAGTTGGCCTTCATGACAGATGGTGGCGCGTCGGTCGACAATGCCGTGCTGGCCCAGCTCGCCCGGACCCGCGGCGTCGCGGCGCCGCAGGCCGATGCCCGCCATTACATCATGGCCTGGGGCAGGGGGTCGCTGCGCTGGGAACGGCACACCGAATTTTCCACCTATTTCTATGAGGGCCCGGTGCCGCGCAGTTTCGGCGGGCAGATCAACGATCATCCCTTCGGTGATGGGTTCAGCCCGCCCGGCAGCCTGATTGCCGGCGTCCGGCTGGAGGTTCGCAAATGGACGGACGGTGCCGAAAAACTGGTCCAGTCCTTCGATGCGGCGAGCCTGTGTTTTTCCGAGGTCGAGAACGGTATGGCGGCGGCCGTGACCGATTTCCGCCAGGACAAGGACGGGCTGACCCGCATCCTGCTGCTCGACCGGGGCCTCGCACCGGCCCGCGCCGGCGCACTGGTCCAGCGGCTCATTGAGATCGAGACCTACCGGACGCTGGCCATGCTGGCGCTGCCGCTCGCCAATTCCCTGTCGCCGCAGATGCGGCGCATCGAGGACGGGCTGGCGCTGATCACCCAGCGCATGCAGCAGGACGTCAAGACCGGCAGCGACGAGATGCTCGGTGAAATCACCACCCTGGCGGCCGAACTGGAAGCCGGCGCCGCCGCAAGCCTCTACCGCTTCGGCGCCAGTCGCGCCTATGACGGCATCGTCCAGGAGCGCATCGCCGCGCTCAATGAAGTCGCGGTCGCCGGCTACGAGACCTGGGGCGCATTCCTGCAGCGGCGCCTGGCGCCGGCGATGCGGACCTGTCGGTCCGTCGAGGAACGGCAGGCCAACCTGTCGCGCAAACTGGCGCGCGCCACGGCGCTGCTGCGAAGCTGGGTCGACCTTCAACTGGAGCGGCAGAACAGCCAGCTGCTGTCCTCCATGAACACCCGGGCGCGGCTGCAATTGCGGCTGCAGCAAACGGTCGAAGGCCTGTCTGTCGCCGCCGTCTCCTATTATGTGGTCGGATTGCTGGGTTACATTTTCAACGCCGCCCAGGAGGCTGGCCTGCCCATCGGCGCCACCGCGATGAAGGCCATTGCGGTCCCCTTCGTCGTCCTGCTGATCTGGTGGATCGTGCGCCGCATCCGCCGCAGCCACGGCAATGGCGCCAGGAAAACCGGGTGATGTCGTCAGGCTGTGATTTTGCCTTTCCCGATCATCCGCTTTGTACATGCCGCCTCTGACATCGCGCGGCACCATGTGGCTTTTGAGTTGCTACACGAGAGCCCACTACAGAGCGGATCAAATTTCCAATGAGCGACTCATCATGAGCGAAGCCAAGTGGCTCAATTCCCTTACCTTTCAATACGGCGCGAAATTTCTGCGGCAACCACTAATGCTCGCTTCGTTGCTTCGAATTGAAGTTTCTGTTTAACCACTGGATTTCGAATTGGATCAAACTCACCGTCGTCAAGTGAGTAGTTGATTACATTCTTGACTTGCTCTATCTCCGTTTCAGGCTGTTCGGAGTCCATACCGCCAAAGTCAGCAACACCCTTGACCATTCCGTAAATGACGTTATCCCCATCCAACTGCTGAAAATAATTTTTGTACCCAATCGCTTGGGCTTCCATTTCAAAGGCAACGATATTCTCGGGATCTGCCCCACTAATACTTCTGAACAAATAGTGCGAAATGTCATCATGCTTGGCTGCCACTGTAAGCGACTTTTTGTTCTTCTTAACGTTAACTTCGGTGCCTTCTATTTCGACGGCCGGAATGTTGTTTAAAATTGAGTGTATTGCTGGGTGAGGAGTGGCGGGCTCCGGCTCAGCGAGTATTCGCTTGTTTTTGGTGCCGACGATGCGACCATCAAACATCACGGTCGGAACGACAACATCTAAAAATTTGATCTTGCTTGGGATTCCGCCCATCATTCCTGTGAGAATGACCGATATCGGATCGAACCTTTCTGAGAGAATTGTGAGTAGCGCGGTCAACGCATCTACTCCCTGACGCATAGCCACAGCGAGCCAAAGATCCGTGGATCCAGCTTCATGGTTCCATGTCAGTCGATGACCAATCAAATTCTTCCCAAGCGGGGTCTCGTGATGGGACATCCCTATTGAACTCGCCGCGTGCAAAACAGGTCTCAACTCTTGAGCGGCCGAAAGGACAATAAAGCGGCTACCTCGTGGTGAAGCACTGTTGTGTACGCCATTGGTCTCGCCTGAAGTCACTTTGTGCTCCTCTTCGGCATCTGTCCGTTGGTTGTCATCGAGGTTCTTTTTGCGAACGAGGTCTTGTTTCAGCAAACGCTGAAAGTCCGCTTTGGACACTTCATCGGTAGCAGGAATAAGATCCCGTTGAAGAGTGGCTTCCAGAAATTCTATGTCCCTCCTCGACATCGATAATACTACCCTTGCGACATGGAGCCGTAACCAAATTCATAGAAAGTAAAGTTCTGCGCATTCGCGCTAACCTCTGGATACATGCTTGCGATACCGAATGTCCCAAGCACTTCCCAGCCAAGCAATGAAGCAAGTCGTTGGAGGCCTCGAATACGGCCACCAGTTGCAATAAATTCAGCTAGTATCACCACTCGAAAAGGTACGTAAGAACCGGGAAGAGCATTGCGTGTGATGAACTTTAACTCCTCTACACGCCTCCGCGTGTATTCATCCAATTCGACGCCTTCTTCGCTTGCACGTTGCTGTAGCTCGTCAAGAGAGGATGAGTGTTCGGCTATTTCAATGAGGCGGCTCTTGATTGGTATTGAATCTATGTCGGCAAGGTCCCAAACGCATGAGGCTAGAAGGTTTGCAGTGGTTTCATCAGGATGCAAAAATGCAAAGTTGCGGCCAATCTGCGGTCCAAACGACGCTCCAAGCCTGCGATTGATCTTTGCTGCGATAAGTGGGCCATTTTTTGAGATCATATTGGCAAAGTTCGGTACTTTTCCAAGGGAAGGGCGGTAGGAAGGAACGTATGTTTCTTCCTCCAGCTCAGCCTCAAAAACCATGGCCCACATGGAATCCGCGGGGAAATTGCCATTGAGATCAATCTTTGATGCATCGTTTGGCTCAATGTTCAATTCGCTCCAGAGCGAGGCTAATGGTTCGACTCGATTGCCGAGCCAAGCAACCACCCTCATTTCAGCGATTACCTCGCCACCATAAAGCTTAATAGAACGCACACCATCTTCACTAAGTTCTCTCGGTCCCACGTCCACGAGAGAGATAACTGCCGGAGTGCCTCCGGATTTGCCATACTTAATGTTCTCAAGAACGGTTCGCGCAGAGGCACCGGTTCTACAAATTGGAAAAAGCACAATATCAAAATTCCCGTCCTCGTCCATATTGGACTCGGAAAGCGCTACGCCACGAACACTACGTTCCTCCGAAGTCAGATAATCCACGGCATTTTGCACGGGACGAGAAAACCAATCCGATACAAGGTCGTCGTACAATACTGCAACAGTTTCTCTTGTTTCAAGTACTTCAGAAATTAACTTGCATACAATCCCGTATATCTCTTTTGTAGCGAAGTCACCCTCGTAGTAGTCATATACGCGCTTTTCGATCCCGGGAATGATGAAGTTACCAACGTGGCATACCATCTTTCGCTCAAGTGAAATTCTTGGATCAGTTGAAGCTGCCGCCAAGTATGCACTTAGCATTCCGCGGCTTCGCTTAATATCTGCATCTTCGCACAAATGGGAAATAAGAGTTTCGGAACTATAGTAATAACGTATGATGTTGCCTAAACGAAAAATATCATCAAGCATTGGCGCGAAGTCATCTTCGTCGTCAAGCTCCGAGGGAAGCGATACAAATACTTCAATCTCAGGATAGTCGCGCTTTACGGCTGAAATAGCCGCCACCAAAGCAATTACGAATCTCGGTTGTAGCACTTCTGTTTCATTAGGCCCACCAACATCAATTAGCACTCTCTCAACGCTTCCAACATCGACGACTTGATTGACAAGATCGTTTCGAAAAGGCCCAGGTGGAAAATCTCGGGGATTTGCTATGGGGTAGATTTCTGTAGTCCGATAATCCTCGTCGGCACCAATTGCAAAACCGACTGACGCAAGTCGCCTTAAAAAATCCTGAGATTTATCAGAAATTTTATTTATTGGTTTGCGGAAGCGAACAGGAAAAATTAGAGTGCACATCGCGGGACTTCTACGAAACCGGAATTCTCACAGACACCATATTTCCCTCGAATTCGGGAAGGTGGGGGTTTGTGTCTGAAATTTGAATTTCAAGTGGTGCACCGCTTTGTTTCTCAGTCCTTGGTGCTGTCTTCTTGACGTGCATGTAGTGTCGGCCAGTTCGAAACTCTAATGTGCCACCCAATACCTCAGAAACGGCATTTGCTAACACAAATAGCCCCATGCCACGACGAGTGAATCGCTCATCGAATTCACCTAGTGATGGGTGTGTGATATGGTTCGAGTCCAGCTCAGGTTTTGTGCTGACGCCTGGAAATAGTACGGACAACAAGCGGATCTCATCGGTAAGATCCGAATGTAAGCTTATCGATGAATTAACCGTAGACTTGTTTTTTTTGGTCTTGTCCCAAGGGTTGTATTTTACAATGTAGTTTCTTTCGAAGTCTTTTATGTAGTGACGCTTAACGTCAATATTTCTTTCTAAGGCGTCATCGACTGTGGATAATATAGATCTCCCATTATCCCAAAAAAAGAGAACGAAATCCGAGGATCGTTTGTTTAGATCTTCTCCATTTAATAAATGCGAAAAATAATCATGGTAAGAAGCGGTTTGAATAATGTTGGCGCCAGGGTGTTTTGTTGAATTAAAAATTGCCTCAAAAACAACTCTGGTCGGAATATAATCGACGCGCCCTTCGATATACTTACCCAATAAATCCTGTACATCATCCAGGCTCCAAAGGTCTGCTTGCCCGCTTGCGACACTAGATAAGTTAGTTGGGGAGATATTCTCGCTTACAAAGCCCCAAAAATTTGACGATCTAGGGGAATTAGGGTGCCGACCATCATGAATTTTAAGAATTCGTCTCTCGTCGAAAGTCGACTGTTTTTCGTTCAATATTACTCGATCGTCACCAGAAATCAGACGCCCAAACGGAGTCTTGGTGGCTGCTTCGAAAGCTTCGGGAAATCTCCACAGTCTCCAATGATCCCGAACTTTTTTCAGTCGCGGGGGTCTGACTATTGTCATCCAGTTTCGCTTTTTTGCGGCAAGAAAGAACGCTGTTATGCGCTGTGTAGAAGAGATTTCGATCCACCTAGTGTCTCTGAAGTCTAGGACACAGATCCTCGGGCCATTGGCAGTTGCCTTGTGCTGTTCTAACGACTGGCCTACCAGGAAATCGAAGATATCCCCCGCGACCCAGTCTCCGAACCTAATCTCTACCACGGGGATCGATGATGCAATGTCTTCCATCCCCAAAAAAGTTGCCACGTTTTGCGCCATGTCTTCCAATGTTTTTAATGCTGCGTAGGTATAAGCAACCAAAGAGTCAACGATGTGGATAAAGCTTTAGGATCAGGATCTGAAATTTTCGATGTTTTTGAAAGGGCTCGAAATAGACGCGCTCCTTCATCTTGGACTAAGCAGGACGGTAGCTGTTCCCGCATTGGTTACCCCTCCACCTCCACTTCAACCAGCCAACAAGAAAACATTGCGCTAGTCAATGTTGTCGCCTTGGTTGTGGATAAAGCTGGAGTTCCGCTCCCCGGTGATGTCGGAGGACAGCATCCATAGTCCGGTTTCCCGGCAACGCTTTCCCCGCTCCGCGTTGTGACGGTTCTTGAACGTCTCGGCCCGGCTCCGTGGCAGCATGTTGTTGGCGCAACAGACCAGCAACGAGCCTCCCGCCCGCGCCACGTCCTGCGAGGCCCCGGGAAAATTTGTGTCGTAGCAGATATTTACACCAAACTTCAGCCCATCGGTCTCGAAGATCGGGCAATCGTTCCCAGGCTGAAATGCGCGTTCCGACTTCAAAAGATGCCTCTTGCGATATCTGCCGATCAGCTCTCGTTGTTTCACGGCGATCGCCGTGTTGAACAGCCTGTTGTTTTCGATCTCGATGAGCCCAACGACAATCATGGGCCCTGCTGCGGGGAAGGAACTCAAGATGTCCGCAAAGGCCGGTGATGCGAGGTCGATGGCGATTTGGCGGGCGTGCCGCTCCTCAATCACATACCCTTGCAGATACGCCTCGGGAAAGGCGAGCAGGGACACACCCAGAGACCCTGCGCTGGCCGAAACGTCAGTCAGATAGGCCAAGGCGGACGACGTATCATTCCAGAACTCAGGCGTCCGTGCGGAAGCGATGCGAATGCCCATTTCTAGTCGACCGGGCTGGACCCCAGGGATCGCACCAGGGCGCCGGCCACCGCCTTGTCCAGGACACCAATTGTGTCCTGGTCAACCAACTCGCGCTGGCCCGCCAAAGCCCCACCACCGAACGGAACGCAGTGGAGAAAATCACGCTTGGTCATTCTTTCACCGGTCTTCCGGTAGACGATGTCGGATGCCGTGGCCAGGACCCGGTTGATCTGTTTTTCCGTCTTTTTGGAACTGACCCTGCCGACCGGCGCGGCAGACAGCGTGATTTCGTGGTCTTTCGTATTCGTGCCTGTCAGATCGAGATCCGTCTCAAGCGTGCCGGAACCGATGGCAATGCCCGAAATCGTCGGATTGCCCTCGCCGTCGATGGAAATCACGAATTCCAGGCCGAAGTCGATCTTGTTCGGGCAGATATTCGTTTGCGCTGCATCCTTGGCAACCCGCACCAGCCAGTCGCCGACACCGGTGCGTCCGGTGAGAACGGATTTGGATTTCGTCGGCTTGCCGCCGCACTGTTTTGCCACGATGTCGACGAAATAGGCGCTGTATCCCAAAGTCCCAACGCTGTTGTATTCCTTCGTGGGACCGGTCGAAAGAGTCAAGCCCAACGTGTTGGCCCACAGCGGCACCGAGAGGATCGCTTCTCCGGTGCCGACACTGGAATTGTAGGTTTCGATATTGAGATTGAAGGTGCCGGCCCAGCCGAGAAGCCAGTAATGGCCGGCGAGATCCTGCAGAAGCGAATTCTTGATTTCGCATTCGATATTCTCAACGACGTCAACAATGCTGACGACCTTGTCGTCCGGCAATTCCGGAAAGGCCACACATCCGGCGAGGGTAAATGTAAATGCTATGAGTGAATGAAGGGCGTGCCGCATCGCTCAATCCCACCATATGCATAGGCTGCGCTCCAGACGGGCCCGGTCTCTCGCAAAACGGAAAAGCAGAATCACCCGGATCGCAAAGCGCTTGATACACAACGCTGCCAGCAATGGTTGTCATGGGCAATGCACTCCATCACGGTTATCCAGTCGTTATTTCCCGAATGGGCTCCAGGCTGTGGAGGTGTCGGTTCGGTTCCTTGACCGGAATCCGGTTGACCGGAACCCGGTTGACCGTCGGGCAAATCTCCTCTAAATATGAATTATGATTCATGTTTCATATTGATGGCTCTTCGGGGCCCAAGGGAGGAAGAATTGAAGCCGACACTCATTGCAGGACTCGCCGCGTCGTTGCTGTTCAGCAGCGCCGCCCTCGCGGACATCAAGATCGCCCATGTCTATGGCAAGACCGGACCCTTCGAGGCCTATGCCAAACAGTCCCATGTCGGGCTGAAGATGGGGATCGAATACGCCACCGGCGGCACCAACGAGATCGACGGTGAGAAGATCGTCATCATCGAGAAGGACACGCAGCTCAAGCCCGATATCGGCAAGGCGCTGCTGGCCGAGGCCTATGGCGACGATGAAGTGGATCTGGCCGTCGGGCCGGTCAGTTCCGGTGTGGCGCTGGCCATGCTGCCGGTCGCCGAGGAATATGAAAAGATCCTGATCGTCGAACCCGCCGTTGCCGATTCCATCACCGGCAAGAACCGGAACCGTTACATCTTCCGCACCGGCCGCAATTCCAGCCAGGATGCGATCGCCAATGCCGTGGCGCTTGGCGGCGAGAACGTCCATGTCGCGACGCTGGCCCAGGATTATGCTTTCGGGCGCGACGGCGTTGCCGCCTTCAAGGACGCGCTGGGCGGCACGGGCGCGGCGATCGCCCATGAGGAATATGTTCCGACCGACACGACCGACTTCACCGCCGCCGCCGAGCGCATTTTCAACGCGATGAAGGATCTCGACGGCACCAAGAAACTGTTCATCATCTGGGCCGGCGGCGGCAATCCGATGGGCAAGATCAACGCCATGGACCCGTCCCGCTACGGCATCGAGATCGCCACGGGCGGCAATATCCTGGCGGCGCTCAAGGCCTATAAGGAACTGCCCGGCATGGAAGGGGCGACCTACTACTATTACGACATCCCGAAAAACCCGATCAATGACTGGCTGGTCAAGGAACACCAGGACCGTTACGGCTCGCCGCCGGACTTCTTCACAGCCGGCGGCATGGCGGCCGGCATCGCTGTTGTCGAGGCGATCAAGAAGGCCGGTTCGACCGATACCGAGGCATTGATCGCCGCCATGCAGGGCATGGAGTGGGAGACCCCCAAGGGCACAATGAAGTTCCGCGCCGAAGATCACCAGGCGCTGCAGTCGATGTACCACTTCCGCATCAAGGTCGATCCGGATGTCGAATGGGGCATCCCGGAGCTCGTGCGCGAGCTGACGATTGACGACATGGCGATCCCGGTGAGAAACTGAATAGTGGCCGGGGCGGCTTCGGCCGCCCGGCGCTCCGACGGAACCTCATCCATGACGGATATCATCCTCCAGACCCGTGACCTGACCGTCCGGTTCGGCGGTCACGTGGCGGTCGACCATGTCAGTTGCGCCTTCACGCGGGGTGAGACAACGGCCATTGTCGGCCCGAACGGTGCCGGCAAGACGACCTATTTCAATCTGATCTCAGGTCAGATCGCGGTGTCGGAAGGCAGTGTCGAACTTCAGGGGTCCGACATCACCCGCCTGTCCGTGTCCGAACGGACGGATCGCGGCATCGGCCGGGCCTTTCAGCTCACCAATCTGTTCCCCAATCTCAGCGTCATGGAAAATGTCCGCCTGGTGGTTCAGGCAAAAAGCGGAACCGGCCTCAATCTGTGGTCCACGGCCGCCGGCCACCGCGAATTGACCGACGCCGCCATGGATATTCTCAAACGGGTGCGGCTGGCCGATCTGGCCGGCCAGAAGGTGACCGAGCTCTCCCATGGCGATCAGCGCAAACTCGAAGTCGCGCTGCTCATCGCGCTCGATCCGCTGGTCTATATGTTCGACGAACCGACGGCCGGCATGTCGGTCGACGAGGCGCCGGTGGTGCTCGACCTGATCGCCGAGCTGAAACAGGATAAGAGCCGCACCATCCTGCTCGTCGAACACAAGATGGATGTGATCCGCACCCTGGCCGACCGTATCATCGTCCTGCACAACGGCGCGCTTGCCGCCGACGGGCCACCGGCCGAGGTCATCGCCTCGGATGTCGTGCAGGAAGCCTATATGGGCCGGGAGCTTGTCGATGTCTGAGCCGATTCTGGCGCTCAGGGGCGTCCATGCCAATATCGCCCAGTACCACATCCTGCAGGGCGTCGACCTGGAGGTGCCGGCCGGCGGCGTCACCATGCTGCTCGGCCGCAACGGTGTCGGAAAGACCACGACGCTGCGCACCATCATGGGTCTGTGGCGCGCCCATCAGGGCACGATCCAATTCGACGGAAACGACATCACGGCGCGGCCAACGCCGGCCATCGCCCGTCTCGGCATCGGCTTCGTGCCGGAGGATATGGGCATCTTTTCCGATCTGTCGGTGGAGGAGAACATGATCCTCGCCGCCGCCGACGGTCCGATCGAAAAACAGCGCCTTGAATGGCTGTTCCAGGTTTTCCCGCCGCTGCGCACCTTCTGGAAGAACCCCGCCGGCAACCTTTCGGGCGGGCAGAAGCAGATGCTGTCCATCGCCCGGGCCATGGCCGAGGAGCGCCGGCTTTATCTGATCGACGAGCCAACGAAGGGACTGGCGCCCGCAATCATCGCTACCCTGGCCGGCGCGCTCCGCGATCTGAAGGCGCAGGGCGCCTCGATCCTGCTGGTGGAACAGAATTTCGCCGTCGCCAAGGCGCTGGGCGACAGTTGCGCCGTGATGGATGACGGTCGCATCGTGTGGACCGGCGCCATGGCGGAACTCGCCGAGGACGCCGCCCTGCAGGAACGCCTGATGGGGCTGAGCATGGAGGCCGCATGAGCGTCGCGCCCGAACACGTACCGAAGATGGAAGCCGCCTCGCTGGCCGAGCGTCTGGCGCCCCATGCGCCGCTTCTGTTGGTGCCGGTGCTCATGGTTCTCGGTTTCCTGTCGATTTCCAGCACCTCGTCCTGGTTGACGCTGACCGTTTCCGGGCTGGCCATGGGCATGATGATCTTCATCATGGCGTCGGGCCTCACCCTGGTGTTCGGCCTGATGGATGTCATCAATTTCGGCCACGGCGCCTTCGTGTCGGTCGGCGCCTTTATCGGCGTGACGATCCTCTTTGCCCTCGGCGGGATGACCGAACAGCCCTCGGTGCTGCTCAATCTGCTGGCGGTGCTGGTGGCCGTCACCGGCGCCATGGCGGGAACGGCGGTCATGGGCTGGGCCTTCGAACGGGTGATCGTCAAACCGGTCTATGGCGCCCATCTCAAGCAGATCCTCGTGACCATGGGCGGCCTCATCATTGTCGAGCAGCTGATCCACGTTGTCTGGGGTCCGGACGAGATCTTCCTGACCCGGCCGGAGACGCTGAAGGGCGCGATCACCTTTGCCGGCGCGGCGATCGAAAAATACCGGCTGCTCGCGGTGGGGGTCGGCCTGGTGCTGTTCCTCGCCATGAGCTGGACGCTGAAAAGCACCAAGATCGGCCTGATCGTGCGGGCCGGCGTCGAAAACGGCGAAATGGTCGAGGCGCTCGGCTACCGGCTGCGCATCGTCTTCATCGCCGTCTTTGTCGCCGGCTCGGCGCTTGCCGGTCTCGGCGGCGTCATGTGGGGGCTCTACCAGGAAGTGGTCACTGCCCATATGGGCCAGCAGATCATGATCCTGGTGTTCATCGTCGTCATCATCGGCGGGCTGGGATCGGTCGAAGGCTGTTTCATCGGCGCGCTGCTGGTCGGGCTGTTGCAGAACTATACGGCGTTCCTGGAGCCGAAACTGGCGCTCATTTCCAATATCGGCCTGATGGTGGCGATCCTGATGTGGCGCCCGCAGGGCATGATGCCGGTGGTAAAGGCGAAATGAGATGCTGGTGAACCTTCTGTCGGGCGACCGCCCGCGCAGCCGCGCGCTGACCTTCCTTCTCCTGGCGATCCTGATCGGCCTGGCCTTCGCGCCGTTCCTGTTTCCCGGCACAAGGTCGCTGGAAACGGCGGCGCGGATCTGCATCTTCATCGTGCTCGTCGCCAGCTACGACCTGATGCTCGGCTATAGCGGCATTGTCAGCTTCGCCCACACCATGTTCTTCGGCATCGGCGCCTATGGCGTGGCGCTGGCGTCGATCCATATGGGGCGCGGTTTCGAGGCGCTGATCACCGGGACGCTGGCCGGCGCCGTCGTCGCAGCGCTGCTGGCGCTGGTGATCGGCCTGTTCAGCCTGCGTGTGCGCGCCATCTTCTTCGCCATGATCACGCTGGCCGTAGCCTCGGCGGTTGCCGTGCTGGTCAGCCAGCTTTCCGGCCTGACGGGCGGTGAAGACGGGCTGAACTACCGGATTCCGCGGGAGCTGACGCCCGCCTTCAAATGGGCCGATGAGCGGTTTCTCGGGGTCCGCATGAACGGCAAATTGCTGAATTACTATCTGATCTTCTTTTCTTCGGCCGTTCTTTTCCTCGTACTGCTGCGGATCGTCAACTCGCCCTTCGGACGGGTCCTGCAGGCGATCCGCGAAAATGATTTCCGGGCCGAAGCCATCGGCTATCGGGTGGTCCTCTACCGGATCGTGGCGACCTGCATTTCGGCGGCCGTAGCCGCCATTGCCGGCTCGCTGTTCGCCATCTGGCTGCGCTATGTCGGTCCGGACACCACGCTGAGTTTCGAGATCATGATCGACATTCTGCTGATGGTGGTGATCGGCGGCATGGGCACCATGTATGGCGCCGTCATCGGTGCGACCCTGTTCGTGATCGCCCAGAATTACCTGCAGAACCTGATGGGCGTGGCGGCCGAGGCGGTCTCCGCCGTTCCACTGCTGCCCGATCTGCTCAATCCGGACCGCTGGCTCCTGTGGCTTGGCGTGCTCTTCGTGCTGAGCGACTATTTCTTCCCCTCCGGCATTGTCGGCCGCCTGCGCGGCGCATCGTAGATGGCCGACGGCATGCGGCATCACGATCACGGGCGTCCCGTTGTTTTCCTGCACGGCTGGACGATGGACGGGTCGGTTTTCAGTAACCAGTGCGAGCGGCTTCAGCCGAGATTTCGATGCCTCCTGGCGCCGGACCTGCCTGGCCACGGTGCCAACCGGGGCGGCGATCCGACTCTGGAAGGGGCGGTGCGTATGCTTCGTGACCTGATCGACCGGCGCGACATCTCCGGCGCGGTCCTGATCGGCTGGTCGCTGGGCGCGGCGGTGGCCTGGCGATACATGGCAGAGCACGGTCCGCGCGGCGTCGCCGGGATGATCTCGGTCGATATGAGCCCGAAGCTCATCAATGAGGATGGCTGGAGCCTCGGCCTGCGCGGCAAGGATGCTGATGCCTGCCGTGCCACGACCGACCGTCTGCGCGATCATTGGGCCGCCAGCGTCCCGGCCATTGCGGCCGGCATGTTCGCCGATCGTCGGGGTGCCGCCGATTTCAGCGCGGAGACGGCTGCTGAGAAGATCGCCGCCAACGATCCGGCCGCCATGGTGTCCATGTGGGCATCGCTGCTGGTCGCCGATGCGAGGGCGACGGTTGCCGCGCTGCCGATCCCGCTGCTGGCGATGCATGGCCGCTCAAGCCGCGTCTATGCCGCAGAAACCGCCCGCTGGCTGGCACGGTCCGCGCCGGAGGGAAAATGCCTGGAATTCAAGAATTCCGGCCATTCCCCGCATCTCGAAGAGCCGGATGCCTTTGCCGAAGCCGTGACTGGGTTTTCGAACTCGCTTTAAGCACCGACATCCTTCGCCAGCACGAGGCTGCGGCCCTCGCAGATCAGTGTGCCGTCCTCGCGCCGGCAGGTGGCGCGAAGATCGACCAGATGCTTATCGGGTCGCAAGCGGGTAATCTCCACCCGTGCCGTCAGCCTTTCGCCGGCCGGCGCCGCTGAAAGAAAGCGCATATCCTGCTTCAGGTAATTGGTTCCCGGCCCCGGCAGCTCCACGCCCAGCAGATAGGAAAACAGCGCGGCAATCAGCGGTTCGGGCACCGTTCTGTCGTCGTCATGGCCGCTCAGCCCGGCAAACCGTTGCAGGTCTTCGGGCGCGTAGCAGCGCGCCGTTTCGGCAAACTGACCGACCTCCATCACGCCACCTCGGCCTCACCGGTCAGCAGCACCGCTTCGTCGGAAATCCGCGTCGCCCGGATCGCAAAGGTGGTGTCGCTCTCGCGCCTGACGTCGAGCCGCACGCGGTCGCCGACGAAACAGGGATTGGGGAACATCAGGGTCTGGCCGGAGGGGCGACAGTCGGGATAGGTCGACTTCAGGAGGCCCCATAATTTGCCATAGATCAGCATGCCGTGGGAGACGGTGCGTCCGAACCGTGTGCGGGCGGAAAAATCCGGATCGACATGGATCGGATTGTCGTCGCCGCTGATTTGCGCGAACAGGTCAAATTCGGCCTGTGTGGGAACCCATTCCCGGCTGATCGCTTCCGCCCCGTCGATCACGAGATACGTTCCTTCAGCAATGGTTTGCGGACCTTGCCTGCGGCCGTCCGTGGAAAATCGTCGACGATATGGAAACGCTTCGGAACCTTGTAGGCCGCCAGCCGCTCGCGGCACCAGGCGGGCAGGCCGTCCGCATCGATTGCCCGCCCGGGCCGGGCCAGCAGGAAAGCGGCACCGACCTCTCCCCACCTCTCGTCGGACACGCCGACCACCGCCGCCTCGAGAATATCGGGATGACTGTCCAGCACCCGCTCGACTTCGGCCGGATAGACGTTCTCGCCACCGGATATGAACATGTCCTTGATCCGGTCGACGATGAAATAATAGCCGTCGGTGTCCCGCCGGGCGATATCGCCCGTCCGCAACCAGCCATCATCGTCGAAGGCTTTTTCGGTCGCTTCGCTGTTTTCGAAATAGCCCGGCGTGATCGCGGGGCCACGCAGCAGCAATTCGCCTTCACCCGGCGCAGCGTCCATCACACCGTCGAGACGGGCTTCCGTCAGCATCTGCGCCTTGCCGACCGAGCCGATCTTGACGGCCGCGGCCGCCTCGTCATTGAGAAAGGCTGTTGGCCCGGTCTCCGTCATGCCGAAGCCGTTGCAGATGTGAAGACCCCGCTCGGCAAAAAACCGGATCTGGGTCTCCGGCAGCGGCGCGCCGCCGCAGCCGCAGCGCAGGCGGCTCCAGTCCACCGTGTCGACGCCGTCATGCAGGCTGAGCGCCTGGTAGATCGCCGGGACGCCAAAAAACTGGGTCACCGACCCGCTGCGCAACAGCCCGAACACGTCATCGATCTCGAATTTCGGCAGCACCGTCGACACGCCGCCGAAAAGAAAGATCGGCAGCGTGTAGAGATTGATGCCGGCCGTGTGAAACAGCGGCAGGTAATTGATGCTGGCGTCCTGCGACGTCAGGTCGATCGCCTGGGCGATGTTCAGCGCATTGGCCCAGCCCATCCGGGCGGTCTGGATGACCGCCTTGGGCAGCCCCGTGGTGCCGGATGTGAAAAGCAGATACCAGGGATGGGTCGCATGCGCCTTCGATCGCATCCGCCTGACCGGCATGTCGAAAAACGCCGCAAAGCAGGTCTGCGCATCCGTACCGGGTTCGATGGCGATGGTGCTGAGGGCGTGTGTTTCGGCCAGTTCCAGCGCCGTTTCCGCATTTGGCTGGTCGAACAGCATGGCGGATGCGCCGACGCTTTCCAGCACGCCCGACAGTTCGGCCGCCGGCTGGCGCCAGTTCAGCGGTGCCAGGATGATCCCGGTTCGCTGGCAGGCAAAAAGGGCGATGAAAAACTCGACCCGGTTCATCGTCAGGGCCGCCAGCCGTTCGCCCGGCTTCAGCCCGATATCGGTGAGGCCGGCGGCCACTTGCGAGACAGCCGTGTCAATCGCCGCAAAGGTCCATGTCCGGTCCCCACCAAGATCAATGAATGCCGTGCGTTCGGGCGTCAGTTCGGCCCGTTTTGCCGCCATGTCGGGAAGCGCTTCGAACATTCATCCCGCCTCCGACAGGCGATCGAGAAACCGCCGCATGCCGGCCCGGGTGCCCGGGGTGCCGATATGCCGCTTGAAGGAGGCAAGCTCTGCGTCAAGCCTGGCATCGACCCGCGCGAGACGCGCCGCGTCCCAGACCAGCC
Organism: Rhizobiaceae bacterium; assembly: GCA_028279875.1. Taxonomy (GTDB): domain Bacteria; phylum Pseudomonadota; class Alphaproteobacteria; order Rhizobiales; family Rhizobiaceae; genus Hoeflea_A. The sequence goes on from JANQMU010000094.1 coordinate 21,316, forward strand.
GTTTGGCAGCCAGCATCGCCGGCGGATCGTGGTCGCGGGCAAGCGTGGCGGCCATGGATTCCAGCGTTTCGTCAAGCGCCTCGGCCGGCACAAGCCGGTGGGCCAGGCCCATACGGTGCGCCTCGTGCGCATCGATCCGTTCATTGGCGAGCTGGATCTGCAGCGCCCGGCCAGCGCCGACGCGCTCCGGCAAAAGCGCGGTCCAGCCGCCATCGGGCGAAAACCCGACCGTCGAAAAATAGGGTTGCAGAAACGCATCATCGGCGAGAACGACCAGGTCGGACGCAAACAGCAGCCCGGCAGAGCCGCCGGTGATGGCGCCCTGCGCGCCGGTCAGCACGATGGCCGGCAGGGTCAGCAGGCGGCGGACCACCTGCTGGAGGAGCCCGACCACCTCGTCGCTGTAGGACTCGGCGTTCCCCGACCGGCTGGCGTCGTAAAAAAGCGCCACATCGCCGCCGGTGGAGAAATGCCGGCCTTCGGCGCGCAGCGTCACGAAGGCGGCCTGCCGTTCCCGCGCAAGATCGAGCGCGTCGGCGAGCTCCGACAGGATGACCGGTTCGAGACTGTTGCTGCGCTCCGGTGCCGCCAGTGTGATGCCAAGATGCACGTGTCCGCCGGGCAGCGGCGCCTCGCTCACCCTGACCTTCTGAGGGCTCACGGTTCGAGCCCGTGCCGTATCAGGTCGAACGCATCATCGGCGATGCGGTCGAGATCGTCCGAGGAACCCCACAGCACGTAGCGTTCACCGAGGGTTTTCGCAATGCCCATCAGCGCCCAGGCGCGCACATCCGCATCGCCCGGCCGGATGGTTCCCGAATCGGCCGCCCGCTCCAGCTGCCGCCGATAGGCCTTGGCGAAGGAGGTGAAATAGTCCTCATAGGCCGGCGGGTCGACAAACCGCGCCTCCTCGACGATGCGGTAAAGCGCCGGATGCTCGGCGACGAAACGCAGAAAGGCTTTGAGGCCCAGATGCTCGGCTTCGAGGCGGCTGTCCGCCGGCATCGTTGCCGCCGCCAGCACCTTGCGCGTCATGTGACCCATTTCGGCAACCAGCTCGCGGAAGATCTCCTCCTTGCTGCTGAAATAGATGTAGAACGTGCCGAGCGCCGTGCCGGCCTCGCGGGTAATGTCGGCAATCGAGGCATCGGTGAAGCCGCGCTGGCCGATTACCCGTTCGGCTGCTCTGAGAATCTGTTCGCGGCGGGTCTGGCCGCGTTTCGTTTTGGGTCTGGTGGGTGCGTTCATCTCAAAACATGAATTATGATTCATGTTTCATGTATCACGACGCCGCGGCCCGGTCAATCGGCGACCGGGCAGGCCGGATGAACGGGCCCTATCTGCCCCATCATAAGCGGACCGGCGCGGTCCGCAATCCTCACACGTTGCGCGGGATCCGCAGGACCTGTCCCGGAAAGATCAGGTTCGGGTCCGATACCACATGCTGGTTCGCCTGCTGGATCGGCTGCCAGTTGCTGCTGCCGTCATAGTAATGTTGGGCAAGCGACGTCAGCGTATCACCGGCCACCACCTCGTGTTCGAAATAGCCGGTGTAGCCCGGCAGTATCATCGGCCCGTAGAGCACCGGCACGGTGACGGTCGGGATCGGACCTTCGCCGCCGCCGCTGTCGTCGGTCAGGGTCACAAACAGGCGGTTGAGCGTGAAGGCGGTGTGGCCCGGGATGTTGATGCTGGCCTGAAACTGCCGGATCGATGTGGCGCCGACCACGGCCGCGCCGACGACTTCGTCATGGCCTTCGCTGACCCGGATCGTCAGATGGGCTTCGAAACCCACTGCATTGCCGGCTATCAGGATGTCGCTGCCGACCAGGTCGAAGGGTTGGGGCTGCTGGATATCGATGTTCATGATCGCCTCTCCTTGCGAGTGTGGTTCCCGTCACGAGGCGAAACATGACGCCATTCCGCGTCTTTTTGATGGCCGCCCATCCAGCTAATTCCGATATCCTGGATTTCCTGCGCTCCATTTGACAATTTCGGCCTCCGGCATGAGATTGTGACCATGGATACCACCGCACCACCCGATGTCGGCCAGCTTGTCAAACACGCCCGCAAGGCGCGCGGTCTGACCCTTGAAGGGGTGGCGGAGCGCAGCGGCGTCTCACGCTCGATGCTGTCGGCCATCGAGCGCGGCACGGTGAACCCGACCTTCTCCATCGTCTGGGCGCTCACCCAGGCGCTCGGCCTCGACCTCGCCGCGTTCGACGGCGGCACCCAGGAAGAACCGATCGAGCATGTGCACAACTATTCGACGCCGGTGCGGCGCAGCGCCGACGGGAAATGCGAATTGTTGATGCTCAGCCCCCGCCGCACGGTGCTTCCGATCGAATGGTACCGGCTGAACATGCAGCCGGGCGGCTGTCTGGATTCAAAGGCTCATGCCCATGGCACATTCGAGCATCTGACCTGCCTGACGGGCGCGCTTTCCGTGACCGTCGACACGCGCACGGTCCAGGCCGGGGCCGGCGACACCCTGCGCTATCGCGCCGACAGGCTGCACCGCATCGACAATGCGCATGAAGGCGAAACGCAGGCCCTGCTGGTTGTCGCCCAGCCGCAGCAATATGGGAATTCGGCTCCCAAGGTCTGATCCGCTTAGCTTGACAAGCGAAAGGCAATTCCAATATCTTAGAATTCATGTAATATACTGGAAATTGCGATGTCTGACACGCTGATTGACACTGCGGCCCGTGCCCTGCGGGACATCGATTCCGCCGGAACGCGCAAATACGAACGTCAGATCGTTTCGCCGCAATCGACAAATATCCGGACCCTGATCGAAGCCGGCGGCGATCCGGCCGGGGACGGCAGCGAAATCCGTTCGGTTCTCAATTTCTGCGCCAACAACTATCTCGGCCTCGCCGATGATCCCCGCCTGATCCGGGCGGCGAAGGACGCGCTCGATACCCATGGATTCGGCATGGCCTCCGTGCGGTTCATCTGCGGAACGCAGGATCTGCACCGCAGGCTGGAGGTTCGGCTGGCCGACTATCTCGGCGTCGAGGACACGATTGTCTTCCCCTCCTGTTTCGACGCCAATGGCGGGGTTTTCGAGCCGCTGCTCGGCAAGGACGACGCGATCATATCGGACGCCCTGAACCATGCGTCCATCATCGACGGCGTGCGCCTGTGCAAGGCGCAGCGTTTTCGCTACGCCAATAACGACATGCAGGATCTGGAGCGCCAGCTGATCGCCGCCCGCGATTGCCGCGCCCGGCTGATCGTCACCGACGGCGTGTTCTCGATGGACGGGATCGTCGCCGATCTGCCGGCCATCTGCGATCTGGCCGAGAAGCACGACGCTTCGGTCATGGTCGATGACTGCCACGCCACCGGCTTCATCGGTGAACGCGGTGCCGGCACACCGGAATTTCACGGTGTGGAAGGGCGGGTCCAGATCCTGACCGGCACCTTCGGCAAGGCGCTTGGCGGCGGCTCGGGCGGCTATGTCGCCGGGCCGCGCCCGATCGTCGAATTGCTGCGCCAGCGCGCCCGGCCCTATCTGTTTTCCAACGCCGTGGCCCCGCCCATCTGCGCGGCCGCCCTGGCGGCGATCGACATTGCCGAATCCGCCCATGATCTGCGCCGGCGGCTGGGCGACAATGCCGCACGGTTTCGCGCCGGCATGGCCGAGGCCGGATTCGAGCTGGTCGACGGCAGCCACCCGATCATCCCGGTGATGATTGGCGACGCGGCACTGGCCGCGCGCCTTGCCGACGATCTTTTGCAGCACGGCATTTACGTCATCGCCTTTTCCTATCCGGTCGTCCCTGAGGGCAAGGCCCGAATCCGCACCCAGATGTCGGCGGCCCACACGCCGGAGCAGATCGACCGGGCAGTGCAGGCGTTCACGGAAGCCGGCCGCCGCCACGGCCTGATTTCGTGATGGAGGCACCGCCATGCGCGCCCTCGTAAAGGAACGTCCTGAGGCGGGGCTGGTCATGCGGGACCTGCCTGATCCGGAACCCGGCCCCGGCGACGTGCGCATCGCCGTGACCCGGGCATCGATCTGCGGCACCGATCTGCACATCTACAATTGGGACGACTGGGCGGCCGCCAATGTGCCGACGCCGCTTGTCATCGGCCACGAATTTGTCGGCCGTGTTGATGCCCCCGGCGAGGGAGTCGAGACGCTGACGGTCGGCCAGCGCGTGTCGGGCGAGGGGCATATTGTCTGCGGCACCTGCCGCAACTGCCGCGCCGGCCGCGAGCATCTGTGCCGCAACACACAAGGGATCGGTGTCAACCGGCCCGGTGCCTTTGCCGACTACCTGGTCATCCCTGAACACAATGTCTATCCGATCCCCGACGCGGTCTCCGACGACGAGGCCTCGATCCTCGATCCGTTCGGCAATGCGGTCCACACCGCGCTCGGCTTCGATCTCGCCGGCGAGGATGTGCTGATCACCGGCGCCGGTCCGATCGGCCTGATGGCGGCGGCGATCTGCCGCCATGTCGGTGCCCGTCATATCGTCATTTCCGACATCAATGAAAAGCGGCTGGCCCTTGCGGCGGCAATGGGCGCCTCGCGCGGTGTCGTCGCCGGCCGCGACGATCTCGCCACCGTCATGGACGAGCTCGGCATGAAGGAGGGCTTTGACATCGGCCTTGAAATGTCCGGGGCCGCTGCGGCGCTGGACGACATGATCGAATCGGCCAATAACGGCGCCCATATCGGTCTTCTCGGCCTGTACCATGCGCCCGTGACGGTCGATCTGAACAAGGCGATTTTCAAGGGCCTGCAGTTCAAGGGCGTTTACGGGCGTGAAATGTTCGACACCTGGCACAAGGGTCTGGCGATGCTCGAAAGCGGGCTCGACATCACGCCGGTGATCACCCATCATTTTCCGTTCGAAGACTTTCAGGAAGGTTTCGACGTGCTCAATGCCGGCGATGCCGGCAAGGTCGTTCTGCAATTGCAATAAAGCATGCCCCGCATCGCGTCGGTTACCCGTTATTAGCCTCGTATCGCGGTCAGCGGTGGAAAAAAATCCGAATCATGCATAGGGTTTTGCAGCCGGGGCGCGTTGAATCCCCGGTTGGCTTCGGAGGGGCAGAAGATGGCGGACACACAGACATCGACCATCGGGCGGTATCTCGCCGCGCGGCTGGAGCAGATCGGGGTGAAGCATTATTTCACCGTTCCCGGCGATTACAATCTGGTGCTGCTCGACGAACTGCTTTCCAACGACAATCTCCAGATGATCTCCTGCTGCAATGAGTTGAATGCCGGCTATGCGGCTGACGGCTACGCAAGGGCCACCGGTGGTGCCGGCGCGGTGTGCGTAACCTTTTCGGTCGGTGGTCTCAGCGCGATCAACGCGGTCGCCGGGGCCTATGCCGAGGACCTGCCGGTGATTGCGATCTCGGGCGGACCGAACACGAACTCCGCGGCCGAGCACGAATTGCTGCACCATACGCTGGGCGAGATCGACTATGGCTATGTGCGGGAAATGTTCGCCCGGGTCACCGCGGAATCGGTCCAGGTCACCAATGTGCTGGACGCGCCGACACAGATCGACCATGCCATCTCCACCGCGCTGCGGCTGCGCAAACCGGTCTATCTGGAAGTCGCCTCCAATATCGCCAGCGCGCCGATTTCCAAACCGCATGCCATGGCCCTCGCGCCGCGCTGGAGAAGCGACCGGCGTTCGCTGGCGGCCGCCGTGGACCATGCGGCTGCATTGCTCAACGCCGCCGCCAAACCGGTCCTGGTGGCCGGTGTGCAATTGCGTGCCACCGGCGGCGAGGCGGCGTTCGGCGCGCTTGCCCGTGCATGTGGTTATGGCGTTGCGGCCATGCCCGATGCGAAGGGTTTCTTTGATGAAACCGATCCACAATATATGGGGATTTTCTGGGGTTCGGTGGGCTCGCCCGGCTGCGGCCAGATCGTTTCGTCGGCCGATATCGGCCTTTTCGCCGGCACCACCTTTACCGATTATACGACCGTCGGCCACTCTGCGCTGATCAATCCGGCCAAGATGATTCTGGCGCGGCCGCACAGTGTCGTCATGCCGGGACGAACCTATAATGATGTCTCGCTGCCGGAATTCCTGGCGGCGCTGGAGGGCAAGCTGCAGCCCAATGACGCGTCACTCACGGCTTTCCATCGCGTCGAAGAGGAAAAACCGGTGCTCGCTCCCGGCAAGCCGGAAGACGGCTTGACCACCCGCATCCTGTTCAACCGTGTCCAGCAGATGCTCGATGCCGACAGCGCCGTCATCGCCGAAACCGGCGATTCCTGGTTCAACGGCATGCAGCTCGACATGCCCCAGGGATCGCGCTTCGAGATCCAGATGCAATATGGCTCCATCGGCTGGTCCGTCGGCGCTACCCTCGGCTATGCGCTCGGCAATCCGGACCGGCGCGTGGTTTCGCTGATCGGCGACGGCTCGTTCCAGCTCACCGCCCAGGAAGTCTCGACCATGATCCGCTACGGCGTGCGGCCGATCATCTTCCTGATCAACAATGGCGGCTACACGATCGAGGTCGAAATCCATGACGGCCCCTACAACACCATCAAGAACTGGGACTATGCGGGCCTCATATCGGTCTTTAACGCGGCGGATGGAAAGGGTCTCGGATTGAAAGCCGAGACCGTCGGCGAACTGGACGCCGCGATCGGCAAGGCGTCCGGCCATGATGGTCCGGTGCTGATCGAAGTTACCATCGGCCGCGACGATTGCAGCAGGAACCTGCTGGAATGGGGCGGCTATGTCGCACGCAACAACAGCCGGCCACCGCGAAGCATATGAGGGGCACAGACGTCGATGCCTGATACGGACGCTGAGCAGCGGGATCCGCTTTTCACCGATCCCCGATTTGCTCAGCTTTATGACAGCAATTTCGGGTCGGATCGCGCCGACTTCGATTTCTGCACGCGATTGGCGGCGGATGCCGCCACCATTCTTGACCTGGGATGCGGAACCGGCACGCTGATGGCGGCCATGTCCGAAGGACGCGACGTGGCGGGAGTCGATCCGGCCGGCGCCATGCTGGAAATTGCCCGGCAGCGGCCGGGCGGCGAGCGGGTCGAATGGGTCGAGGCCGATGCGCGAACCGTGCGGCTGGGGCGACGCTTCGACCTGGTGTTGCTGACCGGGCATGCCTTTCAGGTTTTCCTGACCCGCCGGGACCAGGCGGCGGTGCTCGAAACCATCGCCTATCACCTGTCGCCAGGCGGTCGCTTCATCTTTGACACGCGCAACCCGCTGCTGCAGGCCTGGAAGCGCTGGACTCCTGACAGGCGCCAACAGATCGAACATCCCGAACTGGGGGCCGTGGAGGTCTGGAACGATGTGTCCGAAGACCCGGCAACCGGGATCGTGACCTATGAGACCCATTACCGGATCCTTCGCACCGGCAGGACTCTCAGCGCTGTGTCACGGATCGCGTTCCCGGCGAAGGAGGTTGTGGCGGAATTGCTGGACGCCGCCGGCCTTGCCGTCGATCAATGGTATGGGGACTGGCAGGGCAACCCGCTTGCCCCGGACCGGCCGGAGATCATTCCGGTCGGCCGCCTGCGCTAAGCCACCGGCTTGAAGCGCAGGGCGATCGCCGCATAGACCAGCAGTGCCGCCGAGCCGATGGCCGACAGCAGATAGGGCAGGCGCAATGCCGCCTCGCGGCCGAGATCGGCTTCGCTCCAGCCAACGATCAGGCCGCCGGCCAACGCCCCCAGCGGCATCATGCCCCAGCCGAAAAACCGGTAGATGCTGTTGACCCGGCCGAGCAGGTTTTCCGGAATGGCGCGCTGGCGATAGGAGACCGTCACCACGTTCCACAGCAGCGCGGCGAACATTTCCGCAAACAGGGCAAGGCCGACGAGAACCGGTGAAGCGGTCACGAAGATCAGGAGATAGGGCAGCGGAAACACGGCCAGTGCGACAAAAAGGCTGCGTCCAGCCCCGATTTTTGCGGCGATGGCCGGACACAGCAGACCGCCCAGCACGCCGCCGGCGGCCCCGGCGGTCAGCAGGAAACCGTAGCCGAAGGCCGACAGCCCGAGCACTTCCTGCGCATAGAGGACCAGAATGGTCGTCGCCATCACGGCGAGCAGGTTGAGCAGCCCCAGCATCACCGCCAGTTGCAGGATGAGGCGATGGCCGAGGATCCACGCAATGCCCGCCTTCATATCCGTCCAGAACCCGTTTGCGGGGCCGGCACGCAGGCGCGGTGGAAAGGCGATGCACCACAGGCACCAGGCGGACAGCGCGAACATCACCGCATCGAAGCCGAAGGGCAGGGGCACCGCCAGGGCGATCAGCAGTCCGGCGAGCGGCGGTCCGACGAAGGACCCCATGACCTGCTCGATGCTCCACATCTGGCCGTTGGCCGATTCAAGATCGCCGCTCTCGACCAGCACCGGCAGCACGGTCTGTGCCGCATTGTCGCGAAAAACTTCGGCAGCGCCCAACAGGAAGGCAATCGCCGACAATGCGAGGATCAGCGGCAGCGCATAGCCGTCCCCGTCGCCGAGCGGCAAGGATGGCGCCGCCAGGATCAGAGCGACGACCCCGAAGCTCAACGTCAGGCGTATCAGATCGGCACGGATCATCACCGCCTGCCGGTTGGCGCGGTCGATGACGACGCCGGCCGGCAGGGCGAAAAGCAGCCAGGGCAGGCGCGTCGCGAAGGCGACCAGCGCAATGTGAAACGGATCGCGGCTGATCAGCGTCGCAAGCCACGGAAACGCCAGCGCCGAAATGCCGTCAGCCAGGTTGGAAAAGGCGCTGCCGGTGAACAGGAAGCGATAATTCCGGTTTCTTCGCAGCAAAAGCGTGGTCATAGGAAGCGATCCGGTTGACAGGAAAACCCATGCTCACCGACCAGGCGCGAATTGTCCAGCCCGCGAAGTCAGTTGGTCGCCTTGACGGCGTGACATCACCCGGCCCAGAGCCCGGTACAGGGGTAGTAAACCCATGTTACGAGCCATACTCTCCTCATGTTCCCATGATGGGAATTTATTTGACTCCACCTCTTGTTCCCGTAGTGGGAACATACTATGTTCCTGCCATGCAGGTGATAGCGAGACGAACCCTCAGGGTATTCTGGCAAAAGCACCCCAAGGCTGAAGGTCCCTTGAAGGTCTGGCATAGCATTGCCAGTCGGGCCTCTTGGGAGAACTCGCAGGATATCCGCAGCCAATTCGGGAAGACCGTTGACTTTGTCGCTGACAACCGAGTGATATTCGACATTGGTGGCAACAAGTACCGCCTTATCGTTCACGTTTCTTACACCTACAAAAGAGTGCTCATTAAGTTCATTGGAACCCATAAAGAGTACGACAGGATCGACCCGGAGACAGTGTAATGGAAAACATTCGCGCAATCCGCACCGAAGATGACTACGATTGGGCGCTTGCCGAAATCGAAGCCTACTTTGAAAACGAACCGGCTCCCGGGACCCCGGATGCTGACCGTTTTGACGTGCTCTCCGATCTCATCGCCTGTTACGAAGAGAAGCATTGGGCTATTGATGACCCTGATCCTATCGAGGCCATCAAATACGTGCTTGACCAAACCGGGGCCGGACAGGCTTATCTCGCGGAGGTGCTCGGCTCCCGTTCTCGGGCGTCTGAAGTGCTGAACCGGAAGCGCGCCCTGTCCCTGGGGATGATCCAGAAGATCCACACCGGTCTCAATATCCCCACGGACGTACTCATAAAGCCCTACCATCTTGCACGGTCGTAACCATCAGGCCGCCCAATTCTGAGAGACCATGGTGCTGGCTCTCGGTCGGCGGGTCATTCATACTATGCGCATGCGGCACATCCGAATCGCCATCGCGCAAACACCGGTCACCGCCGACACGGCGTCGAATGGCTCGTTCATCCGTAAACAGATGCGCGAGGCAGCGGCGGCCGGTGCGCGGCTGGTTCAGTTTCCCGAATGTGCGGCGTCCGGATATGTCAAAAGCGAGATCGGAAATTGGCGCGATGTCGACTGGACAGCGCTGCGCGGCGAACTTGGGCAAACGGCTGCGCTGGCCGGCGAACTGCGGCTTTGGGTGGTTCTCGGCTGTGCCCACCCGCTGGCGCCGCAAAACCACCCGCATAACAGCCTCTACGTGATCGACGACCGGGGCCGGCTCCATGAGCGCTACGACAAGCAGTATCTGTCGAACACCGAAATCACCGACTGGTTCACGCCGGGCTTTCGTCCGGTTGTTTTCGAGGTCGACGGGATCCGTTTCGGCTGCGCCCTGTGCATAGAAATCAGCTTCCCCGAACTGTTCCGGCAATATGAAGAGGCCGGCGCCGACGCCGTACTGCTCTCGAGCTACAGCAACAATCCGACCGATGAGTTGCGGGCCCGCGCCTATGCCGATTTCAACAAACTCTGGGTGACGCTTTCGATTCCCACCAACTCCGATCATCGGGGGCTCACCAGTCTGGCGGCGGCGCCCGATGGCACGGTGATCGCGCGCGCCCATGCCGGATCACCGGAACTGGTTATGGTCGAAATCGATCCCGGAGATGAAAAATGGGATATCGACCTGCGCCGGGCACGCCCATGGCGGGCCGCAGCGCGGGCCGGTCAAATCTATGAGACCCGGCGGGTCGTCGATCCGAGGAGCGAGGATCGCCGGTCCTTCTGAACAGCGCGCCGCAACCCATCGATTATCCCGGCAAACCATTCGCCGATCTTAAAGGGCCCCTGCAGGTCTTGTGGATGGAACGGAAACCCGGTTAGATCAACCTCGGGTTCGAGGAGGCATTTTTGACCGCAGCGGTTGTTACCACGGGGCTCACCAAGAATTTCGGCGCTCTTTGTGCGGTCAGTGAGTTGGATCTGAGCATCGAACAAGGTGAAACGCTGTGTTTGCTCGGACCCAATGGAGCGGGAAAATCAACGACGCTGAACATGATGCTCGGTCTGAGCCGCCCAAGCGCCGGATCGATCCGCATCTTGGGGCACGCACCTGACACGCTGGCGGCAAGACAGGCCATCGGATATGTCGCGCAGGAATGTGACTTTCCACCCAACCTCACCGTTCTGGAGATACTCCAGCTGGTGCGGTGCCACTATCCCGACCCGCCGCCGCTTGAGGCGTTGATCGGGAATTTCAATCTCGAGCCGCTGATCGACCGGCAGACCGGAGGATTGTCCGGCGGCCAGAAACGCAGGCTGTCCCTGGCGCTCGCCTTTGCCGGGCGCGGCCGGATCATTTTTCTGGATGAGCCGACCACCGGGTTGGACGCGGCATCCCGCAAGCGGTTTTGGGCCTACGCGAAGGACCACGTCGGCGCCGGCGGGACCCTGGTCCTGACCACCCATCATCTGGACGAGGTCGAGACAATCGCCGATCGTATCTGCCTGATCGATCACGGGCGTATCAGGCTCGAGGGAACCGTCGACGACATCCGTAGCCGCATTGCCCAAAAGACCATTCGTTTCTTTTGCCGTGAGCTGCCCGATCTTGAGCCTGTGTCGAGCGTCGAAGAAAGCGATGGCGCCATTTGCATCGTCAGCCCGGACGCCGATGAGGTGATCCGTCAACTGGTTGCCAGCGGTGCCGGATTCACTGATCTGGAGATTACGCGTGTCAGCCTGGAGGAGGCCATTGAACGCCTGACGCCCGATGCTGAAGGTCCGGTCGAATGAACGCCCGCCTCTTCACCACATCCATGAGCCTGCATTTGAAGTCCCTGCTTCGCATGCCGGCCTATTGGGTGCCGATGCTGGTGTTTCCGGTTATGCTTTTCACCATGTTCGGTTGGGGCCGCACCGGGCTGGCCGGCGCCTATCTGATGGCATCTTTCGTGGTCTATGGCGTCATCGGTGTTGCTTTCTTCCAGTTTGGAATATCCATCGCCCAGGAGCGAGAGAGCCAGTGGGAGAGATACCGCCGGACATTGCCGTCCGCTGCCGCTCCGCGCATTGCTTCGCAGGTGGCGTCCGCGCTGCTGTTCGCGCTCGCGTCGGCGGCGTTGGTCATTTGCGCTGCCTATCTGTTTTCGACGCCCGATGCGAGCGCCGGGCAGATAGTCCGGCTGCTGGTCGCCGCATCTCTCATCACGGTTCCTTTCACGCTGGCGGGCACGGCACTGGGCTACTGGACCACGGCGAAATCGGCGGTCCCGATTGCCAATCTGCTCTATCTGCCCCTGGCTTATCTCGGCGGATTGTGGATGCCACCCGAGAGTCTTCCGTCGGCCATATCCTCCGTTTCCAACGTCACGCCAACCCGGCATGCCGGCGAAATCGCTTGGGCCATTGTCGGCGGTCGCCATGTTCCGCTGACTGGCGTGGCCTGGCTTGCCGGATATTCGGTTCTGTTCACGTTTCTTGCCTTTTGGGGCTACCGGCGCGATGAGCGCCAGCGCTATGCGTAGATGGCAATCGGGTTTGCCCTTCGCTTTAGGGTCTGTTGGGCTTCAGGATCGTGGTGTCGCCGCGGCTACTTTTCCCAATAGGGCCGGGGACCGAACAGTTCGGACAGGTAATCGACAAAAACCCGGATCTTGGTCGGCAGAAAATGCCGGCTGGCATAGACGGCGTAAATCGCCACGTCGCGCGAGCCTTCGATCTGCGGCAGGACGCGCACCAGCTTGCCGCTTTGCAGCTCCTCGAAAATATCCCAGGTCGAGCGCAGCGCGATGCCGAGGCCGGAAATGACGCATTCGCGGACCACTTCGCTGGAATTGGTCGCCAACCGGCCCGTTGCACGATACTGAAATGACCCGTCCGGGCCGTGCAGGTTCCACGGGTCGTTATTGTGCGGCGGCAGGCAATTGTGCTTTTCGAGATCATCGAGTGTTTGCGGCACGCCATGGGCTTCCAGATAGGACGGTGTCGCGCACAGAATGCGCCGCACCGGCGCAAGACGCCGGGCCACGAGGCTGGAGTCCGGCAAAGCGGCAACCCGGATGGCGATGTCGAACCCCTCCGCGACGATATCGACCAGCCGATCGCTGATCACCAGATTGACCGCAAGGTCCGGATTAGCGCCCATGAAGGTCTTGAGATGCGGCGCGATATGCATGCGGCCGAATGTCGTCGGGGCCGATACTTTGAGGATGCCGCGGGCCTGCTGCGAACGCCGGGTCACGAAGGCCTCGGCCTCGTCGAGCCCGGCCAGGATCGCAATGACCCGCTCATAATAGCCCTGGCCGGCCTCGGTCAGCGAAATCTGACGGGTCGTGCGCTGGATCAGCCGCGTGCCGATCCGGTCTTCCAGCCGGCGCAGGCGTTTCGACACCACCGCCGGCGACAGGCCGAGTTCGCGCCCGGCCGCCGAAAGGCTGCCCGCTGACACCACCTGCGCAAAAACCTCCAGATCGCCAAGTTTGTCCATGCCGGCCGCCCGTCACCATGCGCTGTCAATCGTGGCAGCCCTTGTAGTGGTAATTCCGGCCAGCCTCAACGACGGCTGCTGTACGGCAGCAAATCAAGGCATTGTGCTTGACTGGTAAATAAATATGACCAATTATGGATTGTTGCAAACCGGAGAGCCCGATGACATCGCCCGAAATGCCGGAACCCATCAAGGCCGTCATGCAGCGTCGCGACCGGATCGTTGCCGATCTGAAGACCATCGTCCCCGGCGAGGGCGTCGTCGACGCAACCAACGCGATGCGCGCCTTCGAGACTGACGGGCTCACCGCCTACCGGCAATTACCGCTGGTCGTCGTCCTGCCCGAAACCGTCAAACAGGTCTCCCGCATTCTGAAATATTGCCAGGCCAACGGCATTCGCGTCGTGCCGCGCGGTTCGGGCACCTCGCTGTCGGGTGGCGCGCTGCCGCTCGAGGATGCCGTCCTGCTGGTCATGTCCCGTTTCAACAGGGTTCTCGACATCGATTATGCCAACCGCGTCGCGGTGGTGCAGCCGGGCGTCACCAATCTTGGCATCACCCATGCCGTGGAAGGCAGGGGCTTTTATTACGCGCCGGATCCATCATCGCAGATCGCCTGCTCGATCGGCGGCAATGTCGCGGAGAATGCCGGCGGCGTGCATTGCCTCAAATACGGCCTGACCACCAACAATGTGCTCGGCATCGAAATGGTGCTCATCAATGGCGACGTGGTGCGGCTCGGCGGCCGTCATCTCGACGCGGCGGGATATGACATTCTTGGCCTGATGACCGGGTCGGAAGGGCTGCTCGGTGTCGTCACGGAAGTCACCGTGCGCATTTTGCAGAAACCCGAAACCGCCCGCGCCATGCTGGTCGGCTTTCCATCCAGCGAACAGGCCGGCCAGTGTGTCGCCGATATTATCGGCGCCGGCATCATTCCCGGCGGCATCGAAATGATGGACCGCCCGGCGATTCACGCGGCCGAGGATTTCGTCCATGCGGGCTATCCGCTCGATGTCGAGGCGCTGCTGATCGTCGAACTGGATGGTCCGGAAGCCGAGGTCGATCATCTGATCGGCGAGGTCGGCGCCATCGCCGAAAAGAACGGCGCCGCCACGTCGCGCGTCTCGACGGACGAGGCGGAGCGCCAGACCTTCTGGGCCGGACGCAAGGCGGCCTTCCCTGCTGTCGGCCGCATTTCGCCCGACTATTTCTGCATGGACGGGACGATCCCGCGCAAGGCCCTGCCCGAGGTGCTGGCCGGCATGCGGCGCCTCTCCGAGCAATACGGGCTTGGCGTCGCCAATGTCTTCCATGCCGGCGACGGCAATCTGCATCCGCTGATCCTCTACGACGCCAACCGGCCGGGCGAATTGCAGAAGGCCGAGGAATTCGGCGCCGATATCCTGCGTCTGTGCGTCGAGGTCGGCGGCGTGCTGACCGGCGAACACGGCGTCGGCGTCGAAAAGCGCGATCTGATGGGCGCCATGTTCAATGAGGACGATCTCGACCAGCAGATCCGGGTCAAATGCGCCTTCGACGAGCAGCATCTGCTCAATCCCGGCAAGGTGTTTCCGCAATTGCGCCGCTGCGCCGAAATGGGACGCATGCACATCTCCGGCGGACAATTGCCGTTTCCCGACATACCGAGATTCTAGGGCATGGTGGACGCGCCCACAGGCGAGGCGTTCCGGCCGACGGACGAAGGCGAGGTTCAGGACATCGTCCGCTGGGCCGTGTCGGAGCGTGCGCCGCTGGAGGTTGTCGGCCACGGGTCCAAGCGGGCGATTGGCCGGCCGCTGGAAGCGCCACAGAGGCTGAACCTCTCCGGCCTCGTCGGCGTGACGCTGTACGAGCCTGAGGAACTGGTGCTGACGGCAAGGGCCGGCACGCCACTGACCGAAATCGAAACCCTGCTCGCCGAAAACAACCAGGAACTGCAGTTCGAACCGATGGATTACCGGCCGCTGCTCGGCTGTCCCGATGCCGGCCGTGGGACGATCGGCGCGGTTCTGGCCACCAACCTATCCGGCCCGAGGCGCCTGAAATCCGGCGCCGCGCGGGATCATATCCTCGGCATCCGCGCGGTGACCGGGCGCGGCGACATCATCAAATCGGGCGGCCGTGTGGTCAAGAACGTCACCGGCTATGACCTGTCGCGCGGCCTCGCCGGCTCCTGGGGCACGCTGGCGGTCTTCACCGAGGTGACCTTCAAGGTGCTGCCGCGCGCCGAGACCTCGGCGACGCTGGTCATAAGTGGCCTGAACGACGCCGAAGCCGCCGAAGCGATGGCCGTTGCCATGGGCTCCGATGCCGAAGTGTCGTCGGCCGCCCACCTGCCGGAGAGCGTTCGCGGCCGCTTCCTCGATGGCGGCCTGCCGCGCGGCGCGGCGACGGTTCTGCGGCTTGAAGGTTTCGCGCCTTCGGTCGATTACCGGGCCGAAAAACTGGCCGGCATGTTGCCCGGCCCCTGCGCCCGGCTGGATGATGAAACATCGCGCACGCTGTGGCGGGAAATCCGCGACGTCGCGCCCTTTTGCGACGGCGGCGAGCGCCCGGTCTGGCGGGTGTCGGTGGCGCCGTCGGTCGGTCATCAGTTGGTTGCCGCATTGCGATTGCGGGCCGGTGTCGACGCCTACTACGACTGGCAGGGCGGGCTGGTTTGGCTGCGCATGGAGGCCGAAGCGGAGGCGCCGCTGATCCGTGGGGCCATTGCGGCGCTCGGCGGCGGACACGCAACACTGGTGCGCGCCGATCGGCAGACCCGCCAAACCGTCCCTGTTTTCCAGCCCGAGGACGCCGCGCTGGCGGCGCTGACCGGAAGGCTGAAGACGCAGTTCGATCCACAGAAGATCCTCAATCCAGGTCGAATGAACGAGGGCGAAATGCTAGGGTCTGGCATCGACATCCAATCCCGGGAGAGTGACCCATGAGCAATCAGGAGCCGCAGGAGAATGAGCAGGGAGAAGTTTCCGGCTGGATCGAGCCGGGCCGGCAAAACGCACAGCTTGTCTACATCCTTTACCTCGTCAGCCTTGCCGTCGGCCTGACGGGGCTGGTCGGGCTTGTCTTTGCCTATATCAATCGCGGCAGCGCGGCGGCTTGGGTCGACACCCACTATACCTATGCCATCCGCACGTTCTGGATCGGCATCCTTTATTCCATCATCTGCGTGCTGCTCGCCTTTATCGGCATCGGCTTTCTCCTGATGTTCGTCGTGCTGATCTGGTTCGTGATCCGCTGCATCAAGGGCCTGCAGGCAATAACGCGCAATCAGCCGATCGACAATCCGGAAACCTGGACGATCTAACGCGATTATGGAGGCGCATGCGCATGCAGACACATTTCTCGGCCGAACAGCTCGCCGACAGCGGCGTTGCCGAGGCCGAAAGGATCCTGCGCAAATGCGTCCATTGCGGCTTTTGCACCGCCACCTGCCCGACCTATGTGACGCTCGGCAACGAGCTCGACAGCCCGCGCGGCCGGATCTACCTGATCAAGGACATGCTGGAGAACGGCCGGCCGGCGGATCGCGAGATCGTCACCCATATCGACCGCTGCCTGTCGTGCCTGGCCTGCATGACCACCTGCCCGTCGGGCGTGCATTACATGCATCTGGTCGATCACGCCCGCGCCCATATCGAAAAGACCTATCGCCGGCCTTTGATGAACCGGCTGACCCGCGGCCTGCTGGCGCTGGTGCTGCCTTATCCAAGGCGCTTTCGCGCCGCCCTGCACCTCGCCCGCCTGGCCCGGCCGCTTGCGCCGGTCTTCAGGGCCATGCCAGGCCTCAAGCCGATGGCGGCAATGCTCGCCCTGGCGCCCCGAAGGGTTGCCCCGGCGGGCGGCGGTCCGGCGACACATCCGCCGACGACTGAACGCAGGGGCCGTGTCGCCATCCTCACCGGCTGCGCCCAGCCGGTGCTCGAGCCGGAGACCAACGCCGCCGCGGTCCGGCTTCTCAACCGGCTGGGCATCGAGGTGGTTGCGCCGCCCGGCGAAGTCTGCTGCGGGTCCCTCGTCCATCACATGGGCCGTGAGGACCAGGCGCTCGCCGCTGCGCGGCAGAACATCGACATCTGGATGCGGGAGATCGATCGGGACGGCCTCGATGCCATCATCATCACCGCGTCGGGCTGCGGCACCACCATCAAGGATTACGGCTACATGCTGCGCGATGATCCGGCCTATGCCGAAAAGGCGGCCAATGTCTCGGCGCTGGCAAAAGACGTCACCGAATATCTGGCAACCCTCGACCTGCCGCCACCGGCACATGCGCCGGGGCTGACCGTCGCCTATCATTCCGCCTGCTCCATGCAGCACGGCCAGAAGATCACCCGCCAGCCGAAGGACCTGCTCAAGGCAGCCGGTTTCACGGTGGTCGACCCCGCCGAAGGCCATCTGTGCTGCGGCTCCGCCGGCACCTACAACATCATGCAGCCCGACATCGCCGACACGCTGCGCGACCGCAAGGTCCGCAACGTTGAAGCCACCGGCGCCGACCTCGTCGCCGCCGGCAATATCGGCTGCATCACGCAAATCGGGACGGCAAGCGCCCTGCCGGTGGTCCACACCATTAAACTGCTGGATTGGGCCCACGGCGGGCCGAAGCCGCATGAGTTGGGGAACTGACTCGCCTCTAAAGGTGGCGCGCGCATCCAAGATAAAACGCCTGAACAAACTTTCTCACCTATATGTCGCAAATGGCGACATAAAACTAGAAAAACAAGTCGCTATATGCTACACAATAGTCATGATGCGGATAACATATTCCAAGGCTGCCTACAGAGCCCTCAAAAGCATGCCGGCGAATTGGAGTAAACGTATTCGCGACAAGATCAACGCTTATGCAAGAGACCCTGTGAGTCAGGCCAACAATGTTAGGAGGCTTCGGGGCAGTACGCGAATTCGACTGCGTGTTGGTGATTGGAGAGTGATTATGAATGACGAAGGAAGTGTCCTCCTTGTCGACAAGATCAGTCCACGCGGAGGGGCTTACCGACGCTAACCAGACAGGAATCGGAGCAACGATGAACAAGATAAGTGTCACTTCACTGACCCTTCCCGGCCTCAAAGAACGTTATGTCATCATGCCGGAAAAGGAATTCGAAGCGATGCAGGACGCAATCGACAATGCCGAGGCGAGCGTCATCGAAGCGCGCATCGCGGCTGGTGAGGAAACCTATCCCGGCGAGTTGGTCGACGCCATACTCGATGGTGCGAATCCGGTTGCCGCCTTCCGAAAATGGCGTGGCCTGACCGCGCAGGACTTGGCAAGGAAGGCTAATCTCTCTCGCTCCTATGTCACCGAGATAGAAACCGGGAAGAAAGATGGCTCAGCGAAGGCGCTCAAAGCCATCGCCAATGCCTTGAGTGTCGGTCTGGACGATCTGGTAGACTGATCGGCACTTGCAGGATCTGTCCGCAGCAGAGCGATTGCCGGTCCTCTGGCTGTTGTTCGATCGGCATTTCCTAACCTGTGAACACTGACCCTGTCCGCCGCCCTTTCGCAGCGCTTGAACATTGCAAGCTGCAACGGATAGTATAGTAGGCGTTCAAGACACAACCCAAAACAACAGCGTTTACATGACCGAAGAAAAAAGAAATGTCGAGATCCTGAGAAACACCTATGCCGCCTGGCACCGGACCAAGGGGGATCCCCATGTCTGGCTCGATATCCTTGCCGACGAGATCGCGTGGGGGTCGCTGGCCGATGGCCGGCCGGGCATGGAGTTCACCCGGCCGCGCGCCACCCGGGACGAGGTTCTGGGTTATTTCGAGGGACTTGCCGCCGACTGGTCGATGGAGTTTTACCACGTCAACGAGTTCGTCGCCCAGGGCGGGCGCGTCGTGGCGCTCGGCGAGTGTTCCTGGACCTACCGCAGGACCGGCAAGACGGTTACCATCCCGAAGGTCGATGTCTGGATGTTCGAGAACGGCAAGGTGACCCAGTTCATGGAACACTATGATACCCAGACAGCGCTTCAGGCGACGCAGGCGTAGCCGCCATTTCGTTGCGCGGTTGACCCGACGGTTGTTTTTCGGGTTTATTACGGCACTTGCTGACGGGACCGGCGCGATGGCGCGTCACGGCCGGATTTGAACGGCGGAGGTTGACATGGACAGGCGCGAATTCCTTTCAGGCGCAGTGGCCGCGACGGCCGGCATTGCGGCGCCCTTTGTGTGGTCCGGCGGGGCGGCCGCGCAATCCAGAAACAAATATTTCAAGGGAACGACCACCGATAACGGGTTTCGTTTCAGGAGCACCAATTTCAACGCCATCGAGCCGCGCTGGCGCCGCCAGATGGTGAAATATTTCTCCGATGAGCCGGAAGGCACCGTGGTCATCGATACCCGCCACCATTATCTTTACTGGATCTGGGAGAACAACACGGCGCTGCGCTATGGCGTCGGCGTCGGGCGCGAGGGGTTCCAGTGGTTCGGGCGCGCCAATATCGCCCGCAAGGCGCGCTGGCCGAAATGGACGCCGCCCGCGGAAATGCGCAAGCGTCAGCCCGAATTGCCGGAATTCATGGAGGGCGGCCCCAACAACCCGCTCGGCCCCCGGGCGCTCTATCTTCACAGCGTCAAGGGCGGCGACACCGGCTACCGGCTGCACGGGACGACGGCGCCCTGGTCGATCGGCACCGATGCCTCGTCCGGCTGCATCCGCATGTTCAACGAGGATGCCATCGATCTCTATCGGCGCTGCCCGATCGGTACGGCCGTGCTGGTTCTGGAACATATCAGCGATCGGGCATAGGCGGCGCCGTATGGGCGCCGAGGGGGGAAGAGCATGATTGGCATACGCCAGACGATCGCGGTCACCGGCCTGGTGGCGCTTGGCCTGCTGGCCGCCGGCTGCACGGGCAGCGGCGGGTCGGCATTTTCATCCGCGGTCACCGGCGCGACCGACGATCCGGCCACCGGATTCGCCAAGATCAGCGGCGGCAGCGAGGAGGATTTCATCCTCTCGGTCGGCCGCCGCGTCTATTTCAGCGCCGGCTCGGCCAATCTCAATGATGTGGCGCGCGAAACGCTCGACCTGCAGGCGGCATGGCTGAACAAACATCCCCGATGGCTGATCAAGATCCAGGGCCATGCCGATGATCGGGGCAGCGACAATGTAGCGCTGTCCGACCAGCGGGCCGAGGCGGTCCGGGATTATCTGGCCACCAAGGGCGTCAATCCGCAGCGCATGTGGGTTCAGGGCTACGGCACCAAGCGCAAGGTGCGCGACTGCGCGGAGGTGTCCTGCAAGGCACAGAACCGGCGCGTCGTGGTCAATCTACGCACCCGGTTCGACGATGCCGCCCCGCAGGCAAAGGCCACCCAGGGATAGGTTTGGTTTGGCGCGACCTGTCGGCGGTCAGTGCGATTCCCGCGGCACGGCCGCGCCGCGGCGGCCGACCAGGAAGTCCAGATCGGCGCCCCTGTCGGCCTGCAGCACGTGGTTCACATAAAGCGATTGATAGCCTGAGAGCGCTGCCGTTGCGGGCGGGCGCCACTTGGCCTTGCGGCGCGCAAGTTCCGCCTCGTCGACATGTAGTTCCAGCCGGCGGGCCGCGACATCGAGCGTGATTTCGTCGCCATCGCGCACCAGCGCCAGCGGGCCGCCAAGCGCCGCTTCCGGCGCTGCATGCAGCACCACGGTCCCAAAGGCCGTGCCGGACATGCGGGCATCGGAAATGCGCACCATGTCGCGCACGCCCTGGGCGAGCAGCTTGGCCGGGATGCCCATATTGCCGACCTCGGCCATGCCGGGATAGCCCTTCGGGCCGCAATTCTTGAGCACCAGAACGCTGTCGGCGGTCACCGGCAGGTCCGGATCGTCGACGCGCGCCTTGTAGTCCTCGATGGTCTCGAAAACGACGGCCGGGCCGCGATGGCGCGCCAGGCCGGGTGTGACGGCGGATGGCTTGATCACCGCGCCCCGCGGCGCGAGGTTGCCGCGCAGCACGGCCACGCCGCCATGGGCCGTCAGCGCCTCGCCTTCGGTGCGGATCACATCCGGATTGAAGTTTTCCGCCTTCGACACCTGCTCGGCCAGCGTCGTGCCGGAAACCGTCCGGGCGGCGCGCAGCAGGCCGCGGTCATCGAGATATTTGAGCACCACCGGCAAGCCGCCGGCATAATAGAAATCCTCCATCAGATAGCGCCCGGATGGCTGCAGATTGACGATGGTCGGCACGTCACGGCCGATCCTGTCCCAGTCTTCCAGCGTCAGTTCGATCTCCATGCGTCCGGCGATGGCGATCAGGTGAATGAGCGCATTGGTCGAACCGCCGATGGCGGCATTGGCGGCAATGGCGTTCTCGAATGATGCGCGGGTGACGATATCGGACGGTTTGGTATCGGTCTTGACCAGATCGACGATGCGCCGTCCGGCAAACTGCGCCAATGCGCGGCGGCGCGAATCCACCGCCGGCGTCGCGGCGTTCTGGGGCAGGGCGAGGCCCAGCACCTCCATCATGCTGGCCATGGTCGAAGCGGTGCCCATCGTCATGCAGTGGCCCGGACTGCGCGACATGTCCTGTTCGGCGGCTATGAAATCGTCCATCGACATTGCCCCCGCGCGCACATCCTCCGACATCCGCCACACCGCCGTTCCCGAACCGATGTCGCATCCCCGGTGCTTGCCGTTGAGCATCGGCCCGCCGGAGACCACGACGGTCGGCAGGTCGCAGCTCGCAGCGCCCATCACCAGGGCCGGTGTGGTCTTGTCGCATCCGACCATCAGAACGACGCCGTCGATCGGGTTGGCGCGAATGGATTCCTCCACTTCCATTGCCGCGAGGTTGCGGAACAGCATCGCCGTCGGGCGCATATTGCTTTCGCCCAGCGACATGGCGGGAAACTCGAACGGCACGCCGCCGGATTCCAAAACGCCGCGCTTCACCCGCTCCGCCAGGTCCCGCAGATGGGCGTTGCACGGCGTCAGTTCCGACCAGGTGTTGCAGATGCCGATCACCGGCCGCCCGTCAAAGGCATCGGGCACAATGCCCTGGTTCAGCATCCACGACCGGTGCAGGGTGGCGTCCTTGCCGGTGCCGCCGAACCACTGTTGGGACCGCAGTTTCTTCATCTCGGCCGACCCGGCCTATCTGCCATCAAATGATCCAATCCGATTGCAATGCGTTCCTGTTGTTGTCTGTCTCGTGCCGTTTCGCTTCCAATACCAACCGTTGCCTATGCGGTTCCGGCACGCGCTTGCTCCCCGGTCGACTGCCGTATCCCGGTTTCCCGCGCCCAGCGAAAGGCCTCTCCGTCCTGATCGAACAGATGAAGGTCCCGGCTGCAAAACCCGAATTTTTCCGTATCGCCGGTTGCGAAGGCCGATTGGATATTGCGCTGCGAGATAACGTAACCGTCTCCATCATGCGGCTGCAGATCCGCGGTCTCCAGATAGAGCACGGTTTCACGCCCGAGCCGTTCTTCCAGAACCACCGTCGCATCAAACGCCACATCGCCGTCGGTGAGTGCGCTCAACGGCGCAATGCTCTCCGGCCGGATGCCCCAGAAGACGGTTTCGCCGACGGCCGGGATGGTCGCGCCGCCGTCCGGAACATCCACGGTCACCGCACCCAGCCTGCCCGAAGACATCGTCACCGAACCGTCGCCGACCTCGTCGATCCTGGCCGGAAAATAGTTCATCTTCGGCGATCCCAGAAAGCTCGCGACGAACCGGTTTACCGGCCGGTTATAGAGTTCAAGCGGCTCACCGATCTGCTCGATGACGCCGTCGCGCAGCAGGACAATGCGGTCCGCCATGGTCATGGCTTCCACCTGATCATGGGTGACATAGATCATGGTCGCGCCCAGTTCCTTGTGCAGCCGTGCCAGTTCAACCCGCATCTGCGCCCGCAAGGCCGCGTCCAGATTGCTGAGCGGCTCGTCGAACAGGAAGACCTCAGGGGAACGGGTGATGGCGCGCCCGATGGCGACCCGCTGGCGCTGGCCGCCGGACAGCTGTCTCGGCCGCTTGTCAAGCAGCGGCGTCATGTGCAGGATCTCCGCCGCGCGCTTGACGGCTTCGTCGATTTCAGCCTTCGGACGCTTTGCAAGCCGCAGGCCGAAGCTCATATTCTGTGCGACATTCATATGCGGATAAAGGGCATAGTTCTGAAACACCATCGCCACATTGCGGTCGCGTGGTTCAAGCTCGGTCACATCCCGGTCATTGACCTTGATCGTGCCCGATGAAATCTCCTCGAGCCCGGCGATGGATCGCAGCAGGGTCGATTTTCCGCAGCCGGATGGCCCCAGCATAACGACGAAATGACCCGGTGCGATCGCGAGATCGATGTCCTTCAGGGCGTGGAAGCTGCCATAATATTTATTGAGATTTCGCACCGCGATGCTTGGTTTGGCATCTTCCATGATTGTCGTTCCTCCCGAAAAGGCTCCTGTCATCCCTTCACCGCGCCGGCCGTCAGGCCCTGAATGAGCAGCTTGTTCAGCAGCAGGAAGAAGATCAGAACCGGCACGCCGGCCAGCACCGTAAAGGCCAGCAGGGTTCCGACCTGCGTGCTCCATTGCCCCAGAACCGATGAAATGGCGACGGTGATGACCTGGCTGGTGTCCGAGTTGATAAAGGTGACCGCATAGATCAGTTCATTCCATGCCAGAATGAAGGAAAAAACGGCAGCGGTTGCAATGCCCGGCGCTGAAAGCGGCAGGACGATGCGGACGAAAGCCCCGAATTCACTGCATCCCTCGACTTTGGCCGCTTCCGCCAGTTCCCTCGGAATACCGACAAAAAATGCCCGCAAGGTCCAGGTCGTGAACGGAATGCTGAATGTCGAATAGGCGAGGATCAGGGAATACAGCGTATCGGCGATATCCAGCCGCACGATGAGGATGTAGAGCGGGACCAGGAACAGAACGTTCGGCAGCAGATAGACCAGCAGAAACCCGACCGAGATGACATTTCGATACCCCAGTTGCAGGCATCCAAGGGCATATCCGGACAGCGCTCCAATGGTGACGCTTATGATGACGGTTGTCCCGGCAACGATGAGACTGTTCTTGAAATAGATGAGGAAATTGGTGTTCCCGAGGGCGTCGACATAATTGTCCATGGTGAATTTCGACGGCACGAGCTTCGGTGTCACGCTGAAAACATCCTGCAGCGGCGCGAGCGAAAACACGGCGGCATAGAGAAACGGAAACAGGGCGATAAGCGTGGTGATGCAGATGCCGGCACCGAACACGATACGCCAGATGATGTCGGAGACGGTAAGCTCTTTCCTCATTGCCGCAGTTCCGCTTCGCTCTTGCTGTAAAACCGCAGATAGGCCGAGACCAGAACGGCAACGATGAGGAACATCAGCACGGCGCCGGCGGCGCCAAGGCTCAGATCACCGCCGATGAACGACGTGTTGTAGATCAGGATCGGCAGGATTTCCGTGCTGGAACCCGGCCCGCCCTTGGTCAGCAGATACACCGTCGAGACATCGTTGAAGGTCCATATCGTCTGCAGAAGCAGGATGACCAGGAGAACGAGGCGCAGCCCGGGCAGCGTGACATGGACGAATTGCTGCCAGGCATTGGCGCCGTCCAGTTTTGCCGCCTCGTAGAGTTCCCTCGGAATGGCCTCGAGGCCGGCCATCAGCAACAGTGCGGCGAAGGGAAATTCGCGCCAGGTCTTGACCAGGATGCTTGAGAGCATCGACAGGTCCGGGGAACTCAGCCACGGAATCGGAGTCTCCCTGAGGCCCATGGCCAGGAGCGAGGTATTGATGATCCCGTACACGTCATTATAGAGCCAGACCCAGATATTGGCGGTGCTGACGATCGGCAACACCCAGGGAATGAGAACCAGGGCGCGCAGGAGGCCGCGCCCTCTGAATTTTCTGTGCAGCAACAGGGCGACACCAAGCCCGCAGAGAAGTTGCAGGGCGACGGAACCGACCGTCCACTGGATGGTCAGAGTGACCGAATTCCAGAATGCCGGATCGGCGAGCCACTTGGCATAGTTGCTCCATCCGATCCAGTTGACAGGCCCGCCGCCGGAGGTCAGCCCGCGATCCTGAAAGCTCAGCACCACGGAAGAGATGCCGGGAATGATCGCCAGGGCCAGAACCAGAATGGCGGCGGGCAGAATCATCAACCACGCCACGTGGCGGTTGACGAAACGGGAGAATCCGGATCTCTCCTGGATCCTTTCAGTCTGTGGAATTGATGTCATCGCCCGCTCGCCAATCCTCCCGCAGCCTAATTGACCAGATATTCGGTCAGTTCGTTTTGAAGTCCGGCAAAGGCTTCCGCCGGCGATTTTTTGTCGACGACCACATCCAGCACCGGTTTTTCCATGACATTGTTACCATAGAAACTGGCCAGCCTTGGCTGCGGGCCCGCCTTCCACAGATAGGCTTTGGTCATGTTCAGTTGCTCGGAGAGGGTCGAAAAGAACGGATTGGCGTTCAGTTCGGCGTTGGTCTGGGCCTGCTTGTTGGACGGTTGATTGAGAAGGCTGTTTTTGGCGAGTTCAACCTGGGCATCCAGTGACGTCAGATAGCGCAGCACCTCCTTTGCCTCATCCGGCGCCTGGGTGTTCTTGTTGACCCAGAGGCCGGACCCGCCGAGAAACGAGTATCCGGGCCCGTTCTTCGCCGGTATCAGCGTCGCGCCGACCTTTCCGTCCTCGATCAGCGACGGATTTTCCTGTTGAATCTGCGAATAGGCCGAGCCGTTTCCGACGATCATGCCGGCAACGTTGAGCGCAAAAAGGCGCGTAAGGCCCTGCGGATTACCGGCCGTAACGCCCGGCGCCATGATCTTGTGCTTCAAAAGGAGATCCGTGTAGCGCGTCAGCCCCTCAATATAGGCGTCGCGGTTCACGGTGACCTTGAGCGCTCCGTCATCGCCCTGTGTCGCCAGGGAAAGCGGCGCGTCGACATCGGTATTCAGATATGAAATGAAGCAGGTCTGCCCGGTCATGAATTCCCGCATATAGGGCAGTGCGAGGCCGTAACGCCCGGACTGGGTCATGGCCTGCGCAACGGCAACCAGCTCATCCCAGGTCTTCGGCGGCGTCATCCCGGCCTCTTCCAGCCAGTCCTTCCGATACCAAAGGACCCGGGTTTCCAGGAACCACGGGACGGATGTGACGGCTCCGTCATAGTCTCCCCATTCCGAGGAGAAGTAGTTTTGCGGGCCGATATCTTGCAGGACATCCGACAGATCCAGCAGGTTTCCCTTGTCCCAGTAGATCGCCGGAAACAGTCCCATCCCGCCGCATTGCGAGATATCCGCTCCGGTTCCGGCTTCGAAACTCGTCGTCCATTTGGTAAAGACACTTCCCCACGGCACGACCTGCAGATTGACGTCGATACCGGTGTCCGACTTGAATTTCGCCAGAATGGCATCGACCGGTTCCTTGTTGGACGAATCCATTATCCACATGCTCAGCGGACGTTTTTCCTGACCGATCGCAAAGCGTGGCAGGGCAGCCGAAGCCGCGGCCGCGCCGGCCGCCGCGAGCACGCTCCGCCGGCTGAGTTTCGTTCTTGAAATCATGGTTCTCACTCCCTCTGTCCCAAATTCCGTTCAGCCGGGACAATTGCGAGATTTCTCTAATCCGCCTTCTGTTTTCAGATCCCGGCCTGTCGGTTGATAAGTTATAAGTAGGATGAAAGTCAATTCTAATAGGACTTATTTATTTTTTAATGGGATGAAATTGACTCTGTGCGGTCCCGCGAGATAGCTTGGGCGAGCAAAACATTTCGAGCAACGCACGAGGAAGCCGCCGATGACGGGTGAAAGTCAGCCATTGAAGGAGACCACACGGCAGGACCTTGCCGGAACATGGCGCCTGAGTTTCGACGACGGCGCCGACTGGAAAACCGCTGAGCTTCACCTGCCCGGAACGACCGTATCCGGCATGACCCCGAACCCTCCTTCCGGTGGCTGGGACGGCCTGAAACAAGGCACCGTCGTCACGGTACCCTGCACAACGGATGAGGTCAGGCCGGGCTTTCACGGCGTGTCCTGGTGGTCGCGAACCGTCGAGATCGAGGGCGCCCGGGAGGTCCGCCTGCAGTTCCTTGCCGCCCGGCTGATGGTGGAGGTTTACTGGGACCGGGAACTGATCGGCTATGATCTTGAGGGCTATACCCCGTTTGCCGTCATCGTTCCCGAGCACCTGAAGACGCCCGGTCCGCATCAACTGGATGTGCGGATTACCAATCCCGGTGGTTCCGACAATTGGGAGGACCTCAAGCCGATCGAATGGGCCGGAAAGAAACTCCCCTCCAGCCATGATTTCGGCGGCATCTGGCAGACGGTCTATCTGGAGCAGACATTCGGCGCGCGCATCGATGATCTATGGGTGCGCGCTGACGTCGGCCTCGGCGCCGCGCTCATCGATGTGACATGCGATTGCCTGAGCGACGGCGTGCTCCACCTGACGCTGCGCGACCCGGGCGGAGCATCCGTCGGCAGCGCGCAACTCCCGGTGGAAGCCGGGCATCACACGGTCACCACCCAACTCGCTGTGGCCAATCCGTCCCTCTACGATATCGGCCAACCCAATCTCTACCGGGTCAACGCCCGGCTGATTGCCAGCGACGCTGCCGATGAAAAAACCCAGCCATTCGGGTTTCGACGGTTCGACCTGGTGGATGACAGGATCGAACTCAATGGCCGTGAAATCTACCTGAGGACGGCGATTTCCTGGAGCCTCTACGCCAGCGGTCCGGTCGCCAGCCGGCAGGAATTGCGGGACGAAATCCAGGCGATTGAAGATTTTGGTCAGAATGCCCTGACCGCCCATCGCCGCTGTGCAAATCCGGATCTGGTCGATGCTCTGGAGGAGAGGGGACTGCTGCTCTACCAGGAACCGGGCGGCCTGCCGTCACTGCGTGATGGCATGGGGATGGGCGACTGGATGGCCGATGATGATCTGGATTTTGCAATGGCCCTCGCAAAGGAGCGGGTCCGCCGCCTGGTCAAACGGGATCGAAGCAGGGCCTGTCTGGTGTGGTGGAACCTTGCCAATGAATGCCTCGACCCGTTCGACGGCGATCCGGGGCCACCGGCCCATGCGCTTCTGGACGTGTTGCGCGAAGGCGATGACAGCCGGGTGACCACATGGACCTCAGCCTGGAACCCGACGCCGATGTACCGGCCCTTTCGAAAGGAGATGATGCGCGCTTTCGATTTCCACGGCGTGCTGAACTGGCCCTCCATGTGGCACCCTGCGGTCGAACAGGAGGTGGCGGCCTTCCGGCCGCCCGAACCCATGGTGGCGATGGCCGGGGAAAGCCAGAACTTCTGCTCCATTGCCGGCGTCATGGAAATGGGCGCAATGCATGCCGGCACGCCGCTGGAAGGATCGCTCGGAGCCCTTGCCGGGACATGGGCGGACCGGCTGGACACGCAACTGGCGCAGATCGATCCGGCCGGAAAACTCGGTGGCCCGGAGACATTTTGCGGTTCGACGGCCCGGGTTCAGGGACACGGGGTCGCGCGCCTCATCCTGCATCACCGTGCCAATCCCGATGTCAACGGCCTGGCCATCAATGGCTGGCATTCCCATCATCGCATCGGCACCATGGGCATTACGCGGATGGACCGCAAACCGTGCTTCGACACCGCTGTCCTGGCTGCGGCAAACGCACCCATTCAGATCGTCGCCAAGGGTATTTCCCCGACGCTTACTGAGGGCGAAGATCAATCGTTCGAACTGTTTCTGATCGATGATGAAAACCGTGTTGCCGCCGATACATCGCTTAACTTCACGGTCAGCCTGCGTGGTGACAACGGGACAGACGAAACCTCTGAGGTCATCCGGACGGTGACCGCATCCCGGCGAAACAGGCTCAAATACCTCCAAAGCCATGCATTCGGTTCATTGCCGGCGGGCAATTACGAACTGGAGATCGTCGGCCGGTTCGAGGGACACGCCTTGCGTTTTGCCGAGGATTTCATGGTCGTCAAAGCGCCGGACCTGAATGGGTTTCCGCTCACCCTCTATGACCCCGTCGGCGACATGACCCCGTTCTTCCGCAAACACGGCGCTGAGCTGACGGGCTGGCGGCTTTACCAGGCAGGGCGACCCTTTGTCTGTGTTTCCAACCTGCGCATTCTCCACACGCTTTTTTGCACCGACATCAAAAAGGCCGTATGCATGCTGCGCTCCACTACACCCCGCTCCGACAGCCTGCGTGCCGTCAGCGACCTGAAAAAGATCGTGCAGGGCGAAATGCGGATCGCACCGCTGAAGGTCCTGGGGCACTGGAACGGCGGCTGGGCTTTTTCCCTCGACGACACGGTTTTGCCGAGTCTGGGGACGCCGCATGTCTGGGATTGGAAGCGTGCGGGCGTTTTTCCGCAGGATATGATCGTCAATCTGAAGGGTCGTATCCTGTCCGGTGCCTGTTCGTTTGACGGCGGCGGCGCCTTTGAAACCGGCGACCTGACCATGGGTGCGACCGCCGCGATTGTTGAAGCAAACGGGACCGAGGTTCTTGTCACGACACTGCCGCTCATTGAAGCGATACCCACTGACCCGCTGGCCAGTCGCCTGATAGAGGAAATGGCGGTTTGGTTGAACGCGTAAGATAAATCTTGTCCGGGAAGGAGAATATGGAAACGCATTTCAGCAGTCTGGTCGACATGCCGGTTCTTGTCACCGGCGGCGCAACGGGCATCGGCGAAGCCATCGTGCGAAGACTTGCCCGGTCTGATGCAAGGGTGGCCTTTCTGGATATCAATGCCGATGCTGCCCACGCGCTCATCGAATCGCTCGATGCGAAACACAGGCCGTTGTTCCTGCAGACCGACATGCGCCATATCGAGGCTGTTCAGGACGCCATCGCAGGCGCACAGGCCGAAATCGGCGCGCCGTTTCGCGCACTGATCAACAATGCCGCCAATGATGAGCGCCATCGTATCGAAGACGTCACGCCCGATTTCTGGCGCGAACGCATGGCGGTCAATCTGGACCATCAGTTTTTCTGCGCCCAGGCGGTTGCCGAAGGCATGGCCGATGGAAAGGGCGGCTCCATCATCAATTTCGGCTCCTGCAGCTGGCGCCTCGGGCTCGGCGGCATTCCCGCCTATGTGACCGCCAAGGCGGCAATCGAGGGGCTGACGCGCGGCCTTGCGCGGGACCTTGGTCCCAACCGGATAAGAGTGAACTGCCTGGTGCCCGGCTTTGTCAAAACCCAGCGCCAGATCGACAAATGGCTGACTCCCGAATTGCATGAGATCATTCTGGCGGGCCAGTGTCTGCCTGACCTGATCGAGCCGGTCGATATCGCCAATTTCGTCGCTTTTCTGGCATCAGACGATTCACGCATGTGCACGTCACAGAGTTTTTCCATAGACGCCGGCTGGATTTCAGCCGGCAACACGTAATCGGCAATAGAAGCACCTTGCGAATGAAGAACGGAAACATCGACCACTTGCCAAGGCCCGAAGGAGGCTCGGTTTCGCCATGGTGAAAACGAAAAAGCCAAAGGCCATGGAAAAACCGGCTGACGGGCAGAGCGATGCCTCGGCACGCGGACTCGCGGACCGGGTTGCGACCAGCATCGGAACCCGGATTGTGCAGGGAACCTATCTGGAAGGTGAAACCCTGC
This sequence comes from Rhizobiaceae bacterium, assembly GCA_028279875.1. Taxonomy (GTDB): domain Bacteria; phylum Pseudomonadota; class Alphaproteobacteria; order Rhizobiales; family Rhizobiaceae; genus Hoeflea_A. Next base: position 52,221 of record JANQMU010000094.1, read on the forward strand.
CGACGGAAACCGAACTTGCGAATGAACATCAGGTTGGCCGCAATGCCATACGCGAGGCGGTGCGGACCCTCGTCAGCAAGGGGTTTTTGAAGACCGAAAGGCGGGCCGGCACGATCGTGCGGACAAAGAAGAACTGGAGCGTTCTCGATCCCGACGTCATGACATGGATGTTGAGCAATGAGAAAACGCGCGCCGCGCTGCTCGAGGAGCTTACGGAACTTCGCATGGTCATCGAACCGCAGGTGGCGGCGCTTGCCGCCCGCAAGGCGACGAGAACCGATGTTCTGCGCATTTTTGAGGCCTACGAGGATATGGAGGCCAATGCGAACGACATTGAGCTGGCGATCCGGGCCGACATGCGTTTCCATGAGACCGTTTTCAACGCAACGCACAATCTGCTGATTTCAAACTATTCGAGTGCGATATTCGCGCTGCTGAAAGCCAATTTCGAACTCTCCATCCAAGCCGGGAACGCCTTCATCAGGAATCTGGATGACCACAGGGAAATCGCCGAAGCTATCCATGCCGGCGACCCCGGCGCCGCCTTCGATGCGACGATGAAACTTCTCAAACACAATGCCAGCGACATCGAACAGATGCTTGGCACTGAAGCCGCGGACGTCCCTGACACGGCGTGAAAGATGTGGGCGATGCCCCCATGCCGGTTCGCCGAAGCCCGTCCGGCCCGTGTCGCAGAGAGGGCCGGCGGCTAGAGGGCCTCAACCAGTCGGTCAACCACCGCTTTCAGCCTGTTCTCGTCATCCGCCGCACGGTTCACGTTGCGCGCCCGCACGAGGCACGCCTGGGATGCCAGGATGATCCCGTCGGACAGGACCTTCAGATGGTTGGCCTTCAGCGTCGACCCCGTCGAGGTGATATCGACGATGATGTCGGCCTGGCCGGAAGCCGGCGCGCCTTCGGTCGCCCCGAGGCTCTCGACGATGCGGTAGACCTGGATGCCGTGCTGGGCCGAGAAGAAACGCTGGGTCAGCCGCCAGTATTTGGTGGCGATGCGCAGGCGGCGGCCATGGCGCGAACGGAAATCGGATGCCACGTCGCCGAGATCGGCCATGCTGTCGACATCGATCCACACATCCGGCACTGCCACCACCACATCGGCGCGGCCGAAGCCGAGCCGGGCGCAGAAATCCACCCGCTCATCCACATCGGCGAGATCTTCGCGCACCAGATCCTCCCCGGTGATGCCGAGATCGACACCGCCGCGGCCGAGTTCACGGGCAATCTCCGAGGCCGAGAGAAACGCCACATCGACACCATCAAGTCCGGCGATCCGGCCGCGATAGGACCGGTCATTGCCGATCGAGGCGATCTCCATGCCGGCGCGCGCAAAAACCGCCAGCGCGTCGTCCTTCATCCGGCCTTTGGAGGGCAGGGCGATGGTGATGCTCATGCCGCCGATCCCCCGTCACCGCGTGCAGTCTCGATCCGGTCGAGCCACAGCGAGAAGCCGACAGCCGGAATCGCCGATGTCGCACCAAGCAGCGTCAGCAGCCGGTCATAGCGCCCGCCGCCCGCCAGCACCGCGCCCTGCGAGGAAATTTCGAACACCAGGCCCGTATAATAATCGAGCGGCCGGCCGAATGCAGCGCGGTATCGCATGGCCGAAAGGTCGCGGCCGCCCTCATCAAGGGCCGCCGCCCGGGCGTCGAACGCAGCGAGCGCCTCCGTCAGATCGAGGCCGGCCTTGCCGGCGAAGGCGCGCAACAGTTCCGGCGCCTCGGACAACGTCGTTTCCAGGGCAAGAAAATCCCTCAGCACCGCCAGCGCCCGGCTGTCGAGACGGGCATCGGCCAGCCGGGTTCTGGCGATCAGCCGGGCCGCGATTTCCTGTGGCGTGCGGCTGGCTTGGCTCAGATAGCCCGTTGCCCGCATGCGCTCTTCCAGAAGGCCGGTCAACGCATTTTCATCGCCGTCGCGGGCGAGCGCTGCAATGTCACCGTCCGGGCCTGCCGCGTCGCCGGTGGGCTCCGACAGCGACTGCAGCAGCATGTCGAGCTGGCCGTGATCGCCGAAAGCCCGGATCAGGCGGGTCTGCCACCCCCCCGGAAGGCCGAGCGCCGCCACCACCGCCTCGAACACCGTCTGGTCGCCGAGAACGATCCGCAGATCGGACCGCGGCAGCACCATCGACAGCGTGTCAGCCGCATCGGTTACCGCGCGCGCATCGGCGGCGGCGAAATCGCCGTCGCCCAGATCCTCGATACCCGATTGCAGGAATTCATTGCCGCCCTCTCGTCGCTGCCGGAACACCTGGCCGAGATAGGCGTAGCGTTGCGGCGTTCCCGAATTAATGGCGATATGGCGCAGGCAGACGGGAATGGTGAATTCGGGACGCAGACACAGGCTCTGTCCGGTTTCGCTTTCCGTCAGAAAGATCCGCCGGCGCAGATCTTCGCCGGCCATGTCGAGAAACGGATCGGCCGGCTGGATCACCGGGATGTCGACCCGCCGCGCCGCGCGCCGGGCAAACAGCGCCAGCATGTCCTCGGCAAAATTGGGTTCGCCGCGCATGCTCAGCCAGCCTTGCGGTCTTCCGCCTGGGCGGCAAGGATTTTCCGGACCACCGTCACCAGGTCGTCTGCCTTGACGGTGATCTGCGCCGGCCGCGCCGCCCGCCAGGCGGCGTTGTCCTCGATATCCTCCGACAGCCGCTTGCCTTCGATCAGATCCTTGATCTGCACCGTGCCTTCATCGCGCTCCTGCGAGCCCTGAATGATCGCCACCGGACAGCCGCGCCGGTCGGCATATTGCAATTGCTTGCCGAAATTCTTCGGATTGCCCTGGAACATTTCGGCGCGGATGCCGGCGGCCCGCAGAGCCGCGACAAAGCGCTGATAATGCGCGATGCTTTCCGTGTCGCGGTCCATCACGCAGACGACGACCGGCGCGCCGGCGCCATGCCGGTCCAGTTTTCCAAGGTTCTTCAGGGCCGTCATCAGCCGCGATACGCCGATGGAAAATCCGGTGGCGGGAACCGGCTGGCCCATGAAACGCGACACCAGCCCGTCATAGCGGCCGCCGCCGCCGACGGAGCCGAACTGCACAGTCTGGCCCTTTTCATTGGTCACGTCGAACAGCAACTCGGCCTCATAGACCGGTCCGGTATAGTATTCGAGACCGCGAACGCAGCTCGGATCAATGGTGATCCGTTTGTCATTGTATCCCGCGGCTTCGAATATGTCGCGCATGGCAATGAGTTCCTGGGTGCCTTCCCGAACCATGTCATTGGCACCATAGTCGCTTTCCAGAATGGCTTCGGTGATGCTCTTCCTCACGGACCCCTCGCCGGCGGAAGCGAAAACGGGGTCCAGTGCATATCTCTGGCTCTCGTCGTCATGGCCGCTCGCCGCGATCGTCACGAAATCCAAGAAGCGATTGATCTGGTCATCGCTCAATCCGACGCCTTTGATGAACGCGCCGCTTTCATCCTCGCGACCGGCCCCCAGCAATTCTATGACGCCGGATCGTCCAACCTTGTCCAGCTTGTCGATGGTTCTCAGGACATTGAGCCTCGTGTCGGCGTCAGCCTCGCCGCCGATGCCGATGGCGGCCATCACGCCGTCGAGCACCTTGCGGTTGTTGACCCGGATCACATAGTCGCCGCGGGCAATGCCGAGCGCTTCCATCGTATCGGCCATCATCATGCACATTTCGGCATCCGCCTGGACACCGGGCGCGCCGACCGTATCGGCGTCGAACTGCATGAACTGGCGGAAGCGGCCGGGGCCGGGTTTTTCATTGCGGAACACCCAGCCGTTCCGGTAGGTCCGGTAGGGAAGCTGGATGGTGTTGAAATTCTCCGCCACGTGGCGGGCCAGCGGCGCCGTCAGGTCATAGCGCAGGCTCATCCACTGATCGTCATCGTCGGTCAGCGAAAAAACGCCTTCATTCGGCCGGTCGCTGTCCGGCAGGAACTTGCCGAGCGCATCGGTATATTCGAACATCGGCGTTTCCACAGGGTCGAAACCGTAGAGTTCGAACACGCCGCGAATCCTGGCGATCATCGCATCCGTTGCGCGGATATCGTCCGGCGACCGGTCGACAAATCCGCGCGGCAGGCGCGCCTTCAGCCTCGGCTGTTTTTTTGTCTTCTGGCCCATGTTCCGAGTTCCGGCGGTGCTGATCGAGGGTGTGGCCGCAGCGTGATTTGCGGAATGCGCGGCCTTCCTAACCTATCGGCTGCACAGCAGCAAGGCGCAGCAAGCCCTCAAGCGCGCGCCGGCCGCACAAAAGCCCGCCGCTCCCTTTCGCAGATCTCGCGCACGAAACAGCCCTCGATATGGTCATTGACCATGCCCATGGCCTGCATGAAGGCATAGACCGTCGTCGGGCCGACGAAACTCCAGCCGCGTTTTTTCAGATCCTTAGAAATCGCCGTCGATGTTTCGGTTTTGGCGAGCGCCATCAGCGTGTCATGGTCGAGTGTCGCCGGACGTTGGTCGGGGCCCGGTTCGAAGGCCCAGAAATAGGCGGCCAGCGAGCCGAACTCGTCACGCATTTCCTGCGCCCGCCGGGCATTGTTGATGGTCGAATTGATTTTACCGCGATGGCGGATGATGCCGGCATCATTGACCAGCCGCTCGACATCCGCGTCACCGAAGCCGGCCACGGCGTCGATGTCGAAGCCGGCGAAGGCGGCGCGAAAACTCTCCCGCTTGCGCAGGATCGTCAGCCAGGACAGGCCCGACTGAAAGCCCTCAAGGCAGATCTTTTCAAACAGTCTCGTGTCATCCGAAACCGGTCGGCCCCACTCCTCGTCATGATAGACGCGATAGTCGTCCTTTCCGCCGTGCCAGAAGCAGCGCGGCTTTCCGTCGGGTTCTATTGTGAGTCCGGATGTCGGCATTTTTCTTCCCTTGTGCCATGGTTAATCGGCGATCCGGCCGGTTTAGCGATCGGTTAACCGGATTTTTCAACCGGTCGATAACCTTGCCAAAAGCTTTGTCGGCGGATTCGCATTTTATCGATTTCGATTCACCTTTGAGTCTCTTTGCGTCGCCAGTGTCAACGGACAATCTGCTCGCCGCCCGCGTATCCCGTCGCCGGGATGCGTGCGCTCCATTGTTGTCTGACGAAAGGGTGTATCCGTCCGATGAAAACCAAATTCCTCATTCTTGCCGCCCTGTGCGTCGGCGTGGCCTCCGGTTCTGCGCAGGCCAATGACCGCTACGGCCAGAGGCCGCCGGTGGTCCTCAGCCCGGACCTTTCGGCCCCGTGGGTTACGCAGTTGCGGCAGCGCGGAACGGCACACGGGGCAGGCCCGATCGTCTCCAGGAAGCGCACCATGCGCCAGGCTGCCGTCCCCCGCAAGAAGGCCACCCGCCGCGTTTCGGTGCAGCGTCGCGATCAGGCCAGGGCGCAGACGATGAATCCGGTCTATCTGCCGCAGACCGTGCCCTATCAAAGCTCGCACAAGCCGGGCACCATCATCATCGACACGCCGAGCCGCTTTCTCTATCTGGTACTCGAAAACGGCCAGGCGCGGCGCTATGGAGTCGGTGTCGGCAAACCGGGTTTCGAATGGGCCGGGACCCATCGCGTCACGCAAAAACGCGAATGGCCCGACTGGCGGCCTCCTGCGCAGATGATCGCCCGGGAAAAGAAGAAGGGACGGATCCTTCCGACCTATATGCCGGGCGGGCCATCCAACCCGCTGGGCGCCCGGGCGCTCTATCTCGGCTCAACCCTGTACCGCATCCACGGCACCAATCAGCCCTGGACGATTGGCAGCGCGGTGTCGTCCGGCTGTATCCGCATGCGCAATGAGGATGTCGTGGACCTTTATGAGCGGGTCGGAAACGGCACCAAGGTCGTCGTGATCTGATTGCAGCGGGATTGAGATCCAGCCTTTTTCAGGGGTCGGAGCGCGTGTTCCGGCCCCTTTATCTGTCGGAATTGGCGCCCCGGCGACGAATCGCGCCTCCGATGTGAATATCTCCATTGTAACAATTCAGACAACTTCCAATAGTATCCGCTTCGCGGCGGCGATCGGCTGGTGAGGTAAACATATGAAACAATGTCAGGTTCCGACAGCCAATACACGCAATGGAAGAATTGTCTTGTTTTTGCCGTGATCACTTTCTCTTTATCTTTCGTCTCTATTCTTGCAACCCTGTATACGAGTGTTACCCTGAGTGAAGAGAAAATGGAGAGGAGTGTAACTGTGAGCAAGCTCGTTTCGCCATTGCTCGCCGTGGCGCTGATCGTAGGATCTCTCGCTGTGGCCGATGTGGCACATGCCTTCATGCGCGATGAAACGGTCGCCCGGCAGGGCGTGCCGACCGATGTGGTCAATGTATCGACCCAGCGCAAACAGCCAAAAGCCAAATATATGCGCAAGAAGGTCCGCATCGAGACGCGGGAGCGGCCTGGAACAATCATCATCGATACCCAGCGCAAATTTCTCTATTTCATCGAGGCCAACGGCAAGGCGACCCGCTACGGTGTCGGCGTCGGCCGTGAAGGGTTCGGCTGGGCCGGAACGGTCAAGGTCGGGCGCAAGGCCGAGTGGCCCGACTGGCGACCGCCGGCCAGCATGATCGCCCGCGAGAAGCGCAAGGGCCGGATCATCCCGACCTATGTCAAGGGCGGCATCAACAACCCGCTGGGCGCCCGGGCGCTGTATCTGCACAAGGGCGGCCGCGACACGATCTATCGCATTCACGGCACCAACCAGCCCTGGACGATCGGCCTCAACATGTCCTCCGGCTGCATCCGCATGATGAACAAGGACGTCAAGCACCTCTACAAGCGGGCGCCTGTCGGCGCCAAGGTGATCGTCATCGGCCCCAACAGCCGCAATGCCTCGAAAATCTACCGGGAAAAAGGTATCGACATTCTGGCGACCCTGTTTCGCAATTAGGACAAAGGCGGTTTAAGACCGCCGGCCATCAAAGCCGCGGCCGCCTTTTGGCGTCTGCGGCTTTTCCATTTCAGCCGGCATCGACACAGTGTTCGCGATTCGGAAACAATCATCCCGATCAGCGGCTGAATACCGAGGCCGGTTGCGACAAAGATCTCTTGTAAAACAGCGGCTTGCAGGCCCGGCCGTCCGCTCTGTCAGCCCGTTCACGGCACGCATGCCGGCCATGCAGGGCGCGCCCGGCGGCGCCTTTCTTTCCCGATACGACAGACCTATGTGGGAATCGGCGCCCCGTCAGGGGCACAGACAATCAGACAGGATCCCATCATTCATGAACGCATTTGCATCATTTCCCGTGGCCGAGCGCTGGAAGCCGGCCGATCCCGGTATCATCCAGCTCTATTCCTTTCCCACGCCCAACGGCGTCAAGGTCGCAATTGCCCTGGAGGAAATCGGCCTGCCCTATGAGGCGCATCTCGTCGACATCCGCAAGGACGATCAGAAGACACCGCAATTCCTGTCCCTCAATCCCAACGGCAAGATTCCGGCGCTGATCGATCCGGACGGACCGGACGGCGGGCCGATCGGCATTTTCGAATCCGGCGCCATCCTGCTCTATCTGTCCGAAAAGACCGGCAAGCTGATCCCTGCCGATGCGACGGCTCGCGTCGAGTGCATTCAGTGGCTGTTTTTCCAGATGGGCGGGGTCGGCCCGATGTTCGGCCAGTTCGGCCATTTCTACAAATTTGCCGCCGACAAGGTCACCGATCCCTATCCGACCGAGCGCTATCGGGTCGAAACGCGCCGCCTTCTCGAGGTGTTGGACCGACGCCTCGACGGGCGTCAGTGGCTGGCCGGCGACATGTACACCATTGCCGACATCGCGACATTTCCGTGGGTCCGCACCGTCCGCGACTTCTACGAAGCAGGGGAGGCAGTCGGCCTCGACGATTTCGACAATGTCACGGGCTGGCTGGAGCGCTGTCTTGAACGTCCCGCAAGCATCAAGGGTTTGAACGTTCCGGCACGTCCCTGATCCTGGGCAGTCGTCGACGCTATCCGCACAACAAAAAAGGCGGCCCGAAGACCGCCTTTTCGTTTCGATTGGCAGGCGGACCTAGAAGTCCATGCCGCCCATGCCGCCCATGCCGCCGCCGGGCATGGCCGGTGCGGGGGCTTCCTTCTGCGGCTTTTCGGCAACCATGGCTTCCGTGGTGACCAGCAGGCCGGCCACCGAGGCGGCGTCCTGAAGGGCGGTACGGACAACCTTGACCGGATCGACGATACCCATGGCGATCATGTCGCCATATTCGCCGGTCTGGGCGTTGTAGCCGTAATTGCCGTCGTGTTTCTCGAGGATCTTGCCGACAACCACGGAGGCTTCGTCGCCTGCATTGCTGACGATCTGACGGGCCGGTGTCTGCAGCGCGCGACGCACGATGTTGATACCGGCGGCCTGATCTTCGTTCTCGCCTTTGACCTTGAGATTGGCGGCGGCGATCAGCAGGGCGGTTCCGCCGCCCGCAACGATGCCTTCCTGAACGGCCGCACGCGTGGCGTTCAGGGCGTCATCGACGCGATCCTTCTTTTCCTTCACTTCGACTTCGGTTGCACCGCCGACGCGGATCACGGCAACACCGCCGGCCAGCTTGGCAAGGCGCTCCTGCAGTTTTTCGCGGTCGTAGTCGGAGGTGGTTTCCTCGATCTGCGCCTTGATCTGGGCAACACGGCCTTCGATCTCGGCCTTCTTGCCGGCGCCGTCGACGATCGTCGTGTTTTCCTTGGTGATGTTGATGCGCTTGGCCGTGCCGAGCATGTCGAGGGTAACATTCTCGAGCTTGATGCCGACATCTTCGGAAATCACCTGGCCACCGGTAAGCACGGCGATGTCTTCCAGCATGGCCTTGCGGCGGTCGCCGAAGCCGGGTGCCTTGACGGCAGCGATCTTCAGGCCGCCGCGCAGCTTGTTGACGACGAGCGTTGCGAGCGCCTCGCCTTCGACATCTTCAGCGATGATCAGCAGCGGCTTGGAGGACTGAACGATGGATTCCAGAACCGGCAGCATGGCCTGCAGGTTGGAGAGCTTCTTTTCGTGCAGCAGCACGTAGCAGTCTTCCAGATCGGCGACCATCTTTTCCGGATTGGTCACGAAGTAGGGCGACAGGTAGCCGCGATCGAACTGCATGCCTTCGACGACTTCCAGCTCGGTTTCGGCGGTCTTGGCTTCTTCAACCGTGATGACGCCTTCATTGCCGACCTTCTGCATGGCTTCGGCGATATCGTCGCCGATGGTCTTTTCGCCATTGGCCGAAATCGTGCCGACCTGGGCAACTTCTTCGGAGGTCTTGATGGGCTTGGATTGTTTCAGAAGGTCTGCGACGACCTCGTTGACGGCAACGTCGATGCCGCGCTTCAGGTCCATCGGGTTCATACCGGCGGCAACGGCCTTGGAGCCTTCGCGGACGATCGACTGGGCGAGGACCGTGGCGGTGGTTGTTCCGTCACCGGCTTCGTCATTGGTCTTGGAGGCGACTTCGCGCACCATCTGTGCGCCCATGTTTTCGAACTTGTCTTCCAGTTCGATTTCCTTGGCGACGGTGACACCGTCCTTGGTGATGCGCGGCGCGCCGAAGGATTTGTCGAGAACGACGTTGCGGCCCTTGGGACCGAGGGTGACCTTCACCGCATCGGCAAGAATATCGACGCCATTGAGCATCTTTTCCCGCGCGTCGCGGCTGAATTTGACTTCTTTTGCTGACATGATTCCTCATTTCTGGGCTGTTCGCCCGAATTCGAAAAGGAGAGGTTACTGATTGATGTGTTCGGCTCAGCCGATCACGCCCATGATGTCGGATTCCTTCATGATCAGAAGTTCCTCGCCATCGAGCTTGACCTCGGTTCCGGACCACTTGCCGAAGAGAATGCGGTCGCCCGCCTTGACGTCCAGGGCAATGATGTTGCCACTGTCGTCGCGCGCACCGTTTCCGGTGGCGACGACTTCGCCTTCGGACGGCTTCTCTTTTGCGGTGTCGGGAATGATGATGCCGCCTGCGGTCTTTTCTTCGGACTCAACGCGGCGCACGACAACGCGGTCGTGCAAAGGACGGAAATTGGTTTTTGCCATTGTCTATACCCTCGATCGAATGACACGCCGGGCGAAATGCCCGGCCATGAAAACTAGCACTCACCTAAGACGAGTGCTAATCGACGCACGAGATAGTGATGTCACGATCCGGAGTCAAGATTGTCGAGTGAAATAAAGCGGCGGGCTTTCGGCTTCCTTAACGAGCCGACGAAGACCGGCGCGAAATAGGCCGATGCGAAGATCATTTACGATCATTGGGGCTTGTTTTCTGAACGCCGATAGCCGATGTCTGCCGCAGCACCGCGATGATGAGACCATCGTCGTCACAGCCTCACGGAACCGCACAGCGCCATGTTGAACAAAATCGATCGCCTTGCCGATCTTCGCGACCGCTACGATGTGATCTTCTGCGATGTCTGGGGCGTCCTGCACAATGGTGTCGAAGCCCGGCCCTTCGCCGGCGAAGCGTTGAGTGCCTTTCGCGGGCAGGGCGGTGCGGTGGTCCTCATCACCAATTCGCCGCGGCGACGGGACTCGGTCGGCGAACAGCTCGACATGATCGGCGTCGACCCGCAGGCCTATGACCGCATCGTCACATCGGGCGATGTGACCCGCGATCTGATCGCCGCCGGGCCGGACCGGATCTATTTCATCGGTCCGGAAAGGGACCGGCCGCTGCTTGCCGGCCTCGGCGTCACGGATGTGGGCCTGGACGATGCCGGCATTGTCGTGTGCACCGGATTGTTCGATGACGAACAGGAAACGGCCGATCAATATGTGTCGATCCTCGAGGACTTCAAGAGCCGTGATCTGTCCTTCATCTGCGCCAATCCCGATCTTGTCGTCGAACGCGGATCGCGGCTTATCCCGTGCGCCGGATCGATTGCTGCTCTCTATGAGCAGATGGGCGGCACAACCCTGATTTCCGGCAAGCCCCATGCGCCGATTTACCAGGCCGCGCTCGCACAGGCAGAAGAGATGCGCGGCGGGGTCGTCAAAGACCGCATTCTCGCGATCGGCGACGGTTTGCCGACGGATGTCAAGGGCGCGCGGGATTTTGGTCTCGACCTGCTTTACATTTCCGACGGCATCCACACGGCGCAATATACCGATGGCGGAAAGGTTCATGACGGCCGCCTGGAAACCTTCCTGCAGCGTCACGGTGCCGACCCGGTCGGCTGGATGCAGCGCCTGAGATAGGGGCCGGCCGATGATGCGTATCGAAACTCTTGAGGATTTTCCGCAAAGCCTGCGCGGCGGCGTCCTGGCGATCGGAAATTTTGACGGCGTTCACCGGGGGCACCAGGCCGTATTGAGCGAGGCGCTGCGCTGCCGGACGTCTGATGCGGTGCCGGCGACGGCCCTGACATTCGAGCCCCATCCGCGCACGGTTTTCAAACCGGAAGCACCGGTTTTCCGGCTGACGCCGGCGCCGCTGAAGGCGCGGCTGATCGGTGCCATGGGCTTTGAAGCGATCGTTGAGCTGCCCTTCACCCGCGCATTCGCGCAAAACTCGGCCGCCGCCTTTGTCGAAAACGTCCTGGTCGACAGTCTCGGCATCCGCCATGTCGTCACCGGCTTCAATTTTCATTTCGGCAAGGGACGGCAGGGCAGCCCCGAATTCCTCCGTGAAATCGGCGCGCGGTACGGGTTCGACGTCACGGTGGTCGAACCGTTTACCGACGAGAACACCGCGCTTGTCTCTTCCAGCCATATTCGCCAGTGCCTGGGCGAAGGCGATGTCGCCGAGGCTGCCGGGCTTCTGGGCTATCGCTACTGCGTCGAAGCCGCGGTCGTCCGCGGCAAGCAACTGGGCCGCCGGCTCGGCTTCCCGACGGCCAATATGGAACTGGCGCCGCAGACCGGTCTGAAGCCCGGGATTTATGCGGTTCGGTTTCGCCGGGAAAATGGCGGCCTGCATGACGGTGTGGCGAGCTTCGGCCGGCGGCCGACCGTCGATGAAGGCGGGCCGATCGTGCTTGAGACCTTTGTCTTCGATTTTGACGAAGATCTTTACGGTGAGGTCTGTTCCGTCAGCTTCTTTGCCCATTTGCGCGACGAGGTAAAGTTCGACGGTCTCGATCCCCTGATTGAGCAGATGCATCGAGACGCCGAAGAAGCCCGTGCGGCCCTTTCCGGGGTCAGCCCGCTTGGCGCACTCGACCGCCGTCTGGCCTTTGGCTGATCGTGTCATGGGGTCCGGGCCGGCCATTCTGATCACCGGTGCCAGCGCCGGAATCGGCCTTGCCCTGGCCAACCGGCTCGCCGGTGAAAATCGCCTGGTTCTGAGCGGCCGCAGGAGCCGGGAAGAATGCGGCGATGCACTGCCGGAGGGCGCCCTTTACGTGCAGGCGGACCTGGCGGATCCAAAGCGCGCTGTCGACGCGATCGAGGCGGCGCTGCGCACCGAGCGGATCGAGACGGTGCATCGGCTCGTCGTCAATGCCGGAACCGGCTATTACGGCCCGCCGGATTCGGAGGACGCGGAGAAAATCCGCCGAACCCTGGATGTCAATCTCACCGCCCCTGTTCTGCTGGCCCGGCGAATGGCACGGCGCCTTGAAAAAGCCGGTGGCAAGATCGTGCTGATCGGCTCCGTCGCCCATCGCGGCTCGCCGAACATGCCCGCCTACGCCGCCTCCAAGGCCGGATTGGCCGGCCTTGCCCGGTCCCTGGCCTCGGAGTGGCAGGGCCGCATCGGCGTGCAGCTCATCCATCCCGGACCGACGGCCACTGGCATGCACGAAAAGGCCGGCTATCAGCCGGGGCGCCTCGGGCGCCTGTTTTTTCCGGCCGCCGGCATGGCCGACGAGATTGCCCGCCTGATGCGGACGGACCGGACCGTCGCGACGGTGTCGGCGGGGGCGCGCCTGCGCCGGCTCGTCAGGGGGCGGTGGTCATGAGGGCGCTGGTGACAGGGGCTGCCGTCGGCCTTGGCAGGGAGATCGCGCGTCAGCTGGCCGCTCGCGGCACGCTGGTGACGGCGATAGACCGTTTGCCGGTCGAGCCGGCACCTGGCCTGACTCCGCGGCAGCTCGATCTTGCCGACCGCGGCGCCGTGGACCGGCTTTTGCAGGAACTGGCCGATGAACCGTCTTTCGACTGGGTCGTCCACAATGCCGGGATCAGCGCCACCGGGAATTTCGAACGCATACCCGATGCCGCCTATCTGCGATTGCTGACGGTCAATTGCGAAACGCCGATGGTCATCACCGCCGCAATGGTCCGCATGGCGAAGATCGCGCCGGGCGGCCGCCTGGTGTTCATCTCGTCGCTGTCGCACTTCACAGGCTATCCCGGCGGTGCCGCCTATGGGGCCTCGAAAGACGCGCTGACGATCTATGCCAGGAGTATCCGTCCGGCGTTGAAGCGCCGCGGCATAGGCGTCACCACCGTGTTCCCGGGCCCGGTGCGGACCGGGCATGCCTCGCGCCACGCGCCACCGGATGCATCCGCCAACCGTCGCATGGACCCGGCGAAACTGGCCGCCCGCATCATCCGTGCCGCAGAGCGCGGCAAAAAAACGCTCTATCCCGGTCTCATCGCCAAATCCGGACGGCTGTTCGGCGGATTGATGCCGCGCCGGATGACGGCGTTCATGCGTCGGACGATCTTCGAAAAGCTCGAGCGCGACGTTTATTGAGAAAATTCTTTATTCCCGCAGGCAGCCTTGCTAGAAGGCGTTCGTCATGAAGGTCTTATTCGGTATCGGCACCAGCATTCGAATTATTGGCCCGGCTTCCTGAGCGCGCCCGACCCTTGCGGTCAGGCAGGAGGGAAGTCCGGGAGCGGATGGTGCTGCGCCGACCCGGCGCGATGCCTCCTCAAGCCGCCTGAACAGCCGACCGCACCGCGTGTCGCAAACCAGCAAACCATGATCGACTGATGACCGAAGCAACCGAAAAACGTGACTATTCCAAAACCCTGAACCTGCCGAACACGGACTTCCCGATGCGCGCCGGCCTGCCGAAGAAGGAGCCGGAACTCGTCGCCCGCTGGCAGGACATGGACCTTTACCGCAAACTCCGGGAGTCGGCCGCCGGCCGGCCGAAATTCGTCCTGCATGACGGTCCGCCCTACGCCAATGGCAATATCCACATCGGCCACGCCCTCAACAAGGTGTTGAAGGATGTCATCACCCGCTCGTTCCAGATGCGCGGCTATGACAGCAATTATGTTCCCGGATGGGACTGTCACGGCCTGCCCATCGAGTGGAAGATCGAGGAACAGTATCGCGCCGCCGGCAAGGACAAGGACGACGTGCCGATCAATGAATTCCGACAGGAATGCCGGGATTTTGCCGCCCACTGGATCGACGTGCAGACCGAAGAGTTCAAGCGGCTCGGCATCGAGGGCGATTTCGACCAGCCCTATACGACCATGAATTTCCATGCCGAGGCGCGTATCGCCGGGGAACTGATGAAGATCGCCGCCCTCGGCCAGCTCTATCGCGGCTCGAAGCCGGTCATGTGGTCGGTCGTCGAGCGCACCGCGCTGGCCGAAGCCGAGGTGGAATATCTGGACTATGAAAGCGACACGGTCTGGGTGAAGTTCCCGGTCACCCATGGTCCCGATGCGCTCAACGGCACCCAGGTGGTGATCTGGACGACGACGCCCTGGACGATCCCCGGAAACCGCGCGATCTGCTACTCCGACCGCATCGGCTACGGCCTCTATGAAATCACCGCCGCGGAAAATGATTTCGGTCCGCAGCCCGGCGAGAAGCTGGTCTTTGCCGACAGCCTGGCCGAGGAATGCGCGCAGAAGGCCAAGGTGACGTTCAAGCGGCTGGCCGATGTGACTGGCGATGAATTGGCGCAGACGCGCTGCGCCCATCCGCTTGCGGCGCTGGGCTATGATTTCGTCGTGCCGCTGCTGGCCGGCGAACATGTGACCGACGAGGCCGGAACCGGTTTTGTCCACACCGCGCCGAGCCACGGTCGCGAGGATTTCGAGGCCTGGACGGAGAATGTCGCCTATCTGACCGAGCTCGGCATCGACACGGCCATCGCCTTTCCGGTCGGCGATGACGGGTTTTACACTGCCGATGCGCCCGGTTTCGGACCTGGTTCCACCGACGGCGCCGCCCGGGTCATCGACGATCGTGGCAAGAAGGGCGATGCCAACAAACGGGTCATCGCCGCGCTGATCGACGCCGATGCACTGTTTGCCCGCGGCCGGCTCAAACACACCTATCCGCATTCCTGGCGGTCGAAGAAACCGATCATCTTCCGCAACACGCCGCAATGGTTCGTGCATATGGACAAGCCGTTCGCGGACGGCACCACCCTGCGGACCCGGGCGCTGGAGGCGATCAACGCGACGCGCTTCGTTCCCTCAGCCGGCCAGACCCGGCTGCGCACGATGATCGAAACGCGACCCGACTGGGTCCTGTCGCGCCAGCGGGCCTGGGGCGTTCCCATCGCCGTCTTCGTCGACGAGGACGGGGAGGTCCTCGTCGATGAGGCCGTCAACGAACGCATCCTCGAGGCGTTTGAGGCCGAAGGCGCCGATGCCTGGTTTGCCGACGATGCCAGGGAGCGCTTCCTTGCCGGCCGCGCCGACTCCAATCGCTGGCAGCAGGTCACCGACATTCTCGATGTCTGGTTCGATTCCGGCAGCACCCACACCTTCACGCTCGAGGATCGGTCCGACCTGAAATGGCCCGCCGATGTCTATCTGGAAGGGTCCGACCAGCATCGCGGCTGGTTCCACTCGTCGCTGCTGGAAGGATGTGCCACCCGTGGTCGCGCGCCCTATGACACCGTGATCACCCATGGTTTCACCATGGATGAAAAGGGCGAGAAAATGTCCAAGTCCAAGGGCAACACGGTCACGCCGCAGGACATCATGGCGCAGTCCGGCGCCGATATTCTGCGGCTGTGGGCGATGACGACGGATTATTGGGAAGATCAGCGTCTCGGCAAGACCAACATCCAGACCAATGTCGACGCCTATCGCAAGTTCCGCAACACCATTCGCTGGATGCTGGGCACGCTGTCCCATGACCGGGGCGAGGAGGTCGATTTCGAGGCCATGCCGGAGCTCGAACGGCTGATGCTGCACCGGCTGGTCGAACTGGATGAGACCGTGCGCGAGGGCTATGACGCCTTCGACTTCAAACGCATCACCCGGTCGCTGATCGACTTTGCCAATGTTGAACTGTCGGCGTTTTATTTCGATATCCGCAAGGATGCGCTCTATTGCGATGCGCCGTCGAGTGTCCGCCGGCAGGCGTCCCTTCAGGTCGTGCGCACCATCTTCGACTGCCTGACCACTTGGCTCGCGCCGATGCTGCCCTTTACGATGGAAGAGGCCTGGCTGAGCCGGTATCCGGGGGCGCGGTCCGTGCATCTCGAGCAGTTCCCGACCGTGTCCGGAAGCTGGCGTGATGATCGTCTCGCGGCCAAATGGTCGAAGATCCGCACCGTCCGCCGGGTCGTCACCGGCGCCCTTGAAATCGAACGGCGCGAAAAGAGGATCGGGTCGTCGCTTGAGGCCGCGCCGGTGGTCCACATCACCGATGAGGATTTGATGACGGCGCTGGACGGCCAGGATTTTGCCGAGATATGCATCACCTCCGGCATCGAATTGTCCGGCGGGAACGGCCCGGCGGATGCCTTCCGGCTGTCCGATGTGGCAGGCGTCAGCGTGGTGCCGGCGGCGGCCGGGGGACGCAAATGCGCGCGCTCGTGGCGGATGACCGATGATGTCGGGTCCGACCCGGAATTTCCCGATGTGTCCGCCCGCGATGCGGCGGCGCTGCGGGAATTGCGGGAATTGGGCCGTCTGTGACCGGGCCGGATCGAGACAGGAAAGCCGGCCGTCAGGCAAAAAATTGCCGAAATCATGGATTTCGGGTAGAAAGGGCGTCAAGAAATGGCCGGATTTACCCTGCAAGGACAGGGCCGGCTGAACTGGGAATGGCTGAATGAGCACAGAAGTGAAGCTCCGCACCGTTTGCGTGCTGGTGGGAGCGGTCTGCGGATCCATGGCGCTGTCGGGGTGTGTCAGCAGTCCGACCTACGGCACCGAGAAGACCGCCAATGCGCATCTGGTGGATGGCATCAGCAGTCTGGTGTCGCTGACGCCGCCGAAAAAGAAGAGCGAAGTGACCTATGTGCCGCGCCCGGATCTGGTCGAGCCGCCGGAGGGCGCAGCACTGCCCGTGCCGCAGCAAAGCGTCGCATCCAAGGACAATCCGCAATGGCTGGAATCCCCGGAGGAGACGCGCAAGCGTCTGATCGAGGAAGCCGACAGCGGTTCCTTCGACAACGGATCGCCGCTGGCGAAGAATCCGACATCCAAGGAACAGTTTGAGCAGTTCCGCCAGGCCCGCGCCAATCAGAAGGGCGCCTATGAGGGCCGGCGCTATTTGAGCGATCCGCCGACAGGCTACAGGCAACCGTCCGAGACCGCGCCCATCGGCGAACTCGGCGAATCGGAGTTCAAGAAGGAGCAGCGCCGCAAGGCGGCCGCGCGCAAGGCCAAGGGCGGTTTCAGCCTCGGCAAGCTCTGGCCGTTCTGAGGCGCGCTTTAGGCACCCTCTCGTTTCCGTCTGAAAAAATCCCTGAGCAGTGTTGCGGCCTCCGATTCGCCGATGCCCGCATAGATTTCGGGCGCATGATGGCATGTCGCCTGTTCGAAAAAGCGGACGCCATTGACCACGCCGCCGCCCTTTTCGTCCTCGGCCCCGAAATAAAGCCGGCGGATACGGGCGAATGATATGGCGGCCGCGCACATTGTGCATGGTTCGAGTGTGACGTAGAGATCGCATTCGGACAGCCGATCGCTGGCAAGATGCTCTGATGCTTCACGGATAGCGAGGATTTCCGCATGGGCCGTCACATCATGCCGCGCACGGTTGGCATTGCCGCTTCGCGCGATGATGGCGCCATCCTTGACAACCACCGCACCCACCGGAACTTCGCCGCGCGCGGCCGCCAGCCGGGCCTGTTCCAGCGCGGCGTCCATGAAACTCTGCTTGACCGGCATTGGCCGCTCTCCGATCTCCTGTCGCCGTAATCCCGGGCGAATCGACATATGGGGCTTAACCCGGTTCGTCCAACCTGTTAAAGGCTGGCGTAAATCACGATACAAGGCAACTGAAAGTCGCCCTGCGACCGCAATCGCGCCGGATCCGCCCGAAAGGCAGGCACCAGATGAACACCAGTGGCAAGCCCGCGCGTCCGGCTCCGCGAAAGCGGCGCATCAACAGCGGCCCGGATGCCGATGGACCGGTGAAAGGCAAAACCGAACCGGCGCGGCAGATGCCGGACGACATGGCACCGGAGCGGATCGCCAAATTGCTGGCCCGGGCCGGCATCGCCTCGCGGCGCGAATCGGAGCGGATGATTGCCGAAGGCCGCATCAGGCTCAATGGCGCCGTTCTGGAATCGCCCGCCGTCAATGTGACCCTCGCCGATCGCATCGAGGTCGACGGCAAGCCGCTGCGCGGCATCGAACGGACCCGCCTGTGGCTTTACCACAAGCCCTCCGGCCTGGTCAGCACCCACAAGGACCCCGAGGGGCGGCCCACGGTGTTCGAGCGCTTGCCGCCCGACCTGCCGCGCGTGCTGTCGGTGGGACGGCTGGATATCAACACCGAGGGTCTGCTGCTCTTGACCAATGATGGCGGGCTGGCCCGTGTTCTGGAGCTTCCATCGACCGGCTGGCTGCGACGCTATCGTGTCCGCGCCCATGGCAAGACCGATCAGGCGGCGCTTGACCGGTTGCGCGACGGCATTGCCGTCGATGGTGTGCTCTATGGTTCGATCGAAGCGACGCTCGATCGTACACAAGGGTCCAATGTCTGGATCACCATGGCGTTTCGCGAAGGCAAGAACCGGGAGATCAAGAATGTCCTCGGGGCGCTGGGCCTGGAGGTCAACCGGCTGATCCGGATTTCCTACGGGCCGTTCCAGCTTTCCGATTTGCGCGAGGGCCAAACGCTGGAAGTCAAGGGACGCACCCTGCGTGACCAGCTCGGCCCGCGCCTGATCGAGCAGTCGGGCGCGAATTTCGACGCCCCGCTGTTTGATGACCGCGGATCCAAAGCCACGGGCAAAAAGCCGGCCGCCGTCAAACAGCAATCCGGCCGGCCCGACGCGAAACCGCAGCAGCGCTCACGGCAGGCGGCATCCGGTCGCCAGGCCGTCGGCGACAAGCGGCAGCGCAATCTGGATCGTCTCGACACCAAAAAAACCGATGAAAAACCAAACCGGTTTCAGCGCCGCAGCCGCGCTTCCAATGTGTGGATGGGGCCGGGCGCCCGGCCGGTGGTGGCGCGCGACAAATCGAATCAGGACGCATCTGGGCCCGGCCGGAAAGCCACAATCGGCGCGGCGGCAAAAGGCGGAAAGCCGTCGAAGCGGAGCGGTACGGGAAAGAAACCTCAGTCCCGGCGCGGTGATAAGAGGCCGTCAGGTAATGCGGATCGTCGGCGGTAGGTTCCGCGGCCGTGGCCTGTCGGCGCCACATTCCGGTCAGATCCGCCCGACGACGGACAGGACGCGTGAAGCCCTGTTCAACATTCTGGCCCATGGCTATCCGGACAGTCTGAACGGAGCACGGGTGCTCGACCTGTTCGCCGGCACCGGCGCGGTCGGCCTCGAAGCCCTGTCACGGGGTGCCCGGTTCGCGCTGTTTGTCGAAAATTCGGTGGAGGGTCGGGCTCTGCTTCGCGCCAATATCGAAGCGCTCGGGGTCCAGGGCAGCACAAAGATCTTCCGGCGCGATGCGACGGCCCTCGGCCATCGCGGGCAGCTTGAGCCCTTCGACCTCGTCTTTGCCGATCCGCCCTACGGCCAAGGGCTTGGCGACCGGGCGCTTGCAAGCGCAGTGTCGGGCGGCTGGCTGAAATCCGGTGCGCTGTTTGTGCTGGAGGAGCGGGCGGGCGTCGCCGTCGATCCCGGCGAGGCCTGCCACCTGCTCGAAACGCGGCATTACGCCGGCACGTCGATCCATTTTTTCCGCTGTTGAGGGCCATCGCTATCCGCCCCATTGGTGCCCGAAACCATGACGATACTGCCCCGGCTGTAGGCCCATTTGCCTAACCGCAACCGGCAATGCACAATGGATGGATCATGAACGATCAGATGCTCATCGACAGCCGTGAAACGGGGCTCGACAAACCATCCGGTGAGCCGACGGTTGCCGTCGCCTTCGGTGGTGGCGGCGCACGCGGGTTTGCCCATATCCACATTATCGAAGTGCTCGATGAACTCGGCATTCGCCCGGTCGCGATCTCCGGGGCCTCCATCGGCGCCATCATGGGATCGGCCATGGCGGCCGGCATGCGCGGACGCGATATCCGCGACTACACGCTGGAGACGCTAGGCCGCCGCGGTGAACTCGCCAGCCGTGTCTGGCGGCTGCGGCCCACGAAGGTCGGCGACGTTCTGGCCGGCGGTTTCACGCTCGGCCAGTTCAACATCGAACGCATCCTCGAGGCCTTTCTGCCGGAGGTCATTCCGACGCGGTTCGAGGACCTCGACATCCCCACGCAAATCGTGGTGACCGACTTCTACGGGCAGGCCGAGTCCGTCAGGTCGAGCGGTGACCTGCGCAACGCGATTGCCGCATCGGCTGCCATACCGGCGGTTTTCAGGCCGGTCCTGTGCGATGGCCGCTACATGATCGATGGCGGAATCTTCAACCCGGTGCCGTTTGAGCTGCTCTCCGGCAAGGCCGACATCGTCATCGGCATCGATGTTGTCGGCGGCCCGAGCGGCGACGATGGCGACCGCCCCTCGACGACGGATCTTCTGTTTGGGGCAAGCCAGTTGATGATGCAGTCGATCATTGCGATGAAACTGAAGACGGCACCGCCGGATGTCTTTCTGCGTCCCGAGGTCAGCCAGTTCCGGGTCCTCGATTTCTTCAAGGCCGAAGAGGTTCTGCAGGCGTCGGCCGGCGTGCGCGACGAACTCAAACACGCCCTTGACGCGATCTTCGCCTTCTATCGCTGACCCGATCCCATCACAACGCGCCTACGTCGCGCCCTTGCCGGTCGTGAACGGCGA
>JANQMU010000053.1 GCA_028279875.1 Rhizobiaceae bacterium
TTCGTGACAATCTCTTCGGGCTTCGGTCGCTTGTTTGCCATCTCGTTCCTCCGTTTTCCTAAACATAGCGGAGGACCACTTCAGTGGGGGAGGATCAGCAGAAGGTGTCGATCTACATTTCACTGCGTGATAAAGACGGAAATGATCTCGACGACGGTGAGCGTATAGCCGAAATAGCTGCTTACGTGCTGTGGAGGATTAATGGTGGCGCTACAAAGACAAGAACGCAAACTGGTTACTGGCGTAGAAGAGATACAGGGGCGCGTATTATAGAGCCGGTAATTATAGTCTACTCATATATAGAAGATTGGAATGAATTCGCTTTACGATTCCAAATGATACGAAAATTTATCCATTGGTATGGGCGAAAAACTAATCAAGATGCCGTTATGTTTAATTATTGCGGCACAGATGTGTCGGGAGAATATTCCGATAGAACGTATTTTATAGAAAATTATGACGCGGGATAATAGTTAGACGCAATGCAGGATGGCTGTTGTGATTTCCTTTTTCTGGGAAGTATTATAAATGCTATTGAAGAGTAGTGGTATCAGGTCTATATGATTGAAATGATAAACGCTTCTCTTCATTTTAACTCGTTCTATGCGAATTCGTGCTAAGTTGCGCAATCGGTTTGCAAGAGGTGAGTGTTTCAGGTTTTGCCTGCCGCCGATGAAAAAGCTCTTTCACACTTAGAATGAATAATGCGGGAAGTGAGGCGTGTGGAATATTCAGATGAGTATCCGACGGTTTGATTATGTCAAGGCTTTTTAACACGACGATCAATCAATCACATCGCCACATGGTAGCATGTGGTCATGAACGAACCAGTTCCCTTTTCGCAGCCGCAACCCGAACTGACATTTACACCTGCAGAAAATACGGCTGAACAGAGTGCTCCTGGCGAAGATGCAGGGGCTGTGCAGCAGCCTGCAGCTGAACGCAGCAGTGACGACTATACCCTCTCTGTTGACGATATCCGCGCTCGCCTCTTTTCGATCGGTATCGAGAAATCGAAAGATACGATCCAACGATATTGCCGCGAGGGCGATCTTGAATGTGAGAAGTTCGGCATGCTCCGCCGGTACTTTGCGACCCCGGAATCTGTCGACCGGCTTCTTGCAAAACTGGAAGCGGACGCAGCTGCATCAATCGATCTGCAGGTGCATGAACCTGCACACAGCAGCGTGCAGGACGATGAAGAGCAGCACGAACCTGCCGCGAAACAGGAAGACGCGGAAGTTAAGAACCTGCATGCACCTGCATCAAGCAACACGCAGCCGCATGCAGGTGAACGCAGCGAAGACTTCGATTTTTTGAAGGAACAAATTCGTGTGAAGGATGGGCAGCTTCGCGTGAAAGACGAACTCCTCGTCACCATGCTCGAACGTGATCGAGAGACCAACCACCTCATTCGCGACCTTCACAAGCTGCTCACGACGTCACTCGCGCTTCAAGCTGGACACGACGAGCGGGTGCGCGACGCAACGGACAGTGTTGTGGAGAACCAACGGGAGGAAACTCGACCGGATACCGTATAATTTCCGCATGGGGCAGATGAAGGGCATTGCGGAGGTTCTCGAACGCACCATCAAAATTGTTGGTGCCGATGCGCTTTCGCAGCGCGGCTTTACGCAGGTGCCAAATGCAATCTTGAAATCGAGCAAATTGTCTCCAGGCGCGAAGCTGACATACACGCTGCTACTCTCATACGCGTGGCACAATGATTCCTGTTTCCCCGGACAGGAGCGGCTCGCCGAAGACATGGGCATCTCACGTCGAAGTGCGAACACCCACATTAAGGAGTTGAGCGACAAGGGGTTCATCAAGGTGACGCGGCAGGGGATGGGGAAGCCGAATCTCTATGAGGTCAACCTCAAAGCCAAGGTGTTGTATGTCAAATAGCGCACATACAGATGAGAAAATATTTCCCATCATGATGAGAAAAATCTGAACTTCATAAAGAGAAAATATTTCTCGCTAAGAATATACAAGGAATAATATCCAGAGAATAATATTCAGAAACCCAAAAAGGGAAAACGCTCTGACAGCGCAAATCTAACCACCTTTCAGTTTCTTTTTTGGTTTGCGCACGTTGATGGCGGCAACGTCGAGACTGGTCTTGATGTGCGCAGCATAATATTTCTCAATCATCTCAACGCTCGTTCTGCAGTTCTTGGCAATCTGATAAATGTCGGCGCCTTCCATGAGCCGCATGCAGATATAGGTGTGGCGAAGGGAATAGGCTGTGCGGCGATTGCCGTCGCGATCGAGCTTGAGGTTCTCGCGTTCCAGAATGCGATTGAGTTGTTTCTTGTGATTTGCGGGAAAGACCAAGTCGCTCGGTTCGGGCGGCCGCCAATCCTCGGTCGTGTCGGATTGTTCATCGTCGCGGCTGGCACCGTCCGGCCGCAGACGCCGCGACAGCCGCCGGAAGGGGAGCACTGCACCGGGCGTGCTCATGCCGTACCCGACACCGCGCTTTCCGCGCACTTCTATCTCAAGGATCGTCTCGCCGGTGGCATCGTCCTCAACGATGGCAACGTCTCTGAATTGCAGATTGTTGGCTTCATCCGGGCGCATGCCGGTGTTCGCCATGAAGAGCACGTAGTCGTGCAACTGCTCGGCAGCCCACTGCCAGGACGTGCCTTTGCTCGATCGCGAATGTTCTCGCGTCGCGCCATAGAGCTGCCGGTACTCGTCCGGCGAGAACCAAGCGCGGTGTGTGATCTTACCCGATGCGCCATAGGGGGCTGAAAGGTCGGGCACGTGTTTGAGCCAGCCCTTGCGCACCGCCGACTTGAGCACTTGGCTCAGTGTCACGATTTCATGGTGCATGGTGCTGCGAGACGGCGGCTTGCTGCGACGTTGATGCCAACGCAGCACTTCGCCGAGCGCGGTCACTTCCTTGCGCACGGTCGTGGCGGTCGGCGCAGCAGCACCGTCTTCGGGGCGGACGCGCTCGCGGCGATAGTCTTCGATTGCCGCAGGCGTGATTTCGGCAACGGGTATGTCGCCGAAGTGGGGGAGCAGGAATGCGCGCAACCGCTCACGGTAGGCGTCGACTTCCTCCTCAACACGTTTCCTGTTCTTGAAACCGGACTCCTGCAGGAACTGCCGTGCCGCCTGTTTGAACGTCTTGGCGTCGGGGTCTTCGCCCTCGCCCGGATTGAGGCGCGAGATGCGGTAGTCCATCACCTTGCCGGAGGTGATTTCGGAAAGCGGCACATCCCCGAAGAAGGGAAGCAGATGCAGGCGCAGCCGCGTGCGGTGCCCTTCCACATAATCGGGATTTCGCTGCCCCTCGGTGATGACCTCATATTCGCGTTCGAACTGCGCGGCAGCATCGCGGAACGTCTTTTCGCCCGAGATGTCGCCCCTGCGCACCTTGCCGCGCAGACCCAGGTACCAGTCCTCGGCGAACTCCTTGGCGAGTTGCAGGCTTTCCTGCTTTGTCGTGGCGCGGCGGTTCTTCCCGGCGAGATAGGTCGAGCACTGCCAGAAGCGGCTGTTGTCGCGTTTGTAGACGTGGACTTTGCCGCCGAGGATGGTGTGCTGCGTTGTGGCCATGCTGACTGCTCCGACACAGTTCCCAAAATGTGTAAGGGATGTGTAAGAGTAGTTTCTGGCTGACTCGGAGGGCAAGCTCTACTGCAAGATCATGTTTTTGTTAGGGTTTTTGGCGCACCCGAGAGGATTCGAACCTCTGGCCTCCGCCTTCGGAGGGCGGCGCTCTATCCAGCTGAGCTACGGGTGCCAAGGTCGTAAGACGACGGCGGACCATAGTGGATTGGCGGAAACGCTGCAATCACTCATTCGCCAAAAGTGTGGCCCGTCCACCAGTCCGTAAAAACTCAGGCATCGCATGACGGGACAGCTGCTCCAGCGACCGCCCGCCTGGGGACAGATCAGCCGTCAGGATTGAACGGCGGCTCGTCCGGCGTGGTCAGGACCGGTATAGACAGGTCCGGCGACAGCCCGCCGGCCGGCCGGTAATTGACCGGCGGTGGAAGGTCGCGCGACGCGGAGGTCGTGGTGCCTGTGCATCCCGCGACCATCGGGACCGCCAGTATCAAAGCGACAACCGTGACAGCGGCGCCAATTCGCATTCCAACTCTCCTTCGAGAACGTTGCCCGGCAGGGTCTGCCTCAACGTTCGATTCGCAGTGTTAACATAACGTCCAGATTAAGCCTGACAATGTGACCGAAACGTCAATGCGGCCATCCCTTCTGATATAGCCTTACCGATGACTTGAATACCCGGAACCCGAGGTGCGCCGAATGAGAATTCAGCCGCGTTGCAAATTCATCGCAAACGGGCGCCGCCATCGTCCCCGGCCCGAAGGCATCACAGCCGCCGAAATCTCCGCCCGGCCGACACGCCCCGACACTGGCCCCGTAACCGGCCCCGCCTGGCAGCAACCGCGCCCCGCATGACCGGCGACCAGGACCATCCCAGACACGCCGCGATCACATCGCGACATACCGCGATACCCGTCGCGCTGTCCTTCTGCTCGGCCTTCGTCGACGTGATCTGCTTCGTATCGCTGTTTCACAGCTTCACCGCCTTCATTACCGGGACGATGGTCATCGTCATCTCCGAACTGTTCCAGCCGCAGGCGGTGCTCTGGCCGCGGGCACTGATCCTGGTCAGCTTCTTTCTGTCGGCGGTGCTGTGGATCCGCATGATCCGCGCGATGATCGTCGCCCAATGGCAGGTCGTGCGGGTCTGCCTGGCAATCGAGGCGGTGCTGCTCTTGCTTTTCATGGCATCCGCCGTCTTCCTGCCGGTCGGACCGGACTGGCCATCCTCCGGCACCGCCCTGGCGCTGGTCTTCGCCACCCTGGCCATGTCGCTGCAGAACGCGCTGATGCAACTGGTGCTGCGGTTTCATTTCCCAACGACCGTCATGACCGGCAACTTCATGAGCTTCCTGGTGTCGCTTACGTTCCGCAACTGGACCGACGACCGCGACGGGTCCGTAAGACGCGTCGACCTGCCGAAAGTCGCACCGATGCGCTACGGCATCAACCTGGCAAGCTTCGTCGCCGGCGGGCTCCCCGGCTCGGTGCTGAACGCCACCATCGGCTTCTGGGCGCTTCTGGTCCCGGCCCTCGTCGTCGCCACCATCGCCATCCTCGACAACGACTGACCCGCTTCGCGGGGGCGACTACAGGCCCCCCGGGGTAGGCGACCGGATACGCACCCCCCCGCAGACCGGCAGACCGGCAGACCGGCAGGGCCGAGCCGGCGTCAGGCGGCCTTGTCGAGCAGCGCCTTGATCGAGGCCTCGCTGGTCTGCGCGACGACCCGGCCAAGCTCCTGGTTGCCCTTGATGAGGACGAGCGTCGACCGGCGCGGGATGTTCAGATCCCTGACGAGCTCAGAGGACCTGTAGGTGTCCCAATCGACCTTGACGACCGTCAGATCGCCATAGCCGCCGCCATCGATCAACGCATTGACGACCCGTTCCTGAGCCCGGCAGGTGGTGCACCAGCTTGCGTAGAAATCGAGCAGCACCGGCTTGCCGGCCTGCCTGAGCGCCTGCAGTTTCTCCGGCGAATAGGCGACCGTCTTGGCATTGGCGGTGCCGGTGGCAAGGACGGCGCCGGCGGCGATCGCCGCGGTTCCGGCAAGAAGCTGTCGTCTGTTCATGATTTCGATCTCCTTGAAGGCTTAAGGGTTCGTATCGGGCTGTTTCGCCGTCAAAAGCGTACGGACAGGTCCTGCAGCCAGATCGGCATGGCATCCAGGACATGGATTTCGATGATCTTCTGAATGTCGAACAGGATCATCGCGCCCACCGCGATCAGCACGATGCCGGCGATCGGCTTGGCCTTGT
Organism: Rhizobiaceae bacterium; assembly: GCA_028279875.1. GTDB lineage: Bacteria > Pseudomonadota > Alphaproteobacteria > Rhizobiales > Rhizobiaceae > Hoeflea_A. The sequence continues at coordinate 5,844 of JANQMU010000053.1, forward strand.
CGGCAAGCCGCCGCAGACCCTGCTGGCGCCGCATGATCGCCTCGCGGGTTCCATAGGCCAGCGCCAGCATCACCGACGTGATGCCGAGCGCGAAGGCGACCATGATCATGAACGACAGGAAAAGGTGCTGGCCCTGGGAGGCGAGCGCCACGGCGCCGCCGAGCGTCGGGCCGATACAGGGCGACCAGACCGCGCCCAGCAGCGCGCCGGCGACGAACTGGCCGCGCAGGCCGTTCTGATCGGCATCGTCGAGCCGCATATTGGCGCTCGAGGCCAGGCCGCCGGTCGCAGCCGCGAAGCCGGAATTCAGCCGCGGCACGAGCAGAACGACGCCAAAGCCGATCATCAGGATCGCGGCGATGCGCGACACGATGCGCTCGTCGATACCCAGCGCCGGGCCGATCGCCGCCAGCGAAAAGCCGACGACGACGAAGGTCAGCCCCATGCCGGCGGCCAGCGCGACCGGGCCGTAGCGGTCCTCCTGGATGGCCGAGACGAGAACGATCGGCAGGATCGGCAGGACGCACGGGTTGACCAGCGTCAGCACGCCGGCGAGGTATCCGAGGATCAGGTCCATGTCGCGTTTGCCTGCCTGTCGTTTCCTGAGGACGGGTTTGACCGGCTTGAAAGATATGGCCGTTCGGCGACCCGACAACGCCGGGATACCGCAAATCGCGGTGAACGCGCCCACACGATCCTTCAAATAGGCTTGATCGCGGCGGCGCTTCCGCCGTCCCGTCATGGGCGGGCTGGACCCACTGCTGTCCGGTTTGGCGGAGCTCAGGTCTGTTATTGCCAGGGTGTAGAGAACATCTACGCGCAGGATTCCTTGCACGGCTGCGGCGCCCTCACCCGACCCTTCGGGCCGCCCTCTCCCGCCAAGGGGGAGAGGGAAAGAGCGCGCTGGAGAGACCGGGCACAATGGCACCGACATCATTTGCGGCATCGGCGTTTTCTGTC
>JANQMU010000116.1 GCA_028279875.1 Rhizobiaceae bacterium
TGGCCTGGCCATGAACAGCGATCTCGTCCAGCCCTATCTTGTGACGGAAGATCTCCTGTCTGCGCCGTCAGCATTTTTCACATGGCGCCATTCGCCGTCACCTTATGTGTTCCCGGACATGCTGATTGCCGGCGTTCTAGTGTCGCTGCCCCTGGCCCCCGGCTGGATGATGGTTCTCTACGGCACCGCCCTGCTGACGGGATACGCGCTCTCGGCCGGCTGGATTTTGAGCCGCGCGACCGAAACCGGCTATCGCGGTTCGATCCTTGTTTTTGTCGGCTGTCTGTTGTCGCTCACCGTGGCCGCCGCGCTGCTTCCAGGGTCCGGCCGGGCGTTGTCGCTGTTGCTGATGCTGTTCGCGCCCTTCATCCACACCGGCGCAGTTTTCAGCGCGCTGCTCGCCCTTGTTCTCTTGGAGAGGGTCCTGCGCATACCGGGATCGCCGTTGACCAGTGTTTTACTTGTCCTGCTGGTCCTGGTTTCCTCATTCTCAGACGCGCTGTTCGCCGCCTGGTTCGTGCTGCCCGCCCTGCTGGTATTGTGGCTCAAGGCACGCGCCACGCGCGGCGCCGTCCCGTTCATGCTGATGGCCGTGCTGTTTTTGGCCACGGCAGCAAGCATCGCCGCCGAACGGATATTCCACGGTATCAAGGCCGGAAATCCGTTGCGACTGGACACGATATTGGGTTCCGCCGACATGGTGTGGAACGATGTCGCCAGCGCCGCCGCAACGCCGGATTGGATCCTCATTGTCCTGCTGGTCGCCATCGGCGCCATCTGCATCACAGGTGCTCGCGCCATACGGCGGAGTTTTCAGCGCAGGCAAATGCCCTTTTCCGATGCTCTGGCAGTTTTCATGGCGGCTTCGGTCCTCTTCGGCCTCCTGGCCCCGATCGTGACAAGCACTTATGAGATGGACGCCCATTTGCGATATCTGGTCTTCCTGCCGCTCCTGGCCATCCTGAAAATCGCCCTGGCACTCTCACGCGCCCTGTCGGCCGGGCGAGTGGTGCAAGCCCTTCCGGTGCTGCTGATATCGGCAGTATTCCTTGCGACGGTGCCGACGGCCTTTAGCACGGCCAAGACGCTCGGCAACCGGACGGAGCTGGAAACATGCCTGGCCGGTCGCGGACTTGATACCGGCCTCAGCAGCTACTGGTGGGCCAAGCATCTGATCTTCCTGTCGGACCGGCGCATCCACCTGGTTCAGATCAAGCCCGACGGCGATCGCGACAAATACAATTACAATCGCGCCTGGTTCGAGCGCCGCGCCGACGACAAATCACCGATTCTTCCGGATTTCATCCTCATGACGGGCCTGAATGGCGACAGCATCGAGGAACGGTTTGGCCCACCGGCAGACATCGTCCGCTGTGCCGGCAAGGCGGTCTGGGTTTACGATGGGTTGACGCTTCCGTGATCCGAAGGGCTGGGGTTTCCAGGTCGCTGTCCTGAACCATTGCAATCATCTTCTCCAGCTAGATTAACTGCCACCTTCCCTAGGCACATGAAGAGGTACTTTAGGCACCATATATCTGTTTGGCAGTTTCCTCGGCGGTGTTGTTATACGGTCGTGAATGCTATCCACAGTCCTGTCGGAATACTTGGACCAAGAGGAAAGGCCCTTAAGAAGGAGGCCAGCCAGCTTTGCGCGAGGATCGGGGTGTAAAAAGCCAAACGTTGCGGCGGCATCAAGGTAATCGGAATAGGGTTCAATGGCATCACCCAGAAGAAAGAATCGGTTGCTAAATCGGTTCAAGGCAGAGAATAGGTGATTGTGCATTGAGTTGCCCCAACGGGTGCCCGTATCGGCGGGTGGAACTATTCCCGTTGCCCAGTAATTCGGCTGACCGACATATCTCGTCGTGACCTCCGATGGTGCCGGCCAAACGTCACTTCCCGATGAAAGCCGGCCGCCGGCAATCGGCCGGGAGCCACCTTGATCCAGGGGTTTGGGATCAAAGGCAAACCGTGCTTGCGGCATGGTATGTCCGGGCGCGACTTGGGCCGGCCTGTGATACTGATATGCAAGCGGCGAGGAATCAAAAGCGAATCCATGGGCGGCGGCGTGCGGAGCCAAACGGCTTGTCTTTGGTGAAAGCCCTCTCTGCTTGGCAGCTCCATCGGATAGCTGTTTGTTCACAAGCCATTCCGTGATCTCTTGTTTGGGGTCGGTCATGGGATCTTGTCTCTCATCATTTGGTTTGTTGGATATTGTGATGATGCTTGCGGTAGGCTTAAAAGAGCACCGCCGACTTCTCGCAGCCCCACAGCACCATGGGCTGTTTCAAGTCGACGGTGGTCATGACGATCGGCCGGGAGACCGACCGTGACCGGGGTGATTGATGGATACGTCATGCCGACTGTGTTCGAGACGACGGCCGCGAACCAAGAGCGCGTCGTTCACCCCCAGTGTTATGACGGCCGCCTATAGCGACGCGACATAGGAGTGGATCGCTCTATCTGGAATTATTTAAGATCGAAACACGGTCGCCGTCATGACAGCCATGCATCTTAATCCCAAGGAAAGTAATAGGCGTCACAAAACAGCGCATGATAGATGCGCGTGTTGTCGATATCGACCAAAAACATCTGGAGCCTGATCGGCCGCTCCATCTCGGATCTGGTCATCAGCCTGAACCCGAAACGCGATAATTCGCTTTTCAGCTCGATTTCCTCATCGGTCAAATCCTTTGTTGCATCCGACAGAATTGCAGTGGGTCTTTCCGTTTTTGAATATCGAATCAAGCAAGCGAACAAGCCGACCATGGACAACTTCAACAACCAGCTTTGATTGCCTCTTTCTACATTGAATATGAAACTGACATCATAGTTTGGATCGGTGTCTTCACTGAGAATGTAATTCCTGGATAACTTCTCAACCAATTTCTCATATGGCTTTGAATCTATGTTTCTCATAACAAAAGAGAAGTTCGGCGATTCCAGCGACGTATAGGCCTTCACGATCGCTTCCTCGATGTCCGAAATATCGGTTTCCATTCACGTCAATCCCCAGAATCGTTCTAGCCTGCAGGGCGGCATATCGCATCGAGTTCAGCTGTCTTGTCGTCGGTTTTGCCGCGTCCCATAATCGGATAAGTTGTTCCGCGATTAAAGGGGCATTGGATGTGAAACGAAAACAACTGATTGCTGTAGCGGCGTGCCTGTCGGGCGTCATCGTTTCGACGCTTGCCTCTGCGGCCGCCTGGAAGCGCTACACGAATGAACGGTTCGGCGCGTCTGCCGAGTTACCGGCGTCCGGCTTCGTTGCTTTGCCACCACCTGCAAACGGCGATGGCCAAACCTGGCGATCGATCGAGGACTCCAGCGAGATTACGGTGTTCGGATCCTTTTTGGCGCCGACAACGGGCTGGAACGACTATCGCAAATCGAGAACGGAATGGTTCGCTTCCGGTGAAACGGAGATCACCTATCGCGCTGGAGGAGATGACTGGTTTGTTTTGTCCGGACACAAAAACGGCCGGATCGTCTATCTGAAGGTTATCCTGTCACCACACTGCGATGAACAGGTGGCAAATCATCTCCGTGTAGAATATCCGGTTTCCAGGAAAGCCGCACTGGACGCGGTCGTCACGCACATGGCGGCCAGTTTCAGAAGCGAACCGGGCATTCAATGCTCATGATCCCGGACTTTGATCCTGGGCCCTGAATTCGTTTCATCTTCATTGCTGTGACGGCTTGAGGAAAACAGCATGTGTGATGCCGGTGGCGTCCGTGCTTCTGCAGCCGCTCGACAAATGGAGTGGCGTGAAGCGGTCGGCGCAAAACCGGCACCTTATTGCCGTCGCAAAGTGTTATAGAGGATCTTCGGACAGCGCTCTATGCCGCTTTTGTGCTGCACCAAGCCCTTGCAGTGCGCCCGCATGACAGACCCTTGTTATCATTGGACGATTTCGAATCCGCTTTTACCGGAATTCGGCCTTGGCCCGGCGGGTGCCCGTTGCCTCATGAAGCGTCGCCGTTGCCCTCGTCGCCCGCCAGCATATATTGCTGTGCCTCGGCATCCGGCAACGCCTCGACCGCATAGCGGAACGTGCCGTGCTCGCGCACTTCATTGGCGGCGCGGATGAACCCGCCCAGCGCGGCGCGGGCAAATGAGCCGCCGACGCTGACGCGCTTGACGCCGGCCTCCGCCAGCTGTGCGACGGACCATGTCGGCCCGGACAGCCCCATCACCACATTGACCGGCTTGGTCACGGATACGCATACGGTGCGGATGGCGTCAAGGTCAGGCAGGCCGGGCGCGTAGAGCACGTCGGCGCCGGCTTCTTCGAAGGCCTGAAGCCGGGCAATCGTGTCTTCCAGGTCTGGTCGGCCATAGAGATAGTTCTCGGTTCTTGCCGTCATCAGGAACGGCTTGTCCCGGCTGGCTTCAACGGCGGCGGCCACCCGTTCGACAGCCTGCCGGAATTCGTAAATCGGTTGGTCCGAATCGCCGGTCGCGTCCTCGATCGAACCGCCGACCAGGCCGATATCGATGGCCCGGCGGATTGTCTCGGCGCAATCCTCCGGCGCATGGCCGAAGCCGCCCTCGAGATCCGCCGAAACCGGAAGCGCGGTCGCCGTGACGATCTCCGCGGCGTTCTCCAGAATGTCCTCACGGCTGATCAGCAATTGGGAATCGCGGCGGCCGATGGAAAAGGCAAACCCCGCCGACGTGGTGGCCAGCGCCTCGTAGCCGAGGCTCGTCAGAATTTTGGCGGATCCGGCGTTCCAGGGATTGGCGATGACAAAGGCCCCGTCCCGGCTGTGAAGCTCTCGAAACCTGTCGAATTTGCTTTGTTGTGTCATGCCACCGCTCCTTAGGATCAGCGATAGAACAATACAGGAACATTTGCAATCGGGACACACACGGATTTCCACCGTCGATTGCGCCGGACGATGTGCCGTCGTCAGCAGACTTCGCTGCGTGTCGACATCACTCTTGCTCTGGCTGTTTTATCGACTCCCCGGTGATCTCGCGCAATTGAGCGACAACATCGGCAAGTTCGGTCATCGTGTCCCTTCCGGCGAAACCGGCGGGCACGCACGCAGGTTCCCATCCCGGTTTGCACGGGCTGCATGGCTTTTCCATGGCCGTCACAGGCGCGGAAACATCGTCCTGTTGATCGCGGTCAAGCATTGAATTTGCCGGGAAAATGCGCCAGCTTCATCCCGTTGAATTCCGGGATGAGCGGCGACGGCGCGATGGAATGGTCCGAGCTTTTTCGGCAACTCGATACATTGATCGGCGGGGCTCTGAGCTTCGATCCGGCGGTGTACGATACGTCGCTGATGGATGACCGGAGCCGTTTCGCCTCGACGGTCATTGTGTTCACCGCCGGCGTCTCGGTCCTGCTCGGCCAGTGTTTCGCGCTGTTTCTGGTGTCGGCCTCTCCGATCGGCTTTGTGTTCGGGCTGCTGTTCAGCGGCGCGTCGCTGACGCTGCGCCTTGGGCTGTGGATCGCCATGTCGGTCCTGGTGGCCCGCCTGTTGTTCGATATGCCCGTCTCCCTGTGGAATTTCATGTCGGTGATCTTCATTGCCACCACGCCGCTCATTTTCGGGTTTCTGGCGGTTCTGCCGAGCATCGGCATCATTTTGCTCTACGCACTTTACGGCTGGACCAGCCTGAACATGATGTTCGGCATGTTTTACGGTGCCCAGGTGCCGTTCCTGCCGGGCGCCGTGTGTGCCCTTTCCGGCTGGATGCTCGCCGGCCTGCTGGAGCGGCTCTTTTTCACGCGCAGCCGCTCGGCGCGCAGCGGCGGCTTCCTGTTCGCCAGCCGCGAGCTTTCCCGTTTTTCCTCCGCCCAGATCCTCGATTTCGTTAAACAGAAGGTCAAAAGCCGATGACCGATCTTCAGCAATTGTTTTTCGGCGTGGCGCTGGTCATCGGCGCAACATTGTTCATTTCGCTGATTACCGCGCCTTTCGAGGCGATGACCTGGTGGTCGCGCTGGACGACCGATCCGGATGACGAGCCGATTGATGCGCAGGCGCGAATCGACAGCGGCCGGGCCGCCGATCCGGCGGATGGCGACTCGGTACTGCACAGCAAGGCCGTGCTGTTCTACGTCACCGGCATCGGCACCATGGCGGGTGATTATCATCCGGCTCTCGAAAAGAACTTCCTGGACGCCTTGAAACGGGCGTTGCCCGATGTCACCGTCATCGACAATTTCTTTCCCTATTCGCCGGCCGGCATCCCCCTGAACGGCCAACGCATCTTCGCGCGTTTCTGGCGATTCCTCGGGCGGCACCGGGCGCTGGTCACCAAGACGCTGATCCGCCTGCGCAACATGTTCCAGGTGCTTGTCGCTGCCGATGGGCGATACGGTCCGATCTACAGCGCCGGGACCTACCGCACGATGCACGAGAAGCTGCTGTCACGGGGTTACACCGCCGATTCCATCCAGCCGATCATCCTGCTTGGCTATAGCGGCGGCGCGGAGATTTCGCTTGGCGCAGCACCGTTCCTGCAATCGGCATATCATGGCCGGCTGACCCTGCTGTCGCTCGGCGGTGTTCTGTCTTCCCATGCCGGTCTGGCGGCGCTCGACAGGCTCGTTCATATCGAAGGCACGGCCGACCGGGTGTCGCGGATCAGCGGCATATTCTTCGTCCATCGCTGGCGGTTGTTCGGCAGTTCCTATTGGAACCTGTCACGCAAGCAGGGCAAGTTCACCAAAATTGCGATGCCTGGAATCGCTCATAATGGCCCCGGCGGCTATCTGGATGACGACATGGTGACCAAGGGGGCCAGTGCCAGCAATCTGCAACGCACCCTCGCCGTCATCCGCTCGGTAGTCGATGCGGAGATCGCCGAGGAGAGCCCTGGGCATTAGCGGGCCTTGATGAGTCCGCTACCAGATCTCCCGCTTCCGGCCAGTTCGGCGTGTTCTTCTCGGCGTTTCAGGCCTTTGCGGGTTTTTCCGCTTCGCAAACAGATTGCCCGCACCTCATGGAATTGCGGTATGATCATCGCAATGAAAGAAGTGCAAGTTTTCCATGTTGACGCGAACACGAACATTATCACCTGGTTTCAAACCGGTGCGCGGACCAAATCTCGCGACAATTCGGGTTCGGCCCTGACCGACTTCCCTTTCTTCGTACGGGTCGTCGGATGATATTGATTTAGCATCAATTTCAAAATAGGCGACGGTCTCACCTCCGAGCGATTCCACCAGGTCGATATTTGCATCGATCGTTTCATCGTCGGAGGCGTCCGAACTTCCCAAATGGAGGTCTTCCGGTCGAAGCCCGACGATGACACGGCCTCCGTTCTGATCAGTCGCAAGCGCTTTTTTTTCCTGGTAAACATGGCTTGGTATCTGCAGCCGCTGCGAGCCGATTTCAAGACAAACAGCGCCGTTGTCTGACCGCACTCGCCCTTCGAACAGGTTCATTGATGGCGACCCGATGAACCCACCCACAAATACATTCTTGGGGCGGTCGTATAACATCTCCGGACTGTCAACCTGCTGAAGGACACCACCCTTCATCACCGCAACGCGATCGCCCATCGTCATTGCTTCGACTTGATCATGGGTAACATATATTGTCGTCACGCCAAGCTCACGCTGGAGCCGTGCAACCTCGGCCCGCATGTACACACGAAGTTTGGCGTCAAGGTTTGACAGCGGCTCATCCATGAGGAAGACCGATGGCTCGCGCACGATTGCGCGTCCCATTGCGACACGTTGTCGTTGCCCGCCGGACAGTTGACTTGGTTTGCTGTCCAGACACCCCTCAAGCCCCAATATGGACGCAGCCTCAATGATGCGCCTTTGCTTCTCAGCCTTCGGTGTTCGGGCCATCTTCAATGCGAAGCCGATATTTTCCGCAACGGTCATGTGGGGATACAAAGCGTAATTTTGAAAGACCATCGCAATATCGCGATTTTTCGGTTCAACCGCATTCACACAACGGTCACCGATCCAGAGTGTCCCTGAGCTTGCGTTCTCCAAACCGGCGATCATCCTGAGCGCGGTCGACTTGCCGCAGCCGGATGGGCCAACCAAAACCAGGAACTCACCATCCTCTATGTCGAGCGACAACCCGGATACGGCACGGAAGCCATTCGGGTAAATTTTGTCAACGGCATCAAACCGAACAGATCCCACAAGCCCTCTCCCTGTTGTGCTTCATCCCTTGATCCCGCCGGAGGATAGTCCGCGGACAAAATGGCGTTGTGTTACAAAAAACAGAACAATCATTGGCACCGCAGAGATGACCAGCCCCGCCATAATGACGGTCCACTCATCACGGAACTCGCCGGTGAATTGCAGCAACCCGGCCGGCAAGGTTCGAGTTTCATCGCCCTGCACAAATGTCAGTGCAAAGACGAACTCATTCCATGTTCTCATGGCCTGCAGCAGAGATGCGGACGCCAACATCGGGCGGCTCAAGGGCACAATGACATACCAGAATACCCTGAATGGTCCGGCACCATCTATTCGCGCCGCCTCCTCAAGTTCCTCGGGAAGGTTTTTGATATAGGCAAACAAAAGAAGCGTGGTGAACGATAAACCGAACGCGGCGGTCGGGAGAATCAAAGCCAGATATGTGTCGAAAATACCCATCCACTGCAAAATCTGGAACAGGGGTATCAACGCGACTTCCGGTGCCAGCATCAAACCGCCGAGGATCAGCCCGGTAACAACTATTTTGCCCCGGAACTCGAACCGGGCAAGCGCGTAGGCCGCCATCATACTTACGGACGAAACAACGGCCACAGTTCCGCAAGTCACAACAATACTATTTAGCAGGAACCTGGAGATCCCGTTCTTCCAGGCGCGTTCATAGTTGACCCATTCAAGTTTGTGCGGGAGCGACCAGGCGTCGGAGTAGAGATCGTGGTCTGTTTTGAACGAATTTATCAGCAACCAGAACAACGGGTAGAGCACCCAGATACCGATGACCAGAAACAGCGCGTAAATGAAAATCCGCGCCCAATCGCTGCGCTGAGGCAAGAATTGCGCAATACGATATTCCGGCGCAACCGACTGCTGAGTTGACGTCCTCATTTTGGTGGACCGGAAAAGCTGTTCTTTCGGCGCGCGTAGATCTGCAACGCCGCAATGGCAAAAGTTATCACGAAAAGCACCACCGCTATCGTAGAGGCATATCCCAGTTCGTTGTTTCGAAACGCAGTGCGGTAAAGATAACTTCCGACAACCTCCGTCGACCTGTTTGGCCCCCCGGATGTCATGACGCGTATGATATCGAAGACCTTGAATGAGCCGACTACCGTGAAGACGGTCAGTACCAGCGTGGTCGTTTGCACCCCGGGTCTTGTGATATGGATGAACTGCTGGATTCCGCCGGCGCCATCTATTGTTGCGGCCTCGTAAAGTTCCCTTGGAATGGCCTGGATGGCGACGATGAACAGCAACATCGTGAAGCCCATAAACTGCCACTGGGAAACGCCTATAACGGCAAACAATGCGGTTGATTCATCGCCCAGCCAGACTCGGGTCAAGCTCTCCAGCCCAACCCTTTCCAACACCTGGTTCACCAGACCGATGTCCGGGCGGTAAAGAAATTGCCAAATTGTCCCGACAATCGTGACCGTCAGAAGCGATGGCAGGAAGAAGACGGTTCGAAACAAATTGCCGATTCTCGGCCGCACGATTGTGGATTCCACCATTGCCGCCAGTACCAGGGATCCATAGACCTGAAAAATGACGGACAACACCGCGTACCAGATGTTGTTCCAGAAGCTCTTCCAGAAAATCTTGTCGTAGAAGAGTTCAGTGTAGTTGTTGACCCCGACCCAGCGCCTCCCGGAACCGATGGCGCCGAATTGATAGAGGCTGTTGCGCACATTCTCCACCATCGGCAAATAGATGAACACAATCATCATGATGATCGCCGGTAGCAAAAACACCCAAACAACCGACGGTCTTGGCGAATTGGCGGGCAGGTTTTGATCCAACGGGTTGCTCACTTTTCCGCGCTCCGCCTTTCCGATGATCCCTGTTGCCTGTTCGAACGAATGAAGCGGGAGGCCATTGAGTTTGGTTTGGTCTCCCGCAACATCCCTTATACGGTCATCAAGAGGATGAATGCCCGATTACTGTTCAGAGAAGAGTTCTTTCGACTTGGCGATTTCGCTTTGGAACTTTGCCAACATCGACTCCGGAGTTTCCGCCCCACTAATCAACCCCTGCCCTCCGGGAAGGAGCACCTCAACGACATTCGTGGGAACGTCGGTGTCCAACCAAAGTGCAAATCCGCTCGATTCGCCGAGGCGGTCGACCGCTTCGATCACGGCAGGACTGCCGGTCGTATCGAGGTTCACCGCACCCACATTTATGTTTATGGAACCGGTGGCTCTGACGTGATCCTCTCCCACCGAGCGTTTCGACAAAAACTGCAACAGCTTTTTCGCCGCTTCGGGGTGTTTGCTCTTGGATGAAATCAAGAATCCGTCGGGGGCACCGGTGATGAGGTTGGGATCACCCTCCCCATCAGTGCCAAGAGGGGGCACAAAGAAATCCCATCCGTCTTGGCCGAGCCGCTCGTCATGCGCCGCGAAAAGCGACATAAAGGAGTAATACATCGCCACGCGGCCGGCATTGAAAGACTCTCTGACGGCGCCATCCGTAAGCGCATTGATTCCACGATTGAAACACCCGTTTTCCTGCATCGCAACATACCGCTTCAGGCCTTCGAGGTAACCGGGATGGGTGAACATTTCGCCGACTTCACCAGCCGCGGCATAGTCCCGCAGCCGGATCTCGGAGGGCACCAGTTTGGCAAAGAAGTCTCCCAGGTAATGGGTGCCTGCCCAGGGATCCTGGTTGCCATAGCCAATCGGTGTTACACCGGCTTCGGACAGGGTCTTGCACACCGCCAGCAGCTCTGACCAGGTTTCGGGAACCTTGATGTCGTGCTCATCGAATATGGCAGTGTTGTAGGCCATGAATTTGGCGTTCACCCGAAACGGTATCCCATAGAGCCCGCCTTCCCAAATGTAGGGTTTTTCAACCGCGCTGACGACCAGCTTCTCCCAGTCCGTCCCGTAGAAATCATCGCTGAGATCGATGACCTGACCGGCCCTGGCAAATCTCCAGGCAAATTCACCGGACCATGAAAAGAAAATGTCAGGCAGATCGTCCGCAGCGGAGCGGACTTGGATGGCGTCTTTATAAGGATCGTTGGCAATCGCGTCGACCTCCACCTTTATATCCGGATTCTCGGCTTCGAATTGTCTGATCGCTTTTTCAAAAAAGGCGGAAGACTCGGGATCCGGCCATCGATGCAGAAATTCGATTTCGACGGCATCTTGCGCCAAAGAAGCGGCGGGCCCAAGCACCGTCGCGACGGCGGCAACACTAATCAATCTCTTAATGGCTTTCATGGCTTTCTCCTCCTTGGGGCCATTTCGGGCTTATTGAAGATCCCGTACGTTCCCCTCTAGTCCGTGTATCTTTCTACGTTGCCCATTTGCGACACTGTCCCGCGATGGACGACGTTGTCTCATTCCACTGGCGAAGTCCGGTTATGTCATTTCATATTTGGCTCCTTCCGTTTGCGTCGATGCCGGCAATCATGAGCTCATGCGTGCAGGTGCGCCTTGATCTGATTGCAGATTTGATTGAATTCACGGGCAGCAGGGGCAGACATGTAACGTGCCCGGAGAAAGGCATGCGTCATGCCCTCGACGGTACGCACATCAACGGTGACGCCCGCATCTTTAAGCTTTTGACCATAGTTGATGCCATCATCGCGGAGCGGATCATGCTGGGCATTTACAATGAGCGCGGGCGGTAACCCGCTCAAGTCCTCGGCTCTGGCCGGGTAGCGGACTGGATCGCTCTCATCCCCCACATCGGGCATATATGCTGACCAGAAGTAACGCATGTCTTCGGTTGTGAGCCACGGTCCCCGCTCATATTCCGTATAGGAACTGGTCGTAAAATCTGTATCCATTGCCGGATAAATCAGGACCTGAAACAGGACATTTGGCAGGCCCTCCAGCTTCAGTTTCTGCGTAAGCGAGGCACTGAGGTGACCGCCCGCACTGTCGCCGGCGATGCCGATGCGATCGCCGTTGAGGCCGAGCAATTGACCTTCATTTCGAACCCACTGGAGGACTTTGAAGCAATCGTTGACCGCCGCCGGATGCGGGTTTTCCGGCGGCCGTCGGAAATGGACGGCAACGACCTGAACCTCCGCGTGTTCGGCAATGGCGGCTGTGATCTCGTCATGGGTATCAAGGCTGCCTTGCACCCATCCGCCCCCGTGAAAATACAAGAGCGTGGGAATGGAGAATTTGTCTGCAACGGAAGGGCGATAAATGCGGACCGGTATTTCACGACCAGGCGCTGTGACATACCAGTTACGAACCTTCATGTTATCCGGATAAGGCCTGTCGAAAATCTCGGCGAAAGTCTCCATCCGCAATCGGCGTTCTTCAGGTGTGCCTGCCTCCGTCACGTCATCATCGGAGTGGGGTCCACTTGATTTGCGTGTGTTCATGCAGAATTCGTAAAACTCCTCCATGCCATCAGCTAACTTCAGATCATCGTCACGCGTCATAAGCTCAAAGTCTCAATTCTCAGCCGCTGCGAGCCCCGCCAGACCCGATGATTGAGAATTGCCGGGCCGTTCACTTCATGTCAGGCGCACCGAAAACCCTGCTGCGGATTTAAGCTGCTTGCTGGTAAGTGGTGCAGTGTACCAATTGTCAGCTGGTTCAATCTGGCAGCATTTCCGCCAAGGCAACATTCCGTAGATATACAGCAATCTACTGCAGTTTGCTGCGAATCAGCGCAAATTTGCTGCATTCTTGAAGGCGGTGAGCGCAAAATTATGAGCAAATTTGTTCTGGTTGGTGACAGGGTGAAAAAACCAGCTTATGAAGCCCGCATGAGCCCTGGAAATTTTGAAGTCAATTTGCAGCGCCTGTGCGCCCAGAAGAAATCAATCTCCTTGGTGAGCCGCGAGCTTGGTATCAATCGCCAACAGTTCAGCCGCTACCTCAACGGGACCAATCGGCCAGGCAGCTACCTGCTGAAAAAAATCTGTGACTATTTTGGCATTGCCAGCGACGATATCGATTTGCCGCCCGAGCAATTTGCCGAGTTGGTTGACGGATTACCCGGTGAAGCCACAGTTCTTCGACTCCCAACTGAGTTATCGAACGAGTTACTGGCTGTGGCTGCTCGATCCCTCCCGCATCTCGATCGGCATGTTGGGTTTCATTTCCGCTATTATTACGCCTACGCCTTCCCCGGATATGTGTTTAAGACCCTGACCGCTGTCCGGAAACTGGGCACCTACTACTGCACCAAGCAGATCGTGCGTGTCCCCGGGGCCAATGCTCCCACGCATACGCCTTTGATCTTCAAGTATAACGGGCTCTTGCTGGACTTCTGCGATCGCTTGTTTCTTGTCGAAAGGCTCCAGTCGAAAGAAGGGTCGCTGTCACAGTCGGTGTTTGCGCCCCTTTATCGACCTGGTGTGCGTTTGATGTCCGGAGTGGCCAACTCTGTCGCGAGCTCGACAGGAAGCGACCCAGCCGCGACCCGCACTGTCATGGAGTTCATTGGAACTGAAATTGATCTGCGTGCCGCCCTGAAATCGTGTGGGTTATTTCATCCGGAAGAGGGCGTGGTGAACCCGCATGTCCTCGCTATGATTGACAACCGGAACAAGCGGAAGAACCACATTTTCCTTTCGCATCCGGGATAATGTTCGGGGCCTGTCGAGGACGCATTTCTTCGCCTTTGGACCACCGCCGCGCGGTCAGATCAGCCTCTGCCGCGGGGCTTCGCGGCTCAGAGCCCATTCGGGAATTAACGATTGGTTTGGTTGTGCCTATTTTGTTCAATATCAAGCGATTGATCGAAGGAACGGCTGGTGGCTATTACGAGATCGAGCGCGCCGATAGTGGGCAAAATAGGCGCAATCCGTCAGGACGCAGCCAAGCCAGTCGTTAATTCCCGAATGGGCTCTCAGCTCCCGACTGGATCGGTTGTCAGCATGACCCGACGCGGGTGATTGACTGAAGTCATGTATTCAATTGGCCGCGAGTCATCGTCCGAGGCGATCACGTGGATTACAAGGCAAGATTCACCGCGCTTCAGTCCCAGCAATTCCGCGTCATCGGCCTGTGCTGGCGCGACGCCGATCATGGCGCTGCTGCTGGACACTTTGATTCCAAACCGCTCCGTCAGGATCACAAAAAGCGATACATCGCCGAACAGATCGTCGGCAGCCAACCCTTTGACGCGAGCCAGGGGCAGGTAGCTCGTCTCGATGCAGAACGGCAAATCATCGATTGTTCGCAATCGCTTGATTGCTACCGTTGGGGCTCCCTTGTCCAGCTCAAGCCGCTCGGCGACCCTCTGATTGGCCGCCCGCTGCTCAAAATACAGCAGCCTGCTGCCGGGCCGCCCACCGCAATTGCGGACCATCTCCGAGATGCTGGGTGAATGCACATGTTGCGCTACAGGCCGCCTGACCACCGGCGCCGGCAAAAAAGTGCCGCTTGTACCGCGTCTCTCCAGTACACCTGCCGATACGAGTCGATCGATCGCCTTGCGCAAGGTCATCCGATGGACACCAAAGCGGTCCGAGAGTTCCCGTTCGGATGGTATGCGGTCACCGGGAAGATAATCGCGATGCTCAATCATATGCAGAATTTCATGCTGCGCCTTTTCGTATGCGCGCATAAGTGAGGACTCGGTTACTGGGTCAGCCACGAAATTTCTCTGTCATGCGTAACCTGTCGTTTGGCGCCATTTGGTCCACATTCCTTGAGAGGGTTGCCGGAATTCGCCTGTGCCGTCAAGGCAATCCCAATCGAGTTGCGGATCAATTCGACCTGCGTTGGCAGATCGACCTTTCGATCCGTCGATCGTGAGATTTTCTCCTTTTATGGGTTCAGCCGGGAACGTCGAGAGCATTGACTCTTTCGGTGTATGTTCCAATAATGATTTGGTATACATACCAAGGGAAATGAACGAATGGCAACTGATTTGAACAAGTCGGAGATTTTCGACGAACTGAAGACGTCCGCTGATCTGGTGAGCGACGCGGCGGCGCTCGGGCGGAAATTGGCTCCTGATATCGATCGGATTTACTTTGTCGGGTGTGGTGCTCCGAATCGGATCATGCTCGGCCTTGAGTATTGGTGCCAACGCTACAGCGCCACATTGGAGGTTCGCCGTTACTTTCCAGCCGAAATCATGGCCCAGGATCCTGAGCGGCTGGACGGCCGCACTCTGGTCCTGCTTGGCTCCAAATCAGGCACGACACCAGAAACGGTTGCCGCTGCGGAGTTTTTGAGAGATCGGCCGGCGATAACGGTTGGCGTAACACAGACTGAAGACAAACCGCTCGCAAGGTCCGTACAGCATGTATTCCTGATCGGCGAGACCTCTCAGGCCCACGCTGGCATGTTCATGATTATGCAGGCTTTCATGGGGGGCATATGGTCGGCCAAGGACGGCTGGCAGTTCGAACGGGAACTGCTGGAGTCACTGCAGGCATTGCCGGCAGCGTTGGCCGACGCCAAGGCGAACAATGACGACCGCGCCGCTGATGAAGCGCGCTTGTACAAAGACGACCGTATTTTGTACCACGTTGCGTCCGGGCCAATGTTCAGCACAGCCTATGTGTTCGGTGTGTGCGTTCTGATGGAAACGCAGTGGATGCACAGCTATCCCATCGAAGCGGCCGAATTCTTCCACGGCCCCTTTGAGATCGTCGACAAGGACATGCCGATTGTGCTCTTGCTTGGAGAAGACCCCAGTCGGCCGCTGATGGAACGAGTCGACCGGTTCTGCAAGAGGTACACTGAACGCCTGATAATCTATGATTCCCGAGATTTCGCGATGTCTGGGGTCGCACAAGAAATCCGTCCGATCGTCGCGCCCTACATCCTTCAATCTGCACTTCAGCGGATTGCCGAGCGGCTGGCCGTGTGGCACGCCCAGCCGCTGTCGACGCGACGCTACATGTGGAAGACGGAATACTGAGCATGGTGAGGGTTCTCGGCATAGGTGACAACACCGTCGATATCTATGTCGATCACGGCATTCAGTTCCCTGGTGGCAATGCCGTCAACGTCGCAGTTTTGGCGAGGCGGCTTGGCGCCGAGGCTTCATATTTAGGGTGTGTCGGCGACGATCATTTCGGCAATATGATCAAAGATGCGCTGATAGCGGAAAACGTGGATATCAGCCACCTTCGTACGCTGAATGCCCCCAACGCCTGGTCACGCATCCGTCACGCGGGCGCTGATCGGGTGTTTGACGGCAGCCAGCCCACTCTTCGCGACGCCTATCAATTGACCGATGACGATCATGAATATATCGCGCGTCATGATATGGTGCATTCAAGCATCTACAGCAAAATTGAGGCCGACCTTCAAGGGCTTAGGAATTCTGCGCCCAGGCTGTCTTTCGACTACTCCGACGAATTCGACTGGTCCTATATTGGCGAGACTGCTCCGATGCTGGACATTGCCTTCCTGTCCGATGCCGACAGCGGCGAGACGGGTTGCCGGGCTCTGTGCAAGGATGTCGCGGCTCTTGGTCCGACGACCGTCGTCATAACCCGCGGAAGCAAGGGCGCAATCGGCTTTCGCAATGGCGAATATGAAGTGCAGCCCGTTATCCATGGGACCATTGTGGACACATTGGGCGCCGGAGACGGCTTTATCGCCGGTTTTCTCTTGACGTTGCATGGCGGGCAGCCTCTTGCGCAGGCGCTGGCACGCGGCGCCGAAAATGCGCTGAGCGTTTGCGCCTATCGCGGCGCTTTTGGCTACGGAACTGCCATTCAGCCAAATCAGCCCGGCATAGCTGCGCCAGAACAATCTTGACCGGCGAGACGCCTGATCGCAAACCAGATCAACAATCCGGATGTGGAAATTCGAGGATCCTACGCTTTTGCGGCGCGGGGTTCGGCAGCGCCGCCGGAAGCGTTCTTGTCATCCATGATAAAATGCCCGTTGCGTGACAGCAGGACAGCCAGCGGCCTGGTCGGCCCGAAGGCGGCGAGAATGATCACCACGATCGATGTCATCGGCACCGCCAGGATGGCGCCGGCAAGGCCCCAGAGCGCATACCACACGGTCAGGGATATCAGCACGACAAAGGGGCTGAGGTTCATTGATCGTCCGAACAGGCGCGGCTCGACCACGCCGCCGATGAAAATCTGCGACGCCGTCAGACTGACAAGGACAATCAGGATTGCTTCGATGGATCCGAATTGCGCGGCCGCCAGAAGCACCGGAAAGGCCACGCCGACCATCGATCCGACATAGGGAATGTAATTGAGGAAACCGATCAAAACCGCAAAAAAGCCGGCAAAATCGACACCGATGAACCACATGGCAATGTAACTGATCAGTCCAAGCATGATATTGACCAGTGTCTTGACGGTCAGATATTCGCCAATCCTCTGGTTGATGTGGCCAATCACCTCCATCGCACGCTTCGCGTCGGCCTGGGTTTTTGCCGCCAGGACGATCTTGCGGCTGAAATGCAGCCGCTCGGCCATCAGGAAGCTGGCATAGAGGAACACGACGAAGACCTGCCCGACCAGGACCGATACGGAGGTGACGGTCGTGCTGATCAGTCGTTGCAGGTCGATTTCGCCGAGGACGAGGCTGCGGATCGATCCCCAGGTCGGCTCGTCGTCAATGCCCGCCAGTTTTGCCATGTCCCCGACAAAAGACAGCAACGTGGCCTGGTACTGTGGCGCCAGCGCAATCACCTGCTGAATATTCGCCACGAACAGGAGCACCATCAGCAGCACGAACAGCACAAAAACGAGAAACGCCAGCACATGGCGCAGCCAGAGGGGGGTGAGCGATCCGACAATCGGTACCCTGCCGAGGCTGGTGGCGATTGTCGAAAGCACATAGACGGAGATGATTCCCGACATGATCGGGATGAAGATCGGCTTGCCGATCCGCAGCACGAAGCCAACCATGATGGCAAAGGCCAGACCGTAGACGAGATTTCGAAAACGGTTGTTCATGGCCGGCTCCCGCAGATGACATCATTGCTTCAAGGGTCAGGCAAATTGACCCACAAAGCACGCCGGTGACAAGCCCCGCCGGCCAAATTGCCGATCACACGGGCCGTTCCCTGATTCATCAGGTCAAGGTCACTTCTTTGGGCTGTCGGTTGTACCTAGCTGCGCTTGTGGCCGAGCTTCATTTTTTTTGCCAGCCGCGAGCGCTTTTCGGCATAGGCGGGTGCGACCATGGGATAGGTCGGCGGAAGATCCCATTTGGCGCGATAGGCTTCCGGGGTCAGACCGTGATGGGTCATGAGATGTCGCTTGAGCGACTTGAATTTCCGCCCGCATTCGAGGCAGATAATCTCGCCATCCTGGATCGATTTGCGAATGTTTACTGCAGGCTTGGCCTGCACTTCGGATTTATTGTCGTCCTTGTGGGCCGTCTTTCCGAGAGCAGCATGCACAGTGGCGATCAGTTCTGTGAGATCGCCGGATTGCACCACATTGTTGCTGACATAGGCCGCAACGACTTCTGCCGTAAGCTCGGCCAGCAATTCGTCTCCTAGAAGGTCTTGAGGTTTATCGGTGTTTTCTGTCGCCATCTGTCGTGATTTTCCTTCGGAAGTGAAAAGCCCATCCACGTCAATGTTCACTCACTTACATATACGCAGACGCAAAGTAAATATTCCGCGCGCATACAAACAATTTTCACAAATTTTTACTTATTTTTACAAATCGGCATCGCTTAACATCAATATATATAACAATAGAATATGAACACAATTGGGCGCTATACAATCTAACTGAGAGCCCATTCGGGAGTTAGCGATTGGTTTGGTTGTGCCTATTTTGTCCAATATCAAGCGATTGGTCACCCGGTTGCGTATCGGGGCGCTCGATGTTTCGAAAGAGCTGTAAAATGAAACGGCTGACGGCCTCACCGCCGTAGCCCATGGCCGGGAGCGGGCCGGCGCCTATTGCACGGCTTACATCGCGGCGGGAACCTGCTTGGCCAAAAAGTCGGCATAGGCGCCGGAAAAAGGCATCATCTGCCACTGGCGGTGATGGTGTTGACCGGACTCGTCTGTGAAATCCAGCCGCATTTCAAGAGTCGCGGCGCTTCGATCCGAAAAAGCCGCGATCAGGGCCTCGGCCGCCGGTCCGCTAAAGGTGCAGATACCCTCCGAGAGACAACCATATTTGTCCAGTCTCCAGACCGTGAAGTCATCCCTGGACAGGTAGAATCCGTCAATGTCGAATGAAAGGCCCGGCGTGATCCCGAACTCGACCCGCATGCCCTCCTTGTCCGGCGTGATAAATGCGCCGACAACACCCAGTGTGGTGTGACCGCCTTGGCCATCCCCGGTGGTGAAGACATCGACATATCGCAAATGGCACTGGCCGGGCTGCAGATGATCGAGACTGGCGACGTGGAAACCGCCGGCAGAGTGATCGGTTTCACAGGCGATCTCCCATTGCCCCGGTTTGCCCGGGTCAGCGTCAATCGCCTTGCCGGCAAAACCATATGCAGATTGGGCTGACGCCGTCTGTGTTTCGGCGGCCGTCAGAGCGCCAAAAGCAATTGCGCCAGCCGCGACGGCTGCCGCTGCAACGGTCAGAACACGCATTGCGAGGCTCCGCTTTCCAAAAAGAAAACACTTTTTACATCAGGCACATCCGTCGAATTCTCATCAAAACGGACCTGTTTTCCTGACGTGCTTTTAGGGATATGGGGATCATTTTTTTGCGCAACAAGAGCCGGTAACGGAAATGTAACTCAGCGGCCTGTGTCACTGTCGATATCGGTCCCGTCGGGGCGGGTTTTACGGCCGCGGGGCCCGGCGATCCGCGCCGGCACAAACCGTGTTTTTTTCTGCTTGGGATCTATTTGCGGCCGGGCATTCGTCGCGCGCCAGTGGTGCTGGTAGCCGGCATTGCAGGATTTCCCCGATGTCGGGTTTGCCGGCGTTTTCTCCGCTTCGGCAAAATTCGGTGTGTGCAGCATGTTCAATCGATCGGCGATTGCACCGCAGATGCGGGTGATCTCACGACGCAACGTCCGGTCTGAAAACCCGTCGCGCGCCGCGAGTTCTTTCAGGGAACCGCGGCTGCTGCATTTGGTTCGCGCCCAGTCATAGACAAGCCGCCTGCTTTGCACATCCTGCAGATCGTTGATCCATGCCCAGCATTCCTCCATCCGGTCGAGCGCCGCCGCACCGGGTTTGCGTCGATATCGTCGTGTGGTTGGTGCATAGGCATCCATCTGGAGGCGGAGCGGTGCGGGCATGGAGGACCCAAACGCCTTCGGGCCGTGGGCATAGGGGCACAGCATCAGCGTCTCCGCCGCTTCGAGCAATCGCTGTTCGACCGCCTTGGCCGTCCAGGCCCGGTAGACTGGAGCAATGGTCACATGTGATCCTGTTTTGTGAAGATCAGAACATACCATGAACATAGTGACAATGAAAGCAGGGACCCCAGTCGCGGAAGGCGCTTCTGTTCGGCGGTGAAATGCACCGGGCGCCGCTCATACACCAGGCAGGCGATCCAGTAGGCGTTGATCGCGATGAAGGCGATATCCCAGCCGATGCCGTCCCACAAGAGGTCGGGTTGGAAGAAGAAGTAGGGGATCTCGAAACCGAGCGAGATGACGGTCAGCACGCGGAGCCAGAGAATGTCGCGCATAATGTAGGCCACGAGGAGAATCCAGTAGGACAGGTTCGCAATCACCTGGAGGTCGATGTCGGGCATTTGGTGCTATCCGCCGCTTGTGGAGCCGGAGGTCGTCGTGACCGGGATCGTTCACCCTACCAACTCCCCGCCGAGGCGACAGGGGGCAAACCGTTCGCACGCGGGTGCGATCAGCGTTACCGCTCCGCTCGCATCTTCAATTCCGAGGGTTCCGGGACGCACCCGCCGGCACCGACACGCTCACTCGCACGTGCCCTCCCGGATTTCACTCCGATTTCGCTCCCGAAATCGGGAAAATCTGACCTCCCCCGCCAAGGGGAGGTCATCTTGGGCAACCGACGTGACTGGCCCCGCTCGACGCGTCCAACCCTAGAAGTCGATCGTGACCGATGGCGCGCTGCGCCGCGCCTCGCCGTGATACACGGCCTCGACGTTGTTGCCGTCCGGGTCGAGAACGAGGGCGGCGTGGCACCCCGGGTGATAAGGCCGCTCGCCGGGCGCGCCGTTGTTGCGCCCGCCAACAGGGAAAGGGAGAGAGGCGTCTGCCTGCAGTGCGGGTTTTCCGCAAAGGAATTCAAGGGGGCGGTCAGCCCAGGGCAAGCCGGCCGCTCCGGCAGCGCTCACCGGAGCCCTGGCGGCGGACGCTTGGGTTCCGCTGCGCGCGATACCAACGCGGCGATCGAACGGCCACGCGACCGCTTCACTGAACCGACCTACAGCCATTACGGCCACACACCGCAGTAAGCGGCAGTGCCTTAACGAACCAGAGGCGAATGCGGAGCGCAGTCTTGATGGAGGGTTGCCGGGTAAATTGGTGCGCCGAGATCGGACACATGATCTCGCATGCTCTATGATCTTCTTGACCGGTATTCAAATGAGTTTACAGTCCGCTCTAAAGCTCACTTATAGGGTTGGAAAAATGCGATCTTCGTCCTGTCGTCGGAAAAACGTGTTTGCTGCCTGGTGCGCATCTTTTGTTTTTGCATTGAGTTTTGTCCTATTGCCAACTCCACTGTCAGCCGATCAGGTCATTGACTTGCCGCCCTGCGGCTCGACAAAGTGTAATTACAGTCACTCCATAAAGGAATATCAGACGCACGTATTTGTCGCCACATGCAACGTACCGGATCTCGGAGAGGTTCAAATCGCTTGCTCATCAACATCAAAATATATCAAGTGCGGCTCAGTGGTTGACGAATTCAGACAAGCTCAGTGCACATGCACCAATAAAGAGTCTGATCAACCAAAAAAACATCCAGTCGCAATAACTGTAACGTGCGAACAGTACTGATTGCCTCTGTCGGCTGTTTTCCTCCGGATTTCGCGTATACGGTCGTCAACCCGGCTTGAGGTCGCGAACGCAGCGCAATGAACGACTGTAAGCGCTTGCTTCGCTAGAACTGTTTGCGGGGGCAGGAGCTGCAGAGCGCCCAGGGGAGTCGCTTCAGGTTAACGCATGGTTTTGTCGAAGGATTGTTTCGAGGTATTGGGTGTTGGAGTTGCGAGTTTTCGGCGGACCTTCAGGCTGTGCTTGTTCTTGGTTTTGAGCAGAAGGTTCATGGCCATGTGTTTGACGACGACCATGTTTTCAGGCCCGTTTCTGGATCGCAGTCGTGCGAGGTCGTCGTGGAAGACGACGTCGAGGACCCAATGGAGCCGGTTTTCGATGCCCCAGTGGGCGGGCATGGCTGCGCCGTGACGTCTTGCCGTCGATGGCGATGGTGTCGGGGGCGCTATCGCGCAGGCTCTCCACCCAGGCGATAAAACAGGTCTTGAACAGCTCCGGGTCGAGCGCGTTCATCACGTCGTTCAAGGTGTCGTGTGAGGGGATGCCGCGCTCGTAGGCCAGAAAGCGGCGCAGTAAGGCGAGATGTTGCTCACCCCACAGCTTGATCTCGACGAAATCCTCCTTGCCGCTGAGCGTTGCGCATAGAACCACAAGCAGGATCTCATCAAGCGGATATGGCACGCGCCATTGCTCGCGCGGGTCTTTCAGCACCGAGAAGTGATCAAGAATTGAGCAGGTCGGTTGGGATCGGGTCATGGTGAAGCCTCGCAAATCAACGAAGCATCCCATGAATCACATCACATCGCATCCGAACAGCCCTACCCAACACCAACAGACGTTAACCTGAAGCGATTGCCCTGCCGGCCGCGGCATTGAGAACCACCCGTCCCGCCATCGAACCGGCCACAATGCGCCCGATGCCTTGTCGGTGCGTGAGACACACCCTTCCGGCAGAGCCGGCATCCTTACGCAGATTTAATTTTTGGGGCGTTGTTTCCGGAAAAACAGCGACAATATGTGTTGTGAAAGCCGATCAGCATGATCGCAATGCGGTCATGTCGGCTTTTCCTGGGGTCCCGTGGTGGGTTTAAGATCCGCCCATCCTGCCCATTGCGGGGCCTTTCAGGAATCGGCCGGGCGCGCTGTACAGTCGCGCCGAAGTGCATCTGATATGTCGATGCCACACAAAAATGGGAGCGAACCATCCGGTTCGCTCCCTATTTTCTTTCGCCCCTGGTGCGTCTTTTCCATGCTCCCTGCCAGAGCAATTGACGACGCAGATTTCTTCTTTCTCATTGTTTGCCGAGGGTATCCGTCAGCAAGACGGGGGAAGCACAACGCAATACGCTCATATCCTTCCCTTGGCACAGGATATGGCCACCCGAATGCGGCTGCATGGTGGCGTTTTCATTACAATTCGGTAATAGGCGCGATCGCCACCGATCGACATCGCGGCAGTCACAAGGCCGTGTCCGGCCGCCCGCGCCGGCCAATTGGCGGCATGTCAATTCCGGGCGACCACCTCACCGTCCCGTATCGCCAAAACGGTTCCTTCGGCCAATGGCGTCCAGCCATTTTCGGTCAGCGGCACGCTTGCCACCATCACGCCATTCGTTTTGGAAACCGGCCATCGGATATCGAGGCCGCGCGCCACCTCCCTGGTATCACCAAGGCACAGTCCCGGCGGGCGGGGCGGGCCGAATGTTCCGCCATCGTCGAAACGCCGCTTATGCGCATGGGCAAACAGAACGTCTCCGTCGGCATAAAGGAAATTCGCCGTTCCCGACTTGCGGAATTCGGCCGCGGTTCCGGCGACGACCTCCATCCTGGCAGCGAGCGGCGGCACGTCACCGTCCGCCTTGCGCCAAAGACCTGCCAGGCGCTGCAACAACACACAGAATGCGTGCTCGGAATCGGTCTCACCGACGGGTCGAAACTGCGGGCCTTCAAAGGGATGGGTCCGTTCGATGTCCGGAAGACTGCCATTGTGGGCGAAGACGTGCATGCGCCCTCCCAGTTCCCGGCGGAAGGGATGGGTATTGACCAGCGTCGCCGCGCCGACGCTGGCGTAACGCACATGGGCCATGGTGCAATGGCTCAGCAGGCCGTGCCTTTCAAGAAATTCGACCCATGGGCTTCCGGCCGCAGGCAGGGCCTCGCGCACCAGCAACACATCCTTGTCCTGATAATAAGCAATGCCCCAGCCGGAGCGGTTGACATGCGACCGGCCGCCATGTTTGGCAAACTCGTTCAGGCTGCAGTAAAGCCTGATCGGCTGCGATGTCGACACCGCGAACAGTTCGCACACTGCGCTTCCCCCACGGAATTCTTACCCGGCTGCTGCGCGACAGAGCGATGTCCACCTGCAAGGCCCGCCGCACCAAGCTGTGGTCACCATATTACCGTGCGCCAGCACGGTCACCACAGCGCAGCTTGCCAGCCAAAATAAGAACTTGCAATACGGTCCGGCATCGGCAATCTGCGTCGGTGACGCACCGGTGCAGAACGCATCGGGAATCAGCACAGGGGCGGGATCGAGCGGGAATAGTATGTCCACGACTTCGCGAAACGTCTTTTGTCTGCTGGTTTTTCTCGTTGCCGGCGCGGTGCCGGAGATCGCTGCCGCTCATGTCGAAGATCCCGGTTTTGCAGGCGGCTTTCTTACCGGGTTTTCGCATCCGCTGTTCGGCTGGGATCACGTCCTGGCAATGGTTGCGGTTGGCCTGTGGGGCGCGTTTTTGGGCTATCCGGCCATATGGCTGTTGCCGGTTGTGTTCCCGCTGATCATGGCGTTTGGGGCTGTCCTGGGAATCCTTGGGGTGCCGGTCCCGTCGGTCGAGGCGGGAATCGCGCTTTCATCCGTCGTGCTTGGGCTTGTGATTGCCGCGGCGCTGCGCGCGCCGCTTTGGATCGCCATCGTCGTTGTCGGCGGCTTTGCCGTTTTTCACGGTCATGCCCATGGAACGGAATTGCCCAACGCGACGAGTCCAATATCCTATTCCACCGGGTTTGTCGTCGCCACGGGGCTGCTTCACCTGTGCGGTATCGGCTTCGGTTTCCTGGCCGGCTGGCCCGCCGGGGCGCTCGCCATTCGCACGGCGGGCGCGGCGATCGCAGTGGCCGGTGTCGCTTTCCTGATCGGTTTTGCCTGACCGGATGAAACATGCCTTTTTCCTGTTCATCGCGCTCCTGCTGCCGGTCCCGGCGCAGGCCCAGGGAGCCATGTCGTTCGCCGATGGGTTCGACGCGGGACTGACACTTCCCTGGCTGTTTCCGGAACAGACCATCGCGCTTGTTGCGGCCGGCCTGTTTCTCGGCCAACGCCGCAACGCCTCCCTTCCGACCATCTGGCCGGTTTTCATGGTTGCGTTGGGGATCGGGCTGACAATCCCGCCAACGGCCCTCTCCCTCCTGTTCCTGAGTTTGACATTGCTTTCGGCGGCCTTTGTCGCAGCGCTCCTGATCGCCATCCAGTGGCCGACACCCCTGCTTGTCGCCCTGTTCGTGGCAGCATTCGCCGGGCTTGTCGAGGGAGCCGCGTCCGCTCCCGGCGCCGGAAACTGGGGTGCTGCCATGGGCGTTGCCGCCGGCAGCGCCGTGCGGGCAAATCTGTTCTTCGTCACGCCGTTTCTCATTGCCGACTGGCTGAGCACCGACACGCGCGGGCCGTGGGCCACGATCACGCTACGCGTTGCCGGTTCGTGGATCGCTGCGATCGCCGTCATGATGCTCGCCCTGTTGCTGAAGGAGCCCGCATAGGCCGGTTGGGGCGCCGCGAATCAGTGTTCCCGATTCGGCCGGTGCCGGCGGTCCCAAATGCCGCTTCCTGCCGTCTATGCCTTTGCGGGCGGCGCGGTCGCACCCCGAAAGGCAGACGCTGAAGGCACAGTTCAAAACGGCCGAAGCCGGCCGTTTCTACCGGTCTCGTCGCCGTTTATTGCATAAACTTCAAACCCTTACGGGAAGTCAACCTGTCCCGAGCCGCCTCGGGGACCTGCCTCTGTCGCAAGGGTGTTTACGGCATCAGGCGTTCTTCGCTCCGACGCATTTGCAAGATCATTTCAACAGGTTAGAATTTGTTAGCTTCGATTCGCACCGCGTCTTGCTATGCATGGGTCATCGAACGACACGTGACCGCAGAAGACGGACGGTGAAAGGATCATATGGAGATCGACAAACATTACGAGCTGCCCTTCACACCCAACCGCATCTTCAACACCTGGGTTTGCTCCGATACCGTCATACCGCCCGCAACCCGTATGGACATCAATCCCCAGGTCGGTGGTCATTATCGCCTCTACATGGAAATGGAGGATCGTTGCTCCCGCGCCGAGGGTCTTTTCTTTTCGGTCATTCCGGACCGACACCTGCGCTACACATGGGAATGGGACCGCGACGGTGAGATAACCGAGGTGGATGTCACGCTGGTTCCCACGGCCAAGGGCACGGCGCTGCACATTCACCATACCGGATTCGTCAACAAGGCGAGCCGGGACATGCATGACAGCAACTGGGATGAATTCGTCGAACAGCTCTCCGCCATCCTTGATCAGGAGAGCGACATGCGGATCCGAGCCTAGAATTCGCTGCTATTCGGGATTGCCGCTTTCAGCGCCCCGTCCAGTTTTGCCACGATTTCCTCGATGTGATCATCCTCGATGACGAAGGGTGGCGCGATCATGATATGGTCGCCAAGCCTGCCGTCCGCGGTGCCGCCCGCCGGGTAACAAATGAGCCCGTGTTCGAAGGCGGCCTGTTTGACACGGTTATGAATGCCGCGCGCCGCCTCGAACGGCTTCTTGCTGGCCCTGTCTTCCACGAGTTCGATACCGCGAAACAGACCCCTCCCCCGTATGTCGCCGACATGGGGATGTTGTCCGAATGCACCCTCCAGGGCGGTCTGCAACCTGTCGCCCATGTCCTGAACCCGGGGCAGCAGATCCCGGTCCAGCATGGCGGTCAGAACGGCGTGGCCGGCAGCACAGGCGACCGGATGTCCCATATAGGTGTGACCGTGCTGGAAGAACCCCGACCCGTTCTTGATGGTTTCGTAAATCTGCGCGGTACACAGCATGGCGCCGATCGGCTGGTAACCGGCGCCAAGCCCCTTGGCGATCGTCACCATATCTGGCCTGACATTGTCCTGCTCACAGGCGAAAAGCGTTCCGGACCGTCCCATGCCGCACATGACTTCGTCGAGAATCAGCAGGATGCCATGGGCGTCGCAGATCTCGCGGACACGCTTGAAATAGCCGTCAACCGGCGGGACCGCGCCCATCGTTGCGCCGACCACCGGTTCGGCGATGAACGCCATGACGGTTTCGGGCCCAAGTCGCTCGATCTCGGTTTCCAGCTCGTCGGCAACCCGCCGGCCATATTCAACCGCGGTTTCCCCTTCCATGCGGCCGCGATACTCATAACAGGGTGAAATATGCGATGTTGCGATCAGCAGTGGCAAGTAGGGTTCACGGCGCGGGGTGTTGCCACCGGCCGCCAGCGCGCCCAGCGTGTTGCCGTGATAGCTCTGCCGGCGCGCGATCACGCGATGCCGTCCGGGCTCGCCTTTTTCAATAAAATATTGCCGGGCCAGTTTGACCGCCGCCTCAACGGCCTCCGAACCGCCGCTGACGAGATAGACCCGGTCAATGCCGGCCGGCGCGTTGGCGACAAGAAGATCGGCCAGTTTCTCGGCGGGTTCGGATGTAAAGAACCCGGTATGCGCAAAGGCGATGCGATCCAGTTGCGCCTTGATGGCGGCCGTCACGTCGGGGTCGCCATGGCCGAGGCAGGACACAGCCGCCCCGCCCGACCCATCCAGATAACGCTTGCCGGTACTGTCGATCAGATAACACCCCTCGCCGCCGCTGGCGACCGGCAGTTCGACATTCGTTTGACGCGGGAAGATATGTGACATGGTGGCATCCGGGTTGTGACGTGCTGATCAGGGCACGGATATCCGTGCCGCTTTCCGAGTGCTTTGGAGGCATGGCCTTCGGAATCGGCTGAGGCGCACGCCTTTCGTGCAGTGGTATGCCCGAAATTGAAACATATGTTTCTTATTTTTTCAATATATATTTCATTTGTTTCAATGGGCCTAACATTGGCGATGCCATTGGCGAATGGTGATCTCTCCGGCATCACAACGCTGCCTAAATTCGGGCCTATTGTTTTTGGCAGAAAATACACGGACGCCCATACGCATTGCTGCCATGCGGCTTTCCCCTTCCGGCAATGCGGCGGGCAAAGGAAATCTCGTCGGGTGGTTTGAACCGGCGGCCGCGAGGCATAGACATGACCGTAACGACATTAGGCGAACCCCGCATTGCGACCGGCAGGTCCATGCTGGTGGCCGGCTTGCGACAGTCTCACCGGGCAGGCGAGACAGAACGGCAAATCCCCAGGCAGTGGCGCCAGCTCTGGCCCTATCTCGGCAGTCTGCGGCATAAGGTTGGCAATGTCGCCTATGGCGTGGTTTGCGACAGCGGCTCGCAGGCGGGAGCTGACTATATGTGTGCTGTGGAGGTCGATGATTTTTCGGACCTGCCGCCGGAGCTCGATCGCTTGCGGATAGAGGAACAGACCTATGCGGTCTTTTCCCATCGCGGTCACGTGTCAGATCTGGAACAGGCCCGACAGGACATCCTGACCTCCTGGTATCCGCAATCGGGCTATCGGGCCGCCGCGGCGCCGGAACTTGAACGCTACGACGAAGCGCATCGCCCGGCATCGGGCGAAGGCGATGTGGAGATCTGGTTCCCGCTCCAGTCCTGAGGCGAATTCAAAACGCAATCGCAGCGGATTGACACGGGTGTAATTCCCTGCCTTGTGGGCCCGTCGCATGTCGACGAACGCCGGCTGGGAGGATGGCTTGTACACACTTTATTATGCGCCCGACAACGCCTCGCTGGTCATCCGCATTGTCCTGGAAGAACTGGGCGTCGCTTACAACGCGGTGCCGGTCAACAGGAGACTGCGGGAACAGGAGAGCGAACCCTATCGCAAGCTCAATCCGAACGGCCTCATTCCAGTGTGTATCATCGACGACGCACCGGTTTTCGAAACGGCCGCGATTGCGCTCGCTCTGGCCGACCGGCACGGCCGCCTTGCCCCGGCGGTCCAGGATCGCTGGCGACCGCAATTCCTCAAATGGCTGTTTTTCCTGAGCAACACGGTGCACACGGATCTGCGGCAGATATTCTATCCGAAAAAATATGCCGGTGATGACGAAACGGCGCTAAAGCAGCACTGCCTGATCACCCGCGAGAGGCTTTGCCGCGATTTCGAGTTGCTCGAACAGGTCTACTCCGAGGTGAGCGGCCCCTATCTGGACGGTGAAACCCCATCGATAGTCGATATATACGCGGCGATTTGCCTGCGATGGTCGCAATTATATCCGCCGTCGGATCCCGGCGCGTTTCGCCCGGCACATTATCCCGCCCTTGGCCGGTTGCTGACTGCGCTTCAGGCGCGTCCCGCTGTGGCCCGCGCCTGCGCTGCGGAGGGGATTCCCGCGCCCTACCTGCTGGATGCCCGCTACCCGGATGGCAGCAAGGGCTCGCCGGTCTGAAACACGCGCCCGACCGGCCATGCCGGTTCGCATGCTGCCTGACGAAGAATGGCTCGACGCTGCGCAATGACAATTGCAGCAGATCGTGTCAGACAGTGATCCAACACGGTATCCAAGATGGAACGGGGCATAGCCGTCATGACGCTCGCCGGAAAAAACACAGCTCTGATATTCGGCGTTCTTGCGGCGTTTTTCTGGGGCACGCACAGCGTTATCGTGCGCTACCTGACCGGTGACCTTCACGGCCTCACGATTGCCGTGCTGAGATTGTATGTCGCAACCATCATACTGTTCGTGATCCTCAAGGCGCTCAAGGTCCGCATTTCCTTCGATCTGTCCGACCGGAACCTCCTGATCGCGATCCTCTCGACGGTTGTGAACTACGTGTTTTTCCACATCGGCCTCGAGCACACCGGCGCGGCAAACGCCATGATGCTTGAAAACACGGCGCCCTTTTTTGTGCTGGTCATCCTCTTTTTGCTCGCAAGCGAACGAATCCGCCGGCAGGACCTTGCCGGAACCGGCCTGGCGATCATCGGTGTCTTTTTGACAATCAGCCAGGACATCGCTCTGGCGGGTGAAGCCCTGAAGGGCGATCTGCTTGAGCTTTTTGCCGGCATCAGTTGGGCGGGCTTCATGATTGCCAGCAGCAGGGCACTGAGAAAGTCGGCCGGCACTGCAGAGCGGCTGAATTTCCTGTTTTCCGTGTTTGCCGGTGCTGCCGTATTGCTGACGCCGTGCCTGTTTCTCTATCCAATCGAAGCGACCGGGCAAGACCTGATCTGGCTGCTCATCCTCGGAATCGTGCCGACTGCGCTTGCCTATTACCTCTGGTATGAGGCGGCGGCGCGGGTCTCCGCGATCACCGCATCATTGCTGTTCACCCTGTCGGTCGTCTTCACCTTCGTGAATGCGTTCCTGTTTCTCGGCGAGCGTTTCACGGTGAACGGCCTGATCGGTGCGGTGTTGATTGTCTCAGGCATTCTGCTGACGTCCGCCGGCAATGATACCGGGCGCAAGCAGAGCACCGAATGACGAGATGACCTGGGCCGAGATCGCGTGTGCCGCCTCGCATGCCGCACCGATCGGCGCGCCCGCGACACGCGCGGCAAGATATCCGCCATTAAAGGAATCGCCGGCACCGGTTGTATCGACCGGGTTCTCGACTGTTTGGGCCGCAACAATCTCCTGCCTGTCCCCGGCCATCGTGAGGCAGGGCTCGGCGCCATTCTTGACCACGATTTCCTCGACCCCGTAGGAACGGTACCGGCGTGCAGTACCCGCCAAATCCGTGTCGTCGAACAGGGCCGCCTCGTCCGGGAAGGTCGGGAACGCGCGGGTCGAGACGGCAGCCGCCTTCTCCAACCACATTCTCATCTCGCGCTCGCCTGTCCAAAGACGGGGTCGGATATTGGGGTCAAACGAGATGGATTTACCGTCATTCCTGGCTCTGCCCAGCGCCTCGACCAGGTGTTCCTTGTCCGTGTCATTGAGGATGGCCAGTGTGATCCCGGAAAAATAGATTTCGGTGGCCGAAGCGAAGGCCGCGTTGAGCGCGGGAACGTCCGCCGCCAGTAGTTTGGCGGCCGAATTGTCGCGCCAATAGCAAAAACTGCGCTCCGCGCCGTCCAGGTCGATCGTGTAGAGGCCCGGCGACTTTCCCGGGATTCTTCTGATGTCGCTCGCGTCAATGCCGGCATCTTCGATGAAGGCGCACATCTCGTCGGACACATGATCGTCGCCGACAGCCGTGAAATAGGCCGTGCGCCAGGTGTCGCCGGCCAGATTGTGGAAATACCAGGCCGTGTTGAAGGTGTCGCCGGCGAAATTACGCTGCCATGACCCGGAATCGGCGGTTCGCGCAAATTCGATCATGCACTCGCCGACCGACAAAAAACACTGTTTCGCCACTTGTGCCGATTCCTTCCCGTCGCGTCCCTTTCCAATTGCGGGCACCGATAGCAGGTCCGGCCCCATTGTCAAAATTGCAAAAGGGTGGCGGTGATGATCACTGTGCCGCCACGGTGACGCCGTGCCGAAACAGCCCCCACCGCAAGCCCTGACCGCGCCGGATGCGATACAGAAGATAGAGCGCCACCGCGAGCATGAAGGTTTCGGCAATGGGGCCTGCGATCCAGATGCCGACTTCGCCGAATGCAAATGGCAGGGCGAAGGTCAGCGGCAGTCCGAACAGATAGGTGCGCGACAGGTTGAGTGTTGCCGAGCGTCCGGCATCGCCGGTTGCCTGAAAATAGGCGGCCAGCATCATGCTTGGACCGAACAGGAAGAACAACACGACCATGAACGGCAAGATGCGGCCGGTTTCACGCGCGATGGCGGCATCATCGACGAAGCCGTAGCTGATGACATCGGCAAAGATCAGGAACGCGGCTTCCGCCGCCACGCAATATCCAAAGGACAGGGCCAGCGCCAGTTTGAGACTGGCATCGGTGCGCCGCCAGTCCCGGGCGCCGAAATTGTTGCCGACAACGGTCTGGAACGCCATGGACAGGCCAAGCAGCGGCAGGAAGAAAAAGGTCATGAGCCGGGTGGTGATGCCATAGGCGGCGACCGTCGCCTCGTAATTGTCTCCGCTCCACAATTGCAGACCGTAGATCACCGCGGCTGACGACAGGGACACGCCCAGATAGCCGAGGCTCGGCGGAATTCCGAGTGCGAGATAATCTTTCCAGTGGGCGCGCATCTGCGCCAGTCTCAGCGCTGCGAAACTCAATGTCGACGGGCTCATCTGGCGGTAGACCAGCACGGCGAGAAGCGCTGTCGCCTGGGCCGCGATCGTGCCGTAGGCCGAGCCCGCGACACCCCAGCCAAGTACAGCGATGAGGAGGTAGTTGAACACCATGTTGAGAAAAACCGTCGACAGCGCAGCCGCGGTCATAAAGGCCACCCGGCCCTCGGCGCGCAGCAGGTCGGAAAACAGGGCCTGTGTGAACGAAATCGGTGAAAGGAAGACCAGAATGGAGATATAGACGTATCCCATATGCGAGAGACTGGCGGAGCCGCGGGCGACGAGATCGACCAGCGTCGAGCCGCTTGC
>JANQMU010000159.1 GCA_028279875.1 Rhizobiaceae bacterium
GGCGCGCGTCGCGGATCAGCACATGATCCAGATTGTCGCCGCCGCAGCACGCCGCCAGTTGTGACCGGGTATGCAGCGTGATGGCGGGGTCGTTTTCAAGGCGCTCACGCAGGTAGCTGGACATCGATCCGGCCAGCGACTCGCCGCGAATGAGCACATGGACATGGCGCGCGGCGCGGCTCAGAAACATGGCTGCCTGCCCGGCGGAGTTTCCGCCGCCGATCACGACAATGTCGGAGTCCTTGCAATAGCGCGCCTCGAGATCGGTCGCCGCATAATAGATCCCGGCCCCTTCGAAATCCTCGAACCCCTCGACATCGAGTTTGCGGTACTGCACGCCGGTGGCGACGACGATGGCATGGGCATGGACCTGTTCGTCGTCTTCCAGCGTGACGCGAAAACCGCCGCCGGGTTCCTCCAAAACGGCGGTGGCGCGGCGCGGAACGGCGAACCGCGTGCCGAATTTCATCGCCTGCACTTCGCCGCGCCAGCACAGATCGGCGCCGGAGATGCCCGTCGGAAACCCCATATAGTTCTCGATCCGGCTCGAGGAACCGGCCTGACCGCCGATCGCCACGTCCTCCAGCACCAGGGCCTTCACCCCTTCCGCACCGGCATAGACGCCGGCGGCAATCCCGGCGGGACCGCCGCCGACGATCAGCACGTCATAGATGCGCTCCGAGGACAGGGTGGTGTCGAGCCCGAAATAGGCCGCGACCTGTCTCGGCGTCGGGTTCTGCAGCGCGACCGACGGCCCGAGGATGACGGAAGGGTGCGCCGGGTCCAGCCCGCTCTGCCGGGCAAGGTCCGCCGCCTCCGGCGAACCGGGCGCGACCTGACGGGCGGGGATGCGGTTGCGGTTTGCGAAATCGGCGATCCTACGGATGTTGCGGTTCGTTTCGCCGCCCAGAAGGGTGATACCAAGAAGGTTGTTTTCGATCATGTGGCGCCGGCGGGCGGCGAAGACCGTAACGATGACGTCGCCGAGTTCCGGGACCCGCGACATCAGGTCGAGCATGTCCTGCCGGGGCACCCTGAGCAGCAGCACATCGGTGGCGGCACGGATGTCGACCTGGGCCCGCCCGCCGGACAGGAAATCGATCTCGCCGATGAACTCGCCCGGCCCCATGGTGCTGAAGGGAAATGGCTGGTTGGTGATCGGATTTATGACATCGACCGTGCCGTCTTCAATCAGGTAGAAGTAATCCTGCGAACCGCCGACGGTAAAGATTGCCTCGCCGGCGGCAAAGGTGACACTTTCGCCGATATTCTCGATAGCCCGCACATGCTCCGACGCCAAGCGCCGGGACACGAGCGTGGCAAGATCATCTGCAAGGCTTTCCACGCGTCCCTCCGTCCGGATCAACGCCGCGTCGAGACCGCTGCGCCTGGGCGTCGCGACATGGTTTTCTCAGACATTCGAGACCAGATGCGGCCGCAGGCAAGCCTCATGTTGTGGTCCCGATCGCCATCACTGCCCGCCTTGTGAGGGACCGTTTCAGGACCATTCCGGAATGATCGTCTCACCGTATCGCGCGATAATCTCCTCTTCCCGGCCATTGTCCAGATAGATGTTGAACTGCGTGACCCCGACCTTCTCCAGTTCCTTGATCTTGGCGATATGGGCGTCTTCATCGCCGAGCACGCTGAAGCTCTCGATGATGTCGTCGGAGATGAAGTCGAGATAGGGATTGTCGCTCTGGCCGTGCTTGGAATAGTCGTAGCCCTTGCGGTCCTTGATATAGGCGGTCAGGGATGGCGGGATGTCCGGTCGGTCGGTACCGTATTTCTCGACGATATCGGCGACATGGTTGCCGACCATGGCCGGGAACCAGCGCGTGGCTTCCAGACATTCCTCCCGCGTGCCGAAAAAGGCCGGTGCCGCCGCCATGACCTTGTAGTTCGACATGTCGCGGCCGGCCTCCTTGCCCGCCGCGATCGCCTGGCCGGCCAGCCAGTTGCAGATCGAGGGTTCGGCGATCTGCAGGATCAGCCCGTCGCCGACGCGACCGGCGGAACTCAGCGCCTTGGGCCCGTAGGCGGCGATCCAGACGGGCAGTTCATAGCCTTCGGCCCAGGGAAACTGCACCGGGGCCGGGCACTCGCCATATTGTACTTCATCGCCGCGCACCATGCCCTTGACCGCATGGGCGAATTCCTCCAGCCGCGCCAGCGGCGCCGGCTTCTTGCCCATCACCCGCACGGCGCTGTCGCCGCGGCCAAGACCGATGTCGAACCGGCCTTCCGATTGCTTGGCGAGGGAGCCGAACATCGAGGCCGCGACCGACCAGTCGCGCGTATTGGGATTGGTCACGCACGGGCCGAAGCGCATCGTCCTCGTGTGTTCCATCAGCATGGCCATCGCCATGAAACTTTCGCGCCAGAGAATGTGGCTGTCATACATCCAGCAATAGCTAAAGCCGGCATTTTCGGCCTGACGGACCAGCGCGCGGGCGCGCTTGGGATCCATGAAGCCCTTGAAGCAGATTGCAAATTCCATGTTAGTGCCCTCCAGGATTGGGATCAGTGTTCGGGTGGCCAGATGCGGACCCCGGCATGCGAGAACGGCACCTGCTTGGATATGTTGATACGGATCAGGATCGGGGTCAGCGCCTCGATGCAGCGCGCCGACTGCGCATCGCCCGCATTATAGGCGGTCACGCCCAGTTTCTCGACCAGCGCCATCACCTTGCGGCGCGGTTCAAGCCCGTTGCCGCACACCAGAATGTCGCAATTGATGTCCCATTCCAGCGCATTGAGGGTGATGGCGGAAACATTGTGGAGCGCGCCGATCACCGGGATGTCGGGGCCGAGAATGGCCTGTGCGGCCTCGGTGGCAGAGCCCTCCGGCGGCATATCGACCTTTTTCGGATCGCCTTCGGCAAGCGGCACGACGATATCGATGAGGATCTTTCCGCCAAGCAACGGCTTCATGGCCGCAAGCGTCGCATCATGGCCGGAATAGGGTACCGAAAGGATGACGAATTCCTCGGCCGCCGCGACCGCCTCCTCGTTGGTCATGCCGGAAATTGCAGCTGCGCTGTCCGGGAGGCGAGCGTGCAGATCAGCGGCCGCCGTCGCCGCCCGCTCGCCGTCGCGTGAACCGATGGCAATCGGAATGCCCGCCCGCGCGAAGCGCAGTGCCAGGCCGCTGCCTTGCGGCCCTGTGCCGCCAAGTATCGCTATCGTCACCGGAACATGTCCTCCTGTTTGTCGCGCAGCAGATCCTGCCCGCTGGCTTTGTCATCGGCCGACCATTCGAGCCCGCGAAACAGAACGGCGGGCGTTCGCGCCGCCTTCCGCACCACCAGCCCCGAAGCGGCCGCGATCTCGTCGGCGAAGGCCGGCTCCGTCACCATCAGCGGCCGTCCCCAGGCATCGTCACTGCCCTGTTCTCGGCGCGTTGCCGGAACACCGAACAGGCCGATGGCCACATTCACCTGGCCGAGCCGCCAGGGCCGCCCGAACGTGTCGGTCATGACCGCGCCGATCGCCGCGCCGAACCGGGCCGCAAGATCACCGCAAAACCGGCGCAGGCTGGCATCGGGATCGTCGGGCAGGGTGATCACCGTCCCCGATTCTTCCGCATTCGAGGCATCCACGCCGGCATTGGCGGCAATGTAGCCGCGTTTGTGCTCGCAGATCATCGTTCCCTCGTTCTGCGTCTCGTGGCGGAAGGCGCGCAGAACGGAGCGGCTTTCGCCGAGGATGACTTCAACCTTGGCCGGATCCTTGTTGAGCTGGGTGGCCAGTTCGCGAGCCCGGTCGGACGGGGTGACGTCCGAAAGGGCGACGATCCTGCCCTCGGCCTTGGAAAAGATCTTGTGGGCAAGGCACAGCACGTCGCCGCCGCGCGGCGGAAGATCCATCGCCTCGAGACAGTCACCGATGATCGTCGCCAGATTGTCGCCGGGACGGATATCGGGGATACCCTGTATGGCCGTCAAAGTGATGTCCTCCCGCATGTCAGCCATCCTTCCCGAGAATGTCCGGGGCGACGCTCGCAAGCTCCGCAAGATCGGCGGAGCTGTCGATATCCCATCTGAGGCTTTCCAGCGGCAGGACAAGAGGCGTTATGCCGACGGATTCGGCGTTTTTGCGGTGCGCATGGAAGGATTGCTCGCCATAGGCAAAGGGGATGGCGTCGGGCGGCGCGGCAAGCAGCGCGTTGGTTCCGAAATCGCGGGAGGGACACAGTGCGACGCCCCTTTGACCGAGGTCCTGCGACAGCAGGACGCGGATATCCTGCGGGTCGGGCGTGGCGAGATCGGCCGGAAGAACGCACAGGCGATCATAGCCAGCCGTTCTGGCCACCCGGGCCGCGGCGGCAATGGCCTCGTTGAGACCCGCACGATCACGCTCCGCAATGACCCGGATCCCCAGTGTTTCGGCGCGGGCCCTGATGACCGGATCCCTCGTGACGATCGCCAGATCATAGGCCGGCGCTTTGCTGTCGCGCAAGGTGATAAGAAGCCGCAAAGTGCGCTCGAACAATTGCCGTGCCAGGCGCGCCCTTTCGCCGCCGTCAAGCACGCCCTGAAGCCGCGTCTTGGCCAGATGCGGTTCCTTCATGGGAACGACGATGAGCGTGTCGGGCGTCATGCCGCGTCCCCCCTTTGCGCAACACGCCCTGCCATGGCAATCACGGTCTCCGCCAGGCCTGCCTTGTCGCGCGCGTCTTTCATCAGGATGTCGGCAGTCGCGGCGGCCATGCCCAGCCTTTCGATGTCCTCGCTGAGCCCGGCATCCTGCGTGTCGATAACCATCAGATCGATGATGTCGGCGTAGAGCGCCGCAACGCCCACGGCGTCCTGCCGGTGGCCGAGACTGGCCAGCATGCGGTCGGCCGGACCCTTGACCACCTTGCCGGCGATCAGCGGACTGACGGCGATGCGCGGCGCCGATGCGCCGGCCATCGCGTCGCGCAGGCCGGGAATGCCGAGAATCGGCGCAATGCTGACCAGCGGGTTCGATGGCGCGATCACCAGCAGTTCGGCGCCGGAAATGGCCTGCAGCGCCTCCGGCGTCGGCCGCGCCGTTTCCATCCCGTCAAACGCGATTTCGAATATGTCAGGCGCGCATCTTTCACGCACGAAATACTCCTGAAACCCCAGCCAGCCCGCCTCCGTGCGCACCCGGGTCTGGATGACGTCGTCGGTGGGCAGGACGATCTTCGCATCCACGCCGAAGGATCGCGCGATGTCGGCGGCGATCACCGATCGTCGCTCGCCTTTCGCGATGCGGGAGGTGCGATGGATATGGAGGCCGAAATCCCTGTCGCCAAGAAACATCCACGTGTCTTCGCCCAGCCGTTTCAGCGTATCGAGCGCCCGCCGCCCCTCATCGGCAACACCCCAGCCCTGGTCACGGTCGATCACGCCCGCAAGCGTGTAGATCATCGTGTCGATGTCGGGCGAAACCCACAGGCCGTGGAACTGCGCATCGTCGGCGATATTGCCGATCACGGTCAGATCGACATCGTCCAGTGCGGCAAAGCCCTCTGCCATCTTGGCGCCGCCGACCCCGCCGGCGAGCAGTGTCACCTTGAGGCGGGTCACCGTGTCGCCCGCCTTTCCGGGAACATCTCGAGAAACGCCAGCGGATCGTGACTATTGCGCGCGACCAGCGGTTCCAGATCGACCGGATCATGGTCGTCGAAGACCTCCTGGATTTCGTAGAGCGTATTGCGGCGGACGGGAACACGGCTGGCCGATCGGATGATCCGGCACAACTCCCCGGCGGTGATCTCCTGACCGTGGGTGGACCCGGCCGAACGGCTGATGCTTTCATTCATCAATGTGCCGCCCAGGTCATTGACCCCGGCCGACAGCATGTCGCGGGCGCGTTCCGCGCCCAGCTTGGTCCAGGACACCTGGATATTGTCGATCCAGCCGCGCAGCATGATGCGCGAGACCGCATGCATTTTGTCCACCTCGGCGGCGGTCGGACCGGCGCGGACCTGATCCGGGTTCTGCCGGTAAAGCGGCGAATCGGTGTGCACGAAAGACAGGGGGACCAGTTCGGTAAATCCGCCGGTATCCTTCTGGATCGATCGCAGCAGATCGATATGGGCTGCCCAGTGACGCGGTCCGTCGACATGGCCATACATGATCGTTGCCGATGTGCGAATGCCGACGGAATGGGCGGTGCGGATGATCTCGACCCATGCTTCGGCGGACAGTTTGTTCTTGGTGAGCTTGCGGCGAACCTCGACATCCAGGATCTCAGCCGCCGTGCCCGGCATCGATCCAAGTCCGCAACTCTTCAGATCGGTCAGGAAGCTCCGGTAATCCTGTTTCGTCTTCGCCGCCCCATACCAGATCTCGAAGGGCGAGAAGGCATGGATATGCATCTGCGGCAGTTCGGATTTGATCGCCTGAACGATCTCGCCATAATAAGTGCCGTCCATCCTGGGATGCAGGCCGCCCTGAATGCACAGTTCCGTTCCGCCACGGCTCCAGGCTTCCTGCGCCCGTGCAACGATTTCCGGGATCGGCAACCACTCTGCGTCGGGCGCTTCGGCCCGTTTGGCAAAACCGCAAAAACGGCAGCCCATATAACAGATATTGGTGAAGTTGATGTTGCGGTTGACGACGAAACTGACGCGATCACCATTGGCCTCGGCCCGCATGTGATCGGCGACCGCGCAGATGGCCGCGATGTCGGCGCCGGTCGCGGCAAACAGCGTTTCCCCCTCGTCGAGCGAGACTTCGTTGCCGCAAAGCGCGCTGTCGAGAATTGACCGGACGGGTCGTGTTGCGCCAGCGACCTGCCGCGCCAGATCCGGTTCGCAAAATGGCTGGCGATCCGTCATGCGTACGCCTCGATCGTCTGGCTGCCGGCAAGCCCGTCCTCACGCGCCAGCCGCGTCACCGACCCTCGCAAGCCTGAATCGAGGAAGTCGTTGTTCTCGCGAATAAATCGTGGATAGACGGTCAGCCGCTCCTTGAGAACATAGCCCGCGGCTGAGCAGTTTTTCGACAGTGTCTCGACCGCCGGCCAGGCATGTTGCGGATTGATGAAGTCGATGGTGACGGGCGAGAGGCCGCCCCAGTCATTAATGCCGGCGCCAAGATAGTCGATATGCCGCGCGCTCAGATTGGGCGGCGCCTGAACGCTGATCTCGGGTGACAGGATGATGCGGGCCGCGGCGATCGTCCGCAGCATGTCGTCGAGCGAAGGCTCCGGATGCGCCGCCATCTCGATGTCCGGCTTGCGCTGGAAATTCTGGATGATGACCTCCTGGATATGGCCATGCCTGCGATGGGCCGCCTCGATCGCCGCCAGGGCTTCGATCCGTTCCTGCCAGGTCTCGCCGATGCCGATCAGAAGGCCGGTGGTGAAGGGCACTTTGTGGGCGCCGGCGCGCTCCAGTGTGCGCAGGCGCTGGACCGGCACCTTGTCGGGACAGGCATGGTGCGGCATGCCGGGGCGTGTCAGGCGCCGGCTGACGGTCTCCAGCATCATGCCCATCGAGGCCGCGACCGGCCGCAGCATCGCGATTTCTTCGTCGCTCAGCGTCCCGGCATTGACATGCGGCAAAAGCCCTGTCTCGCGCAGGACAAGCGCGCACATATCGGCGAGGTAGTCCGACATGCGCGCATAGCCGAGGCGGGCCAGTGCCGCGCGGGCTTTTTCATATCGGAGTTCCGGCTTTTCCCCGAGGCTGAACAGCAACTCTTTGCAGCCGCGCGCCTCGCCCTGTTTTGCCACCCGCAGGACCGCCTCCGGATCCATGATCGAGGCGTCCGGATGATCGGGATGTTTGACGAAGGTGCAGTAGCCGCAGGTGTCCCGGCACATATTGGTCAGCGGAACAAAGACCTTTCTGGAATAGGTGACGGTCCGCCCCCATCTGGCATGGCGGATTTCGCGAGCCTGCTGCATGGCCTCGGCCAGCGGCATCCTGAGCGTTTCACGGCCTATCTTTGCAATGTCTGTCACGGCTTATATCCTGCGGCCATCGGACCATTGCAAAATTTTATCATTTAGTCAAATTTTCTGAACCAAGATAATCACCCGCGGCAGGGATCTGAGTGCAACGGGCCAGAAGCATAAGCGCTGCCAGTGGAGGGATACGCTCGGTTGCGGTCATTTTCCTGGTCCTTCAGCCCCAACAGTTCGGCCAGTGCCTCCTCGAGAACGCTCTTATTGAGCAGATAGATGATCCTGGTGCCCTCCCGCCGGGTTTTGACCAGCCAGGCGTCTTTCAACTTGCCGAAATGAGCGGCCAGTTCACCGGCTCCTCTTGAGCCATCCTTCAGCAGAGTCAGCATAGGACGTGTACACATTAACGATTTGGAGTGGATGACCGCTTTCGGTAAGAAAAATGCAGCGGCTGACCAATCGACCGCGCACGTTGGCAATGCGGACAAAGCCGCTCTTCGTTTCGCAACGAGGATCATTACCTGATTATCCCAAATGTGATACCAACCCAACATGTCTCATGATACGACCCGCCGATCAGTTATTACCCAATTAGGAGCCATTACATCGCTGTTGAGCCTCGGCAGCACTGGTTCGGTCTTTGCCGGATCAGTCGGTCGCAAGGTGGAACGGCTTGTCTCGAAGATCGATGAGCTGTCAGGCTCACTGCGTGGTGAAGTGCTCTCCGTGGAGGAATGGAGATCAGGCATTGACCAACTGCTCTCGGCGGTAGATGTCCAAGATCTCATGCGTGGGATCGATTTCGACCGCCTGGCAGCAAGAACCGGGTTTGCTGAGTTGGGCGTTTCCACCGCCCGGATCAACTTCGGTCCCGGCAATCATAGACAGCTGAGTTTTCTACCAAAACTCTTCGCCGTTGACACCGGCAGGTCGATTATCCCACACGGGCATGCGAACATGGTTTCAGCCCATTTGCCGTTGGCTGGAGAATTCCGGCTTCGCCAATATGATCAGGTGTCGCGAGACGAACACGCACTTATCATTCGTCCCACAGTGGACAGGTTGATCGGTGCAGGTGACTTGTCTTCCATTGGCGAAGATGACGACAACGTGCATTGGTTCATCGCCGAAGTACCCTCTTACACATTTGATGTCATCATTACCGGCCTCGACCACGAGGCGGAGCACAAATATGAGATTTTCAATCTCGACATTGAAGCCGCAGAGACCAAATCCGAGGGCCTTCTGTCCGTACCACGCATGTCTGTGCCCGAGGCTCTGAAAAAATACGGCTAAGCCGAGACTCAATGTCCAAGTTGGGCTCTGAGCAGTCCCCCGCCTCCAATCATCGTGAGGCGAAGCAGACATTGAACTTCGGTATTTCTACGTGATTCAAGCTCCCCAAAAGGAGCCTGGAATATGAGACACGCCCTCTCCGGCGCCGAATGGGAATTCATCGTTCCATACCTGCCACGTAAATCGCGGGGCTGTCCTCGCGTGGATGACCGCCGTGTACTTAACGGTATCTTTTGGGTCTTGAGGTCGGGAGCACCGTGGCGTGATCTGCCTGAGCGTTACGGTCCACACCCGACTTGTTACAACCGCTTTGTCAGGTGGCGGTGTGCAGCTATCTGGGATGGCATCCTGAATGCCGTCACTCATCAGGACAATGCTGAACTTCAGATGATAGACAGCACGGTCGTCCGAGCGCATCAGCACGCAGGCTACATCAAAAACGGAGAAGATGAAGCCTTTGGTCGTTCAAGGGGCGGGCTGATAACGAAAATACATGCGGTTGTCGATGCAAAGCGGCTTCCGTTGAATATCGCGCTGACCAGTGGACAAATACACGATAGCTTGATGGCTCTTACGATGCTTGAGAACCTGCAAAGTGGAGCCATGCTCTTGGCCGATAAAGCCTACAATTCAAAAGAAATCAGAACTCCGGAGGTTGCTCGCCTACAGCCCAGGTGTGGCTCCGCCGTCGACGGCAAGGCCAATCCCCTGAATGTGACGGGCGCGGGCCGAGCACAGAAAAGCCACGGCCTCGGCCACATCCTCGGGTTGGCCCAAACGCCGAATGCCGGCCTCGGCGCTCCTGCGCATACGGATATCGTCGACCGCGACTCCCTCGGCCTCGGCCTCCTGGCGCAGAAGGTCTTCCATCCGGTCCGTTTCGGTCATGCCCGGATGCACGATGTTGACATTCACATCGTCCTTCAGCCCCTGCTTCGACAACGCCTTGGTAAAATGTGCCAGCGCGGCGTTGACGGCGCCTCCAACCATGAAGCCGGGAGACGGCGTGTAAGCCGCTGCTCCGCCGATATTGATGACCGTGCCCTTTGCGGCGACGAGGGATGGCCAGAGGATGCGGGTCAGGCGCACCGCACCGTGGAACTTGAGGGCAAAGCCATCGATCCAGTCCGAGTCCGGCTGATCCGGAAAGACGCCGGCACGGGTCGCGCCCGCGCAATTTACAAGAATATCCAGTCCACCCAGTGTCTCGAGCGCAGCTTCCGCGGCCATGAGACACGCGTCTTCGTTCGAAAGGTCCGCTGCTATCGCATGGGCCTTTCCTCCTGTTGCGGAGATCTCCTCGGCCGCCGCGGTCAGCGCGTCGGACGAACGGGCGACCAGCGCGGTTTGCGCGCCATCGGCCGCCAGCCGCTTCGCGATGGCCTTTCCGATCCCCTTGCTCGCGCCCGTCACCAGGGCCCTGCGGCCAGAGTATTCAGGCATTCCCATGGGTCTTCATCCGCTTGCTCTGATCGGGCTTGTGGTCGGCGCCGACCTCCTCCGGCCGAAAGCCGAACTGTTCGGATAATTCCGCTGCGATGGAACGCGTGACAGTGGTGTATTCGGACATGTCCGTCAGCGACATGCGCCAGACCGGCCCCGAACATCCGATCGCGCCGACAACCGCGCCTGTGAAGTCACGAACCGTGGCCGCCATGCACCGGACTTCGGCGTTGAACTCGCAATCGTCGAAGGCGATTCCATCGCGGCGGGCCTTCTCGACCTGCAGGCGAAGCTCCTGTGCATCCT
The DNA here is from genome assembly GCA_028279875.1 of Rhizobiaceae bacterium. Lineage (GTDB taxonomy): Bacteria > Pseudomonadota > Alphaproteobacteria > Rhizobiales > Rhizobiaceae > Hoeflea_A. The sequence continues at coordinate 10,933 of JANQMU010000159.1, forward strand.
TGAGCGTGCTCGCCGTGAACGGGACGAAATCGATGTCGCGCGTGTAGGTCTCGTAAGCCTCCGCGTCCAGTCCGGACAGCAGCGCCTTTCCGATGGCAGTGCAGTAGACGGGCCGCAGCGTCCCGGCGCGTTCGTTGATCTGCAGCGCATTCGGACCGGCATGGCGAACGAGGATGAGCGCCTTGCGTCGCTCCCAGATGGCGTAATGCGTCGCCTCGCCGGTCAACTCGGCAAGCTTTTCCAGGAGAGGCGTGGCCGTGGCGCAGATCTCGGCCTCGTCGAGGCAAGCCGAGGCGAGCTGGAAGATGCCGCGCCCCATTCTGTAGCGCTTGTCGTGCGGGCCCATGCGCAGGTAACCCAGCGACACAAGCGTCCGCGTCACATGATAAATCGTGCTGGTATGCAGGCCCAGCTGGCGGCTGAGTTCCGACAGGGTGATCCCGTCACGGTGCCGCGCGACTTCCTCCAGGACGGAAAAGGCGCGGTCGAGCGACTGGATCCTGTTGTCGCGGCGGTCTTCGTCAGGTTTCGATGCTTCGGTCACGCGAGTTCCCTTTTTTCATTCTGCGAGATAATCCATTATTACTATGAGAAAATCAATCGCCAATTTGAGTGAAAGCCCGCTTGAAAATCTGAAAATTGTGGTTCGATTGTGTGTGCTGACTGCCCATTTTCCACATATCGGGCCGAAAAACGCCATATTTTCTCACAATAAGAAAAGAAAGATAAACTATGTGAAAAACCGCTTGACACCAGTTTTTCGGTTCCTATAGCACTCTGTTCAGCGGCAGGAGGAACCGCACTGACACGGGAGGAAAATATGATTTCGAAGACATTGATATGCACCGGGATATGCGCCGGCCTTGCCACAATGATGATGGCATCCGGCGCCATAATTGTGGGCCCGGCTGCGGCGCAGACCTGGCCCGAACGGCCGATCACACTGATCGTGCCGTGGGGTGCGGGCGGCGGTACCGACACTGTGGCGCGCACGCTGGCGGTCGCGATGGAAGAGCCGCTCGGCCAGCCCGTCAATGTGGTGAACCGCACGGGCGGGTCAGGCATCATCGGCCATACGGCAATGGCGACGGCCGATGCCGACGGCTACGCGATCGGTACGATCAACGTCGATCTCAGCCAGCTTGTCTGCCAGGGGCTGACCGACCTGACAGCGGACAAGTTCACCCACATCGCACTTATCAACACTGAGCCGGCGGCGGTCAGCGTAAGCGCTGATTCACAATTCCAGACGCTCGAACAGGCGCTCGACGCGATCCGTCAGAATCCGGCGGGAACCTACACCGCGTCGGGTTCGGGAACCGGCTCGATCTACCATCTCGCATGGGCCGGCCTGCTTGTGGCCGCCGATATCGACCCGAACAAGGTGACCTGGGTGCCCTCCGAGGGCGGCGGTCCGTCGCTCCAGGACGCGGCCTCGGGCGCGATCGATTTCGTCACCCCGCCGCTCTCGACCGCAAAACCCCTGGTCGAAGCCGGCAGGGTCCGGCCGCTGGCGACCATGGGCGCCGACCGTTTCTCCGGGTTGCCGGACGTGCCCACCGTCAAGGAGGCGGCCGGTGTCGACTGGACGTCGCAGACCTGGCGCATGATCGGCGCGCCGGACGGCCTGCCCGACGATATTCGCGACAAACTGTCCAATGCGGTCCGCACGGCCTTCGACAGCGATGCGTTCACCGAATTCATGGATAATAGAGGCTTCGCGAAGACCTGGATGGGGCCGGAAGAGGCGCGCGCCTTCCATGCTTCGGAGGACTCCGCGATTTGCGAGGTCATGAAAGCGGCCGGGATGCTCTGAGGATCTTCTCCCGACCGGGCCGGGTGTCGCGGCGCCCGGCCATTTTCCGGCCGATGGGTGGTATGTTCGACCCGTCCGCACTTGTTGCCGTGGGGAGTCCGTCCATGAAATTCAACGACGCCATCCCGGGAGCCCTGTTTCTTGCCATCGGGATTTTTGCCTTTATCCATGCCGGGACCTTCATGCGCTTTCCGGGTGTGCCCTATGGCCCTGACCTTTTTCCCCGCATCATCGCTGTGATGATGAGCTGTGGCGGTCTGATCCTGCTGGTCAGTGGCCTTCGCAGGGCGCGCCACACCCACTGGGTCGAATTGGCGGACTGGGCGAGGGAGTGGCGCAGCTACGGCATTTTTCTGGCGATTGTCGGCGCAGTTGTCTTCTACATTTTTTTATCGCCGGAGCTCGGGTTTCTTTTGACCGGTTTCCTCATTCTCACCGCCCTTTTCCTGGTCACGAGAGGGTTTTCGACGTTCCTGTCGAGTGCGGCTATCGCGGCCGTCGTGACTATTCTTGTCCATTTTATCTTTGCCGAAACATTGCGAGTGCCATTGCCGTTCGGCGTGATCGAGCGCTGGCTGGTCTGAGCCATGGAAACGCTGTTCATTGCCTTCGGCCTGGTGTTGCGTCCCGAAATTCTTGCGGTGATCCTCGGCGCAACGGTTTTCGGCATCTTCGCCGGGGCGATGCCTGGGATCTCGGCGACCGTTGCCGTCGCGCTGCTCGTTCCCATCACCTTCTTCATGGAACCGGTTGCCGCGCTGGCCGCCATTGCCACAGCCGTTGCCATGGCGATCTTCGCTGGAGACCTTCCAGGCGCACTTCTGCGCATTCCGGGCATGCCTGCGTCGGCAGCCTATGCGGAGGAAGCGCATGAAATGACCCTGAAGGGCAAGGGCGGCACGGTGCTGATGACGGCCCTCATCTGCTCGGTTCTGGGCGGCCTGGCCGGAACCGCCGCCCTGGCCTTTTCCGCCCCGCTGCTCGCCGAGTTTGCGCTGGAGTTCCAGTATTACGAATATTTCTGGCTTGCCTGCATCGGCTTGTCGACGGCGGCGCTCGTCGCGGCATCGAGCCCGGTAAAGGGTCTCGTCTCGCTTTCCATCGGCCTGCTGCTTGCGACCGTCGGCCTCGACCTGATTTCCGGCCAGCCGCGTTTTACCTTCGGGACGCTCTCCCTCATGGAGGGCATTCATTTCATTCCGGTGATGATCGGCATTTTTGCGGTTGCCGAGGTCTTCCGCGCGCTTATCCACCCGCCACGGCCGGACGCACGCGCCGCGCGGGTGCAGAAGATCGATTTCGCCGAGTCATTTCGAACCATATGGCGGTATAGGGGAAATGTCGGAATCGGCTCCGTTTTCGGCACGCTGATCGGTGCATTGCCGGGCGCCGGATCCGACATTGCCGCCTGGGTGTCCTACGGCTACGCACGCAAGCGCTCGAAGACGCCGGAAAAGTTCGGCACGGGTCATCCGGAAGGCATCGTGGCCGCCTCTGCTTCCAACAACGCCGCCACCTCGTCGACCTGGGTGCCGTCGCTCGTCTTCGGCATCCCCGGCGACAGCGTAACGGCAATCGTGATCGGCGTCCTGTTCCTCAAGGGACTGGAGCCGGGCCCCAATGTCTTTATCGAGAACGCGCCACTGGTCTATTCGATCTTTGTCTCGTTCTTCATCGCCAACCTGTTCCTCATACCGGTGGGCTATATCGCAATCCGCGCAGCCAGCCAGCTTTTGAAGGTGTCGAACAGGATATTGATGCCGATCATCCTGATCTTCACCATGGTCGGTGCCTACGCCATCAACAACTCGACAATGGGCGTGGTGGTGGCGCTCGTCGCCGGCATCGGTTCGTTCCTGATGCAGGAGAACGACTACCCGGTGGCGCCGCTGATCCTGGGAATGGTGATCGGCACGCTGCTGGAAAAGAACTTCATGCAGGCGATGATCGCCCAACAGGGGGATCTCACGGCGTTCTTTGGCCGGCCCATTGCTGCCACGCTCGGCATCATCACGATACTCATCTGGGTGGTACCCGTGACGGCTGCGGCCAGAAAGTGGCGCCGTAAACAGCCCGACATGGCGCAAGACCAGAACACCGGAACACCGGGGGAGGCTGTGGAATGACCACGATGAAAGGCGGCGAGTTGATCGCCGAGCACCTGATCCGGGCCGGTATGCCCTATGTCTTCGGCATTTGCGGCCATGGCAATGTCGGCATGCTCGATGCGCTCTTCGACCGGAAGGACCGAATTCGTCTGATCTCGCCTCGGCACGAGCAGACGGCCGGCCATATGGCCGATGCCTATTTCCGTGTTTCGCACCAGCCGGTAGCGACCCTGACCTCGACGGGCCCGGGTTCGGCAAACATCCCGATGTCGCTCGCCTGCGCACAGGCCGACAGTTCGGCATTCCTGGCGATCACCGCGAATGTGCCGACCACGCAGTTCAACCGTGGCCCGTTCCAGGAAACCTACATGCACGGGCAGGCGAACTTTCCCGACGCGCTGAAGCCGTTCGTCAAGCGTTCTTTCCAGCCGACAAGGGTGGAAATGCTCCCGCTGGCGCTGCGCCAGGCGACCAACCTTCTGACGTCCGGCCGGCCTGGCCCCGTCAATCTCGACGTGCCCTATAATCTCTTCCAGGAGGAGGCCGCCGTCGACCTCGATCCCATGGACCGCGCCGGAGTGGACAACCGTCCGGGCGCGGCGCCGGAGGCGGTGGCGGCGGTTGTCGACCTGCTGCTTTCAGCAGCCACGCCCCTGATATTCGTCGGGCACGGCATTGCGCTTTCGGAAGCCGGGCCGGAGCTGACCGACCTCCAGCACCGCCTTCAGATTCCGCAGGTCGCCTCGCCGAACGGCATGGGTTCCCTCGATATGACCGATTCCCTGTCGCTCGGTTTCATCGGACGGAACGGGACCTATCCGGCGAACCAGGCGGGTAGACGGACGGACCTGCTGCTGGCCGTCGGGGCACGGTTTGACGACCGCTCCGCCTCGTCCTGGCTTCAGGGCTACTCGTGGAATATTCCACCCACGAAACTGATCCATGTCGACATCGACCCGACCGAACTCGGCCGCAATTACGAGCCCTATCTGGGCATCCAGGCGGACGCGCGGACATTTCTGCGCCAGGTGCTGGCCGAGCTCGACAGGCGCGGCGTACACCGGCACGAAGGCACCCGCGGCTGGCTCTCGGAAATCGCCGCCTGGCAGTCGGAGTGGGACGCCCATATCGCGCCGAACCACGAGATCGATACCGACCCGATGCGCCCAGAGCGCGTGGTTCGGGACATCCGGCAGGTTGCCCCCGACGACGTCATTCTCGTTCCTGACTCCGGCGCGCACCACAACTGGTTCATGCAGTTCTGGGAATGCCGGCGTCCGCAGTCGATGTTGAACACCTGGGGCTATTCCGCGATGGGATTTGGCGTCTCCGGCGTTCTCGGCGCCAAGCTCGCCGCACCGGACCGGCCATGCATCGCGGTGTGCGGCGATGGTGGCTTCACCATGACGCCCCATGTGCTGTGCACGGCGGTGGAATACGACATTCCCGCTATCTGGATTGTGTGGAACAACTACGCCTGGGGCGCGATACGCGATCTCCAGCACGGTCAGTTCGCCGGTCGCGAGATAGGGACCAGCTTTACCCGCGGCTCCAATGGCGAGCCATACAATCCCGATTTCGCGGCGCTGGCGCGCGCGCACGGCGTCGATGCCGCCACCGTCAGCCAGTCGGATGATTTCCGCGACGTACTGGCGCAGGCCGTGGCGTCCAACAAACCCTGGCTTATCGATTTGCAGGTCGACCCGGCCATAAAGCCGCCCTCGACCGGTTCGTGGGAATTGCCGCCGCTGAAGGCACCGGAACCGGCCTTTGGCGAGCCATGGAGGCCCGAGTGAACAAGCGACAGGAGGCAATGATGGAGCTGACGCACACTATTGGCGGCGAGGCGGTCGCCGGGCGTGACCGTTTCGATAGCCTCGACCCCTATCGCGGTGAGGTCGTGTGCACCGCTCCCGCCGCCAGCCCGGAAGACGTAGACACAGCCGTGAAGGCGGCGCGCCGCGCCGCGCCCGACGCCGCCGCGATGCCCGCCTACGAACGGGCCGCCATCCTGAGAAAGGTCGCCAGCCTGGTCGTGGAGCAGGCAGGCGAGATCGGCGAGATCATGGCGCGCGAGACGGGCAAGGCGCTCGCAGACGCCGAAGGGGAGGTAAAGCGGTCGATGGACACGCTCAATCTTTCGGCGGAAGAGGCGATCCGCATCGAGGGCGCACACGTCCCGCTCGACGGCAGCGCCATGGGGCATGGCAAGACGGCTTTCCTGTTGCGATTTCCAGTCGGCGTCATCGGCGCCATCACGCCCTTCAACGCTCCCTTCAACCTGGCTTGCCACAAGCTTGCCCCGGCCTTCGCCGCCGGCAATGCCGGCATCATCAAGCCGCCGCCGCAATGTCCGATGGTGGTGCAGCGACTGGTGGAGCTGTTTTACGAGGCCGGCCTGCCCAAAAACTTCATCCAGGTGATCCACGGTGGGGCAGAGACGGGGCGCGCGCTGGTCGCGCACAAAGGTGTCGACATGTTCACCTTTACCGGTTCGTCCAGGGCGGGCGAGCATATCCGGGCCAATGCCGGCCTGCGGCCAGTGACGCTGGAACTGGGCGGGGCCGGGCCGACCATCGTCTGCGAGGATGCCGATACCGATACCATAGCGCCGGTTCTTGCCAAAAACGCCACAAGATTGGCCGGGCAGAGCTGCATCTCCGTGCAGACCATCCACGCGCCGCGTGCCCTGGCAGTGGAACTGGCTGAAAAGGTCGCCAACGAGATGAAGAAGCTGCGAATTGGCGATCCGCTGGCGGAGGGAACGGATGTCGGTACGCTGATCGACGAGGAAGCCGCGCGACGGGTCGAATCCTGGGTTGCGGAAGCGGTGCAGGGCGGTGCGCGCATTCTCGCCGGCGGCAACCGTCATGGCGCGGCCTATGAGCCGACGCTGCTTGCGGATGTGAAGCCGGACATGAAGGTTGTCTGCGACGAGGTCTTCGGTCCGGCGGCGAGCATATTGGCCTACGACAATCTTGACGAGCCGGTGCGCCAGGTGACCGAAAGCCCGTTCGGCCTGCAGTGCGGCGTCTATACCGACAGCATGCAGCGCGCCTTGTGGCTCGCCAGGCGCCTGCGGACAGGTGGCGTGATCATCAACGGAACATCGACCTGGCGCACTGACCAGCTCGCCTATGGCGGGGTCAAGGACAGCGGCATCGGCCGGGAGGGGCCGCGCTACGCAATCCGGGACATGACAGAGGAACGACTTGTCCTCTTCAACTACTAACCACGGAGCAAGGGAGTTGGCGAGGATATTGGTGACCGGTGCCGGCGGGTTCCTGGGTAACGCCCTTGCAAGGGCGCTGCTTTCCCGGGGCGATTTCGTGATTGGCCTCGATTGCGGCCCGAATGCCCATGCGCTCGAGGTCTTGTCCAGGCGGTTTCCGAATCTCACGGTCGTGAAGGCCGACATCTGTGACGCGGAGGCCGTCGAGGCAGTATTCCGCAAGGAGCGGCCAGACGTGGTGGTTCACTGCGCGGCGGTGGTTGGGGTGCTGGCATCGCTCGCGTCGCCCACTCAGCTGTTCCGCGTGAATGTCGAGGGCAGCGTCAATGTGTTCGAGGCAATGGCCCGCCAGGCCTGCGGGCGCATGATCCATATCAGCTCGGAGGAAGTCTACGGTGATTTCCTGGCGTCACGGATCGACGAAACCCATCGCGAAGCGCCGATCCATGCCTATGGCATCAGCAAGCTGGCGGTGGAGCATCTCGGACGCAGCTATGGCGCGACCCGCGGGTTGCAAGTCATCAATATCCGCACCTCCTGGGTTTACGGGCCGGGTTTCCCGCGTGACCGGGTGCCCGTCAACATGATTCGCGCCGCTGCCGAAGGCCGCGCTCTCCACGTTCCGGGCGGAGCCCAGGAGCGGATCGATCACACTTATCTGGAAGACGCGGTGGCCGGCATTGTGGGCGCGATCGATTGTGTCGAACACCCCTACGACGCCTATCACGTCGCGTCCGACAGTGCGCCCTCGCTCGCGGAAGTCGCGGGCATCGTGCGCGATCTCGTGCCGGGGGCGGACATCACGGTAGAGCCGGGCCCCTATCTACATGGCGGTGAAATTGCCATGCCGAGAAAGGGGGCGCTGGATTGCAGCCGCGCCCGTGAGGTCTTCGGTTACCGGCCGCAATTCGACCTGCGGGCCGGCTTGGCGGCCACGCTCGAAGCGCATCGCGCATTGTTGGCGGAAAAGAACTGAGGAGGCTCGAATGGGCAAGCTGCTGATCACGGGAGGGATGGGCCATGTCGGCTACGAAACGGTGAGGCAGGCCGCCGCGGCCGGCATCCAGGTGGTGGCACAATACATGTCCACCTTCCGCAAGGAGGATGCAGAGGCGGTTGGCCCGAACGTCACCTGGGTCAGATGCGACCTCTCGGACGCGTACGAGCTCGCCATGCTGGCTGGGGCCCACAACATCGAAGGTGTTATCCATACCGCGGCGGTCCCCAATGATGAACTGGCCTATCCGCAGCCCTTGCGAACGTTCCAGAGCAATGTAATGGCCACGGAGCTCTTGCTTGAAACCGCGCGGCGGCTCGGATGGCGGCGGTTCCTGTTCGTTTCGACCGGCTCCGTGTTCCAGTCGCTGCCCGATGCGGTAACGCCGGTTCTGGAGGATACCGTGCCCACGCCGAAATCGCTCTACGCTGCGACGAAACGGTCGGCTGAGCTGATGACCGCGGTCTACAACGACACCTATGGCGTTTCGGTGGCGACGGTTCGCATTTCCTGGATTTTCGGACCGCCGCTGGTGCCGGGTGCGTTCGACGGGCCGCGCGGGCCGATTCCGGAATTCTTGCGCCGCGCCTTGCAAGGGCAGGCCATTAACGAAACGTCGGGCGGTGATTTCGCCGCGAGCTTCACCTTCGTGCCCGACTGCGCAGCGGGCCTTCTGACTCTGTGGCAGGCAGACAGACTTGCACACCGTGAATACCATCTCGGCTCGGGTCGCAACTACACGACATACGAAGTTGCCGAGGCGGTGAAAAAAGCCGTTCCCGGGTCGCAGATAGAGGTCGGGCCCGGCACGGCGCCGTGGACCGAAACGACCGTGATGCGCGGCCCGCTCGACTGTGGGCGCATGGCCGAGGAATTCGGCTTTCGGCCGCGCCATTCACTCAATGAGGCCGTCGCGGCTTTCGCCGACTGGATGCGCGCCAACACCCGGCGATGGGGCGGCTGATGGCCGATTTGCAGTGCGACGTCGTCGTGGTGGGCGCGGGCGCGGCGGGCATGACTGCCGCCGCCACCTCCGCCATACACGGTCTCGACACTATCGTGGTCGAGAAGACCGGCTTGATTGGCGGCAATACCTCCTATTCAGGGGGGATGGTCTATATCCCCTGCAACGACAAGATGGCCGAGGCCGGCCAGCCTGACGATCCATCCCGCATCATGGCCTATCTCGATGCTTGCGTGCCCACGCCGGACGGGCGGGAAGCGCGTGAACGTTTCGTTCAGAGCGGGCCGGAGGCGATCCGCTTTTTGGAGGAAAACACCGCCGTCCGGTTAAAGCCCGTTCCCTTCTATCCGGACTACTATCCCGCTCTGGAAGGGGCGGGCGAGGGGATGCGTGTGCTCGAGCCCGTTGCCTTTGACGCATCCACACTGGGCGAGTGGTTTCGAAAGCTGCGCCCGCCATTGCCCGAATTCACCATCCTTGGCGGCATGATGGTTGCGCGCGAGGACCTTCCCAATTTCCGCAAGATGTGGCAATCGCCCCGCTCCTTCGGGCGGGTGACACGACTGGTGGTCGAGCACGCCTTTCAACGGCTTCGCCATCATCGCGGCACTCGCCTTGTTCTGGGCAATGCCCTGGCGGGACGGCTGCTTAGATCCCTCCTCGATCTTGGCGTCGACATTCACACGGACTGCACGGTCGAGGCGGTGCTGATGGAGGATGGCCGTGCCATGGGCCTGCAGGTGCGCACGGGTGACGGTCCGCTGAAGATCCACGCTTCGAAAGGGGTGATCCTGTCGACCGGCGGGTTTTCGAACAGCGTCGAGAAACGCCGGGCTTGGTTGCCCGATCTCGCCAGTCCCGAAAGCCCCTATGCGCCGGGCTCCACCGGCGACGGGCTCGATCTTGGCGTTGCGGCGGGCGGACAGGTCCGGACCGACAATACCAACAACGCTTATTGGTCACCTGCATCGGCCTATACGCGGGCAGACGGACGCAGGGTGGTCTATCCACACACCGTTACCGACCGCGGAAAACCCGGCTCGCTCGTGGTCAATTCGTCCGGCCGCCGGTTCACCAACGAGGCAGTCTCCTACCACCGCTTCGGCGAGGCGCTCCTGCAAGGCAATGCCGCGACCGGCAATCTTCCTGCGTGGATCGTCTGCGACAATTCGTTCATCTGGCAATATGGCCTCGGCGCGATCATCCCGTTCACCCGAAACCTGACGCCCTACAGGGAAGCCGGCTACCTGAACACGGCGGGAAGCCTGCCGGACCTGGCCCGCGCGCTCGGCATCGACGAAGCGGGATTCGCCGCCACGATCGAGCGCTTCAATGCCGACGCGGCCCGGGGCGAAGATACGGAGTTTCGCCGCGGCGAAGACGTCTACTCCCGATATCTCGGCGATCCGGAGCACGCGCCGAATCCCTGCCTCGCTCCGCTGACAAAGTCGCCCTTTCATGCCATCGAGTTGACGCTGAGCGATCTCGGCACGGTTGCCGGGCTCCGTACAACGGAGCACGGCCAGGTGTGCAACGCCGATGGCCAGCCGATCAACGGGCTTTACGCCGTCGGCAACGACATGCAGTCGATCATGCGAGGCCGGTATCCCGGACCGGGCATCACACTCGGGCCCGCACTGACCTTTGGGTATCTTGCAGGGCGTCATATCACCGGCGCGGGTCGCCGGACGTGAGGCGCGTTGTCGTCACCGGAGCGTCGGGCCTGCTCGGCGGCTATGTTGCGCGTACCATCGCGGCCGAGGCGGAGGTGGTGGGACTCGACCAGCGCGCGCCGCGCCAGCCGGCCGACTGGCATCACGTGATGGCCTCGATTCTCGACGAATCCTCCCTTGCATCCGCCTTCGCCGGCGTCGACGCCGTGCTGCATATCGCGGCGGCGGCGAATATCGCAAGCGGAACGCCCCGGCAAATCATGGATATCAATGTCATGGGAAGCTGGACTGTGATGGAAGCGGCGCGTCATGCCGGGGTTCGACGCGTCGTCCTGTGTTCCTCTGACAGCGTCTTGGGAAATACAGTTTGGAAGGAGCATTTCCGGTGCCCGGAAGCGCTTCCCGTCAACGAGGCGCACCCGCTCCGGCCGACGGATCCCTATGCCCTGTCCAAACATCTCGCGGAGGAAGCCGGGCGCGGTTTCGCCCGGCAGGGACTGGAGGTGATCGCGCTTCGTCCGGTCTTCATCCTGTTCCCGTCGATGATGGGCGAGGTGCGGGCGCGTCTTGCCGATCCCGACGGCTATCGCGGACCCTGCGCCGGCGGTCACGCACCGGCCGGCGGCGGACCCTGCTGGCACCACGTCGATCCCCGGGATGTCGCGGAAGCGTTCCGGTTGGCGCTTCATGCGGACTGGCGGGAATTCGAGGCCTTCTACCTCGCCGCGCCCTCGACCCTGCACCCGTTGCCGACGCTCGAGCGCGTCGCGCAGGTCTTCGGGCGCATTCCCGAAGCGGTCGACCGCGATATCTACGATTCCAATCCCTTCGCGCCCATGTTCGATACCCGCGCCGCCGAACGCCGGCTGGGCTGGCGGGCGCGCCACGACTTGCGCGCGGCGGTCCTGGACGGCTCGTGACACGAAAGGAGCAGCACATGAATGACAGGAACATGAAACGTTCAGGCCATGTCCACGCGGATAAAGTTGACTGGCAGGACATGGGGGACAGCACCAGACGCAAGATCCTAGGCTACGTTCCCGAGATGCTGATGATGCGTAATGTCTTCGACGCGGGAGCCGAGGGGCCGCTTCACAGCCACCCGCATGTCCAGTCGAGCTACGTCGTCAGCGGTCTGTTCGACATCACGATCGGCGGAAGGACCGAGCGGATGGGGCCGGGCGACGGCTTTCTCGTCGAGGGCGGTGTCGAGCACGCCGCGCGCTGCATCGATGCCGGCGAGGTGATCGAGGTTTTCACGCCGATCCGCGACGACTTTCTTTGACCTCGCTGATCGGCAGGGCGCGTCATGATCAGTTTCATCGCCGCTGTCATCCTGCTGACGGCTACGCCCGGCCCGGGTGTGCTCTCGGTGGCGGGCGTCGGGGCGGGTTTTGGCTGGCGGGCAGGCTTGCGCTTCGTTCTCGGCGTCTTCATCGGGACAAATGCGGTGGCGGTGCTGGCTGCGTCCGGTCTTGCCGCGATCGCCCTGGCGGAACCCCGCATGCGGTTGGTGCTCGTGATCCTCTCGGTGGGTTATCTCGGCTATCTGGCTTTGCGTATCGCGCTGGCCGGCGACCGCGTCGCGCTGGCGCGACATCGCCGGTCGCCGGGGATCGCAGGCGGCATCCTATTGCAGGCGGTGAATCCCAAATGTTTCGCCGTCAACCTGACTTTGTTCTCCGGTTTCCCGCTCGGTGGCCTGGAGGTCGGCACGGAAATCGCGGTGAAGTTCCTCGTCATCAACGCGGTCTGGGTGCCGGTGCATTTCGGATGGCTGGCGGGCGGCGCGGCGCTGGCGCGGCTTGACCTCTCGCTCACCGCGCGCCGCGCGCTGAACCTGACGATGGCCGCGACCATGCTGGCCGCCGTGGCGCTTGCATTTGTGTAGCGAAAGAGCACGACGATGTCTGACGTCGGAGAGATCTCTATAGCGCGACAGCCGGTTGCACGCGTCATGTCCTGTGCTATGCCATGGGCTCAGCTTTCCGGGAGACAGATCATGTGCAGGAACATCAAGACCCTGTTCAATTTCGAACCGCCGGCGACCGATGACGAGGTGCATGACGCGGCGTTGCAATTCGTGCGCAAGCTGAGCGGCTCCACCCGACCGTCGAAACGCAACGCGGCGGCTTTCGATAAGGCGGTCCACGAGATCGCCGCCTCGGTGCACAGGCTTCTGGGAGCGCTGGAAACCGACCGTCCACCGCGCAACCGCGAGGTGGAGGCGGCCAAGGCCAAGGCGCGGTCAGCAGCCCGCTTCGCCTGACGGGTATGTTGCGGGGCGCGCCGTTGCCGTGATCGTGATCCACGGCTCGACATTGCCGGCCAGCCCGCGTTCTTCGCCGGTCGCCGAGCCGTCGACGGCAAAGCCGGCCGCCGTCAGATGGTCCGTTAGTTCGGCTTCGGAGTAATAGCTGTAAAACCGCCCCAGCCTGTCGCGCTGGCTGCCCGCGCCGAGCTTCATGCCGAGATGCAGCACGCCTGACGGTAAAAGCGCGCGATGCGCGGCGGCAAGGTGGCGCGGAAAATCCTCGGCGGCGGCATGCAGCAGGCTGAAATTGGCCCAGACGCCGTGATAGACATCCGCCGCGTCGAGATCGTCGAAGGTCATCTGACGGGCGCCGATCCCGTGGGTGGCATTGGCAAGGCGGACCATCTCGGCGGAGGCATCGACCGGGTCGACCTGCAGGCCATGGTCGCGCATCACTGCCGATGAAGCGGCCGGCCCGCATCCAAGGTCCAGAACCAGGCCGTTCGCCGGGATGCGGGCGATGAAGGCGAGCAGGGCCGGATCAGGCTTTTTCCGTTTGACGTGGCCGGCATAATCGTTGGCCCGGGCATTATAGGCGCCGATCGTTTCATCATCGGTCACGGGGAGTCCTCCGCAACTGCTACAAACCAGTCCGGTTGCGCATTGGCACCGCAGACCAGCACGCCGACCCGTTCGTCCGGTGCGGGACGATAGGCTTCCGACGTCAGCGCCGCCAGCGCCGTGGCCGCGCCCGGTTCGCCGACGATGCGCACATCATCCCACAGCCGCCGCTGCGCCCCCGTGATGGCGTCATCCGAAACCAGCACCGAAACCGGCCTTGTGTCGCCGAGGATCCGATAGGGCAGGGCGCCCAGCGTCGCTGCACCCAGTGCGCTGGCGGCAATGCCGGTGCCGGATATCTCCACATCCCGGCCTTTCTTCAATGCCGTCGCCAGCGTTGCCGTGCCCTCCGATTCCACTGCCACGATCCTGACGCGGTCGCCGAACCAGCTGGCGATGCCGCCAATCAGGCCGCCGCCGCCGACCGAAACGATGAGCGTGTCCAGTCCCGGCATCTGTTCGTCGATTTCCATTCCCAGCGTGCCCTGGCCGGCCAGCACCAGCGGGTCGTCATAGGGATGCACCAGCCGGGCGCCGATGTCTTTGGCATGGGCGACACACCGGTCCCATATGGCCGCCATGTCGTTTCCCGCGACGATCACCTCGGCGCCGAACCGGCGCATGCGATCGATCTTCACCGGCCCGGCAAAATCCGGCGCGAAGATGGTCGAGCGTATGCCGAGCCTGCTCGCCGCATAGGCAAGGGCGGCGCCGTGATTGCCGCCGGAAAAAGCCGCAACGCCGCCGGGCTGGAGATCGCTGGAAAGAAGGGCGTTGAACGCGCCGCGCACCTTGAACGATCCGGTGTGCTGAAACTGTTCCAGTTTCAGGCAGACGGGAACGGCGTCGGCAAGCGTTCCGGCTTCGATATCCAGTGTCGGTGTCCGCCTGATATGGTGCTGAATGCGGGCATGGGCCGCCCGGATATCGGCCTGTGAAATCACGCTGAATTCTCCGTTGATTTCGGCAGCGTTGTCCGCATTTGCAGCGTTTGTCAAACCAGATCTCAATACCTGGACGATCTCCTACGGAGCCGGGTCTTCCTGCGCCGCACCCAGATTCAGCAGATTGCCGTCGGGATCGACAATATGGGCTTCGATCATGCCCCAGGGTGTCAGGGTGGCGGGAACATAGCGCGGGATGCCGGTTTTCGGAATGGCCAGGCTCTGCCATTCCCTGGTCAGGGCCGCCACATTGAGCACCCGCACATAGGCGCTGTGCGAGGAACCGGCGGGGTCATGGTCCGGGCGCGGCGTGAAGTGAATTTCGAGACCATCGCGGCGAATGATCAGATAGCCCTCTTCATAGCGGGCGACTTCGTGGAATCCGAACTGTTGATAAAAGTCGACGGTCCCATCGAAATCATTCGAGATCAGGATCGGAATACCGCAAAGAATCTGGCCGGCCACGACGAAACTCCCATATGTGCTTGATGGTCGCACCGGTTCTACACCCATTCGTTCCGTTGTGGAATCCGGCGCGTGCGAAGATCGCCTCGCGCACGGATCGACAGTTTGATAAGGACAGCATTCAAGGAACCGCCATGACGGACGTGGATATCATCTGGAACGACTACAGGGGCGCCCTTCGCGCCTTCCTGCGGTCCCGCGTTTCGGACCCGGATGATGTGGACGATCTTTTGCAGGATATCCTCGTCAAGACCCACCGGGAGCTTCCGAACCTGCGGGACGACGAACGGCTGAAATCCTGGCTCTTCAGCATCGCGCGCAACACCACGACCGATTTCTATCGAAAGCGCGCAAAGGCGCGGGATCTTCACCCCGACGATCTTTGGCATCACGGCCAGGAGGAGGCCGCCGCCTCCGGCCTGGAGCGGTGTGTGCTGCCTTTCATTGCAAGCCTGCAGGACGAGGATGCAGAACTTCTGCGGGCGATCGACATCGAAGGCATGCCGCAAAAGGACTACGCCCGGCAGCACGGTATCAGCTATTCGACTCTGAAATCGCGCGTCCAGTCGGCGCGCCGGAAGCTTCGCAAACGGTTTCAGCGCTGCTGCGATTTTGAACTGGATCAAAACGGCGCGCTGATGGATTTCCATCCGAAGGCGAAAAACTGCACAAATTGCTGATTTGATCTCGTCTTTTCGGCGCCGGCTTCGTCTTCACAGGCAAACGACACGGAAAGGACGTCACACATGATCAAGGTCATAAGCTTCAAAATCTGCCCCTTCGTGCAGCGGGTGACGGCGTTGCTGGAAGCCAAGAACATTCCCTATGAGGTCGAACTGATCTCGCTGAAGGACAAGCCGCAGTGGTTCCTGGACATCTCCCCCAACGGGCAGGTGCCGGTTCTGATTTCGGAAAACGGCACGCCGATCTTCGAATCCGAGGCCATCGTCGAATATCTCGAGGAAGCCTATCCGGCATTGCAGCCTGACATCCCCCTGGAGGACAAGGCGATCAACCGGGCCTGGAGCACCCTTGCGTCCAAGAACTATCTCGTTCAGTGCGGCGCCCAGCGCAGCGCCGATGCCGAGACGCTGAAGGAACGCGGCGCAAAGCTTGGCACCGCATTCGACAAGATCGAATCCGCCTTGGGCGACAACACGTTCTTCGGCGGCGAAAAGCTCGGCCTCGTAGACGTGGCATGGATGACCCTGCTGCATCGCGCTGACATTATCGAGCGGCGCACCGGCTACGATTTCATCGGCCAGCGGCCGAAGCTGAAAAAATGGCAGCAGGCGCTGCTCGAAACCGGTATCCCGCAAAAGGCTGTGACGGCAGATTTCGAGGACGCTTTCAGCGATTTTTACCTGTCCGACGAAACCTATCTTGGACGCGGCTGTGACGTGACGCCCGATGGATCCGACCGATCCCGTGCGTCCGGATCGTGTTGCTGATGCCGCAGCGGACGGGCCAGGCAGCCCGCATGGGCGGCATGTCCGGCTACTGGTAGGGAAGCCAAAGGGCCAGTTGCGGAAACGCGATCAGCAGCGCCACCAGCAGGAGCGAGCAGCCGATGAACGGAAATGCCGACGTGTAGATGTCGCGCATGGTGGTGCCCGGCGGCGCGACGCCCTTCATGACGAATAACAGCAAACCGAAGGGCGGTGTGGTGAAGCTGATCTCGAGGGCGAGAAGCATGATGAGGCCGAACCAGACCGGATCGAAGCCCAGGGTCAGCGCCAATGGGAAAAAGATCGGCACGGTCAGAAGCATCATCGAGATCTGCTCCATGAACATGCCGAGCAGCAGCAGCACGGCGAACATGACCAGCAGCATGGCGAGCGGCGCCAGGTCGTAGGAGGTGGCCCAGGTGACCAGGCCGCGCGACGCCCCGGAAAAGGCAAGGAGCTGGCTGAAGGTGGCGGAGCCGAAGACGATCAGATAGGCCATCAGCGTGACCCGCAGCGCCCCGGTGACGGATTTGCGCATGGCCAACCATGTGAGACAGCGAAACACCGCGGCAAGGATCAGCACGCCGAGCGCGCCGAAGGCCGCGGCCTCGGACGGGGTGACGAAACCGTTGATCATCAGGACGATGATCACCACCATCACGCCCACCATCGGCACCACATCGCGCAACAGCAGCAACGCCTTTTGTGCAAACGACATCGGCTCGACATCATAGGCGGGCGCCGCGTCGGGATCGATCTTCGTCTGCAGCCAGATGGTGGCAATATAGAAGGATGCGAGGATCAGGCCGGGGATGACCCCGGCGATCAGCAGGGCGCCCACATCGATCTGCGCCAGCGTCGCCAGGAGAACCGCAAGGGCCGAGGGCGGAATGATGATCGCCAGGCCGCCGGTGCCGAGGATCGGCCCGATGCTCATATGGGACTTGTAGCCGCGACGGCTCATCTCCGGCACCATCAGCGACCCCAGCAGGGCCGTGGACCCCATCGACGATCCCGAAAGGGTGGAAAAGCCCGTACCGCCCAGCACCGTCACGTAGCTCAGCCGACCCGGCAGCCGGCCGAGCAATCGGTCTATGGCGTTGAACATGCGTGCCCCGAGCCCTGTGTGAAAGAAGATCTCGCCCATCAGCAGAAACAGCGGAATGGGCACCAGAGCGTATTTCGTCAGCGCGCCGAGACCATTGTTCAAAAGCTGGCCGACGCCGCGGTCGCCGCCCATGAAGACCCAGGCGCCGATGATATTGGCGGCCAGGAACGCCAGCGCAACGGGCATGCCCACCGCCATCAGGACGACGATGGTGCCCAGCAGGAGGGCGAGTGCCTCGTACCATTCCATTATTCGTGGATTCCCGCTTCGCCCGTGTGCATCAGCTCCGAGCCGGTCACGAAGCGCATGAACTCAATCGCCATCAGCCCGAAACTGAGTGGAAAGGCGAAGGTCAGCAGCCAGCGCGGGTAGTAATAGGCGCGTGTGTCGACGTCGCCGCGCTCGATATTGGTTAAGAACAGATCGGCGCCCTTCCAGGCCAGGATCACGCAGACGGCGACGCAGGCCAGCGCGACCAGCCGGCTGGCGATGCGTCGCGGATATTCCGACAGCGCGGATGTGACCAGTTCGATATGCACATGGCCTTTCTCGCGTACCAGCCACGGCGCGCCGAGCATGGTCATGTAAAGAAGGCCGTATTCGGCCGAGGTGAACAGCCAGGCAAAGGGCTGCAGCCCGAAATTGCGCATCATCACCGAGGTGATGACCGAGACCATCAGCCAGACCAGCGTCGCGCCGGCGACGAAGGCCATCGCATAGAGCAAGGCGGTGTACGCCTTTCCGATTGCCGTCATTGGGTCCCGTCCAAAAATTTCGGGCCCGCCGGTACCGGCGGGCCCGCGTTTCACTCAGTTCGCGTTGAGATCGTAGAAATGCTCAATCAGCGTATCGTAATTTGCGGTTCCGCCCGGCTGTTCCGCCATCAGGCCCTTCATACGCTCCCAGGTCTTTTCCCGGGCGGCCGCAAGATAGTTGGCCTTGGCCTCGCCTTCCAGCGAAACCACCTTCATGCCGGCGGCATCGAGCGCGGCGAAATCCTCGTCGCGTTTGGCGCGCAGGGCCGCAACACTGTCCTTTTCGTGCTGGATGGCGACATCCTGAAGGATCTTTTTCGATTCATCGCTGAGGCTGTTCCATTTCTCCAGATTGACGATCACGCCAAGGTCGGTCGAGAAGAAACAGGGCTCGATACGGTAGTTCAGGAACTCGTTCCATTTCAGGTCGATCAGCCCGATCTGTGTCCACCCGGTGGCGTCGACCACACCGCGCTGCAGGGCGGAATAGACCTCGCCCGTTGGCAGATCGATCACCTGCGCGCCCAGATAGTTGGTGAAAAAGGCGTTGTAGACATTGTTTCCGCGCAGCTTCAATCCCTCGACCTCGAGATTGCCGGCTGCATCAAAGCTCGGCTCATCCCGCGTCCAAAGATTGTAGCAGACGCCGCTGTCGAACCAGCCGAGATATTTCAGGCCCATCTTCTCCTGATGGATCTTGTCGATCAGATCGATGCCGCCGTTCTTGCGGGTTTCGACGGCCGTCAGGTTGGACGCCACCATCGCGTCCTTTTCCGGCAGGGCACCGCCATAGAAGGATCCGGGCGTATAGACCATGTCGACGATCCCGTCGCGCACCGCGTCTGGCTGCTGGAACATGCCGATGGCCTCGGGTCCGCCGCGCACGTCGATCTGCACGACGTCCTTGCCCGCTTCGTTGACCTTGTCGACGAAGGACAGGAAGCTCTTGGTGTAGATCAGGGTTTCGGGAAAGGCGTGAACCGCCGAAATCCTGTCTTCCGCCAGCGCGACGCCGGCAATCAGGGTTGATCCGGCGACAAGGCCGCCCAGAAGTGTCTTTTTCATTGTCTTCCTCCGTTATCGGGAACGCGATGACCGTCGTCCCCTTGGTTTACAGGCACTTTCCAGTTGCCCAACTGCGCCGGATTTCCGGCGCCGCTCAATCCGCCGCTGCGGGCCAGGCCCACCACGCGGTTTGACGTCTGTTTTCCTTGTATGCGCCGATCGTCGCGGCGTGCTGCATCGTCAGGTCGATATCGTCCCATCCGTTGATCAGTTTGGTGCGCCAGCCTTCATCGAGCGTGAAAGGCAGGGAGTGATCGCCATGGGCGATCCGCCGGCTCTCAAGATCGACCTGTATGACCGCTGTCCCGTCCCCCAGGATCTCGGCGAGCAGTGCCGCATGGTCGGCGTCGATCCGGGCCGGAAGCAGGCCGTTATTGACGGCATTGCCGGCGAAGATATCCCCGAAGCTCGGGGCGATCACGACGCGGAATCCGGCATCGATCAACGCGTAGACCGCAGCCTCGCGTGATGAGCCGCTGCCGAAATTGTGGCCGGTGACGAGGATGCTGATGCCGTTCTCACGGTTCAGCGGAAAGTCGGGATGCAGTTCGCCGACTTCATCGCGGCGAAGGTCGTGAAGCAGATAGTCGCCATAGCCTTCGCTGCGCGGAACAGACATGAAGCGCGCCGGAATCAGCTGGTCGGTATCCACATGGTCGAGCGGCAGGACGACGGTCCGGCCTTCATGTACGGTCCAGCCCGCCATCACGCGGCCCTCCCGCTGACTAGCGAACGGACGTCCGAAATGGTTCCGGTAACGGCGGCGGCGGCAACCATAGCCGGCGACATCAGATGGGTTCGCGCGCCGCGTCCCTGCCGGCCGCGGAAATTCCGGTTGGTCGACGACGCACAGCGCCGGCCGGCTGCGACCGTGTCGCCATTCATGCCGACACACATCGAACAGCCGGAGTCGGCCCATTCCAGTCCGGCCTCGGTGAAGACCCGGTCGAGTCCTTCACGCTCCGCCTGCGCCTTGACCTGCGCCGAACCGGGCGAAACCAGCCCGGGTACCTTTGACGTGCGTCCGGCAAGGACGGCGCCGGCAGCGCGCAAATCCTCGATCCGGCCATTGGTGCAGGAACCGATGAAGACCTGGTCCACCGGCGTTCCGGCGATCGGCCGGCCGGCGGTCAGTCCCATATAATCCAGGGCATTGCGTGCGGCGTCCGCCTTGCCGTCCTCAAGCTGTGCCGGATCCGGAATCCTGGCGTTGACGGGCACGGCCTGTTCCGGACTGGTGCCCCATGTCACGGTCGGCGCGATGTCCCTGGCCTCGATCCGGACATCGCGGGCGAATGTCGCGCTCTCATCGGATCTAAGCTGGTTCCAGGCGGCCAGCGCCTTGTCCCAGCCGGCACCCCTGGGTGCGAAGGGGCGCCCCTTGAGATAGGCAAAGGTCGTTTCGTCCGGCGCGATCATGCCGAAGCGCGCGCCGCCTTCGATGGACAGATTGCACAGTGTCATCCGGCCTTCCATCGACAGATCGGTGATTGCACGGCCCGCATATTCCACCGCATGGCCCCGTGCGCCGCCGGCGCCGAGCCGTGCGATCCAGTTCAGCGCAATATCCTTGGCGCTCACCCACGGACCCAGCTCGCCATCGACCGTAATCCGCATGGCGGCAGGCTTCTTCTGCCAGATGGTCTGGGTCGCCAGGATATGGGCCACCTCGGTCGCGCCGATCCCGAATGCCAGCGCACCGAAGGCGCCATGGGTCGATGTGTGGCTGTCGCCGCAATTGACCAGCAGGCCGGGCAGGGTCAGGCCCTGTTCGGGCCCGATCACATGGACAATCCCCTGGCGTGGATCGTCGAGATCGAAAAGCTGCAATTCGTGCCTTTGGGCGTTTTCCTGAAGCGTGCGGATCATACGCGCAATCTGCGGGGCCATCCCACGGTCGCGGTTCCGCGTCGGCGCGTAATGATCGACGACACAGAAGGTGAGGGCCGGTTCCGCCACCTTGGCATTGCGGCCGGCCAGATTGGCGAAGGCGTGATGGGACCCCTCATGCACCAGATGACGGTCCACCCACAGAAGCGATGTTCCGTCGTCGCGCCGCAGGATCTCATGCGCCGACCAGAGCTTGTCGAGAAGGGTGGCCGGCGTGTTCATGTGCCGCCGCCGTCAAGTTGTCCGATTGCCGGCTCCCAATGACGGGCGCTGCCGCGGCCGACCCGCGTCAGGGACATCTCCAGCCGGAACATGTCGGGACGATATTGGGCGGACAGATACTCCACACCGTTGCCGTCGACATCGCGCACCACGCGCTTGAGCGACAACAGGGCCGAGCCGACCGCGACATCCAGCGCATCGGCCACATCCGGGCCGGCCAGTGTCGCCGACACCGATTGATGGGCCTCCTTGATCTGCACGCCGCTGCGCTCGAGCAGCTTGAACAGCGGCGTGGTGGCCAGATCGTCTTCCGAGTAGTTCTGCGCGATCGAGGCGGGAACGTAGGTGGTCAGATGTGAAAACGGAGTCTCCTCGGCGATGCGGACACGCGTCGCGATCTGGACCTTTTCATTCTGGCCGATATCCATGGCGCGCGCCACGAATTCCGGTGCGGGCCCGTAGGAGAACGACAGCAGCCGTGCGGTCGTGCTCTGACCCATTTCGACAAGCTGCGGCATGAGCGTGGTGAAATCCATCGCCACCGGCTTTTCGTGCTGCTCGGTCTTGCGCACGGTCGAGCCGCTGCCCGCGCGACGGACGATCAGGCCGGTGTCGGCAAGCACATCGAGCGCCCTGCGAACCGTGACGCGCGAGACGCCGAAACTCTCGGCGAGACGTTGCTCGCCGGGCAGATTTTCACCGACACCGAGCTGCCCGTCGGCGATTTGATCGCGCAACGACAGATAGACACGACGCGCCTTGGCGCCCTCCGGAAGCATGGCTGTCGCGCGTCTTTCCACGTCTCGAAATCCTCCCAAATACCGCCCATATGGTAGCTGGGCTTTTGAAAAAATCAAGCTAATGTATTTTTTGACACGAAGATTTTGTCTTAACAAAAGCGCGTGACATGTATTATAGATAATACAGATTATCGTGGGAGGATGGAATGCCGATCGTCGAACTGCATCTCCTGGAAGGATATGGATCGGATGAGAAGCGCCGCCTCGGCGAGGCATTGACGGACGCCGTGCGCCTTGTCGTGCCGGCCGATCCCGAAACCGTCACGGTGATGATCCATGGGATGCGCGCCGACGGCTACTATCGCGGCCGGGTCCGCCGGAATCCGGCGCCCGCGCGGCCGGATCCCGCGATACTGGTGAAGAGCTTTCTTCAGGCCATGGAACGCCGTGACATCCATGCAGCGGAGGCCATGCTGGCGGACGGCTTTGCGATGCACTTCCCGGGGACCGCTCCGATGGGTCGGCTGAAGGAACTGCTTGAATGGGCCGCGGCCCGGTACCGGTTTGTCAAAAAGACCTATGAGGGCTTCGATGCGCTGCAAAGCCCGGGCCCGGCTGCCATCGTCTATTGCCGCGGGACCCTCTCCGGCGAATGGCCCGACGGGACCGCGTTTCACGGCATCCGCTTTATAGACCGTTTCGAGATTGTCGGCGGCGCAATCACCAGACAGGATGTCTGGAACGATATCGCGGAGACAAGGGCACAGGCATGAGCGAGATCGACCCCATCACACTCTCGGTCCTGGCCGGGCGCATGGAGCAGATTGCCGACGAGATGGATGCGACGCTGTTCCGCGCCGCCTTCAATCCGATCATCGCCGAGGCGCATGACGCAAGCCACGGTCTCTATCACGCGCAGAGCGGCGACACGCTGGTACAGGGCAAGTCCGGCCTGCCGATCTTTGTCGGCGTCATGTCCTTTGCCGTGCG
>JANQMU010000058.1 GCA_028279875.1 Rhizobiaceae bacterium
CACTATAGCCACGGTGCCCGGGCTGGCAAGGAGCGCAGGCAAGATGTCTGGAACAGGATGGGTTCGCGGTTTGCGGACATCAATCCGTATGCAGATCGAGGAGCTGCTGATGAATGGCCTTGTCCGTGATCACATAGGCCTCGAAGTGCTTGGAGGGGCCCGCGGCAAGGTCCGGAAACGGATTCTCGTTCACAAACCCGGTGTAGAAATCAATGTGATGACCCCTGATGCCGCTTCCGGTGTCGGCGGCGAACACATAGCCGTCATGGACGATTTGCGTGCCATCCTGCAGCGTCAGGTTCTGGCCGCGCAATTTCGGGATGAAAAGAACCGTGCGATAACGTATCGGCCAGCCGTGCCGGTCGACGGCGATTGTGCGGAAGGCCGCGAGCGGCATGTCGCGCACGCCGTAGCCATATTTGACCTTCGGCGAAGTCACCTTGAAGAAGCGTGTGTGGCGCATGCCGATCCGGGCGCGGGCATGCAGCCGCGGATAGAATTTGTCGCAATTGACCTGTGACGGGCCGTCCGCGTCGCGAACGTTGACGATGACATTGCTGCCGTCCGGCATGCGGATCAGGGCCGCGCCCTCGAGCGCCGCCTTGCACCAGTCCTGATGGCCGAGTTTCGGACCGATGGGTTTGCCGTGCTGGTCAAGGAGATCAAAGCCGTCCTTGTCATAGGGCGCGACCTTGGTGTGGTAGAACGTGCCCCACAGGGACAGGCGCTTGTGTTTGGCAAGATCGTCCGGCGCCGGATAACAAAAATCCGCCGGATCGTCGGCGGCAACCGCCGGTCCACCTGCCGATGCGGCGAGGCCCGCCGCCAGAACAATATGTGCCAGGGATCTCCACATTGCGCCGCCCAATCCGGTCTGCCGCCGCAGTGTAGCCGAAAAAGCCCTGCCGTCGAAGGGATTCAGCGGTCGAGTGGTAAACGGTCTTCGACGATCCGTGCCCAGAATTCGACGCCATAGGGCAGGGCGTCGTCGTTGAAATCATAATCCGGATGATGCAGGCGGGCGGTATCGCCATTGCCAATGAAAATCATCGCGCCCGGTTTCGCCTGCAGCATATAGGAGAAATCCTCGCCGCCCAGCCGGGCCGGCTGGTGGCGGTCGACATTGTCCGCTCCGACGATGCGCTCGGCCGCATCGGCGGCCAGATCCGCTTCCCGTTCATGATTGATCGTCACCGGGCACAGCCGGTCATAGGTCAGTTTCGCCCGCACGCCATGCGTCTGGGCGACTCCGGCGACGATTTCCCGCATCCGCCGTTCGATGATCTCGCGCGTGTCGTCGTAAAGATTGCGAACCGTACCCTTCATATGCGCTGTCTGCGGAATGACATTGTTAGCTTCGCCGGCCTGAATCGACGTGATCGAAATCAGCCCGTTGCGGACCGGATCGACACTGCGGGTGATGATGGTCTGCACAGCGTTGTAGATCGCATTGGCCGCCGCCAGCGGGTCGGCGCAGTGATGCGGTTGCGAGGCATGGCCGCCCTTGCCGTCTATGTCGATATAGAAGAAATCCGTGGCGGCGAGGATCGGCCCGGCGCGCAGGCCGAATTTCCCGACCGGCATCGCCGGCGCATTGTGCATTCCGTACACCTCGCTGATCGCGAATGTGTCGAACAGGCCGTCGTCGATCATCGCCCTGGCGCCGGTCCCGCCTTCTTCGGCCGGCTGGAAGATCAGCACCGCCGTGCCGGCGAAGTTTCGCGTCTCGGCCAGATATTTCGCCGCGCCCAGCAGCATTGCGCTGTGGCCGTCATGGCCGCAGGCATGCATTGCACCGGGCGTCCTGGAGGCATGATCCGCCTGGGAGGGTTCATGGATCGGCAGCCCGTCCATATCGGCGCGCAGAGCGATCGCCGGTCCCTCGGCGTTTCCTTTGATCACCGCAACCAGACCCGTGCGCCCGACATTCTCGTGCAGCGCGTCGACACCGATCTCCCGCAGCCGCTCGGCGATATAGGCCGATGTCTTCGGAAGGTCGAACAGCAATTCCGGATTCTGGTGCAGCCAGTGCCGCCACGCCCGGATTTCAGGAATGAGATCGGCAATGCGGTTGTTGGTCGGATGCATGTCAGGCACCTGTCATCGATCGTGAGAGCGGTTGATTGCTCCACTCTGTGCCCTGCCGGCTGCCGTCTTGCAAGGGTTTGTTCGCATCCGGGCCGGGCGATGCTCTAATCCCAGCTTACCGAATTCAGCAGCGTCCTGCGCGCTGACTGCAGGTGTTTCATGAGCGCCTGCTCGGCCTCGTCGCGGTGGCCGGCCTTCAGGGCGCGGATGATTGCCAGATGCTCCCGGGCCGCCATCAGGTTCCGGTCCTTCTCGTCGGATTTCTTCCAGCGGTAGTGGAAGTGGAAGATCAGCGACACCAGTTCGAAAAAGTCATCGATGAACCGGTTTTTCAGGCGGGTCACGAACACGTTGTGAAACCGTTCGTCCAACCGGGAAAATTTGAGGAATTCCGCTTCGATATTGTCGATAAGCCACAGGTGATCGGCTTCAAGCGCATCGAGTGCCGCACGGGCCGCGGGTTCATGTCTGTTCGCCATGAAGTTGTTGAAGGCCCGCATTTCGAACATTTCGCGCACGTCGAACAGTTCCATCGCGAAGTCCTTGGTGAAGCCGGCGAGAACCCAGTGACGATTTGGCTCCTTGCGGATCAAGCCGAAGCGCGAAAAACGGATCAGATATTCACGGACAGCCGACGTGCTGGCGCCGAATTCGCGCACCAGTTCGCTTTCCCGCAGGATCGTGCCCGGCGCCAGGTCCCCGCCGAGAATATACTCCATGAACGCCGTTTCGACTTTTTTGCTGGTCGATTGCGTCTCGTCGTCGCTGTAATATTCATCCGGACCGGGGATCCTCAGAATGCTCTTGCGCCGCCCGTCCCACCGGATGACCCCGCTCCGGTCGAGTTGTTCAAGCACTGCCCGGACCGTGGTGCGGCTGGTGTTCCAGGTCCTGGCCAGCTCGGTTTCCGGCGGCAGGTTTGCCTCGATCCCCAGCGTGTTCACCAGCTTGAGGCCAAGATTGTAGGTTTCCTTGTAGACGCTGTTGCTGCGGGACACGTGCGGTTGCTCGCCTCTGCCGTTTCGTCGTTTCTGCGAACCTGCCCGACGGACGGGACGCGCTATGTGCCCCTGCCGACCCTGGTTTTCCAGAGCCCTTGTCAGCATTCCGGTTCGCCTTTGACACTATGTATCAAAAACCGATGGAACCGCCACCGTCGACAAGCAGAACCTGTCCCGTCACATAGCGCGCAGCGGGCGAGGCAAGATAGGCACAGGCCCAGCCGATGTCTTCGGGCTCACCGAGACGATCCATCGGGATGCGCCGCAGGATGCGCTTGAGGCGCTCCGGATCGTCGCGTGTCGCCGAGCGAAAGAGGTCGGTCTCGATCCAGCCGGGCGCAACGGCGTTGATACGGATGCCCCGCCGGGCATATTCGGCCGTCAGGCTGCGGACCGCGCCGTTCATGGCGGATTTCGCGACACAATAGCCGACGGTCTCGGTCTGGCCGATAAAGGCCGCCAGGGACGAGGTGAAGATCACCGAGCCGCCGCCATTGGCGAGCTGCCGGCGAATGACATGCCGCGTCAGTTCCAGCGCGCCGCGTATCTGAACGTCAAGAACCGTGTCGAGGTCGTGCAAATTGCTGTCCTCGAACGGCTTCTTGACCGTATTGCCGGCATTGTTCACCAGGATGTCGATCGCGCCGAACCGCGCGGCCGCCGTCTCTTCGAAATTCTCCAGACTGCAGGGATCGCTGAGGTCGACAACCATGCTGGCGCACCCGTCACCGATCTCGTTACAGGCCGTTTCCAATGCGTCCGCTCGCCGGCCGGCAATGATGACCGTGGCGCCGCTGGCGTGCAGACACCGTGCGATGGCCTTGCCGAGGCCGGTCCCGCCTCCGGTGACCAGAGCCGTTTTCCCGTCGAGCCCGTAGGCTTCTTTCATCGTTGTCCGGGGCGTGCTATCGGGCATCGCTCAAATCCACCATGACCTTGAATGTCTCTTGTCGATTGGCCTCCCAATAGGGCAGTGCCTGTGCCGCTTCGGGCCAGGGAAAAACTTTTGAAATCAGCCGGTCGGCCAAATCCGGACGTGCGGACAGGACATCGATCACCGTTTCGAAGTCCGTACGCGTGGCGTTACGCGAACCCAGAATGTCCAGCTCCTTCAAATTGAACTTCGTGGTGTCATAGCTGACCTCGGATTTGGTGTAGCCGACATAGACAACCCGGCCGCTGAAAGATGCCAGATCGATCGCCCGGCGATAGGTTTCCGGCTCGCCGACAGCCTCGATAACCACATGCGGGCCGAGCCCGTCCGTCAGTTCGGCGATTTCCTGGTCCAGGTCGCAATGCTTCGGATTGATCATCCGGTCGACGCCGAGCGCCAGCAGATCGGTCCGTTTGGCTTCGCTGATCTCGACGGCGAGAACCCTTGCGCCACGGGCAAGAGCGCCGAGCATGGCACCGATGCCGATCATCCCCGCGCCAAGCACCACGACGGTTTCGCCACTGATAACGCCCCCCCGGGCGACGGCGTGAAAACCGACGGAAAGCGGTTCGACAAGGGCCAAATGCCGCTCCGGCAGGTGGTCATTGACGATCAGGCGGTCATGGGGCACGACGAGTTGGGCCGCCATTCCGCCGTCCTTTTGCACGCCCAGCGTCTGGTTGTATCGGCAGGCATTTGCCCTGCCCGCCAGGCAGGACGAGCATCGGCCGCAGGCGGTGTAGGGAACGACGACGACGGAGTGCCCGGGAGCAAAGGCTTGCGGGACGGCGTCTCCCGCTTCGGCGATCACGCCGCCGATTTCATGGCCCGGTATGCGCGGCAGGGTGGACAGGGGATTGACGCCCCTGAACGTGCTTAGATCGCTGCCGCACAGCCCGACATGGCGAACATCCAGCAGCACGTCGTCCGGCCCCGGCCGCGGTCTGTCCACCGGCCTGATCTCCGCCTGTCCGACACCGGTGATGAAAAGCGCTTCCATGACCCGTCCATGTTGGCCCCGCCGCGGCGCGGCGGGGCCGGTGGCTGTTACATGAAGTCGGACACGTTGTCCGCGGTGATGAGGATGCCGTCGATCGGAATGAACTCCGGAACGCTCTCACCCTTCACGATGCTGACGATATTGTTGACGCTCTCGCGACCCATCTTGACGTTGTCCTGCTTGATGTCGGCCTTCTGCTCGCCGGCGGCAATGGACTTCAGATTGCCCGGATTGCCGTCGAAGCCGACAATGACCAAGCCATCGAGCTTGCCCAGTTCCTTGGCTGCCGAAACGGCGGCGAGCGCCATCGGGTCGGAGGCCGCGAAAATGGCCTTGATGTCCGGATTTGACTGCAGGAAGTTGATCGTCGTTTCGTAGCCGCAGGCCTCCTTCCAGTCGCAGATCTGGAAAATCACCTCCAGCCCGGCGGCCTCCGCAGCGCCCTTCACACCGTCCCGGCGGGCATTGCCGGTCTGGTGGCCAGCCGATCCGCCGAGAATGAGGACGGTGCCGTCAGACACATTGTCGGCAATATATTTGCCGGCGATACCGGCGGCAGCCAGATTGTCCGTCTGAACGAGGCTGCTGATATGGTCGTGATCGATACCGGTGTCGACGGCGACCACCGGAATGCCCTTGGCCTTCGCCCGGTTGAGCGATTCACCAAAAGCGCGGTTGTCGACCGAACCGATGATAATGCCGTCGACGCCCATATTGATGGCCCGGTCCACCGCATCCTTCTGGGCGGCGGCATCCGCCTGCGTTGCCGTCAGGTCGAGGAATTCGACACCCAGTTCCTTGGCTTGCGCCGCGGCGGCGTCACCGACACCGACCCAGAACGGCTGGTCGGTGGAATAGCCCGTATAGGCAATGGTGATGTCGGCGGCAAAGGCGGTTGCCCCGGCAAAGGCCGTCGCGGCAAAGGCTGCCCCGGCGAGCATGTTTCTCAGTTTTGATAGTTTAAAGACCATCTTGATCCTCCTTAGCTAGATTGTCTTCATCGCTGGCCCGTCGGGCCAATCATCCGCGGCGCGCGCCTTCGCCCGCCACGAAATTCTTCATCGGCTTTGCCGCCGCCATACGTCCCAGAACACCGCCAGAATGATGATCGCGCCGATGGCGATCCGTTGCACCGAGGTCCCGACGCCGAGATAGGCGAGACCGACGATGATCGTCTGCATGATCAGCATGCCGATGATTGTTTTGCCGACGCCGCCGCGCCCGCCGAACAGGCTGGTGCCGCCGATCACCACCGCGGCAATGGCGAACAGTTCATAGGACTGGCCGCGTGAACTCTGGGCGAAATTGAGTTTGGAAACTTCGAGGATGGCGGCCGTGGCCGCCAGCAGGCCGCCGATCATGTAATAGATCACGCGGCTGCGCCGCACATTGACGCCGGACAGGCGCGCCACCTCCTCATTGCCGCCGATGGCATAGGCATGGTTGCCGAGGCGTGTTTTGGCCAGGAACAGGCCGGTCAGCAGGGCCGAGCCGAACATGATCGAGATCGGCATGACGTAGCCGGAACCGAGCATCTGGTAGCTTTCGGGAAAACGCGACAGATCGCGCCCGCTGGCCAGAAGCTCGGCAATGCCCTTAT
>JANQMU010000021.1 GCA_028279875.1 Rhizobiaceae bacterium
GAAATGTCCTATAGCTGGCTGTCCTGCGGATCGGTCAATGAGCCGTGGGCCTCGGTGGGCCGTTACACGGTGAAAGACGTCGTGCCCGTCGGCGAGCGAAGCCCGGGATTCAACAACACGGCACGCTGGGACGGCCCGGCGGCCGAAGCCCACTCGGCCATCGTCGAGGATATTTCCTCCCGTCAGCTCGGGGACGAGGCGATCCCGGGACTTGTCGCCGAGGCCTATCAGCATCTCGACGCCGAAATGCCGTTCATTCCGCTGGTGCAGGCTGCCAAGCTGCTGCCCATGAACACCACCTACTGGACGGGCTGGCCTTCCAGCGAAAACTACTACAACCACCCGTTCTTCTGGTGGAATCACACACACCAGATCATTCATAATCTTGAGCCTGCGAATTGATCCGGTCGACGCTTCGGCCCTCCCCCTCCCTGGCGGGCCGAAGCGACTTCCCATGAATTGAAGGCAATGGAGAAGACCGGTGGGCCGTATTCCACGATCATATCTGATCAATCGCCTGACGACGCTGGTCCTGACGGTTCTGATCGCCGCGACGATCATCTGGATTATCCCGCGCCTGTCGCCGGTCGATCCGGCTGAGATCGCCCTGGGCAGAATGGCCGCCGGAGCCGGCTCGGTGGCAAACTCCGAAGAAATCCTCGCGCAGCTTCGCGCCAATATGGGGATCGATCAGCCCTTGGTCGTTCAGTATTTCAAATATCTGACGGGCGCCCTGGTCTTTGATTTCGGGCTGTCCACCGCCGCCTTTCCGGTGCCGGTGTCGACACTGGTTCTCAATGCCCTGCCCTGGACCCTGGGCCTGATGATCCTGTCGCTGCTCATCACATTCTTCATCGGCAATCTGCTCGGCGCCTTGATGGTCTGGGATCGATCCCCCCGGCTGGTGCGGGTCGCCATCCCCGCCGCCATGGTCTTTACGTCGATCCCGCCGATCCTGTCCGGCCTGTTGCTGATGTGGATCTTTGCGGCCAAGCTGCAATGGTTCCCGCTGACCGGCGCCTACAGCATCTTTGTCGAACCGGGATGGACATGGGACTTCATCCTTTCTGTGCTGCATCACGGTTTCCTGCCGGCGCTTTCGATCGTCGTCGTGACCTTTGGCTTCTGGGCCCTCGGAATGCGCGGTCTGATGATCAGCGTACAGGGGGAAGACTATGTGAAACTGGCGGAGGCCAAGGGCCTGCGGCCCCGTTACATCCTGTACCGCTACATGATCCGCAACGCGATCCTGCCGCAAATCACCGCCTTTGCGCTGAAAATTGGGCTGCTGATTGCCGGCCAGGTGCTGGTTGAGCGGATCTTTGCCTATAACGGCATGGGCAAGCTTCTCTATGATGCCATCCTCAACCAAGATTTTCCGGTGATCCAGGGCGTGTCCTATGTGATCATCCTGATCACTGCCCTGTCGGTCTTCCTTGTTGACCTGCTGTACCCGTTCATCGATCCACGCATCCGGCACGAGGCGGCTTGATATGGCTGTTCAGGACATGACACGAGCCGAACGCCGCCAGGCCAGGCGCATCAGACGCTTCGACAACCCATGGATCAATCCGAAGCTGATGTGGGGCATCGGTTTGCTGATCGCGATTATCGCCATCGGCATCATCGGGCGTTTCGTCTGGAATCTCGATCTGGTGTTCACCGGGTCCAGCCCGCTGAAACTGCCGCCATTGGGATTTGAAAACCTGCGCAAACAAGTCGGTGTACTGGACCACCCGCTTGGCACGGATGGCGGTGGCCGCGATATGCTGTCCCTCATCATTATCGGTGCGCCGAACACGCTGTTTGTCGGCTTGCTGGCCAGTCTGATCGGCATGTCGATCGGCATATTCCTCGGATTCTCGGCGGGGTTCCTGGGCGGACGCACCGACGATGTGATCCGGGTGGGCGCCGATGTGATGATCACCATCCCGCCGCTCCTGATCCTCGTCGTGTTCCAGTCGGCTTTCGGAGACGTGACCCTGACCATGATGGCGCTGCTGATCGCCGGATTCGTTTGGCAGTCCCCGACCCGCCTCATCCGCGCGCAGGTCCTTTCCATGAAGCAGTCCGGATATGTGCAGATGGCCCAATTGTCGGGTGCATCGACCTTGCACATCATGTTCCGGGAAATGCTGCCGAACCTGGTGCCTTACCTTTTCGGATCCTTCATAGCCTCGGTGACCACTTCGATCGTCACGGCAGTTGGCCTTGAGGTGCTTGGCCTCGGTCCGCAGCGCATTCCGACACTCGGCCGTACCATCTATGAGGCGATCAATGCTGGCGCACTCATCCAGAACCTCTGGTGGTGGTGGGGCATTCCGACCGTCCTGCTCGGTGTCATGTTCATCGGCCTGTTGCTGATCAATCTGGGACTGGATGAAGTCTCCAATCCGCGGCTGAGGAAATTGTCATGACGGATGCACCTGACAAACCTGTCCTCACCCTGCGGGACCTGTCCATCGAATTTCCGACGGGCCAGGGTGTGGTCAAAGCCGTCAAGGCGTTGAGCCTGGACATCCACAAGGGGCGTCGTGTGGGCTTTATCGGGGAAAGCGGTTCGGGCAAGACGACGACGGCGCTGGCCGTCATGCAGTTGCTGGCTGAACCGGGCCGTGTTTCCGAGGGCCGGATCGATCTCAGCGGCACCGACATTCTCAGCCTCGACGAGGAGGAGATGCGCCAGACACGGCTGTCCCGCATCGCCTATATCCCGCAGGGCGCCATGAACTCGCTCAACCCCGTGATGCGTGTCGAACCGCAAATGTGGGACGGAATCATCGCGCATGAGGGCCATCAGGACCGCGCCACGCTGAAACGCCGCTCGGATGATGCGCTGCAAAGCGTCGGTCTGCCTGTCCACACCGGGCGGCTCTATCCCCACGAACTGTCGGGCGGCATGAAACAGCGTGTCTGCATCGCCATGGGTATCATCCTGAACCCGGAACTGATCATCGCCGATGAACCCACCTCGGCACTTGATGTCGTCACGCAGCGGCAGGTCATGCAGACCCTGAAGGACATTCAGCGGCAGATCGGATCGGGACTGATGCTGATCGGCCATGATATGGGCCTGATGGCGCAAACCGTCGATGAACTCGCTGTGCTGAAGGACGGCGAACTGGTCGAGCATGGCACGGTGCGCCAGATCCTTGAAGCGCCGAAACATCCCTACACAAGGGATCTGATCTCATCCGTCCCATTGGTGGGCGGCGAGAGTTTCCTCAATCCCGATGCCCGTGCCGAAGCACCCGAGCGGGACAGCAGCGAACCTCTGCTGCGTTTCGAGAATGTGCGCAAGGACTACGGGATGGTGACGGCTCTGCATCCCATGTCCTTCACACTGCAGGGGGATACGCCGCAGATCATCTCGATTGTCGGCCAGTCGGGCTCCGGCAAGTCGACGATGGGCTCGATCATGCTGGGCTTCAATCCGCCCTCGCAGGGCCGGGTCCTGTTCGAAGGGCAGGACGTGCAGAAGATGTCGGCCGCCCAGTCGCTGGATTTTCGCAAGAATGTGCAGGCCGTGTTTCAGGACCCCTATGCCTGTTTCAATCCGTTCTACCGGGTCGATCACGCCCTGAAATTCCCGTTCAAGCAGTTTGGACTGGCTCGGAGCCAGGAACACACGCGGCGCGCCATGGAGGAAGCCTGCCAGGCCGTCGGACTGGACCCCGATCTGGTCCTGTCCCGCTATCCGCATCAACTGTCCGGTGGCCAGCGGCAAAGGCTGATCGTTGCCAGGGCACTGATGCTGTCTCCCAAACTGCTGATTGCCGACGAGCCGGTCAGCATGGTGGATGCGAGCCTGCGCGCGTCGATCCTCTCCAACATCTACGACCTCAAGGACAAATACGGCATTACGATCCTGTACATCACGCATGACCTCGCCACGGCGTATCATGTCAGCGATTATGTGATGGTGCTGTTCAAGGGACATGTGGTCGAAGCCGGACCGCCGAAAAAGGTCATCGGCGCACCGCAGCACCCCTATACGCAATTGCTGATCGACTCCATTCCCTGGCCCGACCTGAAGCGCAGCTGGGGCGATGGCAGGCAGGATTGGGACCCCGTTGCACTGGAAGCGGAAGCCGAAAGGGCAAGTACGGTCTATCGGGGTGACGTATCCGGCTTCGATCTGGCACGGGCATGAGCGGACGCTGGCCGTTCACAGCCGAAAAAATCGCGTCCAGGCTATCGCTGATCGCGCCGTACATTCATCGGCGGAGCCGGCCGCTCGCGCATTTCAGGATGCTGCCTTTGCCCGCCGCGACGCTCGACCCGCCGATCTGTCACGACCCCACGCCCTGGCAGGAAATTGGTCACGAAACCTATTGGGGCCATGCGGATCTGAATTTCGTCATGAAAAGCGACTTTCGGATACCGGACGGATGGAACGCCGATCGCATCGCTCTCTATCTGCCTTTGGGCGTCATGGGCGACATTTTCAACCATCCCGAGGCGATGGTCTATGTCGATCGGCAGCCACTCGGATCGGCAGATCGCTATCATCACACGGTTCCCCTGCCCCGCGGTGCCGCCGATGGAAACCGTCACAGCGTGGCGTTGCACGGCTGGACCGGGCTTTCGGGATGGCCTCCCGATCCGACAAGCAAAGCCAAGCTGTTCATGGGAACGTCGGCAATCGTCGAGCGCGATCCCGTTGTTCTGGAGTTCCATCGAACGGCATTGACGGCACTCGACTGCGCCAATGCCCTTGACGCGGCGGGCTCGGAAAGTCGGGCCCTGCTGACGGCGCTCGATAAGGCCGTCACCGCGCTGGATACACGGGACCCGATTGGCGACGCATTATATGACAGCGCGGCAAACGCCCTTGACGTTCTCAAACAGGGTATCGCGTCGGCCGGCCCCGCGCTTGACGTCATGCTGCATGGCATCGGCCATGCCCATATGGATGTCGCGTATCTCTGGCCGATCTCACAAATCCGCCTCAAGAACGGCAGGACATACAGCAATGTGCTGCGATTGATGGATGAGGATCCCGATTACCGGTTTTCCCATTCCCAGCCGCAACTCTATGCGATGACGGCCGAGGACTACCCTGAGGTGTTTGCCCGGATCAAGGACCGCGTATCGGAAGGCCGCTGGGAGGTCATGGGCGGCATGTGGGTCGAACCCGACCTCAACATTCCCGGACCGGAGGCCTTGATCCGGCAACTGACCCTTGGGCGCGGCTATTTCCGCGAGACATTCGGCGATGTCGAAACACCGGTGCTCTGGCTGCCGGATACATTCGGTTTTCCAGCTCAAATCCCGCAAATGATGCATTTGGCCGGACTCAAATGGTTTGTGACCAACAAGCTCAACTGGAACCAGATCAATCAGGTCCCGTCTTCGACCCATTGGTGGCAGGGCCTCGACGGCAGCCGGGTTCTTGCCCATATTCTGACGACGCCGCGCGATGTGCAGTACCTGCCCTTCCCGACAAACTACAAAAGCGACCTGAGCGCGGCTGAGGTGCTGGGCACCTGGCGCCGTTCGACGGCAAAGGACCAGCTCAAGGACCTGCCGATCTGCTACGGATATGGCGACGGTGGCGGTGGTCCGACCGAAGATCTTCTTGCTAAGGCGCGAACCTTTCACGCCATGCCGGGCATGCCGCAAATCAAGCCCAGCACGGTCCGAGATGTCTTCCAGGCCATCGAAAAGGTGGCCACTGGATTGCCGCTGTGGGAGGGCGAGCATTACATGGAGGGCCATCGCGGCGTCTATACGTCACAGGGCTGGATCAAGCGCGCCAATCGCAAGGCGGAATGGGCTCTGCACGAGGCCGAAGCCATGGCGGCGATGGCCGGACAGACGCCGGATTTGAAGACCGCCTGGCAACTCCTGTGCCTGAACCAGTTCCATGACGTCATCACAGGCACGTCAATCGGTGAGGTCTTTGACGATGCTCGCCGGGACTACAATCGGATCAGGACCCTGACCGAGGCAGCTGCACAACAGGCCGCCGCGGCGATGTCACTTGAGACGCCGGCGATCTGCAACACCTCTCCCATGAGCGGTCCCCGTCTGGCCCTGGTCGCGGGCGATCCTATCGAGGGAGGCCAGCGCGTCGAATGCGGATCGCTGCTCTATTTCGACAATCTGCCGAGCTATTCGGTGACGCCGATCAGTGAAGCAACGATACCGCAGGGCATCGCCTCGTGTTCCCGGGTCGAGGACAGGACGATCCTGGAAAATCCCGCCCTGCGCGTCACGATCGACGCGGCAGGCCAGTTGCTGAGCGTCTTTGACAAGCGGCAACAGCGCGAAATTCTCGCCGATGGTGCCGTGGGCAATCAACTGCTGGCCTTCGAAGACCGCCCCATTTGCTGGGATGCCTGGGACATCGATCCATCATACGAAGACAGGTGTGATATCATCTGCGGTGCGACAAGCTGCGAAATCATCGAAGAAGGCCCGCTGCGGGTCGGCGTGCGCGTCAGGAAGGCATGGCGCAACAGCACAATCAGCCAGGAGGTCAGGCTGTCGGCCCATTCGAACCGGATTGACTTCGTCACGGATGTCGACTGGCACGAAACCCACACCCTGCTGAAGGCCGCGTTTCCGACGGGTATCGATGCGAGACGCGCGCAATTCGACACGCAATGGGGCCGTGTCGAACGCGCGACAACCCACGATACCTCGTTCGATGCCGCGCGCTTTGAGGTCCCGGCTCAAAAATGGGCCCAGGTCAGCGATCGGGAACATGCCGTCGCTGTGCTGAATGATTGCAAATATGGCTACGATATTCGCCGTGGTGTTATCCGGCTTACACTCATCAAAAGTGCCACATCCCCCGACCCCAATGCCGATCAGGGCAGGCATGCGTTCACCTATAGCCTGCTGCCCTATTTGTCGGCAAATCCGGCGGAACTGGACGTCGAGGCCTACGACCTCAATGCGCCATTGCGATCCATCCCGGCAGGGAAATCGGCACCGCAGACGCCGGCACCGATCATCACATCGTCGAATGACGGTGTCATCATCGAAACCGTCAAACCCGCCTTTGACGGACGGGGCATCGTCGTTCGAATTTTCGAGGCGCGCGGCGTGCAGGCCAAGGCGACGCTGTCTTTCAAGGTGAAGATCGAACAGGCCGAGACCATCACGATATTCGAGGAACCGGTGGAACCCCTCTGCGCCGTCGATTCCGCCGTGGAGGTGACACTTTCTCCCTATCAGATCCTGACCCTGCGCATTGTTCTGTGATCACGCGGCTATGCCGTCAGATGTGAAGCCCGTGGCCAAGGGCCAGCATGGCGGCTTCCTGAATCCCTTCACCCAGTGTCGGATGGGCATGGATGGTCGCGGCAACGTCTTCCAGCGTGGCACCCATTTCCAGAGCAAGGGAAAAGGCCGACGCGAATTCCGAAATGTTTTTGCCGGCGGCCTGGATGCCGAGCACAAGGTTATTGTCCTTGCGCGCCACGATGCGGACGAATCCCTCCGCCGCATCGAGGGTCATGGCACGGCCATTGGCCGAAAGCGGGAATCTGCCGATCCTGGTATTATATCCGGCATCCCGCGCTTCATCGGGAGACAACCCGACCGAGACGATCTCAGGATCGGTGAAACAGACCGCCGGGATTGCCGCCGGATCGAAGGTCCGTCGTTTGCCTGCGATGATTTCGGCAACGACGCTGCCTTGCGCCATCGCCCGATGGGCCAGCATCGGCTCGCCCGTCACGTCGCCAATGGCAAAGACATCGGTCATCGAGGTGCGGCATTGCGCATCGATGCGGATCGCCTGGCCGTTCATCGCCAGTCCGAGTTCCGACAGGCCCCAGCCCTCAAGGCGGGCGCGGCGCCCGACCGTCACCAGAATCTTGTCGGGCTCCAGGCGCTCATGGGTTCCATCCGGCCGCGCGATCTCGAGCCCCTTGCCGTCTTCGCTCATGCCGAGAGCTCGTGTCTCGAGCAGTACATCGACCCCGAGTGTCTTCAGGCTTTTGCCGACGATGGACGACAGTTCCGCATCATATTGCGGCAGCAGGTCCGCGGCCGCCTCAACGACAACGACACCGGTGCCGAATTTGGCGAAAGCAGTGCCGAGTTCAAGGCCGATATAGCCACCGCCGATCACGACGAGCGACCGCGGCACATCATCCAGCGCCAGCGCTTCGGTCGATGAAATGACCGACCCGCCAAACGGCAGGGCTTCCACTTCCATCGGTTCGGACCCCGGCGCCAGCACCACATGTTTGGCGCGCACCATTGTCTGACCATCCTGTGTGTCGATGATACAGGTCTTGCCGTCGCGCATGCGACCTGTTCCGTTAAGCACGGTCACGCCGGCTTTCCTCAGCAGCCCGGCCACGCCGCCCGTCAGATGCTGGACAATCCCGTCCTTCCAGGCCATGGCACCGGCGAGGTCGACGGTGGGATGATCGACCGAGAGACCGGGCACCTCGTTCTCCGCCGCTTTCTGCATCCGTTCGAATGTCTCGGCCACATGGATCAGAGCCTTGGACGGAATGCACCCGACATTAAGGCAGGTTCCGCCAAGCGCCTCCTGCTCGACGAGGATCGTGCTCAAACCCAGCTGCCCGGCCCGGATCGCGGCGACATAGCCGCCCGGACCGCCACCCAGAACCAGAACTTCGCAGTTTTGCGTCTCCATCTACGGCTCCATGAACAGCGTGGCCGGATTTTCCAGCGAGGCCCGGATGTGCTGGATAAACTCCGCGGCATCCCAGCCATCGATGATCCGGTGGTCGAAGGACGATGACAGGTTCATGATTTTCCGCGGCACGAACCCGCCATTTTCATAGACCGGCCGCATGGCGATCTTGTTGACGCCGACGATCGCCACTTCCGGGCTGTTGAGCACCGGCGTGGAAACGATGCCGCCCATCGCGCCAAGCGACGTCACCGTGATGGTCGAACCGGTCAGTTCGTCCCGCGTGATCGATCCGTCCCTGGCCGCCGACGCAAGACGCTGCGCCTCTCCGGCCAGCCCGTTGAGGTCGAGGGTTTCGGCGTGCCGCAGGACCGCGACCATCAGGCCGTTGGGAGTCTGGACGGCCATCCCGATATGCGCCGCGCCAAACTGCCGGACGACGCCGGCCTCGTCATCATAATGGGCATTGAGTTTCGGAAAGGCCTTCAGGGCGGCAACCATCGACAGCATGATGAACGGCAGCAATGTCAGCCGCGGCTGGTTGTCACCCCGCTCGGCGTTGAGCCGCGCCCGCAGGCTTTCCAGTTCGCTGACATCGACTTCATCGACATAGGTGATGTGCGGTATGCGGCGATTGGCATCCTCCAGGCGCTCGGCGATTTTCCGCCGCAGTCCGGTGACCTTGGTCTCGACGATGCTGGTATCCGGTTCCCTGGCCTTGGCAACCGTCGGCCCCTGGCCGCTCATATAGGCGTCGAGATCGCCATGCAGGATGCGGCCTGCCGGTCCGGTGCCGCGCACAAAGGCGAGTTGGACACCGGCATCCATCGCCCGGCGCCGGACACTCGGCGCCGCCAGCGGTTTTTCGCCTTCCGGCCGTGGCGGACCGGATGGCAGCGTGCCGTTCGGCACACGCGCGGGTGTATCGGTGGCCGGCACATGGGGTGTGGGTGGCGGCGGAGTCTCACCCGGAGCCGGCCGGGGAGCCTCTTTGTCCTGCGTCGATCCTTCGCCTTCCACCTCCATCGTCAGGATCGTCGAACCGACGGCGGTCACAGCGCCGACCTCGGCGTTGATCGAAGCGATCTTTCCATCCGCCGGAGATGGAAGCTCGACGGTCGCCTTGTCGGTCATGACCGCACCCAGCACGTCATCCTCACGCACCAGATCGCCCACCGCGACATTCCATTCGACGATCTCGGCTTCGACGATGCCCTCGCCGACATCCGGCATCTTGATTTCCAGAAGCCCCATCAGATCACCTCCATCAGCGACCGCAGGGCTCGTCCCACACGCGCCGGCCCCGGGAAATAATCCCATTCCTGGGCATGCGGATAGGGTGTGTCCCAGCCAGTGACCCGTTCGACCGGCGCCTCGAGCGCATAGAAACAGTGCTCCTGGATCTGGGCGACAAGTTCGGCGCCGAAACCCGATGTCAAGGTCGCCTCATGCAGCACCATGCAGCGGCCGGTCTTGTTGACCGATGCTGCGACCGTCTCGATATCCAGCGGCAACAGGGTGCGCAAATCGATGATTTCCGCGTCGATCCCGGTTTCGGCCGCGGCCGTCTCGGCAACGAAACACATCGTGCCATAGGTGATGATGCTGACATCGGCGCCCACGCGCCGCACCACCGCCTTGCCGATGGGTACATTGTAATGTCCTTCCGGAACGTCACCGAGAGGATGGCTGGTCCAGTTCTGCGCCGGCTTGTCATGATGTCCGTCGAAGGGACCGTTGTAGAGCCGCTTCGGTTCGAGAAAGATGACCGGATCGTCATCCTCGATGGCCGATATCAGCAGCCCCTTGGCATCATATGGGGTGGACGGAACAATGGTTTTGAGGCCCGACACATGGGTGAAGATCGCCTCGGGGCTCTGGCTGTGGGTCTGTCCCCCGAAAATGCCGCCGCCGCACGGGCTGCGGATGGTGATCGGCGCCGTGAAATCGCCGGCGGAACGGTAGCGCATGCGTGCCGCTTCCGAAACAAGCTGGTCATAGGCCGGATAGATATAATCCGCGAACTGCACTTCGACGCAGGGCCGCAGACCATAGACAGCCATGCCGATGCCGGCGCCGACAATGCCGCTCTCATTGATCGGGCTGTCGAAAACGCGCGACGAGCCGTATTTCTTCTGCAGGCCCGCCGTACAGCGGAAGACACCGCCGAAATATCCCACATCCTCGCCGAACACGACGACATTGTCGTCCCGTTCCAGCATCACATCCATGGCGCTGCGCACGGCCTCGATCATCGTCATCTGGACCATCGCTCAAACCCCCGCCTTCTGGCGCTGCGCCTGCAGATGCGGCGGCATGTCCTTGTAGACGTCCTCGAATATGTCGCGCGCGCTGGCACCGCCACCCATCACGCCATAGGATTCGGCCTCCTTTGTCGCGACGCGGATTTCCTCGTCGAACTCGGCCTCGGCCTGCAGATGGCGCTCCTCGCTCCACAGGCCGGCGCCGATCAGGTGGTTCTTCAGCCGCAGCACCGGATCGCCCAGAGGCCATGCCTCCGATTCCTCCCGTGGCCGGTATTTGCTGGGGTCGTCGGATGTCGAATGCGGTGCCACGCGATAGGTGACCCACTCAATGAGCGTCGGTCCAAGATCCCGCCTCGCCCGTTCGATCGCCCATTTCGACACCGCATGCACCGCCATGAAATCATTGCCGTCGACGCGCAGGGACGGGATGCCGAAGCCAAGGGCACGTTCCGCGAAAGTCGCCGAGTCGCCACCGGCAAGGCCCTGGAACGACGAGATCGCCCATTGATTGTTGACCACGTTCAAAACGACCGGCGGCTTGTAGACGGATGCGTTGACCAGCGCCGAATGAAAATCGTTTTCCGCCGTCGATCCGTCGCCGATCCACGCCGCGGCGATCCTGGTATCGCCCTTGATGGCCGAGGCCATAGCCCAGCCGACCGCATGAATATACTGAGTGCCGAGATTGCCGGAAATGGTGAAGAAGCCATATTCCTTGGACGAATACATGATCGGAAGCTGCCGACCGCGAAGCGGGTCCCGGGCATTCGACAGGATCTGGCAGATCATGTCGACGACCGGATAATCCTGGCACAGCAAAAGCCCCTGCTGCCGATAGGTGGGGAAGTTCATGTCGCCCTTGGACAGCGCCAGTTGCTGGCCGATAGCGATGGCCTC
The DNA here is from genome assembly GCA_028279875.1 of Rhizobiaceae bacterium. Lineage (GTDB taxonomy): Bacteria > Pseudomonadota > Alphaproteobacteria > Rhizobiales > Rhizobiaceae > Hoeflea_A. Next base: position 11,791 of record JANQMU010000021.1, read on the forward strand.
CTCACCGGTGCATTTCATGTAGAACGATGTCTTTCCCTGGCGCTGCAGGGTCATCATGCGTTCGTCAAACGCCCGGGTGCGCAACATCGACCGCAAGCCGTGCAGCAGGATTTCGCTGTCGATATCCTCGGCCCAGGGGCCGACCGCCTCCCCGTCCCGGTTGAGGACGCGAATCATGGTGGTCGCCAGATCCTTGATATCGCGAGGGTCCGCATCGATCTCCGGCCGGCGGACGGTGCCGGCCTTCGGCACTTCGAAATCGGAAAAGTCCGGTTCGTCGCCGGGACGCACCGGCGGTTCGGGCACTTTGAACGAAAGCGGTCCGAATTCGGGCATGTCTGTCTCGCTTTCCGGCCGGCCAACGCAGCCGGCGCATAATTACGACAACAATACTGACCTATAAGATGCGCCGCTTTGCCGGGTCCGGCAAGTGTGGCGGAACAATTGGACCCATTCTATCAACATCGACGCGGGGGCGTTAATGTCATTGCGCAGATCGCGGTAAAAAAGTTGTTTCCTTGCGCGCACTGACCGGCGCACTCGAACGGCACGGCAACTCGGGAATCACCCCCCGGGGCCGTAAATCTCGTCAGCGCGCCGTTCAAAGGCCTCCGAGAACATATGGAAGGCCCGGTCGAACATCGATCCCATCAGAATACCAAGCATGCGACTCTTGAATTCGTAATCGATGGAAAAGCCGACAGCGCATCCGCCTGTCTTCGCCGCTTCGAAAACCCAGCGATTGTCGAGATACCGGAAGGGGCCATCGATATATTTCACATCGATGATCATCTCGACCGGTTGAAGCAGGACCTGGCTGGTGAAGGTTTCGCGCACCGCCTTGTAGCCGACGGTCATGTCGGCGACGAGCAGGGTGCGGCCGTCCTTTTCCTTGCGCTTGCGGACCGTCAGCCCGTCGCAAAGCGGCAGGAACTCAGGATATTTCTCGATATCCGCAACCAGGTCGAACATGTTCTGCGGCGAATGCGCAACGATGCGCGTGGTATCAAATTTGGGCATTGCAGCGAATGGGCAAGATCACGCGCCCGTGCGGGCTGCGCGGGCCGCGCGCAACTTGGCGAAATCATCGCCGGCATGGTGCGACGAGCGCGTCAGCGGGCTGGCCGAAACCATCAGAAAGCCTTTTGCGTAGGCAATCGTCTCGTAGGACTTGAACTCCTCCGGCGTGATGAATGCCTTGACCGGGTGGTGTTTTTTCGTCGGCTGCAGATATTGCCCCATCGTCAGGAAATCGACGTCGGCGACCCTGAGATCGTCCATCAGTTGCAGCACCTCGTTCCGTTCTTCGCCAAGACCGACCATGATGCCGGACTTGGTGAACATGTCCGGATCGAGTTCCTTGACCTGCTGCAACAGCCGGATCGAGTGGAAATACCGGGCACCGGGCCGTACCGTCAGATAGTTCGACGGCACGGTCTCCAGATTGTGGTTGAAGACGTCCGGCCGCGCCGCGACCACGGTTTCCAGCGCGCCGTCCTTCCGCAGAAAGTCAGGCGTCAGGATTTCCACCGTCGTCTCGGGCGAAGCTTCGCGGATCGCCGCAATCGTGTCGACGAAATGCTGCGCACCGCCATCGGCAAGGTCGTCCCGATCGACGGAAGTGACGACAACGTGCCTCAGGCCCATCTGACGCACCGCGCGCGCCACATTCTCCGGCTCATTCGGGTCGAGCGCAGTCGGCCGGCCTGTCGAAACATTGCAGAATGCGCAGGCACGCGTACAGATTTCCCCCATAATCATGAAACTGGCATGCTTCTGCTGCCAGCAGCCGCCGATATTCGGACAGCCCGCCTCCTCGCACACGGTCACGAGTTGGTTGCTTCTGACAATGTTCCGGGTTTCCAGATAGCCCTTCGATGTCGGCGCCTTCACCCGGATCCAGTCCGGCTTGCGGGCCACCTCATTGTCCGGCCGATGCGCCTTTTCGGGGTGACGCACACGCCGCGCTTCAGAAACCGTATCAACAACTGTCACCATGACGACAAATCCCTGTTCGCCTTCAATCCCGTCAGCGGCCGGCCAGCAGCGCGAACAGCCACAGGACGACAATCGCGCCGACCGTGGCGACGATCAGATGACCGAAGAAGCCAAAAAACGCCAACCCCAGAGCCTGGGCCATAAACCCGCCGACATAGGCGCCGATGACGCCGACGATCAGGTTCTTGATGAGCCCGTGATTGCGGTCCATCACTTTCTCGGCAATGAACCCGGCCAGAAGGCCGACGATCAGAAATCCGATAATACCCATCTCACTATTCTCCATTCAGTTGACAGATATGCCCGATCCGTCCCCGATCAAGCGTTCAGCACCCGATCATAGGCATCGAGTACGCTCTCCTTCATCATCTCCGAGAGCGTCGGGTGCGGGAACACCGTATGCATCAGTTCCTCTTCCGTGGTCTCCAAGTTCATCGCCACGACAAAGCCCTGAATGAGTTCGGTAACCTCCGCACCCACCATGTGAGCGCCGAGAAGTTCGCCGGTCTTCTTGTCGAAGATCGTTTTGACGAGCCCCTGATCCTCGCCCAACGCAATCGCCTTGCCATTGGCGCTGAATGGAAAGCGCCCGACGCGGATGTCGTGACCGGCTTCCTTGGCGCGCGCCTCCGTCAGCCCGACGCTGGCGACCTGCGGATGGCAGTAGGTGCAGCCCGGGATCAAGTTCTTGTCCATCGGATGCACGCCCGGGACACCGGCGATCTTTTCCACACAGATCACACCTTCATGCTCGGCCTTGTGGGCGAGCATCGGCGGCCCGGCGACGTCTCCGATGGCGTAAACCCCTTCGACATTGGTCTTGCCGAAACCATCGATGACGATGCAACCGCGATCGGTTTTAACCCCCAGTGCCTCGAGTCCGAGATCTTCGATATTGCCCTGCACGCCCACGGCCGAAATCATCCGGTCGGCGGTGATCTTCTGGGTCTTGCCGTCTTTGGTTTCGACATGGGCGGTCACGCTGTCCTTGGCTTTCTCGACTTTCGAGACCTTGGCATCCGTGATGATCTTCAATCCCCGCCGTTCCAGCGCCTTCCGCGCCAATCCGGAAATCTCGGCATCCTCCACCGGCATGATGGTGGGCATCAGTTCGACAACAGTCACGTCGACGCCGAGCGAATGATAGAAACTGGCAAATTCGATACCGATCGCCCCTGATCCCATGACGACCAGGGATTTCGGCTGCGCCGGCGGCACCATTGCCTCGAAATAGGTCCAGATCAGCTTACCGTCCGGCTCGATCCCCGGCAGTGCACGTGGCCGCGCGCCGGTTGCCACAATGACATGCTTGGCCGAATAGGTCCCCTCACCCTTGGCGTTTTTCGGCGCGGGATGCTGCGGCTCCATGGCCTTCTTGACAGGCTTCCTGACGACAATCTCGGCCGGCGCCCCGGCTTTAGCGGCCTTGCTCAATTGCGCCTCTCCCCAGATGACGTCGATCTTGTTCTTCTTCATCAGGAAACCGACACCGTTGTTCAAGCGGCCGGACACGCCGCGGGACCGTTTGACCACGGCATCGATATCGGCGGCAACAGTGCCCTCCAGCTTCACGCCGTAGCTGGCCGCACTTTCTGCAAAGTGCAGAATTTCGGCTGATCGCAGCAGGGCCTTTGTCGGAATGCAGCCCCAGTTCAGGCAAATGCCGCCCAGATGTTCGCGCTCCACAATCGCCGTTTTCAGGCCGAGTTGGGCAGACCGGATCGCCGCCACATAGCCGCCCGGCCCCGACCCGATAATGATGACATCGTAACTGTTGGACACGCTTCGTCTCCCGATCTGACGGCAATGCCATGCCGCTTAATTCCATGATGACCGCCCGATGCTACCGGCCCGGCGGCATCGCCAATCAAATCTCCACCGCCGCGCGGGATGTCCCGCCGGCAAACGCCGTTACTGGTTGCGCAGTGCCCAGCCGGTCATCAGCAGCATCACGCCGTTGAACGTCAATTCGACACCCAGGAACAGGCCGAGAACCGTGACCGCCGCCCAGGGGAAATTGGTAAAGATGATGATGCCGAGGATTACGGACAGAATACCCGAAACCAGAATCCACACCCAGCCGGACACCGGCCGCAGGGACACCGAATAGGCGATCTTGGCGCCGCCCAGCAAAAACATCAAAATCCCGACCAGCACGGTCAGCGACGCTGCGCCGGCCACCGGATTGCCGATCAGCACCGCGCCGACCAGCAGCGTCAGCAAGCCGACGGCGATGGTCCACAAGAACCCGCCCCATTCGCGGATGGAAAATGCCTGGATGATCTGCGCGACCCCTAGCAGAATGAAGAAGAAGGCAGCCAGGTAATCGGCCGTAATGGTGGCCTGCAGCGGATTGGAAAAACACAGGAATCCGCCGATCAGTGAGACGATGCCGAAGGCCACCAGCCAGCCCCATGAGGCCTTCAGCTTCGTCATCATCTCTTCGACATCTTTTTGATCGATCTGTTTAACCATCGGTACGTCCTCTCCTCGCAAGGTGTTCAAGATGATTATTATACCAGCATCCCGATCGGATTCTCGATATAGCCTTTGAACGCAGCCAGAAGCTCCGCCCCCAGAGCACCGTCGACGGCGCGGTGATCGGTCGACAGGGTGACCGACATCACCGTTGCGACGCCCACGGCGCCGTCCTTGACCACCGCCCGCTGTTCGCCGGCGCCGACGGCCAGGATGGTCGCATGGGGCGGATTGATGACAGCACTGAAATCCTTCACCCCGAACATGCCGAGATTGGAAACGGCCGTCGTTCCCCCTTGATATTCCTGGGGCTGCAGCTTCTTCTCCCGCGCCCGGGCCGCCATGTCCTTCATCTCGTTGGAAATGATCGACAACGGTTTTTCTTCCGCGCGACGAACGATCGGCGTGATCAGGCCTCCGGGGATGGATACCGCAACGCCGACATCGCTGTGCTTGTGCCGGACCATATTGCTTTGAGTCCAGGACACATTGGCGTCCGGCACATCGCGAAGCGCCAGTGCCATGGCCTTGATAACAAGGTCGTTGACCGAAAGCTTGAAGACCGGTTTGTCATCGCGCACCGGAGCCGATTCATTGATCTGCTTGCGCAGCGCTAGCAGGGCATCGAGCTCGCAATCCACCGTCAGATAGAAATGCGGCACTGTCTGCTTGGACTCCACCAGGCGGGTGGCGATGATCTTGCGCATATTGTCGTGCGGGACCAGCTCGTAGGAGCCCTCTTCGAACAATTTGAGGACCTGTTCATCCGACGGGGCGGTCAACGGCCCCGGTGCGGGTGCCGTTTCGGCCTTGCCGACACCGCCGGCGATCGCCGCATCCACATCGCGCCGGATGACCCTGCCATGCGGCCCGCTGCCGGCAATCGCCGAAATGTCGAGCCCCGCATTGGCTGCCAGACGACGGGCCAGAGGCGAAGAAAAGACCCGGTCGCCCTTCGCGGCAGCCTGCGGTTTGGCGGCGGGCGCCAGTGCAGGTGTGGGGACAGGCACCGGGGTCGGGGCAGGTGCCGGTGCTGCGGCCTCTTCTGGCTTTGGCGCCGGCGGCGCCGAAGGTGTATCGGCGGCAGGCGCACTGCCGCCCGAGGCGGCGGCTGCCGAGACATCCTCGCCCTCCTCCGCCAAAACCGCTATCGGCGCATTGACCTTGACGCCCTCGGTTCCTTCCGGAACCAGAATTTTGGCAACGACACCCTCGTCGACGGCTTCAACCTCCATGGTCGCCTTGTCGGTTTCGATCTCGGCGATCACGTCGCCGGGCGCCACGCTGTCGCCCTCCTTGACCAGCCATTTGGCGAGATTGCCTTCCTCCATCGTCGGGGAAAGCGCTGGCATTGTAATATCAATCGGCATTGTCCTGGCCTCCCCTCAAGCCGTGTAGGTCACGGCTTTGACTGCATCGACGACTTCGGCAACACTTGGCAGCGCCAGTTTTTCAAGATTGGCGGCATAGGGCATTGGAACATCCTTGCCGGCAACCGTCAAAACCGGTGCATCGAGATAGTCGAAGGCCTGCTGCATGACGCGGGTCGCAATCTCGGCGCCGACCGAGTTCTGCGGAAAGCCTTCTTCGACGGTGACCAGCCTGCCCGTCTTCTTCACCGATTCAATCACCGTCGGCAGATCCATCGGGCGCAGTGTCCGCAAATCGATGATTTCGGCCTCGATCCCCATGCCGGCCAGTTCGTCGGCCGCCTGCACCGCATAGGTCATGCCGATGCCGAAGGATGCGATGGTGACGTCAGCGCCAGCCCGGTGGACCCGCGCCTTGCCGATCGGCAGCACAAAATCGTCGAGCTTGGGAACATCGAATGTGTGCCCGTAGAGGATTTCGTTTTCCAGGAAAATGATCGGGTTCGGATCGCGGATCGCCGCTTTCAGCAATCCCTTCGCATCGGCGGCCGTATAGGGCATGACCACTTTCAGCCCCGGAATATGACTGTACCAGGAGGCGTAACACTGCGAATGCTGCGCGGCAACGCGCGCGGCTGCGCCATTGGGGCCGCGAAAGACAATAGGCGCGCTCATCTGACCGCCCGACATGTAGTGGGTTTTTGCCGCCGAATTGATCAGTTGGTCCATGGCCTGCATGGCGAAATTGAAGGTCATGAATTCGACAATCGGCTTGAGCCCGGCCATCGCCGCGCCAACGCCGACGCCGGCAAAACCATGTTCGGTGATCGGCGTATCGACCACCCTGCGGGCGCCGAACTCGTCGAGCAATCCCTGGGTGACCTTGTAGGCGCCCTGATATTCGGCCACCTCTTCGCCCATGATGAAGACATCGTCATCGGCCCGCATTTCCTCGGCCATCGCATCCCGCAGGGCCTCACGCACGGTGGTCGGCACCATGTCCGTGCCCGCCGGAATGTCGGGATCGGCGGCAATGGCGACCGGCTCGGCAACCGGAGCGGCGGCGACGGCCGGAGCCGGGGCTTCGGCCGGTGCGGGCGCCGGAGCAGCGGCCGGCGTTTCGGTTCCGATCGCGTCGGCCGATTCGCCCTCGCCGAGAAGAACGGCGATCACGGCATTGACCTTGACGCCTTCGCTGCCCTCCGGCACCACGATCTTGCCGATGGTGCCTTCGTCAACGGCCTCGACTTCCATCGTGGCCTTGTCGGTCTCGATTTCGGCGATGACGTCACCGGCGGCAACAGGGTCGCCTTCTTTCTTCAACCATTTGGACAGATTTCCCTCTTCCATGGTCGGAGAGAGTGCGGGCATGAGAATATCGATTGGCATAATGTCTCCCCCCAATCCTACAGAAGCACGTCGGTGTAGAGTTCAGACGGATCCGGTTCCGGCTCCGTCTGGGCATAGTCCGCACTGTCGGCGACGATGTCGCGAACGCTCTTGTCGATGGCCTTCAGTTCTTCCTCCGTCGCCCAGCCCTTTTCCAGCAAACGCACCTTGACCTGTTCGATCGGATCATGTTCGGAGCGCATCTTCTGCACTTCGTCCTTGCTGCGGTACTTTGCGGGGTCGGACATGGAATGCCCGCGATAGCGATAGGTCAGCATTTCCAGGATGATCGGACCGTTTCCGTCCCTGGCGAAAGCCAGCGCGCGATCCGCCGCGGCTTTGACCGCCCTGACATCCATGCCGTCGACCTGATAGCCGGGGATATTGAAAGACGCGCCGCGCTGGGAGAAATCGGTCTGCGCCGAGGCCCGCGCCACGGCTGTTCCCATGGCGTAGCGGTTGTTTTCGACGACATAGACCACGGGTAGACGCCAGAGTTCCGCCATGTTGAAGCTCTCATAGACCTGCCCCTGATTGGCAGCGCCGTCGCCGAAGAAGGCGACGGCGACCCGGCCATCGTCCCTATAGCGGTTGGCAAATCCCAGGCCGGTCCCGATCGAGACCTGCGAGCCGACAATGCCGTGGCCGCCGAAAAAATTCTTCTCGCGCGAGAACATGTGCATGGAGCCACCCTTGCCGCGCGAGTAGCCGCTGTGGCGCCCCGTCAATTCGGCCATCACGCCGCGCGCTGTCATGCCCATTGCCAGCATGTGTCCATGATCGCGATAGGCGGTGATCATCTGATCGCCGTCCTTCAGCGCCATCTGAATGCCGGTGACAACCGCTTCCTGGCCGATATAGAGATGGCAGAACCCGCCGATAAAACCCATGCCGTAGAGCTGGCCGGCCTTTTCCTCAAAGCGCCTGATCAGCAGCATTTCCCGGTAGACTTCGAGTTCCTCATCCTTGCTGAATTCCGCAATTTCCTTGCCGATGGCTGTTTTGCTGGTTTTTGCGGATTTGGATGCGCCGGTTCGACGGCCGGTCGACGCTGCACTCTTGCGTGGGGCCATGATGTCCTCCCAATGAATTTTCCGGCCTCACCTTACGGAAACACCCACTCGCCAGCAAGACTATTATTGCATAGCTAGAATGAAAGTTAAGTATATGTAATTAATACGTAATATTACAATTAACTGAATTACAGTTAATATCACTCATAGTCGTAAATGACGACTTCATTCGCACGCGACAGGTTCAGCGCCTCGCGCGCCTGCTCGTCCAGCATATCCTTGACCACCGGCCCGTGTGAAGGTAGCAGCAAAAGCCTTTGCTGCAAGCGTTTTCGCTCCATAATGAGCGCATCCAGTTGAAGCTCGAGCTCAGCGGTCCGCTGTTCGAAACTCTGCTTGGCATTGAGGCCGCGATTGCCGTTAATGGAGTGAAATCCGAAATAGCTGATGAACAGCACCGCAAGGACTGGAACGATCAATCGTCCCGTTTTCCGAATTTTCCTCTGCTGTGTCGACATCAACGCACGCTACCTGGGACTCGAACAGGGCACCGCCCGGCGCGAAACAAGCCGTGGCGCCAGCCCGTCCTTTATGCGGCAACATGTTTAATAACGCGTTATCATCCCGAAAAGATTGGACAATCACCCACGCATGATTTGACCATGGACCCGGTCAGCGCCTCAGCACGGCGCGCCCGGCATAATCGGCCTGCAGGCCGAGTTCTTCTTCGATGCGAATCAGCTGATTGTATTTCGCCAGCCGGTCCGACCGCGCCAGCGAGCCCGTCTTGATCTGTCCGCAATTGGTGGCAACGGCAAGGTCGGCTATGGTCGCATCCTCGGTTTCGCCCGAACGGTGGGACATCACCGCCGTATAACGGGCCTTGTGGGCCGTTTCGACCGCATCCAGCGTTTCGCTCAGGGAGCCGATCTGATTGACCTTGACCAGGATGGAATTGGCGACGCCCATTTTGATGCCGTCGCGAAGCCGCGATGAATTGGTCACGAACAGATCGTCGCCGACGAGCTGGCATTTCGAACCGGCAAGATCGGTCAGCGTTTTCCAGCCGTCCCAATCATCTTCGGCCATCCCGTCCTCGATCGAGATGATCGGGTATTTGTCGACGAGTTCGTCGAGATAGGCCGCCATCGCGCCGGGCTCCAGAGTCCGCCCCTCGCCTTCCAGCACATAGTTGCCGTCCCGGAAGAACTCGGTCGAGGCGCAATCGAGCGCAATGAACATATCGTCACCTGGCGTGTAGCCGGCCTTTTCGATCGACTGCATGATGAAATCAAGCGCTGCCGGCGCGCTGGCAAGGCCGGGCGCGAACCCGCCTTCATCCCCGACATTCGTGTTGTGGCCTTCACCGGCCAGTTCCTTCTTGAGCGTGTGAAACACTTCGGATCCCATGCGCACGGCATCGCGCATGGTGTCGGCGCCGACCGGCATGATCATGAATTCCTGGAAATCGATCGGATTGTCGGCATGTTCGCCGCCATTGATGATGTTCATCATCGGGACGGGAAGAATATGCGCGTTGGGGCCGCCGACATAGCGGTAAAGGGGCAGATGCGCCGCATTGGCGGCCGCTTTCGCCACGGCAAGGGAAACGCCGAGGATTGCGTTGGCGCCCAGATTGCCCTTGTTCTGCGTGCCGTCCAGATCGATCATGGTCCGGTCGATGAGGATCTGGTTTTCCGCATCGAGACCGCCAAGCGCCTCCAGAACGGGCCCGTTGACCGCATCCACGGCCTTGAGGACGCCCTTGCCGAGATAGCGCGGACCGCCATCTCGCAACTCGACCGCCTCATGGGCGCCGGTGGACGCGCCCGACGGGACTGCCGCGCGGCCGAAGGACCCGTCCTCCAGCAACACGCCCACCTCGACAGTCGGGTTGCCTCGGCTGTCCAGGATTTCCCGGCCGATAATGTCGACAATGGCGGTCATGTGATTGGTCCTTGTAAGAGCGTGGCCACGGTTTGAGGCCGTTTTAGGCAACCTTGCAGAAAACGCAACGGCACAAATTGGAATTTACAAAGAGGTCAGGCCGCCTCGAACAGGAAAGCCGCGCCCTGCCCTGGTGCAGCCGGCACGACAAGACGCTGTCCGATCGACGTGAAGTCGATACCGGCTCGCCGAAACCGGGTTTCGAGCGATGAAAACCCCTCCGTCGCAAAGACGATGCCGCGCAGCCGCAGGCCGCGTGCCTCGGTTTCGTCCTCGACACCGAGAAATCCTCTCAAACCGGCAGCGTTCAGCACCGACAGGCCGGCATTGCCCGCGGCCATTCCGAGACCGAAGGAATGGGCGGTGACCTCCCTTTGATGAACGACGTCCTGCAGGAGATACTGAAAATCGCTTGGATTTTTTTCCGAAAGGATCACGTCGCGAATGCCGCACACCCCATTGCCGTGGTGCTCGAGCACGGACCGGTCGACATTGAGCGGGTTGAGACGCTGGCAGGTAAAGAAAAAGACATCGGGCGCACGCAGATCGGCGGCAAAGGCCAGTTCGAACCGCGCCTGAACCCGCTCACCTCCGGAAGTCATATAGGGGCGGCCAAAGGAAAGCGTGTTTCCGGCGCTGATTCCGGCCGCCAGGAACCGCTGGTGGTCCGCAGATGCATCCTCCGTGGCGAAGGCCAGAGCCGAAAACCCGTCTTCGCCGCAACGAAACCGGAAGGCTTGGTCGCGTTGCACGAAAACATTGCCGGTCCGCGCGGCTTCTTCGCAGGCCTCCCGCTGCCGGACGGCCAGCGGTTCGAGATAGGTGTCATCGGCAAAATAGACGCAAGCGTTTTGCGTTCCGAAAGGATGATCGGCCGTTGGCGCCACGGTGAAACCGAGATCGGTGAGCCGGCGTCTGGCGACGCCCAGATCGGCGGTCGGCAAGACGGCGTGGTCGATCCTGCGCGGCGGGTCCGGAGGCGATGCGGTCATGGGGCCGGTTTGCCCGAGATCGGCGATCAATGCAAGCTTCGCCGAAGACCGGCCTATCCCGCATTGCCGGACGTTTCCTTCACCCTTTCCAGCGCGAATTTACAGTGATCGACCATTTCCTGCAGATACCGGTCCTGCATCGCGGTGTCCTCTTCAAGCAACAGCACATTGGTCAGGATTGTCAGGATATTGACCATGACCGTCCGGGTGATCTGCAGGTTCGTCGGGCTGATATTCGGCACACTGGCAGCAACAAAGAGGCTGACCAGATCGCCGATGAAGTCGTCGGCTTCGACATCGGTGTGCCGATAGGTCTTGTGCAGATAGGCAAAGTTCAACAGCGAAAGATAACCGGGGTTCTGGCGGGCGTTCTTGACAAAAAGACGGATAAGCTTTTCCATCGATCCGCCATCGAGGATGTCCAGTTGGGCCGCCGCCTCGGTGATGCCAGCGGCAAGCCGCCCCAGCATCCGGTCATGGGCCGCGATCAGCAGGTCGGAACGATTGCCGAAATACCGGTAGATCGTGCCGACGGAGAAGCCGGTTTCTTCTGCAACTTGGGTCGTCGTCAGTGCTTCGGCACCATGCATCACCACGAGGCGCTCCACTGCATCGAGAATGGACTCCACCGTCTCGATGGACCGCTTCTGGAGCGGCTTGCGGCGGTTTTCACCGGGATTGGGATTCATGGCCAGCAGACCCCATCCGGTGCGGCAGCGACTGGGCGCGCGCCGTTCGATAACAAAAAGTTCAACCCGATAAATACCTGAGGATTATTCATGTTCATTGCGTGTTGTCGCATTTCGTGCCAATGTAGAGGCACAGATTCGATAATCGAAGCACATTCGGGTTTTGGGCATGATGTCAGGGGCTCGTGTGCAATACACAGATTGTCTGATCTGATCGTTTATGTGGCCGGGGGCGGCCCTATAAACGCGTTTAACCGCGGGATCGGTCCGGTGATCGAAGAGTCTGGCAACCGGGCTTGATATCACCGGACCTTTTCGTTTCAGGACAGACGCCGCCCGAAACATCCCAGTGGTTTCCGAGCCGGGGCGCATCGTCGTGGAATTGCTTCGACAGCGGGCAATCAACAGCAGCCACCCCCCGCCCTTTCCAGCGCGAAGGTGCAATGGGCGATCATTTCATCGAGATAGCGCGCCTGCAGTTCGGGATCCTGCTCCAGCAGAACCACATCGGTCAGAACCGACAGGAGATTGACGATCACGGTCTTCGAAACGAGCAGTTGCGTGTCGCTGATATCGGGCACCCGGCTCAGGATAAAATGGCGGACGATGTCTCCGACAAACGCATCGATGTTTGACCCGCTATGTTCGAGCGACTGGTTGCCGTGGGCAAATTTGAGCAGCGACAGATAGCCGGGATAGGACTTTGCGGTCTCGACATAGAGCCGGAAGAGCTGATCGATCGAGCTTGCCCGGCTGATGTCAATCGACGCGGCTGCCTGCGCCACACCTGACGCCATACGCTCCAGCATACGGTCATGCGCACTCATCAAGATGTCGGTGCGGTTGGAGAAATACTGATAGATCGTGCCGACGGCAAAGCCCGTCACCTCGGCGATCTCGGTGGTCGTGACGGCGTCCGAACCATGCTCCACGACCAGTGTCTCGACAGCATCGAGAATGAGGTTCACCTTTTCGATGGACCTTTTTTGCCGCGGCAGGCGTCGCGTTTCGGACGGATTCATTCAGGCTTTCCGGCCCGTCTCGGCAAAATACGCGCCAGGCTGGCCTTCACATCAATAAACTGCTCAAAAATGTTACATGCTTAAATCGGTTTAATTATGTCGGACGTGCACGCAATATCATGCAAACGCGGCCTTGAGCAACCACCGATTGGGTAGCTGCACCCGATTCGACGGCCATGTCAAACCAGACGCGATTGCTCCAGGGCCGCTTCGATGAACGCGGCAAACAGGGGATGCGGCTCAAGCGGGCGCGATTTCAGTTCGGGATGATACTGGACCCCGATAAACCAGGGATGGTCGGAATATTCGATCGTCTCGGGCAGGACGCCATCCGGTGACATGCCGGAAAAGATCATACCCTGCTCTTCGAGGACACCGACATAATTGTTGTTGACCTCGTAGCGGTGCCGGTGCCGCTCGGAGATTTCCGTCGATCCGTAGATGCCGGCAATCCGCGTTCCGAGCTTCAGATGCGCGGCATAGGCGCCGAGCCGCATCGTCCCGCCCAGATCGCCGGATTGCGAGCGTTTCTCCAGCATGTTGCCCTTAAGCCACTCGGTCATCAGGCCGACGACAGGTTCGTCCGTTTTCCCGAATTCTGTGGACGATGCGTCTTTCAGCCCCGCAAGCGATCTTGCCGCCTCGATGACGGCCATCTGCATGCCGAGGCAGATGCCGAAATAGGGAACCTTTCGTTCCCGGGCAAATCGCGCTGCATGGATCTTGCCTTCGGAGCCGCGTTCACCGAAACCGCCCGGCACCAGGATGCCGTTGACCTTTTCGAGCCACGGCGCCGGGTCTTCCTTTTCGAAAATCTCCGACTCGATCCATTCGATCTTGACCCGGACATGGTTGGCGATCCCGCCATGGTGCAGCGCTTCGATAAGCGACTTATAGGCATCCTTCAGACCGGTATATTTCCCGACAACGGCGATGGTGACCTCGCCTTCCGGCGTCCGGATGCGGTCGACGACATTTTCCCACGCCTCCATGCGCGGTGCCGGCGCAGGGTCGATTCCGAACGCCGCCAGCACCTCTCCGTCCAAGCCTTCCCGGTGATAGGCGATCGGCACATCGTAGATGTTCTCGACATCCAGCGCCTGGATGACGGCTGAGGACCGGACATTGCAAAACAGCGACAGTTTGCGGCGTTCTTCCTCCGGAATGGACCGGTCGGCCCGCACCAGCAGGATATCGGGCGCAATCCCGATCGACTGCAACTCCTTGACCGAATGCTGGGTCGGCTTCGTCTTGAGCTCGCCGGCCGCCGAAATCCAGGGCATCAAGGTAAGATGAATATAGATGGCGCTGCCACGCGGCAGATCATTGCCCAGTTGACGGATGGCCTCCAGAAAGGGCATGGCTTCGATATCGCCGACCGTGCCGCCGATCTCGCACAGGACGAAATCGTATTCCTCATTGCCATCGAGGACGAAATCTTTGATTTCATTGGTAACGTGCGGAATGACCTGAACCGTCGCACCGAGATAGTCGCCGCGCCGTTCCTTGTCGATAATGTCCTTGTATATGCGCCCGGTGGTGATGTTGTCGGCCCGCACGGCCGAGCGGCCGGTAAAGCGCTCGTAATGTCCGAGGTCGAGATCGGTTTCCGCCCCGTCATCGGTCACGAACACCTCGCCATGCTGGTAGGGACTCATCGTGCCGGGATCGACATTGAGATAGGGATCGAGCTTGCGCAGCCGCACCCGGTACCCGCGCGCCTGCAACAGCGCACCCAGTGCGGCCGAAGCGATGCCTTTTCCGAGGGAAGAAACCACGCCGCCAGTGATGAAAACATATCGCGCCATGGGCTTATCTCGTTACTCCGTTGTGAGTGATTCCACCAGCCCCAAAATGGCGTGATCCGGAATTTTTTGATTCTGCGCAGCAGTGGATAACGGCCGCCGATCCCGTTACCCGGGGCGCGCGCCAAAGGCCGGGGCGACTTCGGCCCCGGCCTTCAGGAAACAACTGTGTTGGCTACTGGCCGGTCGGAACCTGCGTGCCGTCCGACGTTCCGGAGGTTTCCCCTTCCGCCGACGGAATATCCGACGAGGTGGACGGGCCGCCAAGCTGGTCGAGAATGCTCTCGCCACCGCCCGGAGCCGTCTGCTCGATACGGTCGAGAATATCCGTCGGCCGCGCCTCGTAGCGCGCCAGAATGCCAAGCGCGATGGACGTTGCGAAGAAGCCAGCGGCCAGGATCCCGGTCGTCCGGGTCAGAGCGTCGGCCGCACCCCGTGCCGACATCAGGCCGCCCGAGCCACCGCCAATTCCAAGCGCGCCGCCCTCGGAACGCTGCAGCAGCACAACGCCGACAAGCGCAATCACGATCATGAGATGAATAACGATCAATACCGTTTGCATAGACTTGGGTTCCTGCCATTGCGGCATATTGCAAAATTCGCGGCTGTTTACACGAGGCTGTCGCTCTTTCCAACCCCATGGGGCCGAAGTGGACGACAACTGCCTGATACGGCAGCGCGATTATCCGTAGGTATCACAAATGGCGAGGAAGTCGGCAGCTTTCAAGCTCGCACCGCCAACCAAGGCGCCATCGACATTGTCCACCGCCATCAATTCGCCGGCATTGGCGGGCTTGACGGATCCGCCATAAAGGATCCGCATCGCCGACCCGTTCTCTTCGAACCGATCCTTCAGCGCCTCACGCAGAAAGCCATGGGTCTGACGGACATCCTCGGCCGTCGGTGTCAATCCGGTGCCGATCGCCCAGACCGGCTCATAGGCGATCACTGTATTATGTGCCGTAACGTCGTCGCTGAGCGAACCGGCAAGTTGTGCGCCCAGCACATCGAGTGTCTTCTGCGCTTTGCGTTCAGCCTCGGTTTCGCCGATGCAGACGATGGCGACCAGCCCTTCGCCATGGACGGCTTTCGCCTTGGCGCGAACCAGCGCGTCGCTTTCACCGTGATCGGTCCGCCGCTCCGAGTGCCCGACGATGATATGTGTCGCCCCGGCATCATGCAGCATGCCGGCCGAGACATCGCCGGTATGGGCACCGGACGCGGCCTGGTGGCAATCCTGCGCACCGATCGTCATGGCCGATGACTCCACCGCAGCCGCGGCCGCAGGAATGAGCGTTGCCGGCGGACAGATCAGGACATCGACGCGTTGAGCGAGCCCGCCATCCACGCCCCTGGCAACAGCCGTGATTTCCTGCAGGGATTGCCGCACCCCGTTCATTTTCCAGTTTCCGGCCACCAGCGGCCTTATTCCAGGCGTCATTCCTCACTCCACCGATGGAGACTTGTTGAAACCACCGTCTAGCAAATTCCGGCCGTAAATCAATCACCGGCACATAATCACCGGTTCGGGCCGCGGCGACCGCCGCGCTTCACCCCTTTGTGCCTTGCGAGCGGCGCATTCCATGCTTAAAACACCTGCAAAACCAACCCGCAATGCTTTGCCGCGCGCCGCCGGACGCGGTCTTTTAGGAATAACCCGATGCTTGATGCCCTTCGCAACAGTGCCAAATCATGGGTCGCCAAGGTCCTGCTGGGTCTGCTGGTCCTGTCCTTCGGGGTCTGGGGAATCAGCGGCACCATTTTCCAGGGTGTCGGCGGCACGGTTGTCGCCGTTGGCGAAACAAAGGTTTCGCCGATCGAGTACCGCCTTGCCTATGACCGCCAGGTCGCCATCGTGTCCCGCCAGTTCGGAACCCGTCTGACCACCGAACAGGCGCGGGCGCTCGGTCTGGAAAACCAGGTTCTCAGCCAGGTGGTGTCCAACGCCGCGCTCGACGAACAATCGCGGCGGATGAATCTCGGCCTTTCGAAAGATCGGCTGGCGACGATCATCGCCGATGATCCCGCCTTTCGCGGCATCAATGGCCGGTTTGACCGCGCCACCTTCGCCAATCTACTGCGCAATGTCGGCATGACCGAGGAGGATTTCATCGTCAGCCAGGAAAGCGCCGCGATCCGGTCGCAGATCGTCGAAGCGATTGCCGATGGCTACGAGGCGCCGGCAACGATGATGAAAGCCCTGTATCAGTTTGAAAACGAGACGCGGACATTTGATTATATCGTCCTCAACCGGGACCTGGCCGGAGAGATCGCAGAGCCGTCCGCTCAGGATCTGACGGACTATTTCGAAGCCAACAAGACAAGCTACCGGGCCCCCGAATACCGTAAAATCGCCTATGTGCAGTTGAAGGCCAGCGACATCTCCGATCCGGCGGCGGTGGCCGATGCCGCGGTGCGGGCCGATTACGAGGCACGGCTCGACCGCTACACCACCCCCGAACAGCGGACTATCGAGCAACTCAATTTCGCCGACGAGGGGGCGGCCCGTGCCGCCCTTGGAAAACTGGCCAGCGGAATGACATTTGACGACCTCGCGGCCGAGGAGGGAAAGACATCCGCCGACATCCGCATCGGCACTTTCGAGAAATCCACCGTCCCGGATCCGGCCATCGCCGACGCGGCCTTTGCCATCCCGGCACAGGGCGGCACCAGCGATGTGGTGAACGGCAGTTTCGGGCCGGTGATCCTGCGGGTTACCGAGATCCGGCCGGAGGCGACCAGCAGCTTCGATGAGGTCAAAGACGCCATACGCAACGAACTGGCAATCGTCGAGGCCGACACGATCCTGCTCGATGTGCATGATGCCTATGAGGATGCCCGCGCCGGCGGCGACACGCTTGAGGAAGCAGCCAGGAAGCAGAAGCTCACTCCCATCACCATCGATGCCGTAGACCGCACGGCGCGCACGCCCGACGGTTCAATTCTGAGCGACCTGCCGGAGTCGCAAACGCTGCTCGCCCAGGTTTTCGACACCGAGATCTCGGTTGAATCGGCGCCGATCAATATCGGCTCCGAAGGCTTCCTTTGGTTCGAGGTGCTCGACATCCTGCCAGCGCGCGACCGGACGTTCGACGAAGTAAAGGATCGCGTCGCGGAAGACTGGAAAAACGAACAGATCGCGCTCGCCCTCGGCACCAGGGCCGGCGAATTGAAGACCCGTATCGACAATGGCGAGGAACTTTCGGCGATCGCCGCCGAGCTCGGCCTGACGACGGATACGAAATACGACGTCAGGCGCAACTATGAGGACGCGGTGCTCGGACCGTCGGCGATCAGCGTGGCATTTGCCGGACCGGAGGGGCTGGTGGCCATCGCCGATGCTGTTGGCGGCACTTCGAAAATCCTGATGAAGGTCAATCAGGTGACAACCGCGGACGTGCCGACATCCGGCACCCAGGTTGAAAATCTCAGCACCGCCGTCTCCCGCCGTATGGGCGACGATTTGCTCGGTCAGATGGTCGCGCTGATGCAATCGGAGTTCGGTGTATCCTACAATCCCACCGCCGCGGAACTGGCCCTGAGCGCAGGCCACTGAGCCGCTGGCCAGGATACACGATTCCACCCGGAGACAATCGCCGATATGCCCGAACTGAAAGACTATATCGCGATCGCCGCGGGCGGCCAGCACCTGACGGTCGACCAGGCCCGCGACGCTTTCGACATCATGATGTCGGGCGAAGCGACGGCCGCACAGATCGGCGGTTTCCTGATGGCGCTGCGCGTCCGCGGCGAGAGCGTCTCCGAGATCGCCGGCGCGGTGAGCACGATGCGCGACAAGATGTTGTCGGTCGATGCGCCCGCACACGCCATCGACATTGTCGGTACGGGCGGCGATGCGTCCGGATCCTACAATGTCTCCACCTGTGCCGCGATCGTCGCCACCGGTGCCGGGCTGACGGTGGCCAAACACGGCAATCGGGCCCTGACATCGAAATCCGGCGCGGCCGACACATTGATGGCGCTTGGCGTCAATCTGGAGTTGACGCCTGAAGGTATCGCCGCCTGCATCGACCAGGCCGGCATCGGTTTCATGTTCGCGCCCGGACATCATGCGGCCATGCGCCATGTCGGTCCGGCGCGGATCGAACTCGGCACCCGGACGATTTTCAACCTGCTCGGCCCGCTGTCCAATCCGGCAGGTGTCAAACGGCAATTGCTCGGCGTTTTCGACAGGGCCTGGGTCGAACCCCTCGCCCATGTCCTGCGGGATCTGGGATCGGAGACGGTGTGGGTGGTCCATGGCGACGGGCTGGATGAAATGACCACCACCGGGACAACTCACATCGCCGCCCTTGAAAACGGCCAGATCCGGACATTCGAACTGACCCCGGAGGATGCCGGGCTCACACGGGTCACGCTGGCGCAGTTGAAGGGCGGAGACGCGCAGCACAATGCCGAGGCGTTGCTCGATGTGTTGCGCGGCGCTAAAAATCCCTATCGGGACATTGTGCTGCTCAACACCGCGGCCGCCCTGGTCATCGGCGAACTGGCCGCAACCATCGACGACGGCATCGCCAGGGCCGGCGAAGCGATCGACAACGGTGCCGCCCTGGCGGCATTGGAGGCACTCGTCAAAGTCTCCAACGCCCATAGCGGGAAGAAGACCTGACCATGGCCGACATACTGGAAAAAATCGAGACCTATAAGCGTGAGGAAATCGCCGCCGCGAAGGCAGCCAGGTCCCTCAACGAACTCCGATCGACGATCGCCGACGTCGAACCTCCCCGCGGTTTCCTCGATGCGCTCGAGCGCAAACAGCAGCACGGTGCGTTCGGCCTTGTTGCGGAAATCAAGAAAGCCAGCCCCTCAAAGGGCCTGATCCGTGAGGATTTCGATCCGCCGGAACTGGCACGCGCCTATGAGGCCGGAGGAGCCGCCTGCCTTTCGGTGTTGACGGACACGCCCTCATTTCAGGGCGCACCGGCCTTTCTGACGCAGGCCAGGGCCGCCACGGCACTGCCGGCCCTGCGCAAGGATTTCATGTTCGAACCCTACCAGGTCTACGAGGCCCGGGCGTGGGGCGCCGATGCGATCCTGATCATCATGGCGTCACTGGACGATGACAACGCAAGAGCGCTGGAAGACACCGCGGCAGAACTCGCCATGGATGCGCTGATCGAGGTGCATGATGAGCGGGAAATGGAACGGGCCTTGCGCCTGCGCTCACGGCTTCTCGGCGTCAACAACCGGAATCTGAGGACATTCGACGTCAGTCTCGAAACCAGCGAGCGGCTTGCCTCCATGGTTCCCGATGACCGGCTGTTGGTCGGTGAAAGCGGCATTTCCAGCTTTGAAGACTGTCAGCGGCTGTCACGATGCGGTGTGCGCTCCTTCCTCGTCGGCGAGAGCCTGATGCGCCAGGCGGACGTTCGGGCGGCCACGGAACGCCTGTTGAAAGGCCCCTGAGCCATGTCGCGCAAACCGCCGGCGCCGGGCAAGACCGGATTGACCCATATCGACGAGGACGGCGCCGCCCACATGGTCGATGTCGGGCAAAAGGCCGAGACAGAACGGGTCGCCGTCGCCGAGGGCTGGGTGAAAATGAGCCCCGACACGCTGCGGCTGATCCGCGACGGCAATGCCAGGAAGGGCGATGTGATCGGGGTCGCGAGACTGGCCGGTATCATGGCGGCCAAACAGACCGCAAACCTGATCCCCCTGTGCCATCCGCTGATGCTGACCAAGGTCAGTGTCGATATTGCGGAGGACTCCGCTCTGCCCGGTTTGCGCGTCGAAGCCATGGCCAAGCTGACAGGCCGAACCGGCGTTGAAATGGAAGCGCTGACGGCCGTGTCGGTCGCCTGCCTGACGATCTACGATATGGCAAAGGCCGCCGACAAGGCGATGGAAATCCGCGACATCAGGCTGATGATCAAATCGGGCGGCAAGTCGGGTCGCTGGAGCCGGTTGTCGACCGGCGACGAACATTGACGCCGCTGCTGCCCGTCGACGAGGCGCGGGCCCGGATCCTGTCCGGCGCCAAGGCCGTCGAGGACACTGAAACAGTTCCGCTGGAAAGAGCGGCGGGACGTATCCTGGCAACCGATATCGTGGCACGGCGATCACAGCCGCCCTTCTCCGCCTCGGCGATGGATGGATATGCCGTTCGGGCACAGGATGTGCAATCAACGCCGGTCGAACTGGCGGTGATCGGCGAAGCACCGGCCGGGCATCAATTCAACGGAACGGTCGGCGCCGGACAGGCCATACGCATTTTCACTGGCGCGCCGGTCCCCGACGGTGCTGACACGATCGTCATCCAGGAGGATGTCGAGCGCCGCGGCGATCTGCATATCCGCGTCGACAAGACCGTGCCGCACGGAACCTATGTCCGGCCCCTCGGCCTCGATTTTGCGGAAGGCGACCGAGTGCTGGCAGCCGGCGACAGGCTGGATGCCGGACGCATCACCGTGGCGGCCGCTATGAACCAGCCAGAGCTCACCGTTCGCCGACTGCCGCATGTCGCCCTGTTGGCGACGGGCGACGAACTGGTGTTGCCAGGCGGCGAGCCGCAACCCGACCAGATCATCGCTTCCAACAGTTTCGGCGTGCGGGCCATCGCGGAGGCGGCTGGCGCGTCGGTGACCGATCTCGGCATCGCCGCGGATCGCCACGACGCCATCGAAGCCGCTATCGAACGGGCCGTCTCGGCCGGAGCCGATGTCCTGATCACCCTCGGCGGTGCCTCTGTCGGCGATCACGACCTCGTTCAGGCCGCGCTGACTGCACGGGGCATGACGCTCGACTTCTGGCGCATCGCCATGCGCCCCGGAAAACCGCTCATGTATGGCCGGCTGGACAATCTCCACGTGTTGGGGCTGCCCGGGAACCCGGTCTCAAGCCTGGTCTGTTCCCACTTGTTCCTGCGTCCGCTTCTCGCTGCACTATCGGGTGAGCCAGCCGCCGATCCCATCCACCCGGCCGTGCTCGGCAAGGCCGTCGGCGCGAACGACCAGCGACAGGACTATCTTCGGGCGCGGCTCGAGCGGCGCGCCGACGGAACACTCGTCGCCCATCCCTTCGACAAGCAGGACTCCTCCATGACCCGGGTCTTCGCCGAATCCGACGGCCTGGTCATCCGCGAACCCTTTGCCGAGCCGGCGCAAAGCGGAGATTCTTGCCGCGTGTTTCTGCTGCGCGACGAAACTTAGGGTTGATTTCGACTGTCACACCTCGTCGTAGTCCAGCAGCACTTTGTCGGTCAGCGGCCACGATTGGCAGGTGAGCACAAAACCGGCTTCCAGTTCCCACGGCTCCAGCGAATAGTTCTGCGCCATCTCGACTTCGCCTTCCTTCAGCTTGGCGCGGCAGGTGCAGCACATTCCGCCCTTGCAGGAAAACGGCAATTCGATGCCCTGCCGGTGGGCGGCATCGACGACATTGGCGTCCCCGGCTTCCATATCGAAAGCGCGGACCGCGCCATCGAGGATGGTTTCGATCCGGGCACCCTGGCGCACCGCCTCGGCGGCCTGTGCGGACACCGGTTTTGCCGCGTTCAGCCCCTCACGCCCGGTGGTGAACAACTCGAACCGTATCTGGTCCGCCGGCACGCCGAGTTTTTCAAGCGCGGCCCGGCCCGTCTCAATCATGTCGCCCGGACCGCACAGGAAGACGGTGGTCGCAGAGGAAGGGTCGAACAGCCCGGTTTCGGCGAATTTGACGATCCGGTCGGCATCAAGACGTCCGTGCAGCAGATCGACATCCTGTCCCTCGCGGCTCAGCACATGCACCAGGGTGAAGCGTTCCAGGAAACGATCCTTCAAATCCTCGAGCTGCCCACGAAAGATCACCGAATTGCGGTCGCGATTACCGTAAAACAGCGTAAAGGTGCTGTCCGGCTCGCGCATCAAAAGGGTTTTGACGATCGAGAAGATCGGGGTGACGCCCGATCCCGCGGCAAAGGCGACATAATGGCCGGCGGCCTCCCGGCCCGGCGCGGCGGTGAACCGGCCGAGCGGTGCCATCACGTCCATCGCCATGCCGGCGGCGAGATTGTCATTGGCGTAATTGGAGAAAGCTCCGCCCTCGACCCGCTTGACCGCGATGCGCAATTCGCCGTCGTCGATGCCGCTGCAAATGGAATAGGTTCGCTGTACCGCCGCGCCGTCCACTGCCTTGCGCACTGTCAGATACTGCCCGGGCACAAATGCAAATGTATCCGTCATTTCGTCCGGCACATCGAATGCGATGGAAACCGCATCGTCGGTTTCGCGCCGGACATCCTTGATGACGAGGGAGTGAAAACGGGCCATGGGTTTCCTCAAAGACATTTGAAATAGTCAAAGGGCTCGCGGCAGGCTGTGCAGCGATAGAGCGCCTTGCAGGGGGTGGAGCCGAACTCGCTGATCCGTTCCGTCCGGGCATCGCCACAATGCGGGCAAGGCACCTGGGTCTCGCCGAACAGCGCAGCCTTCGAATTGCTGCCCTCCTCGGGTGGCGCGATCCCGTATTGCCGGAGCTTTTCGCGCCCCTCGGCGCTGATCCAGTCGGTGGTCCAGGCCGGGCTGAGAACCGACTCGACACGGGCGTCCCGAAACCCGGCATTCTTCAGGGCTTCAAGCACCATTTCCTCGATCATCCGGGTGGCCGGGCATCCCGAATAGGTCGGTGTCACAAAGGCAACGGCCCGGCCATTTTCATCGACATCGACGGACCGCAAAATACCGAGATCGGATACTGTCACCACGGGAATCTCCGGGTCCGGCACCGATGCCGCGGCAGTCCAGGCAACGGTGGCAAGCCTGTTGTGCTCCAGGTCACTCATTTTGTGGGGCAAATTCATATCGCCATCACCAAGTCAGGCCCGGATAAGTCCGCTGCATATATTGCAGTTCGCTGAGGATATGGCCGAGATGTTCGGTGTGACGGCCCTGGCGTCCACCGGTCTGCATATGCTCCACATCGGGCAGTTTCAGCGTGGCCTCGGCGAGCACCGTCTCCACGGTCATACGCCACTCGCGCTCAAGGCCCGCCGCATCAACACCAATTCCCCGCTCCAGCATCGTTTTCGCCAGATCGTCCATTTCAAACAACTCGCCGGTATAGATGACGATCTCATCGAGTGCGTCGACCATGCGCCGATGGCTCTCCTCGGTTCCGTCGCCAAGCCGGATGACCCATTCGGAGGCATGGCGCAGATGATACGACACTTCTTTGAGAGCCTTGGCGGCGATCGCTGCCAGTTCCGTATCCGACGATGCCTGCATCTCGCGCCAGAACGGCTTCATGAAAGCGGCGACAAAAAACTGGCGAACGATGGTGCAGGCAAAATCGCCATTGGGCAGTTCCGCAATCAGAGCGTTCCGGTATTCGCGCTCGTAGCGCAAAAAGGCCAGTTGATCCTCATCCCGTCCCCTGCCCTCGACGCGGGCGGCATAATCATAAAGCGAACGTGCCTGGCCGATCAGGTCAAGGGCGATATTCGCCAGTGCCAGATCTTCCTCAAGCGTCGGCGCTTCGCCGCACCATTCGCCGAGGCGCTGGCCCAGGATAAGCTGATCGTCCGCCAGGCGGATAACATAGTCGAACAGGGCGGTTTCGTCGGTCATGCCGGCCTCACATATTGCCGACTTCGTCGGGGATTTCGTAGAACGTCGGGTGCCGGTAGATCTTCGTTGCCGTCGGTTCGAACATCATGTCCTTGTCCACCGGATCCGATGCGACGATATCGCTGGACCGCACCACCCAGACGCTTTGCCCCTCGCCGCGCCGCGTATAGACGTCTCTTGCCGCCTGCAGCGCCATCTCCGCGTCTGCGGCATGAATCGAACCGGCGTGTTTGTGGCTCAGCCCGTTGCGGGCGCGAATGAACACTTCCCAAAGCGGTGTCGCTGCCTCTGTCATTATCCTCACCCTGGCTTGGTCGCCCGCCGCACATCGGCGTGGCGCGATGATTGAAATTATTCCGCCGCGACGCGGCTTGCCCGTTCGCGCTCGGTTTTCTTCTCGGCATAGGCGAGCGCCGCTTCGCGAACCCAGGCACCTTCACGGTGAACGCGCCGGCGGTTTTTCATGCGCTCCCGGTTGCACGGGCCGTCGCCCTTGACGACGCGCCAGAACTCGTCCCAGTCGATATCGCCATGGTCGTAGCTTTTCGTCTCCTCGTTCCACCGAAGATCGGGGTCGGGAACGCTCAAGCCAAGGAACTCGGCTTGCGGGACGGTCGCATTGATGAATTTGTCGCGCAGATTGTCATTGGAGAAACGCTTGATCTTCCAGGCCATCGACTGGCTCGAATGTACCGATTCTCCTTCCGACGGACCGAACATCATCAGCGACGGCCACCAGAACCGGTTAAGCGCATCCTGCGCCATCTCCTTCTGTTCTTCCGAGCCGTTGCACAGGGCGATCATGATCTCGTAGCCCTGCCGCTGATGGAAGCTTTCCTCCTTGCAGATGCGGATCATTGCCCGCGCATAGGGTCCGTAGGAGCAGCGGCACAGGGCGATCTGGTTCATGATCGCGGCACCGTCGACCAGCCATCCGATGGCGCCGATATCCGCCCAGGTCAGCGCCGGATAATTGAAAATCGAGGAATATT
Organism: Rhizobiaceae bacterium; assembly: GCA_028279875.1. Lineage (GTDB taxonomy): Bacteria > Pseudomonadota > Alphaproteobacteria > Rhizobiales > Rhizobiaceae > Hoeflea_A. The sequence continues at coordinate 37,055 of JANQMU010000021.1, forward strand.
TCGCCGCCCCCGAAAGGAGCTGATCGGTCAGTTCCTCACGGCTGACGCCCAGCGTCTCGCTGGCCGAATAGAGATACAGGCCGTGTCCGCCTTCATCCTGTATCTTGGCGAGCAATGCGGCCTTGCGGCGCAGGGTCGGCGCCCGGGTGATCCAGTTGCCTTCCGGCTGCATACCGATGATTTCCGAATGGGCGTGTTGCGACATCTGCCGAATCAGGGTCTTGCGATACCCTTGCGGCATGGGATCGTTGGGCTCGATTTTCTGTTCCGCATCGATGCGCATCTGAAAAGCCTGCAGAAACGCTTCGTCTTCATCGGTGGCGCCGTCGGCCCCGATCAACCCCTGAGAGTACATTGCTTTTCTTCTCCGCTTTTGTGGGAGAAATATATGTTACAAAAACAAAGAAGTCAAAGAGATTTTCGCAACATATCAGGCGGAAAATGCTCCGGCGAAGCGCTCCGAAACTACGAAATCCGGCTTTTCAAGCGGCCTTCCGGAAGCATCGCGGCATTGGTCCAGCCATTGTTCGCTGCGCGCCGCAAGGCGCCGGTAGATGTCGGTGACGAGCAGGCGCGCCCTGTCTCCGGCCCAGTCGGTTGGCCGCAGCCCCACCGGGAACTGCGGATCCCGAAGGACGGCGCGCCGAAAGCGATGGATGAGCAGGCTGCGCGCCGCCATTGCCGACAGGGGGGCAGGCTCATCCCCTGCTGCAAGAACCTCGGCAAGCGGCGAGAAATCGTCGATAAAAGAACGATAACTCGCTTCGATCGTCACCAGCGGCCAGGCATCGGAAACCAGATCCTTGGCCTTGGCGTCGTCCGCCAGCGTCGAATGAAACACTATCTCTCCGTTTCGGCCATTCGCTGACGGCACCACATCGGCCCTGCCCGGCTGTACGAAAACGGTTGGTGACAGCGATCCGAACCCGGCCGCGCGCAATTGAGCACGGCGCGCATCCCGGTCGCTGCCGGCCTCGCCGGTCAGGACGACGATCGTCCATTCATCGGATGCGGATTGCTGGTCCGGCGCATAGATTTTCCGGGTGCCGGTGGCAAATTCGGCCCTGCCGGCTTCCGCCAGTTGGTAAAAGCTGTTGCGGCCGACCCGGACCCGGATCAGCCAGCCATCGGCCGTCAGCCGCGACATCGCCGCGCGAAGGGCATTGGCTTCGATCCGCAGCCGCTCCATCAGCGCCTGCAGGGACCCGAGCCAGACTTCACCGCCGCGCGGAACAACCGCATCGCCGAAAACCGTGATGACAAGCGACCAGATGCGAAGGCGCTCCTGCGCATGAAACCCGTCTATCAGGACTTCCAGTTCTCGATCGAAGGATTCGGACATGCGTCCTTATTGCGTCACAGCGGGCCTCGGATCAAGCTGTGGCGACCCCCCTCGCCCCGTCAATGACCAGTCGGCTGGCGATCCTTGCATAGTCCTCTCGGCTGATGGTTCCTTCCGGCCGAAACCACATATAGTGCCAGTTCAGCATGCCGAAGAGCGACATGGTGACCGGTTTCAGAAGGCCTCTGTGATCGCCGAGCCCGGGCTCCACATTGCGAATCGCCTCGGCGAACAGGGCGACGAGCCGGCGCTCGAGGTCTTTCAGTTCCTCCTGCCGGTCATCGGGAAGGAACTTCATGGCATTGATCTGTACCTGATGCTGGTGGTCGGCCGCCCGATAGGCATTGAGCAGCGCCGCAACGAGACCGTGCAGGCGCGTTTCCGGGTCAGCGGCCGGGTCGTCGGCCTCCTCGACACGGGTGCAAAGATCATTCAGATGGGCGCCGATCACATCAAAGAGCAGCGCGTCCTTGCCGGTGTAATAGTGATAGAGCAGCGCTTTCGACACACCGCAGGCCTCGGCCAGTTGTGACATGGAGGAACGATCGAATCCCGTTTCGGCGAACAGCTTCGCCGCCGAACGCAAGATGGCATCTCTTTTCAAATCGTAGTCGACCGCCTTGGTTCTGGCCACGCTCCGCTCCTGTCCTTGGAATGTCGAGATTCGCCGTCAGCCGGCGCTGCGTTTATCAACCACGCGGCGCGCCTTGCCCGCCGACCGTTCGACGCCACCGGGATCATGGACATCGACGGCCGCGCTGACGCCGATGGCGCTTTTCACATGATGTGCGAGCTCGCCCCGGCTGGCCTCCTTGGCATCCGCCACCGCTGCATCCTCGGTTGCCTCCACCTTGATGACCATCCGGTCGAGCCGCCCCTCCCGCGACAGCTCGATCTGGTAATGCGGCGCCAGCCCTTCGCATTTGAGGATCAGTTCCTCGATCTGCGTCGGGAAGACATTGACGCCACGCACAATCATCATGTCGTCCGACCGCCCGGTGACCTTTTCCATCCGCCGCATCGAGCGCGCCGTTCCCGGCAGAAGGCGCGTCAGGTCACGGGTCCGGTAGCGGATGATCGGAAAGGCTTCCTTGGTCAGCGAGGTGAACACAAGCTCGCCCTTCTGGCCGTCGGGCAGCACTTCGCCGGTATCCGGATCGATGATCTCCGGATAGAAGTGATCCTCCCAGATGTGCAGGCCGTCCTTGGTCTCGACGCACTCATTGGCGACACCCGGCCCGATGATCTCCGACAGCCCGTAAATGTCGACCGCATCCATCGCGAAGGCGCTCTCGATCTCCTCGCGCATGGCGTTGGTCCAGGGCTCGGCCCCGAATATGCCGACCTTGAGCGCCGTTTCCGCCGGGTCGAGACCGACGCGGCGGAATTCATCGAGCACCGACAGCATGTAGGACGGCGTGACCATGATGACCCGCGGCTGGAAATCCGTGATCAGATTGACCTGACGCTCCGTCATGCCGCCGGAGACGGGAACGACGGCGCAGCCAAGTTTTTCCGCGCCGTAATGGGCGCCCAGCCCGCCGGTGAAGAGGCCGTAGCCATAGGCGACATGCACGATATCGCCCGGCCGGCCGCCGCTGGCATAGATGGACCGGGCAACAACTTGCGCCCACATGTCGATGTCGTTCTGCGTGTAACCGACAACGGTCGGCTTTCCGGTGGTCCCGGAAGAGGCATGAAGCCGTGCCAGCTTCTCGGGGGGCACGGAGAACATGCCGAACGGGTAGTTGTCCCGCAGGTCGGTTTTGACGGTGAACGGAAACCGGGCGAGATCCTCCAGCCCGGCCAGATCGTCCGGGTGCACGCCTTGCCGGTCGAAATGGGATTTGTAGAACGGTGAATTGTCATAGGCACGCTGCAGCGACTGCCGCAGGCGGGAAAGCTGGAGGGCGGCGATCTCGTCACGCGATGCCGTCTCGATGGCATCCAGCCCGGCGTGCCGTTTTGATGAAATCGTCTTCGGCGTGTTGAGCGCGTCGTCTGTTCCGTTTTGCATGGCTGCCTCTTGTCCCAATACCGCCGACCTTGAATTCAAGCGGGTAAATGGGTGCCTTTGACCGCACGCGAGTGGCCGCGAAACTCAGCCACCACCTCGCCGCCGGCACGCGTCACCCGAATGTCATAGATACCGCTCCTGCCGATCTGGTTGATCTCCCGCGCTTCGGCGGTCAAACACTCGCCAGGCTTGACCGGCGACAGAAATGTCACGGAACAATGCTGCGCGACGGTATGCTGGTTGGTGCTGTTGCAGGCAAAGGCAAAGGCGCTGTCCGCCAGGGTGAAGATATAGCCGCCATGGCAGCTTCCGTGGCTGTTTGTCATGAAATCGACGATGGGCATGCTCATGCGCGCATAGCCGGCCGCGACCTCGTCAAGCACCATGCCCAGATGCCGTGACGCGTTGTCCTGGCTCCACATGACATCCGCCACAGCGCGCGCCAGTTCATCGGCTGTCATCCCGTCTTCCGTCGCCTCGCCGTCGGCCATCTTATTGCTTTCGCCCCGAATAGACCGGCGCACGCTTTTCCAGAAAGGCCCGGACCCCTTCGGCGTAGTCGGGCGTACGGCCCGCCTCGCGCTGGGCATCGCGTTCCAGGTCGAGTTGCTGGTCAAGCGTGTTGGTAGCGGCCTGATGAACGAGTGTCTTGGTCAATCCCAGCCCCGCCGTCGGGCCTTGTGCAAGGCGCGCCGCGAGACGCTTCGCCGTCTCCATCAGGTCACCGTCATCCACAGCCTGCCAAATCAGGCCCCAGCTTTCCGCCTTGTCGGCCGGAACCGACTCAGCGATCATCATCATCGCCTTCGCCCGGGCTTCACCGACGAGGCGGGTCACCGTCCAGGTGCCGCCGCTGTCGGGAACCAGGCCGATCTTGCTGAAAACCTCGATGAATCTCGCCGAGCGCGCTGCCAGAACGATATCGCAGGCTAACGCGACATTGGCGCCGGCGCCGGCGGCAACGCCGTTCACGGCACAGATGACCGGCATCTCGATCGAACGGATCTTGCGAATCATGGGATTGTACAGCGTTTCGATCGTCTCGCCGAGATCGGGCACGCCGTCCGACGGGTCCCGGTCGCCAAGGTCCTGGCCGGCGCAAAAGCCACGGCCCGCACCCGTCAGCAGCACCGCACGACACTCCGGGTCTGCATCGGCCGCCTCCAGCGCGGCCAGCAGGCTTTTGTTCTGCGTGGCGTTGAAGGCGTTGAGTTTATCGGGCCGATTCAACGTAATGACGGCAAAGCCATCGGTATTTTCCACCAACACGGTACCGTCATCCATGCGCGACCTCCCTCGATTTGCCGGCAATTTGCCCTGCGCCGGATAATATGTGTTGCATAAACCGGCCGGTTGGTCAATTATTGGATCAATCTGAAATCATGACCGAACGAGCGGTGCAGGAGCCATCCATGAGCAAATTCTATCAGGCCCACAAGGACACGTTGGACCGTGCCGTCGAGGCCAGCCGAACACGCGATTACTGGTCGCCCTATCCCGAAATCGCCAGCGGAAAAATCTATGGCGAAACGGCCAAGGAGGACGGCGCAGCCGCCTTCAAGGCCCGTCTTGGCCAGCCCTTCCACCTGCCGGGCCATCCGGACGGCGGAACGCCGGTCGGTGCCGAATCCTCGCCCTACGGCCGCGCCCTGAACATCAAATATCCCTCCGCCCCGGTCGACACGCTGGTCGCCGCATCCCGAAAGGCCGGCGCGGATTGGGCCGCCGCCACCATCGAGGACCGGGTCGGCGTCTGCCTGGAAATCCTGCAGCGGCTGAATGCAAACAGTTTCGAAATGGCCCATGCCGTGTCGCAGACCACCGGCCAGGCCTTCATGATGGCCTTTCAGGCCGGTGGCCCGCACGCACAGGACCGGGGCCTTGAAGCGGTCGCCTATGCCTATGGGGAAATGATACGGACGCCGACGACAGCCATCTGGACCAAGCCGCAAGGCAAGCATGATCCGCTGGTCATGGAGAAGGATTATCGCATCGTCCCGCGCGGCGTCGCCCTGACGATCGGCTGCGCCACCTTCCCCACCTGGAACGGATATCCGGGCCTGTTCGCCAGCCTGGCGACCGGCAATCCGGTGATCGTCAAGCCGCACCCGGGCGCCATTCTGCCGCTCGCCATCACCGTCGAAACCGGCCGGCAGGTCCTGAAGGAGGCCGGTTTCGATCCCAATGTCCTGCTGCTCGCTGCCGATGAGCCCGGCGCCGAGATCACCAAGGAACTGGTCGTGCATCCGGATATCAAGATCATCGATTTCACCGGCTCCAACGCCTTCGGACAATGGGTCCGCGAAAACGCCGGCGCCGGCACGCAGGTCTATACGGAAGAGGCGGGCGTCAATTCGATCGTCATCGCCTCGACCGACAATTTCCGCGGCATGTGCGCCAACATCGCCTTTTCGCTATCCCTCTATAGCGGGCAGATGTGCACCGCGCCGCAGAATATCTATGTGCCGGAAAACGGCATCGAAACCGATGACGGCCACAAGAGCTTCGATGAGGTCGCGCAGGGAATCAAGGCCGCTGTCGACAAGTTGCTGGCCGATCCCGATCGCGCCGCAGGTATTTGCGGCGCCATTTCCAACGATGCCGTCAGCAAACGGGTCAGGGACGCCGAAAAGCTGGGAACGGTGTTGCGCCCGTCCGAAACCATCAGCGCGCTGCCGGAGGCTCGCACGGCCACGCCGATGATCCTCACCATCCGCGAAGCGGACAGCAAGGCCCATCTCGAGGAGCGTTTCGGTCCGATCAGTTTCATCATCGCGACCAGGGACGCCGCACAGGCGATCACGCAGGCGGCGGCCCTCGCATCTGACAAAGGCGCCATCACCGCAGCGATCTACGCGACGGACGATGCCACGCTCGATGCCGCAGCCAATGCCTTCGCCGCATCCGGTGTCGGCTTGTCCTGCAATCTGACCGGCGGCATCTTCGTCAATCAGAACGCAGCCTTCAGTGACTATCACGTGTCCGGCGCAAACCCGGCCGGCAATGCCTGTCTGACGGATACGGCCTTTGTCGCAAGCCGCTTCACCATCGCGACGATACGAAGGCACAAGGCCGCGTGACCCGCTTTACCTCATAGGATGACACCGGGATTCATGATTTTATCCCGGTCGATGGCGGCTTTGAGCCGGTTCATCAGATTCCGTTCCACAGGGTCAACAATGCCCAGAAAATGATCGCGCTTCAGCCGGCCGATTCCGTGCTCGGCGCTGATCGTCCCGCCCAGCTTAAGCGCTTCGACCTCGATCACCCGGCTTAACGCCTCCCGGTGCGGGATGAACTCGGCCGCATCCATATCCGCCGGGCGAACGACATTGACATGGATGTTTCCGTCACCCAGATGCCCGAACGGTGCGGTGCGCACGCCCGGCAGGTTGTCGGCCAGGGCTGCAACCGTGTTGGCGATGAATTGCGGAACACGAGAGACCGGCACCGCCGTGTCACTCTTGAGACAGGACGTGTCCTCGACGAAATAGGTCGCCACCGCCTCCCGCAGAAACCAGAACGCGTCACGCTGGGCCGCCGACCGGGCGATGACGGCATCCTCGACGAGGCCGTTTTCCATGGCCGATGCAAGGCCCGCCTCCAGCGCCGTTTCCAGTTCGAAAGCGCGTGCCGGGGTTTCCGCCTCGATCAGCAGGTTCCAGTCATGCATGGCATCGAGCGGATAACGCGCATTGTCCATAGTCAGAGCAAAGGAAACGGCAACTTCCGGAATCAGTTCGAAGGCCGAGATGGTCTCGCCGACATGGGTTTCGAGGTCGCGCAACAGGGACAGGGCCGCCTCCGGGCTTTGCACCGCCACCAGCGCGGTCACGCGATTGTGCGGATAGGGCCTCAGCTTGAGGACCGCCCCGGTGATCACGCCCAGCGTGCCTTCCGCTCCGATGAGCAACTGCTTGACATCGTAACCGGCGGTGTTCTTGCGCAGCCGGCGCAGCCCGTTCCAGATCGTGCCATCCGGCAGCACAGCCTCCAGTCCGAGAACCTGATCGCGCGCCACCCCGTAGCGGATGGCGTTGTTGCCGCCGCAATTGGTCGACAGATTGCCGCCGATCAGGCTCGATCCCTGCGCCCCGTGGCTGAGCGGAAAATAGCGGTCGGCATTCTCGGCCGCCGCCCGCACATCCGCCAGCACGACGCCGGCATCGACCGTCATGGTGTTGTCGAGAGGATCGATATCGCGGATCGTCTTCATCCGGTCGAGCGACAGAATGACCGCGGCTTCGCCATTCATGGGCACGGCGGCGCTGCACAACCCGGTCAACCCGCCCTGCGGCACGATGGCGAGCCCCTGCTGCCGGCACCATTGAACCGCTGTCGCGACATCCTCCGTCGATGCCGGGCGTAAGACGGCGAGCGGCGATGAACTCTGTGTATCCATCAGATCGCGCACATACCGGTCCATGCCGGACGAATCCGCGACAACGGCCTTGGCGCCGAGCTTTGCCTCCAGTGGCATCAGGTCCATCGTCATCCGGCACATCCAGTACAATAACAGGCGTTGAGATCAGGCGATCGGCGCCGGAACCAGCGGCTATCCGGCGACAGAGGATATTGAGCCGGAACTGCACTCCGGGTCAATTGCCGGTTCCGGCACATCCGCAGATTTCAATCGCAGGTCGCTCTGCAACATTATCGACACCGCGACGGACTTCACGGAAAGGTGATCGCAAGGCAGCGGTTTGATCCCAAAACCCGATGTCTATCCCTCAATCATGGGATAACCGGTTGGCCCCCATCCTGAAATACTTCAAGGCGCTCTGGTGCCATCCGGAACAAACTCCCGTTTGCATACGATGGGTTTCCTGACCTTTGGGGGCGAATCGTATGTTCCCAGATGGCATCAGGGCGTGCGGACGACGGAACGGGGTGCTCCATGTTGTCAGCCCATGGATTTTTAGCAGGCAAGCCGTCTTGGACAGGGTAACGGCGCGATCTCTGTCGGGCCGGACGCGGGCCGGGACTGCGGTGCGAAACTGGATCTTCCGCCTTTCACCCGAATTGCAGTTCTGGGGCTATGAGAGCGGCAATCTGCTGGCCGCGGTGGCCGGTGCCGGCGGCTTCATCGCGTTTTATGCCGGCGTCGCCACCATTGCCGCCGACGATCAGGACAGTTTGTTCGAACGCGCGACTGCTCTTCTGACGCAGTTTCCGGACGCCGCGGTCACCATCGGCCTCGCGCTTATCGTGCTCTGGTCCCTGATACTCGGCGCAATCGTCAAACGCGCCGGTGCCGACGGTGCAACCCGTTGCATCGATCGGGTTGCGGCGACATTTAGCATTGCACTGATCCTCGCGACCCTGGTCCTCGGCGCAAGCTGGATCACCATTTCAGCGGTGTTTTTCGTTTCCGGCTCGGCCCTGCTCCGACAATGTTTTGAAAGCCCGGTTTTCCTCAAACTGGGTGGTCTGCTGATCTGCGGCGGCGGGCTGTGCCTGGCGGGCGCCGGCCTCGATGTCAGCCTTGCCGCGCACACGATCTGGGTTGCCGGCCTGACGGCGGTCAGCGGATTTTTTGTCGCCGGGGCCGGATTGATGACCTATCGCGGCGGGCAGTTCGAATGCGACGCGGCGAAACAGTCCGCGTCGACGGGCAGACGACAACCGGCCTTTTTTCATCCGGCAGGTCCGGCCGCACGCACGCTCGAGGCGACGCTGGATCGTCCGGTCCGGGCGCTGGTCGAGGCTGTTGTCCTGCCGTCGCTGTTCTGGATTCCAGGTTCGACAAA
>JANQMU010000023.1 GCA_028279875.1 Rhizobiaceae bacterium
CAGTCGGACAGCGGCACCCGGTCCGGCGTCTCGTCGAGCCAAGCATCGATCCGGTCCAGGATCGCGTCGAGGTCGGCACGCTTGCCGGTCAGAGTCGCGGCCCAGACCAGCCAATCGAGTTTCGTGTGGCCAGAAATTGAGGAGAGGGGAACGCCGTAGGGGGCCATTTCCGCGCGGTACTTCTCCATCTCGCCGTCAGCGACTTCCGACGGAAACAGGTCGAGGCCGAGGAACCGGTCCCAGACAAGGTTGTATTTGACGCTCCAGCTGCCGGGCCGGTCGAATGTCTGGCGCCGATGTGTGCCATCGGTGTCGGCGGCCAACCAGTCCCGTGCCCCAGACTTCGCTGCTTCCGCGAACCGGGCGCCGTCTTCGCCCAGTCTTTCCGCGAGGGCGGCGGCGGCACCCAGACCCAGAATGGCCTTCAGCGACAAGTTCACGTTGTGCGCCATGTGCCCGTCGAAATCGTCAGTGCACAGCTGCTCGCCTGGGTCATGGCCCTGCTCCACCAGGTACTCCGCCCAGCCGGCCAGAACCGGCCAGTCGTCGCGCAGCGCCTCGGCCATGCCGGTTACGTGCGCATAGGCAGCGGTCAGAATCAGCATGTTGCCGCATTCTTCGAACGGCATCTGGTCCGCTTCGCCGGTTTCTCCGCCGCCATAGACCTGCCCGTTGGCGAGGGGATAGCGTCCGATGTCGTGGGGGGCGAAAGCGAAGGGCCATTGCGGGCCGGCCGCGTAGTCTAGGATGAACCGAATCTGTGCCATCAACAGGTCGGGGTTGAACAACAGGAAGAACGGCGCGCTGGGATAGGTAAGATCGACCGTACCGAGGCAGCCGTTGGACGAGTTTTCCTTGCTGAAATGCAGAAGCGTGCCGTCCCGGTCCGCCACCAGCCCGTGCCCGCCCAGGCATTGCCGGAACGCCAGGCTGCCAAGGCGCGCAAAAGGGGCGCCGCCGACCTTCGTCAAATCCCGGGTCAGATCGCTGTCAAAGGTGGCGCATCGCGCCGTGACTGTGGTCCTTTCCGTCCAGCCCCGGGCGATCATCGCGATCGCAGTGCCGTCCTTGCGATGCCAAAGTGGGCGGAGCCGCCGGTTGTGGTATTCGATCTGCCAGACGTGATCATAGGCTAGCGCCGCATGCCAGACTGCGGCCGCCTCGGCGACCTCGCCGAGGTTCCGGGAGAGGGCCAGCATGACCGTCGGCTGACGGTTGCTGCTCTCTCCGTGGATGTTTTGGCCCTCCCCGCCCGAGGCCGGCGCCGGCATCGGCAGGGGCGCCTCCGGCCCGACGCCGTCCTGGTCCGGCAGGTGGCCGGCCGCGGCGAAATGGTCCCGCAGCGCCCGCGCCTCGCCAATGGCCGAGGTGGACGTCGCTTCGGGATCAGGCGACAGGTGCAGATAGCCCCAGTCGGTGAAACAATGATCCCCGGTGCGGCCCAGTACGTCCTGATCCGCTGCCCCGGTCCAGAGTGAATGGACGGCCCCGTGCCGGTGCCGCCCCCAGATCACCGGCGCCTCGGTCCGGTCGGTGGTGATCGTGGCCGAGGCATCGAGGTAGAGCGCAACCGCGTGGGCGGCCCCGTCCGTCGCCGCGACCTCGAAGGTCAGGTAGGTGAGGGGCCGGGCCATCAGGTCGATATCTCCCGGCAGCGCAGGCGTGGTGAAGGTCAGCGTCAGGGAAATGCCCGCTCCAGCAAAGCGGCAGATCGTCCGCGTCGGCGTGACTTCGACCCCGGTCTGCGGCAAGGCGGGGCGGCGCTCCGCCATCCTGGTGTCGGGCCCCATAACCCTGTAGGTCCTGCCGTCCACCCGGATCAAAGCAGACAGGACCTGCGGCCGCCCGGTCCAATGGGTCGTCCAGGCGTCGGTTAACACGTCAGTGCACGACCAGATTGAAAAGAACGGGTCATGCACGACCAAAGGATATGCCGGCGCGCGGGTCATTCGGCGGCCATCTTGTTATTGCCAACCCGGGACGGTTCAGCAGAAAATATTCTGGAGTAAGTCTCGATCGGCAGCTTGGGTCGACGGTCGCAGGTCAGAACGCCGTTCTGTTCCTGCTCCACGTCGGTCAGCTGGGTGTAGCACCAGCCGCGCATGTGCGGGATGGCATTGACCACAGCGACCTGAGCACGAATTCGGGCCTCGAACTCCGCGGCGTCCGTCGGCGGCGTGCCATAACCCCAGGCGGCGCCTTCCGCGCGCCGGTCCCGGGCCCTACTGTTGTCCGCAAAGTCCGTGGTCGCGTCCAGATCGAAGGCCGCACCCCCAAACTCGTCTAGGATATAAGGCTGGCCGGCGTATGGCGGCTCGCTTTGCGGGGCATCGCGGTAAACGTCCGGATAGGGGGCCATCTGGGCGGCGAGCTTCTGCGGATCCTGCTCATAGCTGTGTACAGTCCAGAGGTCGGTGTTTCGGTGCACCCAACCGCTGGCGTCGTTCACAGGGCGAGAGGGATCTATGGCACGGGTTATGGCGGCCAACCGTTCGATCAGGCGCAGGTGCGGTTCTTCGATCGGCTCCCTTCGGCCCTTGCCCCAACCGCTTTCGTTGTGCGGCGACCAGGCAACGATCGAGGGGTGGTTGCGGCACTGGCGCAGGATCTGGATCCACTCCTCGATCAGGTTGCCGTTTGCCTCGTCCTCATCCGGCTCGGCGCCCCATGACGGACTTTCTCCCCAGGTCAGATAGCCCAGCTTGTCGGCGTGATAATGCCAGCGCGGCTCGAAGACCTTCTGGTGCAGGCGCGCGCCGTTGAACCCCATCGACATGGCCAGCTTGACGTCCGCTGCCAGCGCCGCGTCGGTCGGTGCGGTCCAGATCCCATCTGGATAGAATCCCTGGTCAAGCACGAAGCGGTGATAGATCTCCGCGCCGTTGAGGTAGACCCGATCTCCGGCAACGGTCACGTCCCGAAGCCCGCAATAGGACTGAACGCGGTCGATCACCTTGGTCCCGTCGCGGATTTCGAATGTCAGGTCGTAGAGCGTCGGGCTGCCGGGGGCCCAGGGCCGCGGCTCCGGCACGGTCATCACCAGGGGCTGGCCGTTTCGCAGCTGGCTATCCGCCGCGGCGACCTCCGCACCATCCAGCCGTGCGGTGGCATGAAATGTCAGGCCGGGGCGGGCGATCCGCGCCTCCGGCGTCAGCACGATCCGGCCTGCTGCGTCGGTCAGGATGGCAACGTCGGTGAGGTGGCTTTCGCCGGCTGCCTCCAGCCATATGCTTTGCCAGATACCGGTCGTGCGGGTGTAGTAGCAGCCCCAGGAATGGGGTCGACGGCTCTGCTTGCCCGCCGGTTGCATGCCGGAGCGTAGGTTATCCGTCGCATGAACCACAAGACGGCAGCGCCCGTCCGGGAAATGATCGGTCAGGTCGAGCGTGAACAGGGTCGACCCGCCCCGGTGGCAGCCGATCTGCTTGCCGTTGGCATAGACCCTTGCCTGCCAGTCGACTGCGCCGAAATGGATCAGCACCCGCGATCCTGCCCAGCCCCCTGGCAGATCGATGTCGCGGGCATACCAGACGCTTTCCATGAAATCCGTGTTGCCGATGCCAGAAAGCGGGCTTTCCGGCGCAAAAGGTACAATGATCTGCCGGTCAAGCCCGGTGCCGCTGCGGCGATCCACGGGCGCGCCGTTCGGGTCGATGGCAAAGTCCCACGGACCGTTCAGCGTCTGCCAACGAGAGCGGAAGAACTGGGGCCGCGGCAGCTCGGCGCGGGGGATAGGGACATCTAACATCGGAGCACTTTTGGCGGCGGCAGCGGGAAGGGGAAAACCCCGGCGCGGGGAGGACCGCGCCGGGGCAGAGTGCGGACGGATCGCCTAGAGCAGATCCTCGATGTCGAGCTGGGCGTCCGACAGCGCACTCTCAAGCGACTTCTCTCCCATCCAGAAGGCGAGAAGTTCGCGCGCCAGGGTGTCCTGGATCGCGCCGTAGCGGACCGACGGCGGAATATCGCGGCTGTTTGCAGCGGTTTCCGCATAGTTGGCCCGGTGCGGCAGGTTGTTGTAGGCGTCGCTCTCCAGAACGGAGGTGCGAACCGCCATATGCCCGGTCTTGGCCCAGCTGGCATTGTTGTCGTTGATATGCGCAAGCAGTTGCAACGCGGCCTGGAATTTCTCCGGATCGCTTTTCTTCAGAGCGGCCGGGATCGCCCACATGTGGGTGTCGGCCCAGACAGCGGGCTGGCCGAACAGGGTGGGGAAGTTGGTGACGTGATAATTGGCCAGCGGCACGCTGTCGTCGGCGGCCTGGGAATCGTAGAAATCCACGACCCAGGTGCCGTTGACCAGAACCGCCACCTCACCGTCCAGGAACGCCTGCTGCGCATTGGGATAGTCGTTCTGCACGTTGACGTGGCCCTCCTTGATCAACACGTCGATCAGCTTGGCCGCCTCCATCATTTCCGGGCTTTCGATATTGGCGCCGTCGGCCTCGATCACGTTCGCCCCCTGCTGCATGGCAAGGGCGATGGCAGTGCGCATGCCGAAGACCCCGCCCTGGAACTGCTGCGCGATGTAGTCCTTGCCGGTTGCCGCCTCCACGGCGTCGGCCTGGGCCATCAATTCCTCAACCGAGGTCGGCACGATCGGGTTGCCGTCATCGTCCAGGAGGCCCGCCTCGGCCATGACATCAACGTTGACGTGCCAGAGCAGGGCATGGAAATCCATCGGCACCGCATAGATCTGGCCGTCAAAGCTGACCGCCTCCAGAGCCGCGGGATCCCAGTCACCGACATCGATGCCGACACTGGCCAGTTCGTCCTTGGTCAGCGGCGCGATGGCGCCAAGAGAGGCGAACTCCATCACCCGGTGACGGTGCATGACATGCACGTCAGGGGCATTGCCCCCGGCATAGGCCGCCTTGATCTGGTCGTAGTAGTTGTTCCACTCGGTGGGCAGGGTCTCGACCGTGATCCCGTTGTCGGCGGCGGAGAAGCCGTTGACGATCGCGGTGATGATGCAGGCCTCACCAACTTCGGTGGTCGGGTCGTTGCCCGCTCCTTCGCAATTGCCGAAGAACCGGCCAAGGACCAGTTCGGTGTCGGCCAGGGCCGGCGCTGCCTGGGCAACGAACGCTGCGGCAGCCGCCGCGATCAGTAGGTGTTTCATCAGTATTTCCTCCCTTTATGTCCTGGGTTTGGTTGTGGCCGGGCGCACTCATTTCGTGGGCCCCATCGCGATCCCGCGGATCACGAAACGCTGAAAGATGATGAAGAGGGCGATCACCGGCAGGCTGGCCATGACGCCGGAGGCCATGAGCCGGCCCAGACCTTCGGTCTGGGCAAAGTTCTCCTGGATCGAGCCGAGGCCGACGGTGATCGTGTACATTTCCTGCCGTTGGGCGGACACAAGCGGCCAGAGATAGTCGTTCCAGGCATAGAGGAAGGTGATGATCGCCAATGTGGTGATCGCCGGAACCGACAGCGGCAGCATGATCCGGGTGAAAATCGCCCAGCGCCCGGCCCCGTCGAGAACCGCCGCTTCCTCCACCTCCTCGGGGATGGAGCGGAAGAACTGCATCATCAGAAAGACGCCAAGCGGCACCGCCAACCGCGGGATGATCATCGCGGTGTAGGTGTTGTGCAGGTCCCAGTCGGCGAACATCGTGTAGAGCGGGATGAAGATCACCTGCTCGGGCACCATTAGCCCGCCGAGGATCAGGACAAAGACCAATCCACGGCCCCGGAACGGGATCCGCGCCAGCGCGTAGCCGGCGGTGGTCGACAGGATCAGGGTGACGGCGGTCATGCCGGTGGCCACGATCACGCTGTTGAGAAACCACCGCGGCGTGTTCCCCAGGCTCAGAAGGTTGATGAAGTTCTCAAGCGTGAATGGATAGGGGACGAGGCCGTAGCCGGTATTGGTCGTCGTGCGGGCCAGGATCTCGTTCGGCTGCAGCGACATCGACAACATCCAGATCGTCGGGATCGACCACAGGAAGGCGGCGATGCCGAGGCCGCCGACGAGGATCCAGTATTGCCGCCGGGTCCGCATGGCCTCAGTCCTCCGCCTGGCTGATGCGCAGTTGTAGAAGGGCGAAGATCATCATGATGACGAACAAGAACATGGACATGGCCGCCGCTTCGCCCAGTTCGCTGTCTCGGAACCCGGCCTGGTAGATGTGCCGGACGACGGTCTGGGTGGCGTCGTTGGGTCCGCCCCGGGTCATCAGGTGCGATTGGCCGAACACCTGGAAATGCGCGATGGTCTGCAGCACGACCACAAGCGTCGTGGTGCGGGCCAGCCCCGGCAGCGTGATGTGCCGGAACAGCGCCCAGCCTCCGGCACCGTCAAGCCGCGCCGCCTCGTAGCGCTCTGAGGGAATACCCTGCAATCCTGCCAGGAACAGGACCATCGCAATGCCCATGGACCACCAGACCGTGGCGATCACGATGGCGACCATCGCCAGGTCCGGGTTGGTCAACCAGACGATGGGCTCTGCCCCCAGCCTCTCGGTCAGCTCGGCCAGGAAGCCCCGCAGGGGGTTGAACATGAACGCCCAGATCAGCGTGACGACCGAGACAGACAGAACGTGGCTGAGAAAGAAGACGGTCCTGTAGGCCGCCATCATCCGCGTTTCGCGGTTCAGGGCGATGGCCAGCGCCAGGCCGACAATCGTGACTCCGGGCACGGTGAGGATGACAAAGACGAAAGTGTTGCCGACAGCCGGCCAGAACCGCCGGTCAAACCAGCGCCCGTCCTCGCCGGGATGAAAGCCCAGCAGGACCCAGACCACGGCGACACCAATGCCGACGACAAGTGCCATTCGCCGTGTGATCTGTCCGGTCATCGCCATGTAGGCAGCGCCGCAGCCCACCAGAAGGACGATGAGCCGGGGCCGCCACGCCGCGGTCATGTCCCAGGTCATCTCTCGTCCCCAGAGGAACCGGACGTAGTTCTTGATGCCGACGAACTCTTTCGCGTCGGGGTTGAACGCGACGGCCATCAGATTCCACTCATGCAGGCTGATCCAGATGCCCTTGAGGAAGGGGTAGACCAGGAAAACGATGTAGATCGCCAGAAAGGGCGCCAGGAACAGAAAGCCGTCCACCACGTCCCTGTGCCGGCGGTAGAAAGACATCCGGTGAGGCGCTGACGCGACAGCGCCGACTTCCGTGATCGAGGTCATGCTACGACCCCGTGACGCCAAACTTGGTTGGCTGCGTCATGTCCGGTGTGATGGATCACACTCTTCTCACCTCCTATTGCGCATTCAGGGCTGCAGATCACCCCATCACATAGTTATGGTAACGCTTTCATGAAAGCCTTTTCATGAAAGCGTTACCATAAGGGCTTGATTTGGTCTGCGAGTCAAGGCAGATTTCGTCTTGGTCGGATTGGTGCGGTAGTGAAGGTCGGAGCACTGCTATGGCGGCCGGCAGGGACGGAAGGGTTGGTTATGGTAGAGGCAGGCAAGGCGCCGCGAGCACGCCGCCCCACTATTGAAGACGTCGCCCGCCTGTCCGGCGTGGCCCCCGTTACCGTTTCCCGTGCGCTGAACCTACCCAACCTGGTCAACGGCGAGACGCGGAAACGGGTATTGGACGCGATTTCTCAACTGGGCTATCAGGCCAATGCGGCGGCCCGGGTCCTGGCCGGCAGCCGCTGGGGCACCGTGGGCGTCCAGGTCCCGTCGCTTGACCACATCATGCTGCGCCACCAGCTTCAGACATTCGAGGCCGAGCTTCGCGCCCGCAACATCTCCCTATTGATCTCGGCCACCAACTATGAGGTGGATTCGGAAAAAGAGGTGATCGAGGCCTTCCTGGCCCGTGGCGTTGACGCGATCCTTCTGACCCACCTCGAAGAGCCAGACCAGATCTACGACCTGGTCGAGGCACGCGGCGTGCCGACAGTAATGATGGGGAGCCCGGCAAGTCCGCGGACCCGCCGAAGGATCGGTTATGATGATGCGGCGGCGATGGCTGAAGTGGCAGATCACCTTGTCGGACTCGGCCACCGCCGGATCGCGATGTTGGGCGACAGCCGGGCGCAGCGGAACGGGTCTGCCCGGGTCAACGGCCTTGCCGCAAGGCTTCGCCACCATGGATTGGACCTGCCCGACCACCGCGTGATCCGCTGCGGTCACGAAGACGCAGAGGCGAAAGCCGGGTTCGACTGGCTGATGAACACACCGGTACCGCCGACGGCGATGGTCTGCGGCAACGATGCGCTGGCGTTGTCGGCGCTTGCCAGGGCCGAGGAAAGTGGCATCGCCGTGCCGCGTCAGCTCTCCGTAACCGGCTTTGACGGAATCGAGGTCACCGCTCACCCGCTAATCTCTCTGAGCACCATCCGGGCGCCCTGGCGGCGGCTGGGCAGGGGCGCTGCGGACATGCTGATGGGCGCCATCGAGGACAACACGCCCGTAGATGTGACGCTGCCGGTCGAGTTCATCGCCCGAGGATCAACCGCGCCGGCGGCGGCGGACTAGGCTTCCAAAAGCCCCGTGGCGGTCTGCCGGTCGATGACCAGATGGGTGACATATCCGCCGCGGATCGATGCCAGGATGGCCTCGCGCTTGTCTTCGCCGCCGGCAACGAGAATGCCGGTGTTGCAGCCGCGCAATTGTTCCAGTTCGATGCCGATCATGCGGCTGTCGGGCTCGCCGGTGACGGGATTGCCGTCACGGTCGATGAACCGCGCGCACAAGACGCCGACCGCGCCTTTCGACCTGTACCAGTCGAGTTGCCCGGCATCGACCATTCCGGTCTGGAGAATATGGGTGTCCTTCCGGCAGTTTCCGACCGAAAAAATCGCCTTTGACAGGTTTTCCAGGCGGCTGAGCTGGGCGCGTATCACCGGCTCGGCGCGCAATTCCCGCGCCAGCGACCGGGTGGTCAGGATCGCCGGCGAATGCAGCGTGTGGCATTCGGCGCCGAGGCGGGAAGCAATGCGGATCGCGCAGGATTCGGATGCGGAGAGCAGCGGCGATTTCATCGATCCGATCAGTTGACAGACGGTGACGGAGGTGACGCCGCTTCGCGGCAATTGTTCGGATAGAAAATGGATCGTCTCGCCCCAGGCAACGCCCAGAGTGTCGCCGGGCCGGACAAGATTGACCAGGGCCATGGCGCCGACCTGGGCGATCTGCCGGTTGATTTCCTTGCGTGGAACCTTCGCCGATGCCCCGGAGGCAAAAGGCTCGACGATATAGGCATCCTCGAGCTTGAACTTGTCTTTGACTTCGCGCGACAGGTTCGAAGTGGCGAAAGCTTCTCCGTCGACGCGGATGTCGACGATCTGCTGCTCGCGGGCCTGGCGCAGATAGTTGACGACGGTGGCGCGGGAGATGTTCAGCCGCTTGGCGATCTCGCTCTGCATCAGCCCGTCCTTGTAGTAGAGCAGGGCGACGCTGGCCAGAACGCTCCGGTTGGCGGTGATCCTCCTGTTCTCCGGTGTCTCGTTGGGTGCGGCCAAAATATTCTCTCTTGCGGTTTCGATGCGTCCCGGCGGTTTTACCGTTCAGACGGGGTCATGGTCCAATTCGGTGGCAGACCGCATGAAGGCCAGCGTCGATTCAAGGTCGCCGACGCCGGCATCGGATCCAAGACCGGTGGCGACGAGCGCGGATGTGGCGGTGCCGAGCCGGCAGGCCGCCTCCAGATCATAGCCCATGGCAAGCCCGGCAA
The DNA here is from genome assembly GCA_028279875.1 of Rhizobiaceae bacterium. Taxonomy (GTDB): domain Bacteria; phylum Pseudomonadota; class Alphaproteobacteria; order Rhizobiales; family Rhizobiaceae; genus Hoeflea_A. The sequence continues at coordinate 9,646 of JANQMU010000023.1, forward strand.
TGAAACCGCCGCAATAGCTGTCGCCGCACCCGGTAGTATCCGACACGTCGACGGCAAACGCCGGGATGCGGAAATCGTCTCGATCGCCAGTGCTGATATAGGAGCCCTTGGCGCCCCATTTGAAGATGCAGGCGCCGGCGCCCATTTCCTGGAAGAAGCTGGCGACGTCGGCGGGTTTGGACAATCCGCTCAGGAAGACGGCTTCCTCGAAGGACGGCATGAAATAATCGACATGGGGCAGCAGGTCCTTCAGCAGGCTGACGGTGTTTTCATCCGGGGCAATCAGGTCGAATGTCACCGTCAGACCGTTTTGCCTTGCATGGGCCAGCAGCCGGGCGCTCTGCCCGCCATCCATGGCATCGAGCAGGCCGGTGCCCCCGTGGTGCAGGAATCTGGCGTCGCAGACCGTGTCGAAACCCTCATCACTGACGAACCAGGCATCGGAAGCGCCGCGGCAATGGAGGGCAGGGCGCTCGCCATTCGGCCGGATCGGCAGGATCGTGGCTGAGGTCGGTTTTTCGCTGGTCCGCTGGATGAGGGAAGTGTCGATCCGCATGCGGTCGTAGTAGTTGACGATGAAATCGCCCTTTTCGTCATCGCCGACACAGGCCGATGTCGTGCAGGAGATGCCCAGTTTCGCGGCGTTCATCAGGGCGCCGGATGCCGTTCCGGCGGGATTCATGCGGATCTCGTCGATAAAGGCGACATTGCCGCCCTCGGGCACGGCCGAAACCGGACGTCCGGCGACATCGAGAATTGTCAGGCCTGCGAAAACCGCGTCGAATTTCGGCATCTCTCTCCCCTCATAATCCCGGCGTCGTCTCCCTGCCGGTTTTCGCCCTCCGACTAGTTCGCTTCTTTGGCAACGTCCCAGAACGGTGCATGGATGTCGATGGCCGCGCGGTATCTACGGTAAGCTGAATCGTAAAGTTTCGTCCACTGCGAATCCGGCCGGTGGTGCCGGTGGACATGTTTTCGTGCGTGGCCCTCATAGGGGTTCAGCAAGCCGGCCGCCCCGGCGCCAAGCAGCGCGGCACCCCACAGGCCATGGTCCGACTCCTCGGTCGAGACAACGGCCGCACCGAGCACGCTCGCCAGGATGCTGCACCAGAGCGCGTTGCGGGCACCGCCGCCGGTGATGGCGATCTCGCCGGGCGCGGCGATGCCCGTTTCGTCGAGGCAGTGGCGCAGGCTGAAGGCCGTGCCCTCCATGACCGCACGGGCCATGGTGGCCCGGCCTGTTGTCGATCGAAGGCCGAGAAACGCGCCGCTCGCCTGCGGCGCAACGAAGGGCGCCCGCTCGCCGGTGAGATAGGGCAGAAAGAGAACGCCGTCCGATCCCGGTGGAACGGCCTCAGCCGCCGTATTGATTTTTCCGGCAATATCGGCGGCGCTGTCGCCGCCAAAACCGTCGGGGTGCAATTGGGCGAACCAGTCGAACGCCGAGGCGCCGGACTGCGGCGCCAGGACCCGGATCCAGCGGTCCGTCATGGGATGGATAACGGTGGCCCCGACCGGCGAACCCGAAAAGGGGGCAGGGTGGGTAACGGCATTGACGACGGCGGTGGTGCCGAGGATCAGCAGGATATCGTCGAAATGGTTGAGGCCAAGACCAACATGCATGGCCGCCAGGTCGATTGTGCCGACGGCAACCGGAATACCCGCGGACAGTCCCAGATCCTGCGCCACACCGGCCTGCAGCTTGCCCTGCATCGAAGCCGGCGGCCGTGGCTGCGGCAGTTTTTCCGACAGGTCTGCGGCGCCGAGATGCCGGAACGTGTCCGCGCAATAGCTGCCGTCCGAAAGGTCGAGGAACGGGATTGACGCATCCGCGAAATCTGTCGCCAGCGTGCCGGTCAGCCGCAGATTGATCCAGTCCTTTGCGTGGCAGATATGGGCGATGCGTTGGCGGGTTTGCGGCTCGTTGTCGGCCAGCCAGCGGAGGATGGCGCCGCTGGTGCCCGGCCAGATGGCGGTCCGGCAGTGTTGTGCAACCAAATCGGCGGTGCCGTCTTCGCCCCATTGATGGACATACCGGCTGGCCCGCTGATCGTTCCACAAGATGGCCGGCCGCACCGGATCGAGGGCGCTGTCTAGCGCCCACAGGCCATCGCCCTGGCCGCAGACGCCCACCGATGCGATCGCCTGCGCATCGGTTTCAGTGGTCACGGTGCGGATCGCCGAGCGGACATTGCGCCATACCTCCTCCATGTCCTGTTCAGACCAGCCCGGCTTCGGACTGTCGATCTCGCTGTCGAGCGACGACGTCGCTATTGCCGTGCCCGAACCGTCGAAAACGGCAGCCTTGACCGCGCTCGTGCCGACATCGACACCGAGGAACAATTGCCTGTCCATGATTTACAAATACACCTCCGTGAAATTGACATATAGCATTTGAGTTGACATAAGTTAAGCTGCAATTCCGGACTCAATCCGCTGGCCGGTCCGCCGATCAGACGGGTTCCGGGTTGAAAAATCAGGCTTGAGGACAGCCTTATGGGAGGAAACGAAAGATGAAGAACCGCATTGCGAAAAGCATGGGGATTGTCGGCGTGACACTGGCGGCCGCGACGATCGCATTGTCGCCCGCCTGGGCGGCCGATCTGTCGCTGGACGGCAAGAGAATCGGTGTCGCCGTCGTCGGCACGCAGCATTTTTGGGATCGCGAGGCCTTTAACGGCGCGCTGGACCGCGTCAAGGAGCTTGGCGGCGAGGTCGTTCCGGTCGATGGCGGCCGCGACAACCAGGTTCACGCCGACAATCATGATATTCTGCTGAACAACAAGGTCGACGCGGTCATTTCGATCCTCGGCGATGGTGCGGTCGAGCCCAAATTCGAAGCCCTCAGAGCAGCGGATATTCCGGTCTTTACGGTCGACCATCTGTCGCCGCACGGCATCAACAACACCACCTCCGACAATTATTACATGGGAACCACGATCGGGCGCTATATGGCCGACGCCATTGGCGGCAAGGGCCGGGTGGCGATCTTCAACGCCTTCGAGGGGGCCCTGCGCATTTGCGGCATTCGCGCGGGACTGTGGAAATATGTGATGCAGGACTATCCGGGCATCGAGATCATGCAGCCCGAACTGGCCGAGGAATTCGCCAATGCGCCGGAAGACGCCCGCAAAAAGACCCTGGACCTCTTGAACCAGAACCCCAAGGGCACCATCGA
>JANQMU010000045.1 GCA_028279875.1 Rhizobiaceae bacterium
CGCCGAGGTTTTGACCGGATTGCGCCGACCCAGCTCCGGCAATGTGAGCGTCTTCGGCCAAGACGTTTCGACCCTGTCGGTCTATGACCGGCGTCACAAGACGCACATGTCGTTCGTTCCCGAAGACCGGCAGCAAACCGGGCTCGTATTGGATCTTCCCGTCGTCAAGAATGCCATGCTGCGGGATTTCCGGATTTGGCCATTTTCAAAACACGGCATCCTGCACATGCAAAATGCGCGGGATATGGCGACGGCTTGGGTGAAGCGTTACGACATTCGACTGCGATCAGTTGACCAGCATGCGCGCTTCCTGTCCGGCGGCAACCAACAGAAATTGATTTTCGCTCGTGAGATCGAATGCGCCCCCCGCATTCTGGTGGTGATGCAACCTTGCAAGGGTCTCGACGTGGGGGCGATCGACGCGGTGCAACGCACCGTTCTGCACGAACGCGCCCGCGGCACGGCCGTTTTGTATATTTCGACCGAGCTCGAGCATATCCTCAGTGTTTGTGACCGCATCGCTGTGATGTGCGCCGGGGAAATCACCGGCGTTATTTCACCGGCAGAGGCCACCAGTGAACGTGTGGGCGCGCTCATGGGCGGCATCAGCGATGCGGACGCGGCATGATGCTCGACGCCATCCAAACCCTTTACATTCTCCGACCGGTCTGGGCCGTTCTGCTCGCCCTGTTTGTAGGCGCGGGTCTCATCGCCGTGGCCGGGGTAAATCCGTTTGACGCCTATGCGGCGCTGTTCACCGGTGCCTTTATCGACTATTACGGCCTCGCCGGCACGCTGGTGAAAACATCGCCCATTCTTCTTGCCGGCCTTGCCGTGATCATCCCCCTGCGTGCCGGTCTGCTCAACATCGGTGCAGAAGGTCAGATCTACATGGGAGGGTTGTTTTCAGCCCTCGCAGCGCTCCTTCTGCCGACTATGCCCGGTTTTATCCATATACCTCTCTGCATTCTCGCAGGCGCTTTGGGTGGCGGACTTTGGGGCTTGATTCCGGGTTATCTGAAGGCATATCGCGGCATCAACGAAGTCATCATAACCATTCTGTTGAACTTCATTGCGATCAATATCGTCAGCTATGTCGCCGGTGGCCCGCTTATGCAGGAGGGCGCGCCATATCCCTATTCGAACGAGATTGGCGAGCACCTGTGGCTGCCCTGGATCATGCCCGGCACAGATGCACATGCGGGGGTGATTTTCGCTCTGGTGCTGGCTGTAGCGATATTTCTCGTCTTTCGTTTTACCACTGTGGGATTTGCGCTCGATACCATCGGACACAATCCGCAAGGCGCGCGCTATGCGGGCATCAAAGTGCGTCGCACCCTGGTCGTTACGATGTTCGTCGCCGGCGCCATTGGCGGATTGGCCGGAACCTTTGAGGTGCTCGGCCTGAAGTATCGCCTGTACCATCTGTTTTCGCCGGGATACGGATTTGATGGTATCATTGTTGCGTTTCTGGCGTCGTTGAACCCCATTCTCGCGCCCCTATCGGCTTTTTTCCTAAGTGGGCTCAAAGCCGGGGCGCTTGTGATGCAGCGCGCTGTCGGACTTGAAACCACCGTCATTGAAGCCATCCAGGGACTGGTCATCATATTCGTAGCCGCTAGCCTGGCCTTCACCTACAACCGGTCATACTGGACTGCATTCCTCAAGCGTCGGCGCATGCTGGAGGACACGCTCGACGAGCTTGAAGCAGATCGTGCAGGGAAGCAGCCCTGATGGACTTTCTGCTGGACACACAAGCGCTGACGGACTTCCTCTCCACGAGTCTTCGGCTTTCCATACCAATCATTTTCGCGGCAGTTGGTGGTGTTCTTTCGGAGCGCGCGGGTGTTTTCAACATCTCGCTCGAGGGCTGCATCCTCGCCGGCGCATTTGGCGCCGCGGTGGGGGCGTTCTTGTCGGGAACACCGATCGGCGGCCTCTTCCTGGGGATCGCGGTGGCCGCATGCGCGGGAATGATTCTCGCCGGATTAGCGGTCGGGCTTGGAATAAACCAACTTGTTGCTGGGATCGCCATCAACATTCTGATGCTTGGGATGACGTCATATCTGGCACGCCTCATTCTGGGCGCCGACGCGACCTCGACATTGCCCGGATTTCACGTCATCGCGATCCCAGGCTTATCGGCCATTCCTGTGCTCGGTCCGGTACTGTTCAAACAGGATTTCCTGACATACCTCATGTATGCGACCGTGGCCTTGGCGTGGTGGTTCCTTTACAAGACGCCATGGGGCCTTAACGTCCG
>JANQMU010000067.1 GCA_028279875.1 Rhizobiaceae bacterium
GGCGGTGCCGTGGATGGCGCAGACGATCGGCTTGTCGACGCTTTCGATGTAATCGACCACCGACGGCAAGCCGGGAGAAAGCGGCGGCTTCCCGAATTCGCGAATGTCGGCGCCGGCGATGAAGGTTCGCCCCGCGCCGACGATGACGGCGACATCGGCGCCAGCATCCTGAGCGAAGCGCTCGGCCGCTTTCAGCAGGCCTGCACGGACTGCCTGGCCGGCAGCATTGACCGGCGGGTTGTCGATTGTGATGACGGCAATCCGGGCATTTTCGCCGGAAAGGCACTCATAGGAAACAGGGTCAGACATGGTTCTCCAGGAAGCGGATGAAAGCTTGATCGGATGGCTCCGTCAAAAGAGGTAGTCCCGGCGCCACAGGTCAGCGCCGGGACCGTTTTCGAGTGGCTTACTTCTCGCCGAGGACCTTCCAGTTGCCACCATCGATTTTGGAAATGATGATCGCGTCGCCGCCCTGATGGTCATCGGGACCGTAATCGACCTGCACGCCGGTGATCGCGTCGACAAAACTCAGGCTCTCCATCCCCTTTTGGAAGCTTTCTGCCGTGAGATCGGGGCCGGCAGCCTCGAGCCCCTTGACGAATGTCTCGGCTGCCGATCGGCCAAGCACCGCACCGGTTCCGGGAAACTCGCCGAATTCGGCCTGGAAGTCCGCAACCCATTTCTGGACATATGGATCGTCCATGCGGGTGGTCAGGTCCGGCCAACCGGAAGCTGCGTAAAAGCCATCCGTCTGCTGATCAGGCACCTTGGCTACGACCGTGTGGAATGAAGCCGACGCGCCCAGGAAATTGGCGTCGTCCCAGCCGAGTTTCTTCGCGGTGGCGAGCACCGTGATGGTCTGGCGAACGCCAAGGGCCAGCGCAATCGTGTCGCACCCCTCGTCGCGCAGCTTTGACAGGGAGCCGACAAAATCGAGCTCGTCCGGCTTGTGGGTCGTCTCGGTCTTGAATTCCAGCCCGTATCTTTCCGCGGCCTCCTTGGCGCTTTCCTCAACCTCGATCCCGAAATCGTTCGGGATATACATGGCGCAGATGACTTTCGCCCCTTCATTGTCCTTCAGGAACTCGATGCCCGCATCGATCTGATCGTAATAGGACGAGAACCCGCTATATTTATAGGGGGCAGGCGGCTCGACCATCTGGCGCGCCGCTGAAAGCGGATTGACATTGGCGACGTTTTTCCTTTCCAGTAGCGGAAAGCTGGCAATGTTCATCGGTGTGCCAAGCGACAGAAGCATTGCAAACACCTGGTCGGAATTGACCAGCTTGTTGATGTTCTGCATCGCCTTGGGCATTGCATAGCCGTGATCTTCGGCAATGAGCCTGATCTTGCGGCCGTGAACGCCGCCGGCCTCATTGATCTCCCCGAAATACTGATTGGCCGCGTCGATGGCCGATGTTGAAAACGGGGCGAAAACACCCGACAGGTCGACATTGGATCCGACCAGGATTTCGGTGTCGCTGACCCCTTGTGTCTGCGCATGGGTCCCGGTCAGCATTGCGACCGACAGGGCCAGGGCCAGTGCCGTTGTTTTTATTGTATTTTTCATGTTTTCCTCCTTTGGGGCTGTGAAATGAAACGTCACTGATCGTACATCTGCTCGATCAGCGCCTTGTGCTTTTGCTCCACGAAACTGCGCTTGAGCTTCATGGTCGCCGTCAACTCGTCATCTTCCGCCGTCAACAGGACGTCAATCAGGCGAAAGGCCTTGATCTGCTCGACACGCGCAAATTCCGCATTCACCGCCTGCACGACGTCATCGATCAGCGCCTGCACTTCGGTTGCGGCGCATAGTGACGCAAAATCGCCGAACGGCACACGGTGTTCCTGCGCGAATTTCTCGACATTCTCCTGGTCGATCATGATCAGGCAGCTCAGAAATCTGCGCTTGTCGCCGATCACCACCGCGTCCGAAATGAAGGGCGAGAATTTCAGCTTGTTCTCGATCTCCGCCGGCGTGATGTTCTTGCCGCCGGCCGTGATGATGATGTCCTTCAGGCGTCCGGTGATTTTCAGGTAGCCCGAATTGTCGATCACACCGACATCGCCGGTCCGCAGCCATCCGTCATCGGTGAAAGCCTCTTGCGTCTGCTCCTTCTTGTTCCAGTAGCCCTGGAAGACATTGGGCGCCTTGTACTGGATCTCGTCGCCGTCGCCGATCCGGATATAGCCGCCGGGAACAGTCTGGCCCACCGTACCGACCTTGTTGTGGCCGGCGCTGTTGACCGAGATGATTCCGGCAGTCTCGCTCATCCCGTAGCCTTCGAAAAGATCGATCCCGATGGCCTTGTACCAGGTCAGCAGGTCGGGCGAGATCGGCGCCGCGCCCGTCGTGCCGCGCCGCAGCCGGTCTAGTCCGATCATGCGCCGGATGTTTTTAAGCACCACCAGGTCCCAGAAACGAAAGCGCAGTCGCGTCAGCAGTGGGACGGTCCGGCCCTCCTGCTGGTCACGCGCCACGGTCATCCCGACCGACAGTGCCCGCTCATAGGCCCATTGGCCGAACGGCGTGGATTCGCCGACCAGGATCGAGATCCTGGAATAGACCTTCTCCCAGACCCGCGGCACGGCCGTGAAGATATGCGGGCTGACCTCCTGCACATTGTCGAAGACCGTTTCCGGGCTTTCGGCAAAATTGACGACGGATCGGGCGGCGATCGGCGTGAAAACCGAAATGAACCGCTCTAGAATATGGCACAGCGGGAGGAAGCAGACCTGCTCGTCGGTGTCGTAGACCGGCAGCGTCAGCGCGCCGGCCGACAGGGAAAACATGATGTTGCGGTGGCTGATCATTGCCCCCTTCGGCGGGCCGGTCGTGCCGGACGTATAGACGAGAATGGCGGTATCGTCGGCTTTCGATTTGGCGACTTCCGCCTCGAACAGGCCTGGATTGTTCTTTTCGTGCACGCGGCCGATATCATAAAGCTCTTCGACGAAGATGACCCCGTCATCATGGAAATCATGCAGGCCGTCGCGCTCGAAGACGATTGCCTTGGCAAGGTCCGGCATGTCGTCGCGCACGGTCAGGAACTTGTCGAGTTGCTCGTCATTTTCCAGAAACAGGAACCGGCTGCCGGAATCATTGACCAGATAAGCCAGTTGAGAGGCTGAATCGGTTGTATAGATGCCGGATGTGATCGCGCCCATGCACTGGGTAGCGAGGTCCGTATACACCCATTCCTTCTTGTCTTCGGACAGAATGGACACGACGTCGCCGCGCTTGAGGCCGAGGGCCGCGAGCCCGTGTCCGATCAGCTTGGCGTGTTCGAGATAGTCGCGCCAGGAATAGGACAGCCAGATGCCGTAATCCTTTTCGCGATGGGCGGTGCGCTCACCGAGATCCTTGCAACGCTGCAGAAACAGCTTCGCCAGCGTATCGCATCCGTCGACAAAGTAGGGACCGGTATCGAGATTTGCATTGACGCTGATGCCGTTGACCATCCGCTGTGGCGGGATTTTCTCCATATTGCCCATGTCGATTCCTCCCACTAACGCCAGGTCTTGCGCTGTTTCCAGCGTCTCTGGCCGCGCTGTGTCTCCTGTTGCGCGCCAAGATAGAATTCCTGAACATCCTTCGACTGGCGGAGTTTTTCCGCTTCGCCACTCATGACAATGCGTCCAAGTTCCAGAACATAGCCGAAATGGGCGACATCCAGCGCAACCTTGGCGTTCTGTTCCACCAGCATCATTGTCACATTCTGCTCGCTGTTCAATCTCCGAATGATCGAGAAGATCTCGCCGACGAGCAGCGGGCTTAAGCCCAGGCTGGGTTCATCGAGCAGCATGATACGCGGTTTGGCCATCAGCCCGCGGCCGATCGCGAGCATCTGCTGTTGTCCGCCGGACAGCGTGCCGGCTTCCTGCGACCGGCGTTCGCGCAGGATCGGGAAATAGTCATAAACGAGTTGAAGGTCGGTTGCGACGCCGGCTCGGTCGGAGCGCGTATAGGCACCCATTTTCAGGTTTTCCTCGACCGTCAGGATCGGGAAGATCTCACGCCCCTCGGGCACGTGGACCATGCCGTGATTGACCACCGCATCGGGCGCCGCGCCCTCGATCGCCCGGCCGTCCAATGCAATGGTGCCTTTTTCCGGATCCATGACGCCTGAAATGGTCTTCAGCAGCGTCGTCTTTCCCGCGCCATTGGCGCCCAGAACGGTGACGATCTGTCCCGTGTCGATTGTCAGGCTGACGCCCCGGATGGCCATGATCGGGCCGTAATAGCTTTCCAGATTGTCCACTTTGAGGAGCGGCTGATGATCGGTCGTATTCATGCCGCCTCCCCATTATCGCTCGTGCCGATATAGGCTTCGATCACCGCCGGATCGTTCTGCACCTCCTGGGGCGTTCCGACGGCAAGCATGCGACCATCGGCCAGTGCCATCACCCGGTCCGAGACGGCGCTTACCAGATGCATGTCATGTTCGACCATCAGCACCGTGATGCCCATGATCCTTTTGATGTCCTCGATCCAGAACGCCACGTCCTGGGTTTCCTCCACGGACAGGCCCGACGCCGGTTCATCCAGCAGCAGCAGGCTGGGCTGTATGGCAAGCGCGCGTCCCATCTCCACCACCTTGCGGACGCCATAGGGAAGGCCGGCGATCGGCTTGTCGCGATAGGCCTGAAGGTCGAGGAAATCGATGACCTGTTCGACGGCCTCGCGGTGGCGGCGCTCCTGTTCGCGCACCGACGGCAGAAAGACCGCTTCGGAAAGAAAGCTGGTGCGGCTGTGGGTATGGCGCCCCACCAGCAGGTTCTGCAACACCGAGGCCTGCTCGAACAGCTCGATGTTCTGGAACGTGCGGGCAATGCCCAGTCTCGGTATGTCATGGGCCGGGCGGTCGAGAATGCTGCGACCGCGAAACAGGATGTCTCCCTGTGCTGGCGTGTAGAAACGCGAAATCATATTGAAGATGGTCGACTTGCCGGCGCCGTTGGGGCCGACCAGCGAGAACACCTCGCCTTCTTCGACGCTGAAGGAGACATCGTTGACGGCAACGAGGCCGCCGAAGCGCAGGGTCGTGTTGCGCAGTTCCAGCAGGCTCATCGGCTGCGCTCCGTCTTCAGATAGCTCTTTTGGCGCCGGAACATGTCCCGGCGGTAAAACGGAAACAGCTCGAAATAGGTCCTGATCTTGAACCAGCGGCCATAGATCCCCATCGGTTCGAAAAGAATGAAGGCAATCAGTATGGCCCCGAAGATCCCGTTTTCGATGCCCGGTATCGTCACCGAACTGACGCCGAGAGCGCTGGTCAGGCCGTCGCGCACGAAGGATATCGTCAGCGGCAGGAGAACCACCACCATCGCCCCGAAAAAGGCCCCGTGAATGGTCCCGAGACCACCGACTACGATCATCAGCAACAGCGTGATCGACATGATCAGATTGAAGGTCTCATTGGTGAAGATGGTGGCGAAATGGCCCATGAGGGCGCCGCCAAGCCCGGTAATCGTGCAGGATATGGCGAAGGCCAGCATCTTGGTGCGGGCCACGTTGACCCCCATCGCCTTGGCCGAGACCTCTGAATCCCGTACCGCGGCGAAAGCCCGGCCGGTCGGCGAGCGCAGCAGGTTGCGGTAAACCAGGATCACCGCGATGGTGATGGCAAGCACAAGCCAGTAAAGGGCGTTCGGATTGCCGTAGCGGTTGATCGTGTAGCCGAAGATCTGAATGTCGGGCGCAAAGAGGCCGGCCACGCCGCCCGTAATCGGCTCGAGGATGACGATGAGATCCTCGGCAAGAACGGAAATCGCCAGCGTCGCGATGGCAAGGTAGATGCCGTGCAGCCGTGTGGTCGGCAGCGCGATCAGCGCGCCCGCAAGGCCGGCTGTCACGCCCGACAGCGGGAATGACAGCAGGAAGGGAAGGGACAGGAGCTCCTGATAGAGGACATTGGAATAGGCGCCGACGGCCATGAAGGCGGCATGTCCGAGGCTCGCCTGTCCGGTCTGTCCGACCAGCAGCATCAGGCCCATGCCACAGATCGCCCAGATGAGCACCAGGGTTGCTTCGCCGATCAGGAAATCGCTGATGAGAAACGGCAGTATCAAGGCGAGGGCAAACAGCAGCAGATACCAGAAGGCCTGCGCATTGTGTTTGAACAGTCGGATGTCCGCATCATAGGAGGTCTTGAATACGGTACGCATCGCGGCGGCTCACACCTTCTTTGTCTGGATTTGCGACAGGATGCCGTGCGGTCGCAGGATCAGCATCACGACGAGCAGGGCATAGGGCGCGATCTGTGAATAGTGGGCAGGCATGTAGCGCGCGGCGAAAGGCTCGATCAGGCCAATGATGACACCGCCAAGAAGCGCGCCGGGAAGGCTGCCGAGACCGCCGATCACGGCGGCCGCGAAGGCCTTGATGCCGAGCAGGCCGACGGTCGGGTCGATGGTGCCCTTGGAGGCGAACAGGATCCCGGCAACGGTCGCGACAATGCCGGACAATCCCCAGATCAGCGAGTGAATCCGCCGGACCGGAATGCCCATATAATAGGCCGCGAGCTGGTTCTGCGACGACGCCTGCATGGCAACGCCCAGCTTGGTCCGCGCGAAGAAGAAATAAAGAAGGATCGTCAGTGCGATCGTCACGGCGATCACGATCACCTCGTCGAGACCCAGCACCAGACCGCCAAAACGGATATCCACGCCGGCAATCGGCGACTCGAGCGCCTGCGGTTCGTGTCCCCAGATGGCGCCGGCGAGAAACCGGATCACGAAACCGAGGGCGATGGTCAAAATGACCATGGCAACTTGCGATTGGCCGAACATGCGGCGCAGCACAGCCATATCGAGCAGGTAGCCGAGAATGCCCATGATGCCGATTGCCAGGCAAACAGACAGCCAGAACGGCAGGTCCATGTAATCGGCATTGGTGAAGCCAAGCGTGATGAAGGCGCCGAGCATCATGAAATCGCCCTGCGCGAAATTGATGCCTTCGGTGGCCTTGTAGATCAACACGAAACCCATCGCGATCAGGCCGTAAACGCAGCCATTGGCGAGTCCGCTGACGACTAACTGCAATACATCCACTGAGTGGTCCCTCCCAGACCGACCTTGTTTCTTTGCGGACAGTTCCCTGTCGTTATTGCTCCATCAATACAGCATCACCGCAACTTATGGTATGAGCATCACCTTTCCACCGGATGCGCGGAGCGCGCCCGCAAGCTGTGTCATGGCATCCTTGAGCCTTATCTTTTTCGCGACCTCGGTTCGCCATTTGCCGGTCACGAAGCGCGTCTGAACCTCGCCGATTACGCGCATCTGTTCTTTGGGATCGGTATTCATGAACCAGCGCGTCAGCCAGAAACCAACAATCTGTTTTTGCATGAAGACGAACTGCCCCATCTGATGGAGCACGGGCGGGACCGGATCGAGCTTGCCGTAGACGACCCACCGGGCCTGGTTCGGCATGGCGGCGAAAATATCGGCCGATAGCTGATTGGCGAGGGCATCGAGCATCACCCGCGGCTTTTCTGCCTTGATGGTCTGTTTGAGCTGTGCGTCGAAATCGTCCGACCGGCAATTGAGAACGTGTTTTGCGCCGAGTTCGCGCAGATGCGGCGTCTGGTCGTCGCGACGGACAATGGCGATCGGCGCAACGTCATGATCGCGGCCGAGCGCCGTCATCAGCCTGCAAAGCTGGCTGTTGGCCGCGGTCATGATGAAACTGGATGTCCCGGCCGATCGGACGATCTCGAACATCGCCATCGCGGTCAGGGGATTGACGATCAGTCCGGCCGCATCCTCGTCGCGGATGTCATCGTCTACAGGTATGCAGGTCGCGGCCGTGGCGATGGCATATTCAGACCAGGTGCCGGATCCGGCCGGATCGACCGTAAAGGCGATGCGTTTGCCGACCAGCGCCTCGGCCGGTGCGCCGTTCCCGGCAATCACGTCTCCAACGCCCTCGAAGCCGGCCGGTGCGCCCTTCCTTCGCGGCGTTCCGTATTCGCCCTTGATGAAATGCAGGTCGGAAGGGTTGATCGCCGCCATCTTGACCCTGATTAGCACTTGCCCGTCGCGAAGTTCCGGGACCGGAATCGTCGCGGCCTCGACATAGGCATCGAGCCGGTCTATCTGCGGCCCTTCCGCCGTTCCCGCATAGCCGTCATGCTTTTGCACCAGGGCGAACATGTCGCGCGGGGAGCTCATGGCCGCGCTTCCTCCGGAACGAGGACGATCTTGCCCACCGCACCGCGCTGCATGATCCGCTCAAGCACCGATGCGGCGTCACTCAGGGGATAGCGCCCCTCGATATGGGGTTTGACCTTGCCGGCCATATACCAGCCGATCAGCTCTTTCATATTCGCGATATACTGCTCCGGTTCGTGCCGCGTGAACGCGCCCCAGAATACGCCGACCACGGAAAACTCCTTGACCAGCGTCAAATTGACCGGAAGCTGGGGAATGCGGCCCGAGGCAAATCCGATGACCAGCAGCCGGCCACCTCGCGCCATGGCGCGGCATCCGGCATCGAAGGCGTCGCCCCCGACGGGATCGAAGAGCACATCGACACCGCGATTGTCCGTGCGGTGCTTTAGCTCATCCTTCAGGTCCGAATAGCCGATAACCTCATCGGCACCGGCGGATTGCGCGATCGCCCGCTTTTCGTCGCTCGACGCCACCGCAATGACATGGGCTCCGATTGCCTTGGCGATCTGGACCGCGGCAATGCCGGTCGATCCGGCAGCGCCCAGAACGCAGATCGTTTCGCCCGGTTTCAGGCCGGCCCGTTGTCTCAAGGCGTGGTGTGCCGTGCCATAGGCGCACATCAGGGCGCAGGCGTCGCCGCCGTCCATGTCGGGCGGCAGTGTGAAAACCGAGCTCGCCGGCACCGCGACCTTTTCGGCATAGGCGCCCAGCGTTGCCATGCCGGCGATCCGGTCGCCAACGCCAAATCCGGTGACGTCGGGACCGATGGCCTCGACGGTGCCCACCACCTCCATGCCCGGCACGAAGGGTGTCGGCGGCTTCATCTGGTAAAGTCCCTGGACCAGCAGCCCGTCGGGATAATTGACGCCGATCACTTCGGCGCGGATGACAACTGTGCCTTCGGTCGCGTCCGGTTCGTCCATGTCGGCATAATCGAGGTCGGCGAGGGGGCCGAAATTGCGGCAAATGACGGCCTTCATGGTCACACCCGCTCCTGCGTATATTTGCGCAACTCATTGCGCGCGACCTGGCGCCGGTGCACGGCGTCCGGTCCGTCGGCCAGGCGTAATGTCCGCAGACCGGTCCATGCCCTCGCCAGCGGCGTGTCCTGCGAGACGCCCTGTCCGCCATGCATCTGGACGGCTTCATCCGTGACCCGCAACGCCACCTGCGGCGCGATCACCTTGATCTGGCTGATCCAGGGGGCCGCCGCGCGGGCGTCTCCCTGATCCATCATCCAGGCCGCCTTGAGGCACAGCAGCCGGGCCATTTCGATATCCATGCGGCATTCGGCGATGATGTCGTAATTCGCCCCGAGATGGGCCAGCGGCTTGCCGAACGCTTCGCGGCGCAGGGCCCGCCGGCACATCATTTCCAGCGCATATTCCGCCTGGCCGATGGCGCGCATGCAGTGGTGGATCCGGCCGGGTCCAAGCCGGCCCTGGGCGATCTCGAACCCCCGGCCTTCGCCGAGGATCAGATGGTCCACCGGAATCCGCACATCGGTGAAGCGAAGGTGCAGATGGCCGTGCGGCGCATCGTCGTGGCCATAGACTTCCATGGCGCGGATCTTTTCGATGCCGGGCGTGTCAGCCGGAACCAGCACCATCGAGTGCTGCTGGTGTTTTGGCGCTTCGTCATCGCCGGTTCTGACCATGACGATATAGATCGCGCATCGCGGATCGCCTGCGCCCGACGACCACCATTTTTCGCCGTTCAGCACATAGGACTCGCCGTCACGGACACAGCGCATGGCGATATTGGTCGCATCGGAGGAAGCGACATCCGGCTCCGTCATCAGATAGGCGGACCGGATTTTTCCGTCCAGCAGCGGTTCCAGCCATTGCTGTTTCTGCACGTCGCTGGCGTAGCGTTCCAGAACCTCCATATTGCCGGTATCGGGAGCCGAGCAGTTGAACACCTCGGCCCCGAGCTGGGCCTTGCCCATTTCCTCGGCGAGATAGGCATATTCCACGGTGCTCAACCCGTAGCCGCGATCGGAATCTGTCAGCCAGAAATTCCACAGGCCGCGTTTGCGCGCTTCCTTCTTGAGACCCTCCAGAATTTCCTCCTGGCGCGGGGTGTAGCTCCACCGGTCACCCTTGCCGACCTCGGCCAGAAATTCCGCGTCGAGCGGCAGGATTTCGTCGCGAACCATGGTCCTGACCGCGTCGAGGATTGGCTCGAGCCGTTCTGTGATCCCGAGGTTCATGTCAGACATCGGCTAAAACCTCCTTGTTCAAACCCAGGCCGCGCAGCGCGAACACCGTGCATTGCCTTGCGATCCGGTCGACTGTATCGGGGCTTTGGCCATCTCTTTCCGAATACCAGAAAAGAGGAGAATTCAACGACATGAACATAAGTTGCAATGCAATACTTGAACTATCGAAATCAGCCGTCCCCTCCCGCTTCGCCTCGTCCATCACGGTTCTGAAAACATCGGCATAACGGTTGCGCATCGCCTGCAGTTCCACCAGTGTCGCGCGCTGTGGCGGTGTTGTCGAGCCGCGCATCAGCATCTCGACGCCCTCCCAGACGCATCGCTGAAACGGCTGTGTGACGATCATCGCCCGGCAATGCGCCCTGGCCATGCGGCACAGCCTGTCAAGCGCCGGCAACGGCTCTTTCGACAGCGGGACGACCACATCGAAATTCATCGACATCCCGGTGCGATAAACGTCGAAAAACAGGTCGGCTTTCGAGCGATAGTGATGATAGATGCGGCCCTTGGTCGATCCCAGGCTGCGGGCGACGTCGTCAATGCTTGTCGACGCATAGCCATGATCCATGAAACAGCGCGCCGCGGCATTCAGCATTTCCTGCCTGGCCTGTGTCTGTGCTGGCGCCGTGGCTGTTGCCGTCATTGACGGATTGTTCTCCCGATCATGTCCCGTAACGACCGCTGAAAGGGGAACATACTACCGGGTATGTTGTCAATCCATGATCAGCGGCGGCGGCGCTTTGGATTGCGGGGCGGAGAAAGAAACGTCCGGTTCAGACATCCAGGCGATGCCGGAACCAGGCAATCGTTTCCTTCAACCCGTCCTCGAGCGTGACTTTCGGCTGCCAGCCGAGTTCCGTTTCAGCCACGGAGATATCCGGACAGCGCTGCATCGGATCGTCCTGCGGAAGTGGTCTGAATTCCAGTTGCGACTTGCTGCCGGCCAACCGGACGACACGCTCGGCCAGTTCCAGCATCGAACACTCGAAAGGATTGCCGAAATTGACCGGACCGGTCAGTTCCCGCGGACTGTCCATGAAGGACAGCATGCCGCCGATCAGGTCATCGACATAGCAAAAGCTGCGCGTCTGCGAGCCCGTGCCGTAGATGGTGATGGGCTCGCCGCGAAGCGCCTGGACGATGAAATTGCTGACCACGCGGCCGTCATCCGGTGTCATGCGGGGCCCATAGGTATTGAAAATGCGCATCACCTTGATCGCCACCTTGTTTTGCCGGTGGTAATCGAAAAACAGCGTTTCGGCGCATCGCTTGCCTTCATCATAGCAACTGCGCGGGCCGATCGGATTGACGCTTCCCCAATAGGTCTCGCTTTGCGGATGGACCTCGGGATCGCCATAGACCTCGGATGTCGATGCCTGCAGGATCGGCACGCCGAGGCGTTTTGCAAGGCCGAGAAGGTTGATCGCTCCAAGGACCGATGTCTTGATGGTCTGGACCGGGTCCAGTTGATAGTGGATCGGCGATGCGGGGCAGGCGAGATTGAAGACGCGGTCGACTTCCACATAAAGCGGAAAGACCACGTCGTGGCGCATCAGTTCGAAATCGACATGGCCGAGCAGATGTTTGATGTTGTCGCGCTGGCCCGTATAGAAATTGTCGACGCACAGAACGCCGTGGCCGCGGGCGAGAAGGGCGTCGCAAAGATGCGACCCGAGAAAGCCCGATCCGCCGGTGACAAGCGTCTCACTCATGATATCTCCAGATTGCTCCCGGTTCGGCTTTCGCGGCGATGCGGACCCATGCCTGCGATGCCTATTCGGCGGCTGCGTCCGCCGCGGTCGGTTCGGCGCGGTCGCGTCCGACACTGACATAGGTGAAACCGTGCCGCGTCGGCTCCTTGCGTTTGTGGATATTGCGCAGATCGATCATCAGCGGCACCGCCATTGCTTCGCGCAGCCGGTCGAGTTCGAGCGCCCGCAGGACATTCCACTCGGTCATGATCACTACGGCGTGGGCGCCGATGGCCGCTTCATAAGGGTCTCCGGCCCACTCGACGTCCGGATAGAGCTCGGCCGCCGGTTCCATCGCCTTCGGATCGAAAGCGCGGACCCGCACGCCGTTTTCGACCAGCACGTCCAGCACCGGAAGGGCAGGGGATTCGCGGATGTCGTCGGTATCCGATTTAAAGGCGACGCCCAAAATGGCAACGGTCTTTCCGGCCGGGTCGCCAATGGCTTCAAGCACCCGCGCGGCCATCCGGCGCTTGCGCTCTTCATTGACGGCGATTGTTGCCTGGACCAGCTCCTGCGGCGCACCCACATTGCGGGCAAAGGCTGCCAGCGCCCGTGTATCCTTGGGAAAACAGGACCCGCCGAAACCGGGGCCGGCACGCAGGAACTTGTCGCCGATGCGCTCGTCGAGTCCGATGATTTCCGACACTTCGATAATATTGCCGTCGACCCGTTCGCACAGATCGGCGATCTGATTGATGAAGCTCACCTTCATGGCCAGGAACGCATTGGCGGCATATTTGCTCAACTCGGCGCCGGCCAGGGACCCCACCGTGATCGGTGTATCCTGCAGTTTCAGAGGCCGGTAGAGCTGTTCCGCCACTTCACGACCGCGCTCGTCGTGAATGCCGAGCACGACCCGGTCGGGACGCATGAAGTCCTGGATCGCCGATCCTTCACGCAGGAATTCGGGGTTGCTGACAACCGAGAAATCAAGGTCGGGCCGCAGTTCCGCGATCCGGTCGTGGATCCGCTGCGAGGTGCCGGGCACCACCGTGCATTTGACGATGACGACCGCTCCGTCCTTCAGATACGGCGCGATATCTTCGACCGCGCCGAAGACATAGCGCAGATCGACATCCTCGCCATTGTCGGCGGATGGCGTTCCGACGGCGAGAAAGACCACGTCGGAATTGGGCACGCAGGTCGCCACATCGCCGTCAAAATGCAGGCGACCCTCAGCGGCGTTGGACTGCATCATCTGTTCCAGACCCGGCTCGTAAATCGGGCTGATATTCTTCTGCAGCAGCGCAACCTTGTCCGGCTGGTTGTCAACGCACGTCACGTCAAAGCCGAATTCCGACAGGCAGACGCCCGTCACCAGGCCGACATAACCGGTACCGATAATCGTGATGATCAAAGCAGCCTCTCGGGTGTGTGTGGGATTTGACTGAACGTTTCAGCGGGTGGGGAAAGCAGCGTTTTCATTATTTGTGTGTGCCGGTATAAACGCTGCGGGGAATATTTCCATAGTTTGCGCGCAAATCATAGGGCCTATTCAATGACGGTGTCCGTAAGGCCCGAGGGCGATCTCTATCTGGTTCGGCACGGTGAGACCGACTGGAACCGGGACGGCCGGTTCCAGGGCCAGAGCGATGTACCGCTGAACCGGACCGGGATCGAGCAGGCCCGCCAATGCGGTCGGCGGCTGGCCGCCTTGATTGCGGCAAATGCCTATCCGCCCGGACAGCCGGCGCTCATCTGTTCGCCCCTGAGGCGCGCCCGACAAACCGCCGATGAAATAGCGACAATCCTGGCGCCACGGCCGGTCATTCCGAAAACCGACGCCGCCCTGACGGAAATCGCGTTCGGGCAGTGGGAGGGATTGACGACCCACGAGGTCAAAACGGCGTTTCCGGACGACCGCAAATCCCGCAAGCGGGATCGCTGGAATTTCGTCCCGCCCGGCGGGGAAAGCTTCGCGTCCCGTGCACCGGTTCTGCGAAATCTGCTGGCGGATATTGACCGGCCGACCATACTGGTGTGTCATGCCGGCGTCATCAAGATATGTCTGTATTTGCTTGGCGCGACCGACCTTCAATCCGCCTTGGTCTACCCGATCTTTCAGGACAGAATATATGCTTGGTCAAATCGGAGATTGGCAGAGCATTAAAAATGCTGCAAATATGCAAAAACAGTCGGGCCGAAGGCAAAGAACGATAAATGCCAAGTCCAATTGCCACTCGGTAGGGGAACAGAGTGCTAGATGAGTGAAAGCGTTGCGGATCTGCTGCGTGTGGAGGATTTGCGGGTCGGGATTGGCTCAGGGTTGAGCCGGGACGATGTCGTCAAGGGTGTCAGTTTCCGGATTCCCAAGGGAAGGACGGTTGCCCTGGTGGGCGAATCCGGCTCCGGAAAATCCATCATTGCGCAATCGATTATGGGCATCTTGCCCGATATTGCCGAAATCACGGGCGGTTCGATCAATTTTTACGATCCCGACAATGGCGGCGAGCCGATCGATATCGTCAAACTGCCGCGCGACGGCAAGCGGATGCGGCAACTGCGCGGCGGCCGGATTTCCATCATCTTCCAGGAGCCGATGACGTCACTGTCACCGGTACACACGGTCGGCAACCAGATCGACGAGGCGCTTTATCTGCACCGCGATGTGACCCGTGGTGAATGCCGGGCGCTCACCGAGCAGATGCTGGATCTGGTGGGCTTTCCGGACCCGTCCCGCGCCTACAACATGTATTCGATGGAATTGTCCGGCGGACTGCGGCAAAGGGCGATGATCGCCATGGCGCTGGTCTGCAATCCGGCGCTGTTGATTGCCGATGAGCCGACCACGGCGCTGGATGTCACCGTACAGGCGCAGGTGCTGGCGGTCTTGAAGGATGTGCAGCAGAAGCTCGGAATGTCGCTGCTGCTGATTACCCACGATCTCGGCGTGGTGGCGAATATGGCCGATGAGGTTCTGGTCCTCTATCACGGCATGCTGATGGAAGCCGGGACCCTGGACGATATCTTTCACCGCGCGCAGCACCCCTATCTCAATGCCCTGCTGGCGGCGGTGCCCAAACTGGACATGAAGCCGGGGGAAAAACTGGTCGCGCTGCGCGAGCTCAATCAGGAACTGCCGCAATCCTTCAAGGAGAGGGCAAAGGAAAGGCTGCAATCCCCGAAGGACAACATCCT
The DNA here is from genome assembly GCA_028279875.1 of Rhizobiaceae bacterium. Lineage (GTDB taxonomy): Bacteria > Pseudomonadota > Alphaproteobacteria > Rhizobiales > Rhizobiaceae > Hoeflea_A. The sequence goes on from JANQMU010000067.1 coordinate 15,289, forward strand.
GACGCTGCGCAATCTTACCAAGAGTTTTGAGACCAAGAAGGGCAGCCGGCTGATCAGCACGGCGGCCGATCGCGTCATTGCCGTGGACGATGTCAGCCTGTCCGTACGCTATGGAGAGTGTTTCGGTCTGGTCGGCGAAAGCGGCTGCGGCAAGACATCACTGAGCAAGATGATCATGCGGGCGATCACACCGAGCAGCGGAGAAATCCGCTACAATGACGGAACGCAGGAAATCGATCTCGCGACGCTGGAAGGCGGTGAGCTCTTTGCGATGCGCCGCAAGATCCAGATGGTGTTTCAGGATCCGTTCTCATCGCTCAGCCCGCGATCGACGGTTTCGAACATCCTGTCGGAGCCCATGGAAATCCATGGCGAGGGAAACCGCCGCTGGCGCCGCGAACGGGCGCGCGAATTGATGAACATGGTCGGCCTTTCGCCGACCTTCCTCAACCGCTATCCGCACAGTTTTTCCGGCGGCCAGCGCCAGCGTATCGGCATTGCCCGGGCGCTTGCCCTCGATCCCGATCTGCTGATCTGTGACGAACCGGTCTCCGCCCTGGATGTGTCGGTTCAGGCGCAGATCCTCAATCTGCTGTCGCGTCTGCAGCATGAACTCAATCTGACGACAATCTTCATCTCGCACAATCTGGCGGTGGTGAATTACGTCGCCGACCGTGTCGCTGTCATGCGCGGCGGTCGCATCGTCGAGATCGCACCGGGGGAGGTCCTGTTCCGGGACCCCATCCACCCCTATACGCAAAACCTGCTACAATCGATACCGACGACGGATCTGGAGAATCCCCTGGCGCTTGACCAGACGGATATCCTGACGAGCAGCACTGATGAGAATTGGGACAGGAAATTCGTTCCTGAAGGCCCCGGTGCAAAAATGGAAATGACCGAGGTCGGAGAAGATCATTTTGTTCTTGTCCGGCCCGACAGCAACACAACGAGGCTGGTGGCATGAATCCGCACTCCAAACCCTTGGCAATCCTGACGCTTATCGCTGCGTTTGGTCTCCTCGCAATCACCGGCGCGCGGGCGGCATTGGAAGAACCGCCGGTTCTGGCACCCCTGGTGGAAGATGGCACGCTGCCGCCTATGGCAGAACGGCTTCCGGATCAGCCGCTGGTGGTGGATTTCGAGGGTAGCGACAAGACCATCGGCCGCTATTGCTGCACTTTGCAGATGCTGATGGGCAAGGCCAAGGACATCCGCATGATGACGGTCTATGGCTATGCCCGGCTCATTGGCTTCGATTCCAATTATGATCTGGTGCCCGATATCCTTGAAAGTTTCGAATCCGAAGAGGGGCGCATCTTCACCCTGCACCTGCGCAAGGGGCACAAATGGTCCGATGGGCATCCCTTTACGGCCGAGGATTTCCGGTACTACTGGGAGGACGTGGCGACGAATGAGGAACTGTCCGCCTCCGGCCCGCCGCAGGTGCTGCTCTCCAACGGCAAGCTGCCAAAATTCGAGGTGATCGACTCCCATACGGTGCGTTACACCTGGGACGAACCCAATCCGGCCTTCCCGCTTGGCCTCGCCGGCGCCAGCCCCGCCTATATCTACAAACCGGCCCATTACATGAAGCAGTTCCACAAGCGTTACGCGGATGCCGAGACGCTGGAAAAGATCGTCACCGATGGTGAGTATCGCAACTGGGGGGCGGTGCATACGAGGCTGGGGCGTCAGTATCGGCCGGAAAACCCGGAGATGCCGACCTTGCAGCCGTGGCAGAACACGACCAAGGGACCGTCGAAGCGCTTCGAATTCAAGCGAAACCCGTATTATCACCGTGTCGACCCCAACGGTCAGCAACTGCCCTATATCGATGAGGTGGTTCTGCTGATGGGATCGACCGACCTCATCCCGGCGAAGACCGGCGCCGGTGAAAGCGACATCCAGGCCCGTTACCTGAATTTCGATGATTACACCTTTTTGAAGCAGGGCGAGGAACAGCAAGGGTACCGGGTCCTGACGTGGCGCGCCGGCGTCGCGTCGCAGATTTCGCTCTATCCCAATCTCAATGTCAAGGATCCGGTGTGGCGCGACCTGTTCCAGGATGTGAACTTCCGCCGTGCCCTGTCCCTGGGCCTGAACCGCGACGAACTCAACGAACAGCTCTTTTTCGGACTGGCAAAGGTCGGTGGCGATACCGTTCTTGAGGAATCGCCGCTGTTCAAGGAGGAATATGCCACTGCCTGGGTTCACAACGATGTCGAAACGGCCAACAAGATGCTCGACGAATTGGGCCTTGATAAACGGGGATCGGAAAATGTCCGGCTTCTCCCCGACGGCAGGCCGATGGAAATCATCGTCGAGAGCGCCGGTGAATTTGCTGAGCAGACCGATGCGCTGGAACTTATCCGCTATCACTGGGAAGAACTGGGAATCAAGACTTTCACCCGCTCGCTGCAACGCGATATTCATCGCCGTCGGTTCCTGACTGGCGAAACCATGATGACGATCTCCAAGGGACTGAACATCGGTCTGGCCACCCCGGATCTCAATCCGGAAGAACTGGCCCCGGTCTCTCCGGCGCAGCCCAACTGGCCGGTTTGGGGACAGTACACCCAAACGGGAGGCAAGGCCGGCGAACCGCCGAGCCTGCCATCGGCGAAGCGTCTGCTTGAGCTTTACCAGTCATGGCGGCAATCGACCAACGATGCCGAGCGCGAGGCGATTTGGTCAGAGATGCTGGAAATCTATTCCGAGGAAGTGTTTTCCATCGGCATTGCCAGAGAGGCCATCCAGCCGGTCATCGTCAACGCAAAGCTTCGCAACCTGCCTGAAACGGGTATTTACTCCTGGTCGCCATCTGCATTCTTCGGCATCTATCGACCGGATACGTTCTGGTTTGCGGAGTAAGCTGCGGAATGCTCAAATACATCTTCCTTCGCTTTGCGGCGATGATACCAACGCTTGGTATCGCAAGCTTGCTGATCTTTGCGATCATCGAGTTGCCGCCGGGGGATTATTTTGAGAGCTATATTGCCGAGCTGGAAGCGTCCGGAGAGGCCGTCGACCCCAAGAAGATCGAGTATCTGAGGACCGAATACGGCTTCGACAAGCCCATGTGGCAGCGCTATATCACCTGGGTCTGGGGCATGCTCCATGGCGATTTCGGCTATTCGTTCGAATATGAGCGACCGGTTTCCGAGCTGATCGGAAGCCGGCTGTTCCTGACGATGCTGCTGTCCTTCGTGACGATCATCTTCACCTGGCTGATCGCCTTTCCGATCGGCATCTATTCGGCGACCCACAAATATTCGATCGGCGATTACGGCTTTACCCTGTTTGGACTGCTCGGCCTGGCGACGCCGAACTTCCTGCTGGCGCTGATCATGATGTATTTCGCCAAGGTCTGGTTCGGCACGTCGATCGGCGGGCTGATGGACCCCAAATATATCAACGAACCCATGAGCTGGGCCAAATTCGGCTCGGTCATGGAGCATATGGTCATCCCGGTCATTGTGATTGGCACAGCCGGAACGGCGGCGATGATCCGCCGGATCAGGGCCAATCTGCTGGACGAGTTGAAAAAGCAATATGTGATCACAGCGCGGGCCAAAGGGGTGCCGCCGGTCCGCGCTGTCCTGAAATACCCGTTTCGCATGTCCCTGAACTTCTTCATCGCCGATATCGGCAATATCCTGCCGGCGATCGTATCGGGCGCGGAGGTGGTGGCGATCGTGCTGTCGCTGGAGACGACCGGTCCGCTGCTCATCTCGGCCCTTCAGAGCCAGGACATGTATCTGGCCGGCTCCTTCCTGATGTTCCTGGCCGTGCTGACGGTTATTGGCGTGCTCATTTCCGATATTGCTCTGGTCATTCTTGACCCGCGAATCCGGCTGCAGGGAAAAGCGTACAAATGAGCAAGTCCTCGCTCCCGGAAAAGGGAAAGCCGATCGAGCATTTCGTTTCGACCGAGCCCTTCGACCCGCTGGCCGTCGAGAAACTGACGCCGGCGCAGGAGAAATACTATTTCGCCTCCCAGAAGCAGCTGATGTGGTGGAAGTTCAAGAAGCATAAGCTCGCCCTGTTCTCGGCGATCTTTCTCCTTTTCTGCTACGTGATCATCGCCTTCGCCGAGTTCTTCGCGCCCTACGATCTCGCGCACCGCCACATCAAATATATCTACGCGCCGCCGCAGGGCATCCATTTCTTCGAAGACGGGAAATTCGTCGGACCGCGCGTTTACCAGCGGGTCAGAACCCTCGACATGGAGCTGCAGAAGCGGAAATACTCGGTCAACAAGTCCAAATCCTATGCAATCCATTTCTTCTGTGATGGCGATCCCTATCGGTTCTGGGGCCTGTTCGAAGCCCGCAAACACCTTTATTGCGTCGAAGAGGGCGGAACCTTCTTCCTGCTCGGCACCGACAAGCTGGGGCGCGACATGTTCTCGCGCATCATTTACGGCGCCCGCATATCCATCACCATCGGCCTGATCGGCATCACGGTGAGCTTCATTCTCGGCATCACCATCGGCGGTCTTGCCGGTTATTATGGCGGCTGGGTCGATGTCGTCGTGCAGCGGATCATCGAGGTGCTGCAGTCGATTCCGACGATTCCGCTCTGGATGGCGCTGGCGGCGATCCTGCCGGTCACCTGGAGTCCGATTCTCGTCTATTTCGGCATCACAGTCATTCTCGGCCTGCTGGACTGGACGGGGCTTGCCCGCGCCGTGCGCTCGAAACTGCTGTCCCTACGTGAGGAGGATTATGTCCTGGCCTCGCAACTGATGGGGGCCAAGCCCGGCCGCATCATCACACGGCATCTCATTCCCGGTTTCATGAGCCATCTGATCGCCTCGGCGACGATCACCATTCCGGCGATGATCCTCGGCGAAACGGCGTTGAGCTTCCTCGGCCTCGGCCTGCGTCCGCCCGTCACCAGTTGGGGCGTTCTGCTCAACGAGGCACAGAACATCAATGTGATTGTGCTCTATCCTTGGCTCATTCTGCCGGTGGTCCCGGTGATCCTGGTGATCCTAGCGTTCAATTTCATGGGTGACGGTTTGCGCGACGCGGCCGACCCCTATCAATAGCCGCCGGCCATCACCTGACAAGCGGGTCGAGCGCGGTGCGGAAGGTTGCCGACACCGCCGTGACATCATGCTTTTCGCGCACATAGCGGGCCGCGCTGACGCCCAATTCGCCGCGCAGGCCCGGATCGCCGAGCAGCCGTTCGACGGCGCGGCCATAGGCGTCGACATCGTTTGCCGGGGTCAGGAGCCCCCCGACATTGTCGGCCACCACCAGCGGAACGCCAGCCGTTTCCATTGCAGCAACCGGGAGCCCGCGCGATTGCGCCTCCAGATAGACCAGCCCGATGGCCTCGCCGATCCCGGGCCAGACAAACAGGTCGGCCTGATCCATCAGCGCGAACATCGCATGGTGTTCGACACTGCCGAGAAAACGCACGCGCTCGGGCTGCAGAAAGGCGAAGCTGGCCTCGACGGCCGGCCGCTCCGGGCCTTCGCCGGCGACGACGAGGTTCCAGCTCTGATTGTTGAGCCCGCGAAGGGTCTCCGCCAGCAGTCGATAGCTCTCTGACTTCGCCCCTGGTCGCATCATGCCGGCGGCGAGCAGCAGCGGCGCTGTGTTGGAAAAGGCAACCAACTCATCGGCCGATGAAACCGCCGACTGATCGGCGATATCCAGGAATGGTGCTATGCGCAATGCGTTGTCCATGGTCGGCAGGATGCTTTCCAGATAGGCCCAGTCGGAATCCTTCAGGACAAAATTGATCGCCGCCTGCCGGATTGCCTTCTGGACCGCCGCCCGCCCTTCGGCCCAGTCGCTGTCCAGGCCCTGATGGGTCCGGCACGCCTCGGCCGTGACATAAGGAATGGCGAACCGCTCGCATAGCGGCGGCCCGAGCCAGTCCGGCGATTTGCAATAGGGATGATAGGTGAACCACAGATCCGGGCGCATCGCCGCGTCATTGGTCCAGAGTGTGGACAGGCGCGTTTCCTCCTCCCGCACCGCCGCGCGCCGCGTATCATACAGTTCCGCCGAAGGACGCTTTTGATAGCTGATGACATCCGACACGAGATCGACCGTATAGCCCGCCAGCCGTAACGCCCGCATCATCAGGCGCGCAATTTCCCGGTCTCCGGAGGGAATGGGGTGAAACGGCGATTTGAGCGGCGCATAGAAGGCAACATTGACGGGCATTCTGCAGCTCCGCTAGCGATAGACCGCCAAATCCGCGCCGGCCGCGGCCCGGGCCAGGATGTCAGCCGTTTTTCCGGCACCGTCGCGCTGAATGGCTGACCAGTCGGGCTTCGGCCGGGCCATGACACGGTCGATGGCGGCGCCAAGCGCCGATGCGTTTTTGTCCCGATGTCCGATCATCTCTACCAGGCCGCGCTCGGCCAGCAATTGCGCGCGGTGAAGCTGCTCGGTTTCCTTGTCGTTCCACTGTGGCGAGACGATCGCCCGGCAGCCCGCGGCCATGATATCGGCCACGGTGTTGTAGCCGGCCAGTGAAATCGACAGCCGGGCCGTGGCCAGGGTTCGGTGCAGGTCGGGGACAAAGGGGCGAAACACGACATCCGGACCGGCCAGCCGTTTCAGGCATGTGAAATCGGATTCTGCGAGATAGGGGCCGGTCTGGAAACACCATGCGGCATCCCTCAGGGCCGAACCGGGCTTCGCTTCAATCGCGGCGGCGATCAATTCACGGCCCAGCAGGCCGCCGCCGGCCGACACAACCACATCGAAGGTTTCGGGCGCCGGCCCATCGATGGTTGGTGTGACAATGCCGGTATAATAGGTCCGGTAAGCGATCTCCTCGGCGAAGGGAAATGTCGCATCAAGACGAATGAGATCCGGATCGCCATGCACCAGCACACCGTCGAAATACCGATGAACCAGTTCGACCGTCTGGCGGTCCTTCTTCGGCTTGTTGCCCTCCTGCAGAATGTCGCGCACCGAGGCGAAGATCCGCGGCGGCGCGGGAAGCGCCTTGGCGGCATCCATCAGCGGCAGCAATTCGAAGTGCATTTGACGGCGGCCGAACGGAAAGGCTTCTGTGACGATGATGTCGGGAATGCTCGTCGCCAGGATCTTCAGGAGCCGGTCGCGGCGCTCGGCCCTGTAGTCATCCGATGCCGGATGTCCGTCCTCGCCCAGCAGAACCGAAAAGTCCCCCCTGTCCGACACCAGTGAGGGCAGGAAATGCACGCGCGCGCCGCAGGCATCGAAATTCGGCAGTCTTTCGCCGCCATGGATCAGATCGACATGGAAGCCGCGCTGCATGAGGGCGGAAACGATGCGCATGGTCCGGAACACATGCCCGACGCCCAGCAGATGTTGCACGTAATAGAGGATGCGGGGCTTGACGGTCATTGCGCCGCAAGCGCCCTCTCGGGCTTTATCCCGGCGGCCTCGAAAAGCGCCAGGAGCTGCTGAATTTCGGCGACATGGCTGAATTCGTTCCGGACCTTGCGGGCGCCGGCCGCCCCTATTTGATCGCGCAGTGCCGGGTCCTGGATCAGTTTCTGCACTGCGTCCCTGAGCTTCTGCGGTTCATCGGGCGGGATCAGCAGACCGTTGGTCCCGTCCTCGATCAACTCGACAATGCCTGAGATCGGCGTGGATATGCAGGCAAGGGACTGACTCTGCGCCTCCAGCAAGACATTCGGCAGTCCGTCCCGGTCTCCGTCCTTGGCGATTCGGCTGGGCAGAACGAAAAGGTCGCTTTCCCGATAGGTTTGCAGGATGAACTCCTGCGGCTTTGACCCGAGCATCGCCACCCGCGCACCGAGCCCCAGTTCCTCGACCTGCGCGCGAAGCCGTTCGGACAGGACGCCGCCGCCGATATGGGTCCATCGCCAATGGAGCGTGTCGGGCAGGGCGGCGAGGGCGGTGATCAGCGTATCGAGGCCCTTCTTTTCGACCGCCCGTCCGACGGTCATCAGGCGAACCGGATCGTCCGCCGCCGTTCCGTCGCGCCGGGATGGCTCTCGCTGAGCGGGGGAAAAGCGTTGAAGGTCGAGCCCGTGATAGACCAGCGTGACGGCTGATGGCCGCGCGGCGAGGGCCTTCAGATGTTCATATCCGCTGCGGGTGCAGGTCACGGTCCAGCGTGCGTCATCCAGCTTTTCCGAAAGCTCCCAGTCGGGTGACGTCCAGATATCCTTGGCGTGGGCCGAGCAACTCCAGTCGAGACCGGTGATCATGCGGGCGTAATAGGCAACCGATGCCGGCGTATGGATGAAATGCGCATAGATCCACTGCACATCCTTCGGCATTTCGTCGGCAAGGACCAATGCCTGGCCGAAACGGCGCAGCCGGTTGCGCGTGAAGTCGCGCCGAAAATCGGCCAGCAGCTGCGCAAAGGCGGCACGATAGCCGGGTTTTCGGCGGCACCGCCACCAGGCGCGCAGGACCCGAAGCGGCTCTTCGTGAAGATATTCGGGCAGATAGGCCACATCCGCCGCGATTTCGCCGTGGATCGGATGGCGCGCCTTGTCGGTCGGTCGCCGCAGCGCGATAATGTGCAGTTGGAAGCCGGCGCGTTCCAGTTCCAGCAGTTCCTGTGCGATAAAGGTCTCCGAAAGCCGGGGATAGCCTTTCAGGACAGCCGCGATCGCCCCGGTCACAGGCCTGCTCTTTCCACTGCCAAGGGGATCAGACCCTGCCTTTCCAGCGTTTCGCGAACCCGTGCGCAGATTCGCTCAAGGCCGTTGCTGTCGAAACCGTCCAGATCCGGCCGGCTGACAGGCAGCTCCAGCAGCGTGTGAATGGCTGCCGACAGGCGGGCCGGATCGGCCGCTTCCGACGCCGCGATCATGTTGGCGTAACCCAGTTCCCGCGCCCGCTCGGCCCTGATGAGTTGTTCGGTGCGCGGCGTTTGCCGCGGTACGAACAGGGCCGGTTTGCGGCGCGCGATCACCTCGCAAAACGTGTTGTATCCGCACATGCCGACAACGGCGCGCGACTGGCGTATCAGGGCTTCCGGCAGAGCGTTGAAACCGATGACGGTGACACGCTCACTCCGGGCGGCCCGGTCGCGGATGGACCGTGCCTTGGTCTGCTGGCTGAACGGGCCGAGCAGCAGCACCGCTGGAATGGAAAGGCCGGGATCATGCTCATAGGCACTGAGGAACGCATTCATCAGGAAATCGCCGTCGCCGCCCCCGCCGGCCGTCACCAGCAGGTAATCGTCCGGAAGATCATGCAGCGGCGCATCCTCCATTTCCGGATTCGGCTGGTACAGGAACCCGGTATAGGAGCAGCTTCCACGAACATTGTCGGGTAAGCCGAGTCCCTTCAGCGGGTCATAGAAGTCCTTCGCGCCGTAAATCCAGATCTGATCGTAAAGTCCGTCGATCGCATCGAGGATGCCCTTGCTGTGCCATTCGTGTTGCACCGTATCGGGATCATCGAGCACATCGCGCAGCCCAAGCACGAGTTCCGTTGGTGTTCCCTTGAGATAATCGAGCGCGTCCCGCAATTCGCCGCCCAGGCCGAGCGGTTCCTTGTCGGCGATGAAGATGTTGGCCGGCGTGTTTTCGGCGCAGTGCCGGATCGCTTCGCTACGCGCCCTGATGGCCTGTGCATAAGTCAGGTTCGGATCCGCCGAGCGATAGCTGCCGTCCGGCTGCTTTTCCACCTGTGGCAGTTCGACGAATTTGATCCGCGGATGGGGTGCGTACTGGCCGGAGAGGCTGGAACCGGTCATGATAGTGGTGACCAGTCCCGGAAAACGATCGACCAGGGCACGGGCGATCTTGCGGTTGCGCCGGATGTGCCCCAGGCCAAACGTGTCATGGCTGTAGAGCAGAAGATGTGCCGTCGGGCTTACGGTGTCCAAGGCAACACGGCTCCAGGCTTGGTGAAATCCGGGTTCACCAATTGGCAGGGACGCGAACCGGAGATTGCGGAGCAGCTGATGTTTGTCCGTCTGTCGATGCGATCGGCTCCCACACTGTTCCCACCTGCCAATACATAACACGTTTCACGGCCTGAACGGCGGCAGACCGTGGACCAAGTCAGATCAGTAAATAAGTGGTTGCTTGGCGGTTGTCACGGCTGATTTGCGTTTATGTGAAGCGAATTGAAAACAGTAGGGGAACAAACGCGGTATTTTCGCATGTGGGAGGGAAAACACGCGTTTCAATCCGTAAGACATCGACCAGGCCGTGCCGTTGCCGGTGGCACGTGAAATCCGCGGTTCCATTTTTTCACGCTCTTGCTATGACGCTGACGGAAGGTTTGCCATCCCGGGCAGTGGGGACGAAAGAAGGTGAATGCACGAGACGATCTGGATGTCATGTCGGAGTTCGGGACGCGGCGGCCCGAGTTCATTCCCAAGCTCGTCTGGCGACTGGCGACCCACCGCCGGATCAACCGCAAGCGTCGCAAATTCATCCGCAAACGCATTGCCCGGCGGTTCCCGGGACCCTTCGATGTAACGGTCGAGGACGTTGCGATCCGCGCCTATCCGCTGGAAAACTATTGCGATCGGATCGCCGTCGGTCGTGGCACGCTGCCTGAGATTCCGGAGCGCCGGCTGATCGCGCCATTGCTGCAGCCGAAGATGGTGTTTGTCGATATCGGAGCGAATATCGGCACCTACAGCCTGTCCGTGGCGCGCCACTGTGGCGACAAGGCACGCATTCTGGCTTTCGAGCCGCATCCACGCACCTACAGCAAGCTCCTTTATAATGTAAAGGCAAATGATTTCAACAGCATAGAGGCAATCAACCAGGGTGTCGGCCCGAAGCGCGAGCGTTTGCGGCTCTATTCCAGTGGCGGCACCAATATCGGCACCGCGTCGATCCTGCCGGACGCCGCCGGTGACAAGGAACATGTCGACATCGACATCACTCCGCTGCCCGATGTGCTCAAGCACCGGTTCATCCGGCATGTCGATCTTCTGAAAATCGACATTGAGGGCTATGAAGACCGGGCGCTGATGCCATTGATGCAGCCACAGCACCAGCCCTTGTGGCCGCGCGCCATCCTGATCGAGACGGTTTTGCGCCGACACTGGCAGGAGGATTGCGTCGCGCATCTCCAGTCGCTTGGGTATCGCGCCGTCGGCGACACCGGCGAGAATATCCTGTTTGCTTATCCAATGACGGAAAAGCTGGAATCCTGATTGATCTCCCGGTTCCTCGAAAAGGCGCCAAGCGAAATCCGCTGGCCGATATAATCGAGATGAAAGTCGAGCGGGTCGCGGTCGTGATCATGGCCGTTTTCGCATGCCTCGATCAGCGCCGTCATCATCTTGCCGGCAACCGGCGCGTTCTTGAACTGGTTGCCGCTGGTGCCGACCGCCATGTAAAAGCCGTCGAGGTCACTGCGGTCATAGATCGGCATCCAGTCTTCGGTAACGTCGTAAAGCGCGACCACGCCCTTCGTGTCGGTCGGTATGCGCAGGCCCGACAGGCGCTGCGCCATGCGCATCACCAGCACATTCCATTGTTCGGAAAAATTGCTGTCGTAATTGTCCGGATCGTCCACCCATTCCTTGCGGTCGCATTCGGGATCCTCGGAACCGATCAGGATGTGGTTGCCGATTTCCGGCCGGCAATAGGTGCTGATGTCGCTGTCGGAAAAGACCAGACCCTCACGCTCGAAATCGACCCCGTCGGGTGCCGGAACATGCGCCACCTCATGGCGGAGCGCTCGCGTTTTGATCTTCATCGCCGCATCGACTCCCGCAAGGGCGTTGATCTTGGACGAGTGTGGGCCGGCCACATTGATGACCACGGGCGCCGCGATCCGCGTATCGTCGCCAAGGCGGATGCCCGAGACCCGATTGTTTTCAGTCAGAATTTCGACGACTTCGGCGTTGAACAGAAATTCCGCGCCGTGGTGCTCGGCGCCGCGCTGCGCATTATGCGCCGACAATTTCGGATCGTTGACATAGCCGCCACAGGGGAAAAACACCGCCCCCGAGACCGCCGGACCGGTGGGAGCGCCGAACCCTTCATCCTCCGGCCGCTTTGCCGGCTCGTACTGGCGGATGTCGGCGCCGGGCAAACGACTCGCGATCTGCTCCGGAGCGACATGTTCATAGGGGCATCCCAGCCGGTCCATCATCTCGCAAACCCGCGACAGCTGCTTGTTGTGCTCGGTCTTGATAACCAGGCAACCGGTGTCGTGATAGGTGATCAGACCGTGGTCGTCCTCGACGCCGATATAGCTCTTCCAGTCCTTCCAGTAGTGCCAGCCCTCATAGGCGATGGCGCAGGTTTCGAGGGCTGAATAATAGGTTCGGATGATGGCGCAGGAGCCCGATGTCGAGCCGTAGCCGGATTCCGGGAGCTTGTCGACGGACAGGGTTTTCCAGCCCTTCTTGGCGAGTTCGAAAGCGGTGCACGCGCCGATCACGCCGGCTCCGATAATGATCGCGTCATAGGCGGGTCTGGTCATCTGTATTCCTTTTAGCTGTGTTCCGCGACACCGCCCTCGGATTTGCGTCTGGCGATGAAGTCGCGGATCGCCTCGGAACGGGCTTTGTCGATGGGCGGGGCCTGATAGTCCTGCAGCAATTGTCGCGAAATCTCGTGGGCTCGCTGCGTTGCGTCCTTGGAGCCGCGGTCCTGCCAGTTCTCGAAATTGTTCCAGTCCGAGAGCATCGGTGCATAGAACGCCGTTTCATAGCGTTCCAGCGTGTGGGTCGTGCCGAAAAAATGGCCGCCCGGTCCGACATCCTTGACCGCTTCGAAACCCAGCGATGCCTCATCGACGACGAGCGGACTCAGAAATTCCGACATCGCCTGCAGCATTTCAGCGTCGATGATCATCTTTTCAAAGGACGCGCACAGCCCGCCCTCCAGCCAGCCGGCGCCATGCATCAGGAAATTGGCATGACCCATCAGCGCGGCCCAGCTCGACATCTGGCTTTCATAGGTTGCCTGGGCGTCTGCGCAGTTCGAGGCGTTGACGTTGGACGAGCGGTAGGGGACGCCGACCCGGCGTGCCAATTGCCCGCCGATCAGGGCGGCGCGGGCGTTTTCAGGGGTTCCGAAGGCCGGAGCACCGGTTTTCATGTCGACATTTGACGTAAAGCCGCCATAGGCCACCGGGCAGCCCGGCGCATGGATCTGCAGAAGCGCCATGCCGGCAATGGCTTCGGCGTGCTGCTGCGCCAGCGCGCCGGCAATGGTAACCGGACTCATGGCGCCGGACAGCGTGAAGGGCGTGATGACGCAGAGCTGGTTGTTGCGGGCCATTTCAAACGCACCTTCGATCATCACGCCGTCAAGGCGCAGCGGCGAGGAGGTATTGATGATGGTGAATATGCGGGTCCTGTCGGCAAGCCCGTTTTCGCCGCATCCGAAGGCCAGCCGGGTGATCTCCAGCGCATCGGCAATGCGTTCTCGGCCAAGCGCATAGGCGTGATAGACCTTGTCGGTCATCACCGCAAAATCGCCGATACAGTCGAGGTGGCGGGTGGACGGGTGCAAATCGACCGGTTCGACCGGATAGCCGCCGAAAAAATGAACGATATTCAGCGACTGGCCGATGCGCAGGAAGTCGCGATAGTCCCGCTGGTTGCCGGACCGTCTGCCGCCGACGATGTCGCTCGCATTGGGCGCGCTCGCGACCGATCCGAACGCGATGCGATTGCCGCCGATGGTCAGCGTGTGGGCCGGGTTGCGGGCATGGAGCGTCACCTCCGCTGGAGCGTTGGCCAGGGCGCTGTCGATCAGTCCGCGATCGAAACGGACCCGGTCGCCGGTCGGGTCGACATCGGCGCCGGCCGCCTTCAGCATCTGCCGGGCGCCATCGTGAAGGATGTCCATCCCGACCTCCTCCAGAATACGATAGGCCGTATCGCATATCGCTTCGATCTGGTCGTCGGAGAGCACCTTCATCGGCGGATAGGGGTTTTCCAACGGCCGCCAGGCCAACTGGTTGACGGATGAACCGGATTGCTTGCGGGTTTTGCGGTTGCCGGCCGATCGTCGCACCATGTCCAGACCCCTTGCTGTTCACGCCTGCCTAGAGGCTGACGTTCTTTGCCAATTCATAGTGCGCGCGGATCACCTCGTAATCCGATGGCATGGTGTGTTGAAAGCCGGCCAGCAACAGGGCCTGCCGGCAATCCTCATCGAGTGCCGCCATGGCTTCGACGACCGCAAGGTGAATGCGATCGGGACGCCAGTCTGGCCTTTTTGCACAGATGAACGGCAATCCCGGCGTCGGCTCCGTCGATGTCAGGACGCGCAGTGCCTGTGCCGTGGTTTCATGCCGCTGGGCAATTTGCCATGTGACCGCATCGATCGCGGCGACATCCGCCTGACCCTGCGCGACCGACTGGATCGAAGCGCGATGCGCGCCCGTGCGGGTGCCGGACGCGAAAAACGGATCGTTCCCTGCGCGGTCGCGCAGCGCATAGGCCAGCGCAGCATAGCCCGATTGTGAATTCCTGCTGTTATAGGCAAGGCGCAATCCGGCAAGCTCGTCGAGCGACTGTGCCGGACAGTCGGCGCGGACGAGGATGACGCTGTAATAGCTGCCGGCGCCGCACTCCAGCTCATAGGCCGGCGTGCCGACCAGAGTGACGCTGTTCGTCAGATCGGTGACGAAGGGAAGGCCGCAGGTCTGTGCCAGAAGCAGATTCTCGTCGTGCCAGATCTCATCGCCGGCCCGGTCCCGGTCAAGCGCGACGGGGGCGGGAAATCCAAAACTCAGCAAGCTGTCCCTGAGATTGTCCCAGAAGCGGTCCGTTTCTGTCCGTAGTTCAGGCCAGTCATACATCGGCAATGCCGCAACGGCGGCTGTTCCGCCATTCATCGCGGTTTTTTCGCCACCAGCGGATAGGCGACCGGTTCCTTGCGGTGAAAGGCGAACCGCCGCAGGATCTCGCCATAGCTGGAAAACCCGTATCCCTTGTTCATGGCCACGAACCGCTCGCGGTGACGCTGGTAGAGCGATGGCAACTGATGCCAGGCGACCGCCGGGTAGGCGTGGTGCACGGCATGCAGATTGTTGTTCAAAAACAGCAGGCTGAGCGGCCCCTTGTCCTCGATGATGACCGAGCGTCCGCCAACGGACTCCTCCGCCTGGTGCTCCAGATAAGTGCGTATCATCAGGATCGACAGGCCGGTATAGCAGCAGGCCAGATAGGCCGGCAGGCCCATCGGCGACCAGCGCACGACGACAAAGATGACACTGGCCGCCAGCACGCTGTGCAGCACCCAGGTCATCTGGACACGCCGGTCTCCGGCCCGGATCGCCCGGCCGTCACTGATCGCCAGCCGCACGAGCGAAATGGCGGGACCGAGGATCATCCGGCCGACGAGGGTGTTGTTGACCTGGAACAGCAGCTTTACCGGTTTCGGCAGTCCCGCCCAGAAGTCCTGTGCCAGATACCAGCTTTCCGGATCGTCATAGGGATCGCAGATACTGGCATTTTGATGATGCTGGAGATGAACGTCCTTGAACCGAAGATAGGGAATGAGGAGCCCGATCGGCAGTGCGATGATCGCATCGTTGAGCCATCGCCGGGCAAAGGGGTGTCCGTGAATGCACTCATGTTGCAGGGATGAGTGCAGGGTGAGGACGGGTATGATCAGCAGACCGGCCAGCAGCGGGGTGATCTGCGCCACTCCAAACAGAAGAAAAATCCAAAGACCATAGCACGCCGCGATCAGGGCGAGCGTTCGCCACTCCGTTTTATCTCTAAGAATCATCAGGTTATGTTCCCACCAATGCAGGGGCACTATGCGGCGAGCCAGGTCTGGTGGACAATATGAGAGTTCGCGAATATTAATGAGAATATGTTTTGGAAAATGTGCATTGTATTGAAAAATGAAAAATGATGTGAATTCACAACAAGGCATCATCGAATCGACGGATAAGCGCGACGTCGCCGAAGTGTTTCGCGACCGGATGGCCCTGCTGATCGCTCAGAAAGGGTTTAATCTCAGCCGATTCTCCCAGGAAATAGGCATAGATCGCTCGGCGCTCAGCCAGTTCCTGGCGCCGGGCTCCACGCGGCTTCCGCGCGCCGAGACCCTGTGCGCCATCGCCCGCGCATTCGGCGTGTCGCTGGACTGGCTCATGGGGCTGATCGCCAACGAAACCTTCGATGAAGACATCGCCCCGATGCTGGAAATCGAGGGTGTCACCGACCAGACCAACAGCCAGATGATCGCCGAGTGGCATCGCGAAGCCATGGGCTACAAGATCCGCTACGTGCCGAGCGCCTTGCCCGACCTCCTGCGGACCGAGGCGGTCCGCGGTTTCGAATTCAATGCCCAGAACCTCAGCGAGCGCGAATCGCGGGAGCAGCAGGCCCGCGACCAGTTGGTGTATTCACGGCGTCCGGAAACCGATATGGAGGTGTGCATGCCGCTGCAGCGGCTTGAACAGTTTACCCTGGGGCAGGGCGTGTGGACCGGGCTGTCCGCCCGCCTGCGCCGCCAGCAGCTCGAACACATGATCACGCTGGTCGATGAGCTTTATCCGACGTTTCGGCTGTTCCTCTATGACGCACGCGAAGCCTATGCCGCGGCCTATACGCTGTTCGGCCCGTTGCGCGCCGCGGTCTATCTCGGCGACATGTATCTCGTGGTCAATTCGGTGGAACATATCCGCGCACTGACCACCCATTTCGACCGGCTTATCCGCATTGCCCGAGTCGGCCCGGATCGCGTCTCCGACAAGATCGCCGAGCAGATCGAGATTCTGGAACGGGAATAATCCGGAGGGCCCGCTTCCCCTAAAGGGATTTCAGATATTCGACCAAGTCGCGGCGCTCCTCCTCGGTCAAGGTCGCGTTGCCGTAATCATGGCCCGAATTGAAATTGCCGGGAATGGGCGCGCCGTTTTCATCGCGCACATTGAATACGAAACGGATATCCGGGGCGTTCTGGCTGAAGCCGACATCCACCGGGTCGAAACCCTGCTGCCCGACGCCGAAGGTTTCCGGGCGGAACGGTCCGTCCGTCGCACTCACCATGGCCGGCGTGCCGGCATCTGACGTGTTGGCCACCTTGGCCGGAAGCAGCAGATCATAGAGGGTCGGCACGGATCCATTGTGCAGATAGGGGGCCGTTGCCCAGATGCCGTTGAGCGGTCGTGCCTTGTAGGCCAGGATGTCGTCCGTCTGGGTCAGGCAGATTTGCGCCTGGTCCTTCTTGAGCTGATCGTCGACCCCGGGGAGATATTCCGTCAGGCTTTCCGTAAAGGCCAGAAACCTGGCCCGGGCGCCGTTGAAGAGATCATTGAAGATAAGCCCGAATATGCTGGGAGTCTGGGAAACGATGGACCCGACCGCCGCATTGACCAGCATCTTGCGGGTGAAGTCCTGTTCGCGGATCACATCCCCCGTATAGGCAAACTCCCACTGGTCCTCGAAATTGCCGGCGACCGATTCATGCAGGAACGTGTTGCAGGCGGTGAAGACATCCGTATTGACCTCGGCCAGCGGTGTCATCTGGTCCTGCGCCGGCGACACTAGATCATGGGGCCCGAGATGCGCGTGGCAGCGGGCGCAATCGGCTTTGCCTTCGAACAGGATGCGGCCGCGCGCCACGGCGTCGGCGTCGAGCGGCGGTAGCACGTCGCTTGGCCAGACGGGTGATTTCAGCTTTCCGAGCAGGCGCTCGAGCTCCACCATATTGCGCAGTCTGAGGCTTGACCGGTAGCCCTTGAAGGCCCGCCGGTTGTAGGATTCGATATGGGCGAATACGCCGATGACCTCCGAGGTGTTGCGCACCAGCGCGCCGAAATCGGTCTTTTCGCCGAACAGCTCGAATTCCAGGAAGTTCTTGGCGATTCCGTTCCACTGGATTTGCTTCTGCTGGGCCGTGTTCCACACAAATGGATAGCTCACGGGCGCATCCGAGGGGGAGGGGAACATATCGACGCCGCTGCCCGAGACCGAAGTGATCTTGTTGAGGATATAGCCCTGGGCGTCGAGCCTGGCATGCCCGTGCACCAGCGGCGTCCTGTTCTTTTCGAACAGCAGACGGCGCCAGGCGATCTGTTCGTCAAGCTGTGTCTTCAGGCTGGCGCGCGCATCCGGCAGCGCCGACGGCGTCAGCACATTATCGGCAAAGCGGTCGAACTTGGCATCGTCCGCCGCCGTCGCTTCGAGCGAGAAAAGGACGCCGTCGATGAAGCCTTGAAAATCGGCGGAAGCCGGCGCACCTTCGATCCGCACCCTTTTATCCGCCAGCGTGATTTCAGCGGTGTGGCAGGCGGCGCAGTTCAGCCCGACCCAAGCCTTGCGCATGGTGCGCGCTGCGCATGTCTCCGGAAAGACGTCACACATCAGGTCGGCCCGCCGGGACGGGTCATGATCAACGGCGAACCCCAGGGCAAGCCCGTGTGGATTGGCATCCGAGGCCGGGTTGTCGAGATATCCAAGGGCCTGCATATTGTCCCGGCCGAAATATCGATCGGTCGAGTCAGGCACCTCAAGGGCCAGCGCCCAGTCGAGCGGCAGCAGCCGCGATCCCTGGGACGTGGTGTACCACCACGCACGCTGCTCATCCGTCCAGCCCTGATCCAGACAGAACAGATCATCCTTGCAGATGCTGTTTTGCACCAGTTGCGCCGCCGCAGGCAGCGGCGCGGCAAACCCCGCAAACAGGGCAATAACCCCCAGCCGGGCTGCCCGGCGCAGTCGAAACGGATGAAAGACCTGCATTATCGTTCCCCCAGATAGTGTTATGAACGCGTTCCCTTTTTCAGGTGAAACACGGCAATGCCGGTGTCATCACCCATTCTGGTGATGATCTGCATGGGCCCCTGTATCGCCGCGCACATAATTCGTGCTGATGCTCGTCACCAGACGCAGCAATTGGGTCCGGTTTGCGGAATTCGTCTTGGACAGGATCGATTTGACCTGGGAATTGACCGTTTCGATCGACTTGTCCCGGCGGTCGGAAATCTCCGCATTGGTCAATCCCTCCGAAAGGTGTTTGAGCACTTCCTGCTCAGCCTGGGTCAGATGGAAAGCCCGGGCGACCATGCCGGCATCGATCCGGACCGCCAGCGCACTGTCGAGGCTATAGATGATGTGACCTTCCAGTTGGTTTTCATTCAGATCGTCGATGCTGGACAGCGGGCAGACCTCGATGCACAGCGCGCGCGCATTGACGTCATGCTCGGTAATGATCGCTTCCTTGCGCGGTCGGGCGCCCCATCGTCCGTGGTAGGCCATGTCGCTGCGCATGGCCGAAAGCTCCTGCCGCCACTGGCTGCTGGTCAGTTCCAGCTTTCTGTCGGGTGTCACGCGGAATATCGGATAGGCCTCGACCTGCCGCTGGAATTCGGTGTTGGTGAAGACGATGGTTCCGGTCTTCGACAGAACGCACACGCCGATCTGCAACAGATCCAGGCTGCCGATAATGTTGTTGAAACGTTGCTGGAGCTGCACGGCGGGGCGCGAAATGCTGAGCGCCTTGGCTACATGCGGCAGGAGCTGCGCGGCGCGCTCACGATGGTTCCCGGACAGCGCCCCGTCGCTTCTTGAGAATTGCAGGGCGAACCGCCCGTGCCGGGAATAGTCCTTGTTGAGCAGCGCACCCGCCCGGTGATAGATGCCGTTGCCCTGCATCTCCTTGACATTGGGACGGTTGAGATATTCGGCCTCATCACTGTAGAGAACGTCTTCGCCGATCAGTTCGATGCCGTCAGACGCCCTGGAATGTTCGGCCAGCCTGTCCTGATCCAGAAGCTCCTGCACATTGTGCCGGGCAAGGTATCCGAGCACGAGTTCGGATTTGTAATTGCTGCTGAAATGCGGCGCGATGACATTGCGTTCCGCGCCTTCCCCCTCAAGCTCGAAAAGGAAAGCGCCGCGCGCGCCGATATAGCTTGCGATCTTGTCGAGCACGCCGGGCCACAATTTGGGGTCCAGCGCCGTGTCGTATATCTCGAGAACCAGGCCGCGAACCGCATCTCCTTCGAGTGTCATTTAACCGCCCCAATGCATGACTCGAACTGGCTTTTCACGTTACCAAATAACCGCCCGGAAAAAAAGTTGACGCTCACCCATACTGGTGATGTTGCCGCATGCCGCCGACCCTAATGTGCATTCGTACCGGCCCTGAGCCCCACCGGGCTGGTTTGCAAAGGACAGCAACGGGTGACTTTAACAGAAATTGTTCCATGTCGCCCGTTGCTACCAGCTAAATTGACTGCGGGCAATGCGTATGTAAGGCTTTTTGCGTCCGATGAAAGCGCCGTAAATACAATGGGTTGAATTTTATCCTTAAGGTATCGATTTCGTTAACGGTACGAGACACGGCAATGATTGATCATCGGATCAAAAAACATGTTTGGCAGCAATGAAGTTTGATCGCAAAAACGGAGGCGATGCCATGCGAAGCGTTACGCCGGACCGGGCGAGGCGACACCGGTCAGTTGCAGGAAACGGGGTGATGGTACACCGTTTGCCACATCCATGCGCCGCTACCGAACCGTCATCAGCAGCGGCGTTCCGCCATGGCCTTTGCGCGCTCTTGCTGCTGCTGGTCTTCACGCTCGGTTTGTCACCCGCGTCCGCCGCCAATCTCGCGGCCCAAAATGCCGAGGTGACGTGGAGCGCGCGCGCCGCGAACAACAGCGATGCGGCCGCCGCGCAGGACGCATTGTTTCTGACCCTCTTCAACACCGGGCGTCTGCCGCTGAAACGGGTCGTGATCGACGAGAAGGAGTATCCGGGCGATACGATGCGGCGGGCCGGCGCCTGGGTCGGAAATCTGAGCGCCACGTCGGATGCGCTTTTATGTGACCTCAATCCGAAGACCTGCGTTCGGGAGCGGCAGGCCGCGAGCAGCCGCGAACGACGCAGCGATATGGCGCATATTGCCGGTTTCAAAATCGGCGGTGCATCGCGATGGACCGCCTCGGCCGGCGATACGCTGGTTGTTCCCGATATTCTCATCATCCAGATCTACCGGCAGGAAGCCGGCAGCGGTTTCCCGACGGGCAAGGAGGCGCTTGTCGGTGCCGGCCAGGTCTCGCGCATTCCCGCCTGCCTGGACACAAGCGGCGACCTCTGCGTCACCGATTACACCATCGCATCGCAGGATCAGGTCGTGGCGCAGAGCGAGCTGCGCCCGGTCACCAAGGTTCAGCCGGATTTTTCAAAGGACTCGAAGGATGCCTTCGCCCTGGTGCCGCACCTGACGGCCCGGCTGGACATACCGGAAAGCCCGATTTCCTATTATGACCGGTTTGCCAGGGCCGGCGGATATGCCTTCGACGATCCAGGATACAAACGCCTGCTCCTTGGTATCGGCGACAATATCCAGGGCAAATTCGCCGGCGCCATCAAATCCCTGCCCGTCGGCGAGCCGAAGTTCCGGCTGCAGAAAGACGTCTTCGAGCAGTTTTTCAATGTCGCGCGCCACGGCGAGCCGAAGCCGCACGAAAATGCCTTTCCGATGACCATTGCCGTCGTCGATCATATGCCGAACATCAAGCATTGCGATTTCGAGTCCGCGCGCATCGAACTGCTGCAGGAACCCGGGCGTTTTGCCGGACCGGACGACGACGTGGCGGCCGATCCGTCTGCCTCGGTTGTCGCGGCATCGACCGGCGCCGATGCGGATGACGATTGCGAAATCTCCGAAAGCCCATGGCTGCGCGAGTTTCACGGAACCCATATTCTCGGCCTGGCAGCCGCGCGCCGCAACAACCGCGGTGGTGCCGGCCTGCTCAGCCATTTCGACAATGTGTCGTTCAAGGTCATACCGATCAATATCGACCGGCTGCGCGGCGACGAGAATTATGTGTCGGAACTCGCGGTGAGGATCGGCGAGGCGATCTGGAATCACGGTGCGAAAATCATCAATCTGAGTTGGGCCTACACGCCGGTCGACGGCGGCGGGCAGCGCGATGACATCCAGGCGCTGATCGAGCAGACGAAGAACAATGTCGTCTGGTTCGCCGCTGCCGGCAATGAGGGCAACAATGCCAATAATGGTGTTTGCAACACCCGGCCGGCATGTTTTTCGCATCCTAACGTCGCCGGCATCGTAGCGGTCGAGCGCACCGAGGACGGGGCGGGTTTCAGATTGCTCGGCGACGGAACGGAAACCAATATGGGCTGGCGGTCCTTCGATCTCGCCGCGCCGGGTCGCGACATCTGGTCGACCGTCGGCGGCCGTCAGATGGCCGCGGCATCCGGAACGTCCCAATCGACCATCATCGCCACCTCCGCCGCGGCGCTGGTGATGTCGAAGGAGACCTTGACGCCGCGGGCGGCCATCGAGCGCCTGATCTATACGTCGAATATCGTTCCAGCGCTGAAACACGGCATGACCGGCGGCATCGTCGACGTGTCGGCCGCGCTGAATTTTGAACAGGACCAGCTTTGGCTCAACAATGGCTGTTTCTACGCCGGAAAGGCGCTGTCGCTGAAATTCGACAACGGGCCCGACCTCGTACCTGGTGACTTTGTCATCGACAGCCAGGATCCGGTCAACGGCGAAAGCCTCGGCGCCATCCATTTCAATCTGGCCGAAGCGCGGCGGCTGTATTTTGACGCGGCCGATGACAGCTATATCGGCTTTTTCATCCGCGCCAACACCAAGGTGCTGCGGCGCGTCAACGGCGATTTCGGAACCAAGCGCGAGAAGCGGATCATCCGGTTTGAGATTGCCGCAAGCCGCGGCGAAAACTGCAAATCAGCGCCGGGCAAGATCGAAGTCACGATTGACGAGATCACCGACTTCATCAAGCGGGCAAGACAATGAGCAGGCGGATCAAAAACCTCGTCGCGCTGATGCTGGCGGCAGTTCTTCCGGCCGGTGCCGTAGCGCCTGTAACCGCCCTGGCGCAGGCGCAGGTGCCCTTCGCCCAGGGACCGGTCGTCGCCATGGATGTCAAATTCCCGCCGGATAATGCCGACGCCCTGTTCAACGGCACGATCGTCTGGGCGTTCAACCGCAGCCTGCCGTTTCACAACAGCGCGGTTCCGCAGACATCCCGCATCCTGCTGGATGAAATTGTCCTGGCCGGACCGGGCGATTATGCCGTCGACATTGCCGACGGCCTGGGCAACATCATTGAAACGCTGCGCTTTGGGGATTTGTGGGCAAAGACCGGACTCTGGTCGAAACTGGTGCCCGGCGGATCGATCTCCGTTCGTGTCCGCGGCCGCGACGCCGCCGAAAAACTGGCTTTCCGGTTGACGAACATCGCCTATGACTTCAACGCCGTGGCGGAAAAATCGCTGGTCGGTCCCGTCAACGGTTTGACGGATGTTGCACTCTATAGCGGTCCGATGGCTGACGAACTTGCGCGCATTGCGCCGTCCGTCGCCAAGCTCGAATATATCCGGGACGGCTCGAAATTCACCTGTTCCGGGTTTCTGATCGACCCGCAAAGACTGGTGACCAACGCCCATTGTGTGGACAGCCAGGCCGTCTGCGACACGGCCGTCATCCTGTTCGGATATCAAAAACTGGCGCATGGCGGCATGTCGCTCGGCCGCCAATATCGTTGCGACAGCTTTATCGATGCCGACCGGACGCTGGATGCCGCAATCATTGAGCTTGCCGAGAGCCCCGGGGACCATGATGCCCGGCGTCAGCCGGTCCTGTTCGGGGAGGGGCCGGTCACGATGGACGAACCGCTTCTGCTGATACAGCATCCGGGCGGCAGCCCCAAGAAAGTGTCCGTCGAGGGATGCGCGGCCTCGACCGTTCCGGCGGCGGGCGATGATGGCACCGGTGCTGTGGCCGATTTCGAACATGGCTGCGATACAGAGCAGGGCAGTTCGGGCTCGCCGCTCCTGCGGAGCAACGGCAAACTGGTTGGTCTGCACAAGATCGGTCACGGCGCGGAAGCCGATTCCGGCCGGCACAACACCGCTGTCGACGCCGGAGCCCTTGCCGCGTGGTTGAAAAAAAGCAGCGCAAGTCCAACAGGTGAAAATCCGGAGGATGAAGTTATGGCTGCATCGCAGCGCGAGACGCCACCGCCGGTCAGCGTCGAGGCACCGTCCGCTGATACACCGCAAACCGGTGACGAGACCGGTTGCGACACGGTCAACCCGGACGACTGCCCGGAGCGGTTCCGCGTTCCGGACGATATCAGAGACGCCCAGCCGTTGCCCATGCCGACGGTTGATGACGAGGATCCAACACAAACGGAAGGAGGCGCACCCGCCGCAGACGAGGAATCCCGGAGTGAACCGGGTTCGACGGGCTCCGGCATCACTGAATAAATCTGGAAGAACGGGTGGGGCACCTGAGTTCCGGCGGCCAAGGCGCAAAGGCGCTGTCGAAGCCGTCGACCGTGGCCCGCAAGGGCCGAACACTAACACCCGAAGGAGTCTGAAATGACTTACTCCAGCAGACTGAAACAGATCTCGTTGATTACCATTGCGACGGTTGTCTTTGCCGCCGCGCCCTCGGTCAAGACGTTGGCCCAGACCACGGAGCCCGTGCAGATCGAAAACCAGCAGGCGGCGCCCGTCGCGGCCCGCGATCCGGAAGGGCACTGGACGCCCAAAGCCCTCTTTGAGGCCGCTTTGCTGCCATTGCCCGAGCCGACCGAAACCTTCCAGAGCATTACCGAAAATGTCGAGGAAGCCAACAGCAACGAACCGAGTATGATTGACAATGGTGTCTATACTGAAGACAGCGGCATTGAACCGGATATGGAAGACATGCTGTTCAGCGAAGCCCGTCCGCCGGTGGTCGACAATGACACGCGGGTGGGGCCGGAAGCGGCTGGCACGGCCAACGCCTATTTCTCAAGCTCCCGACTGGTTCCAACATCCGCACGTGTACACTACCCGTATCGCGTGCACGGCAAGCTCTTCTTCTCCAAGCCGGGCGGCGGCAACTTCATCTGCTCGGGCACGGTTATCAAACCGCGCCTGATCCTGACCGCCGGCCACTGTGTGCATCGCGGGTCAGGCGGTTCCGGCGGTTTCTACAACCGCTTCCTGTTCGTGCCGGCCTATCACAGCGGCCAGGCACCCTATCAGGCCTGGAACTGGCGCTGGGCCGTCACCACCGGGTCCTGGGCCGGCTCCAATGGCAGTGTGCCGAACCGGGCCGACTTCGCCATCATCGAAGTGGCCGACCGCCGCTTCGGAAACCGGATGCGCAAGATCGGTGAGGTGACGGGCTGGGCCGGCTACCGTACCAATGCGTTGTTCCCGAACCACACCAAGAAGATCGGCTATCCCGGGAACCATGACCGCGGTGAGATCATGCACCAGGTCGATTCCGGCAGCCATCGGCGCGCGGCGCAGAACACGGTTCTCTACGGCTCGGATATGCGCGGCGGTTCGTCCGGCGGCGCCTGGGTCGAGAATTTCGGCGTCAAGGCGCAGGGCCAGCAGGGCGCCCGGTTTGATTCGCCGAACCGCGTTGTCGGCGTGACCTCCTATGGTTATGTCAGTCAGGGCCCGAAGGTTCAGGGCAGCTCGATTCTCAACAACGAGTTCATCCAGATCCTCAACATGGCCTGCGCCCGCCGCGCCGGCAATTGCTGACGCTCTGACACAGCAACGTGCCTCCCAAGGCCGTGCGTCCGGACTTCGGTCCGGGCGCTTCTTCATGTCTTTTGAACCCGCATACTCCGCATGAAGCTGCAGGATTTCTACAGTTTAGTCGCGATTCAGCTATTATAATCAACATCTTGATCTGAATGCGTGAGGCCATCATGGCGGACCCGGCGGGTGAATCAACTGATGCCCTCTCAGGTTCAATTTCGACCGCCGGGTCAAGTTTGCGTTCCACGGTTGCCGGATCACCTCTGGTGCCGGACCGTTGGCCTATCGTGAACGCAAGGAGAGGTGCGTCCTGATGAGCCGGAAATCGCCATTGAAGCGGGCCATGCCCGAGCAACAGCTACACCCGACTTCGAAATCAGGTGCTTTGCCCCGAATTGAGTGCCAAGCCAAAAGACCCGGTTTGTTGTCTGGCCACATGCGAAAGGTATGTTAATGAAGGTCATTCGCCGGGCCCTAAGGTGCCCTTTCGCGGTGCCGGGCATGGTGAAGTCCAGTTTGACATCGGTTCAGGCCATTTCGCGATGAGTGCCATCTCATGAATATTGGCGCACGAATAAACGGAGGACAGCAATGAGAGATCTGATCACGTTTCTGGTAGTCGGCGGCTGCGCATTGCTGTGGGCAGGCACAACCGTCGCCAGTCCAACAGTGCAGCTACACTGCAGTCAAACGAGTTGCTCCTACACCGAAGAGATCGGGCCGTCCGGGACCAAGACGTATCAAGGATATTGCGACGGAACGGGCAACACAAAGGTCACCAAAGGTAACTCAAACATGGTTTGTCACAAGGCGAAGGGCCTGACGTGCACGATTGGATGGTTCCCCCAGATAGGCGAGCACCCGTATTGGAGCTGCACCTGCACCAACTGGAACGCTATCCATGACGCGCATCCTGCAATCAATCTTTCCTGTCCCGCCCCGAGCTGAGTGCCAGGCTGTCTCTATCCGCTTTCGCGTATATAGAGTTTCCATTCCGAGAAGAAATTCTTCGGTTTGGCCTCTCCCAGCACCCATTGCACCAGATGTTCTGCTTCTTCGCGAAAGCTGACGCTTTGCGGCCCGATCGTCGTCAGGCGCGGATTGCAAAACAGGCCGCTCTCGACATTACCGCATCCGACAACGGCAAAATCATCCGGCACGGAAAACCCGCAGCGCTGCAGCTCATGGATGATCGCCACCGCCGAAAAGTCCGATTCCGTGACAATCGCTGTTGGCCTGTCCTCCTGGGCGAGGATTGTTGCAACGGCCTGGACGGCGGCCTTTCGGCTTTTCGCCCCCGGCAGGACGAACGGCATGGCATGCGTGTCACGACGAGCGGCAAAGAAATCGTTCAGCGTGACCAGTCTTCGGCCCGAAAAGGCGCCGGGTTCCTGGCAGACATAAGCCAGTTTCCTGTGGCCTTTCGCGACCAGATGCTCAAGCGCCTCGACCAGTGCGTCCCGACGCCTGAAATTTACCGTCGACAGGCCTTCCGGCCGCGCGTCCGGGTGCAGGATCATGCAGGGGCGTCCACTGTCCACCAGCGGCTGGAACACCCGGTTGGCCACATCGGGATCCATGCCATCGGCATAGGCGAATATTCCGTCGGCGAGGCCCGATTCCACTTCGCGCACGACACGCTGCCAGTCCCGCTCGCTACCGGCCGTGACGACAACGGTGCTGAGGTTTGATTTCATCGCCGCGCTCTCGAACTCGCGGGCGATCTGATCGGAAAAGGGCATGCCAAGTTGGGGCAGGACGACACACAGACGGTCGGAGCGCGCCTTGCGCAACTGGCTGGCGACGCGATTGTGCACATAGCCCAACCGGGCCGCGGCGGATTTGATGCGCGCCTGCGTGCTCGCCCCGACGCGGCGCAGTTTTGCCGGATCGCCGCTTAAACAAAGGGATACGGCCGCCGTGGACACATTGGCCTCAAGGGCCACGTCCACGAGCGTCGGGGCCTTTTTTTCACTGCGCCGCGCAGCCGTATTTTTCGCGTTCTGGTGAATAGCGGCGCCCTTCCATTATCTTGCGCCATCGGCGGCCGGTGACGCCGGCACGATCTCGGGCGATATGTCTTCAAGCGCCCTGATACGGCCCTCAAGGCATAGCCTGAGTTCCGCGAGAATGTCCAGATGCGCCGGCGAGCGCACGAGATTGTTCAATTCCGCCGGATCGTCCTGCAGATCGTACAGAAAGGCCTCCTCATACCGGTCGCTGCCCATATCCACATGGCCATCCTTGCCGGGGGCCCAAACACCATATTTCCAGCGCGCGGTCCGCAAGGCCCGACCGACATGGGATTCGCTGATCTGAATGAACACACTGTCATGATCGCTTCCGTCGGATCGCAACAGGGATTTTCCCTGCATCCGGTCCGGTGGTTTCACACCCGCCGCATCCAGGAGGGTGGGCGGCAGATCGATGAGACCGACATGGCCCGAAAAGCGACCTCCGTTCATGAAGCCCGGACCGTGCAGCATCGTCGGCACCCGGATCGACGCTTCGTGGCACGATCGCTTGTATTCGTCATTGCGCGTCTTGAAATGGCAGCCGTGATCCGAGGTGAACAGAATGATGGTATCGTCGAGCATGTCGAGGCTGATCAGCGCATCGGTCAGCCTGCCCAGCGCATCGTCGAGGCGCGAAACCATGCCCATATAGCCCGCATAATGCTGCGCCGATGTCCCGCCGAGGGCGCTCAGGTCCTCGGGCAATTGCAGCCTTTTGCGCAGCCTGTCCTCATATCCGACAGGTGCCGGATAATCGTCCGTCTGGTTCTGGTGATGCGGCTCCAGAAAGGACAGGACCAGGAAGAACGGGTCGTCGTGGTCCCTGTCGAGGTAGCGGATGGCGGCATCGGTCAGCGCGTCGACGCGGTATCCCGGCAATTGCACGGGATTGCAGTCATTGTCATAGACCGTCGTCTTGTAGGCAAAAGACGTGAATTCCAGAATATTGGCGGCAAGCCAGTAATCATAGCCGCCGCGCTCGGCTGGCGGCACGGGATCTTGCGTTCCCAGATGCCATTTGCCGATATAAGCCGTTTCGTAGCCGGCTGCGGCAAAGTAGTGGGCGAGCGTCTTCTCGTGCTTCGGAAGCGGTATGCCGTTTCGAAAACACCCGGTTGTCGTCGGATAGAGACCGGTCTGCAGCATCGAGCGGGCCGGACCGCACACGGGCTGGCAGGTGAACGAGTTGGCGATGAAGGTGCCCTGTGACGCAAGCCGGTCGAAATTCGGCGTGAGATCCATGGCATTGCCATGCAGCCCGACCGAATCCCAGCGTTGCTGGTCGGTGAAAAAAACAATGACATTGGGTTTTCGGGTCAAGGCGGGACCTTCCTCACTTGACGCCGCTGAGCATCACGCTGCGGACGAAGTATTTCTGGGTGAAAAGGAACACCAGCAGGCTTGGCAGGAACAGGATCACCCCGCCGGTTGCCGTCAGGTTCCATTGCGAAAAGAACTCCTGGTTGAAAAGCGTCAGCCCCGTCGTGATGGGGCGCATTTCCGTGGTGCTGACGACCACCAGCGGCCACAGGAACTCGTTCAGTTGGAACACGAAGGTCAGAAGGCCCAGCATGGCGAGCGCCGGTTTGATTTGCGGCAGAACGACATACCAGTAGGTTCGAAAGACGCCTGCGCCATCCATGCGCGCGGCGTCCATGATTTCGCTCGGAATAGGCAGGATGAACTGCCGCATCAGAAAAATCCCGTAGGCGCTCATCGCAAAGGGCAGGATCAGCCCCTGATAGGTGTTGAGCATGCCCATCTGCGCGGTCAGAATATAGAGCGGAATCATGCGGATGAAGAAAGGCAACATCAGCGTCGACAAGGTCGCCACGAACAGGAATTTCTTGCCCGGAAATTCCAGCTTGGCAAAGGCGTAGCCGATCAGCGGGTCGAAAATCAGATGCAGCAGCGTGATGCCGGAGGCGATGATGAAACTATTCAGCGCGAACCGTGCAAAGGGCGCCTTTTCCCAGATCGTCACATAGTTGGACCATTGCGGATGTTCCGGAATGAGAACCGGAATGCCCCGGAACAGATCCGCATCGGTCTGCACGGACAGGGACAGCATGTAGAAGAACGGGAAGACCGCCAGCAGAACGGCCGTCAGCACCACGCCGTGCCTCAATGCCTGTCGGGGCAGGTGGCGCCTGTGGGATGATGCGGCCATCAGTAATCAATCTTTCGGTCGAGGATCCTGAACTGGAAGAGGGTGATCAGGAGGATTGCGACGAACATGATGAAGGACAGCGCCGAGGCGTAGCCGATATTCAGTTCCCGGAAGGCGACCTCGAAAATATGCAGGCTGAATAGGCGTGTCGAATTGGCCGGCCCGCCATTGGTGAGAAGATAGGGCGCGGCGAGATCCTGAAGATGTCCGATCATGCTGACGACCGCCAGGAAAAGCGTGGTCGGCGCGATCAGCGGAACGGTGATGTGCCGAAACTGCTGGCCCGGCGTTACGCCGTCGAGGGATGCCGCGTCGTAATAGTCGGAAGGAATGCCCTGGATGGCTGCGATATAGATCAGCATCGCATATCCGATGTCCTTCCACACGGTGATGCAGATGATGGTGATCAGCGCCGTATCGGGATGGGCGAGCCAGTTCTGGGTCGGCATTCCCAATTGAAGGAGGACCGAATTCAGGATGCCGGAATAGGGGTCGAGGATGCTTTTCCACATCAGGGCGACGATGACGAAAGAGGTGATATAGGGAAAAAAGATGATCGCCCGTATGGCATTGTTCATCCTCGTCGGGCCTGCCAGCACCGCCGCCAGGCCGATGGAGATCAAGAGGGTCAGAACCGTGCCGGTCACCGAGAAGACCATCGTCAGCCTGAAGGACCGGATCGCGACCTTGTCGGAAAACGCTTCGACATAATTGCCGAAGCCGATGAATTCGGAGGCGCCGAGGAGAGGCTGTCCGGAAAAGAAACTGGCCCAGAGTTCCAGCCCGATCGGATAGAAGAAATAGACTGAAAAATAGAGCGCGCCGGGCAGCAGGATCAGATAGGCGCACAGCGCCTGTTTGTGCTTCCAGCCGATGGACATCCGCATGACGCGCTTTCGATTGCAAACCCGTCGAGCCCCGCGACCGGCCCCATGAGCCGGTCGCGCGGATCATCTTACTTCTCGGACAGCAGCTTGTTGGCTTCCTTTGACATCTCACCGAAAACGACATCTGCCGGCTCGTTATTGTACAATACCGTCTCGACGGCCTGCTTGTACAATTCATCGATGCGGGCGCTCTTGCCGGTCAGGCGAAGTTCGGCGCCAACATCGGAGGCATAGGTGAGGCATTTGCCGAATTCGCCAAGGATGTCATTGGCGAGAACGTCGGGATGCTGTCCCCAGGATTTGCGCGGCATTGTCATGCCATTGACCAGGGACGCTTCGATTTCGGCATCGAGCGAGACGAAGCGCTGCAGCAGTTCCCAGGCCTTTTCCTTGTGTTTGGCGGCTTTCGGAATGAACAGGCTGACACCGCCGGAAAACGTCGCCTGCCGCTGATTGGAAAGCGACGGCGCGATTTTCCAGTTGAGGTCCGGATTGCCCGTCTTGATCGGCGTCACATCCCACGGGCCGGTAATGATCATCGCCGCGCGTTCCGAAACGAACAGATTGCGCGGCCCTTCATAATCTGCGCCGGCGGCGGGCAGGGGAGCGGATTTGTCCTTGTGAATCATGTCTGCGATGAACTGCACAGCTTCCGCTGCCTCGGGCTTGCCGAGATTGACGGTATTGGTTTTCGGGTCGTAATAATCGATGCCGTTTTGAAGGATAAACGCCCAGTGATAGCCGACCGCGGCATTCGGGGCGAAACCGAACCGGCCGGGTTTCGTGGTGGCAAGGGCGACTTCCCGGAATTCCTCCCAGTTCGTCGGCGGGCTGTCATAGCCGGCCTCTTTCAGCATGTCTTCATTGTACAGCAGCGTGCCGCAGGTGAGGTGGATCTGCACGCCGTAATAGGAATCGCCGATCTTGTTGCGATTGACGGCATATTCCTGCCAGTCATCGGGGTAGCCCATCTTCTCGCCGTCGCGGGCGATATAGGCATCAAGTGGTTCCAGCAGCCCGGCCAGCGCGAATTCCTGGACCCAGCCGCCGGGCTCGGCAACCAGGTCGGGCGTCTGGCCGACGGCGAGATCAGCAACCAGCTTGGTGCGCATATCGGGCCACTGATACCGCTCCCACTGAACTTTCCAGCCGGGATTGTCGGCCTCGAACTGCTTGATGACATTCGCATAGGTGTCATAGGCGTGGCCGGCATTCCAATAGACTTTCAGGGTCTCGGCAAATGCCTGAACCGGAAGCAGCAGGCTTGCTCCGGCCGCCGCGGCTGCAATCATATGTATCTTCAACGATGCCATCATAAATCCTCCACATTGGTTTTTTGCATCCCTGGCTCAGGTCGGCAGAACCGCAGCCGGACGGATGCATTATCAAGTTAGTTAATCGATTAACTAAACTCTGTCAAATCCGGATAGTCGGTCACCGTCAGGGAGGTTTCAGATCCGCATCCAGCTGAGGAGTATCGAATGTTTCGCCGGAATCCGGCCGAATTTCTTCAGCGGTTCAGTCGGTAAACGCTTCGTCGGCCATGGCAACAAGCGTCTCATGGACCAATGGCGCACCGACCACGACGCGGCCACCGCGCTCCAGCATCTCCACGGCGCTTTGTTCTTCGATCAATCCCCCGGCCTCGGCCACCAGCAATTGGCCGGCCAGGCAGTCCCAGGCATTCATATGGGGTTCCGCATAGCCGATCAGCCGTCCGGAAGCGACATAGGCCAGCATCAGCGCACCCGAGGCGTTGCGATAGAAGATGCCGCCGCGCTCCCCCAGCAGTCCGATGAAACGGGTGATGCGGTGGTGGGGCGTGCGGCCGTTCATGCCGACGCCCGTGGTGCCGTCATGCACTCCTTCGGTTCTGGCAACGCGCGTTGGGGTTCCATTGAGAAAAGCGCCACGGCCGCGGCTGCAGGAGAACAGTTCGCCGTTGCAGGGTTCGTAGACGATCCCGAGGACCGTTTCTTCGCCACAAACGCACGCAATGGCAACACACCAGGACGGAATGCCCCGCACAAAATTCGCTGTGCCGTCGATCGGATCGATGACCCACGTATAGCCGGATCCGCTGGAAACGTCGTCATATTCCTCGCCGACGACACCGTCATCTGGGAACGCCTCCGCCAGCCGCTCCCGAATGAACCTTTCCACATCGCGGTCGGCATTGGACACCAGATCCTGCGCTCCCTTTTGCTCGATCACCAGTTCACCGATCGACCGGAAATAGGCGAGTCCCATTTCTCCGGCCTCGCGGGCCAGCGATGTCGCCAGATTCAGGCGCTGATTCACATCGTCGGTCAATTCAGATTACTCCGGGGCAGGTGAGTCGGCTGTCATATAACACATATTGCCTGGGCGTTATTGCCACCGCGCTCGGATGAACCCGACACCGCAAACCATCCTGCCTCCCGGAACGCTTCGCCTCATCGGACCATGTTACAGTGTGCCGATGTATGACATAGGATCACGAATAGCCGGGACGCAGCCACGGGTCGGAAACACCAGTTTCATTGCCATTGACGGTCACGGCGGTTCCGGCAAATCGAGCCTGGCCGCGATGTTGGCTGAAACCCTCAAAGCCGAGATCATCCACACCGATGACTTTGCCGCCTGGGACAATTCGATTAACTGGTATCCGGCCCTCATCGAAACGGTGTTTATGCCCATTCGAAATGGTGTGGCGCACCTTGACTATCAGCCATCGAAATGGTGGGAAAACCACTTTCCTGATCCGGTAGTCAATCAGCCGGTAACGCCTGTTATGATCCTTGAGGGCGTGACGGCCCTGAGAACCGAATTCCGGCCCTTCCTCAGCCTCGGCATTTTTGTCGGCACACCAGTCCACGTGTGTTTGCAGCGCGGCATTGAGCGGGACAAATCAACTGGAAAATCAGTCGCTGAACTGACGGACATGTGGATGCAATGGATCGCTGCGGAAGAGGCATATATCGATCGCGACAATCCCCAGGAATACGCGGACATCGTTTTGGACGGTACGGTGCCGTTTGCCGAGCAGGTCAAGTTTTAACTCGCGGGCGGCAACGCTGCTCCGCTGCGCAAGTGTATTGCGCGAGCCGCCGGGCGTTGATGATTTCTGCTAAAGTCTTGATTTCATTGGTGAGCCGGCAGGGGCTCGAACCCTGGACCTACTGATTAAAAGTCAGTTGCTCTACCAGCTGAGCTACCGGCTCCCACGGGGCGAAAATGGCGGCCCCGGAATTGCGCGGAACATATGCACGGCCTGACGGCTGGTCAACCGCAAAATCGCGATGGAACGGTTCTTTCGGGAAATAATCCGCCTCGCTCAAAAAGGTGACTGGCGCGTGATGATGAACCCGCCTATGTAAAGCCAGATGCAATCCGGATCGGACCTGTGAGCATAGCAGATATCTCCGTTTTCGCCGCGATTCTCGCCGGCGCCCTGTCTTTCCTGTCGCCTTGCGTGCTGCCGCTCGTGCCGCCCTATCTTTGCTATATGGCCGGTGTCAGCGTCGAGGATTTCCAGGCCGGAACCGAAACGGATGACGGCGCGCGGCGCTCGATCATGCTGGCGTCTTTCCTCTTTACCCTGGGCTTTGCCACCGTCTTCGTGGCGCTCGGGGCCGGTGCGTCCAGCATCGGTGGATTGCTGCGCGCCCATATGGAGATCCTCGCCCAACTGGCGGGCATCGTCATCATCGTCATGGGGCTGCATTTCCTCGGTGTTTTCCGGATCGGGCTCCTCAACCGCGAAGCCCGCTTCCAGGGCGGCGGCACACCGGCCACGCTGACTGGCGCCTACGTTATGGGCCTGGCCTTCGCCTTTGGCTGGACGCCCTGCATCGGGCCGGTTCTGGGCGCCATTCTGGGCGTCGCCGGAACAAAGGACACCGTCGGGGCAGGGGCCTTTCTGCTGGCTGCCTACTCGCTGGGTCTGGCCGTTCCTTTCTGGATCGCCGCATCCTTTTCCGGCCTGTTCATGCGTTTCCTTGTGAAATTCCGCCGCCATCTCGGCATGGTCGAAAAGACCATGGGCGGTCTTCTGGTGCTGACCGGCGTGCTGTTCCTGACCGGCGGCATGCAGGCCATGGCCTTCTGGCTGCTGGAAACATTCCCGGCATTCGCCACCATCGGCTAAGAGCGCGCTTCGCGGGATACCGCGCCCCGGTGCGGCCGGTTTCCGGTCTTGCCCGCATCCGGGACTATCGCAAAAAGAACAAATTCTTTAGACCACGCTTGTAATGACCACGCGGGAAAGCATGGAGAATGAAATGGCGCGCAGTTGTCTGGCGGTGGTGCTGGCGGCCGGGGAGGGCACCCGGATGAAATCCGACCTTTCGAAGGTGCTGCATCCGATCGGTGGCCTGCCAATGATCTCCCATGTCATGAAGGCTGTAACCGGCGCCGGCGCGGGCTCGGTGGCGCTGGTGCTGGGGCGTCAGGCCGAGGCGGTCGAGCAGGCTGCGGCGCCCTTTGCCGGGGAAATGTCGACCTGGGTCCAGGAGCAGCGCCTTGGCACCGCAAATGCGGTGCTTGCCGCGCGTCAGGTCATCGAACAGGGTTTCGACGATATCCTGGTGATCTTCGGCGACACGCCGCTGATCAGCCGGGAAACGCTGAGCCGCGCCCGGGCTGGATTGGCCGGAGGCGCCGATGTGGCGGTGATCGGTTTTCGCACGGACAATCCGCATGGATATGGCCGTTTGATCGAGCGCGATGGCGCACTGGTCGCGATCCGTGAACACAAGGATGCAACCGCAGAGGAACAGCAGATCGATTTCTGCAATGCCGGATTGATGGCGATCGCCGGCAGCAAGGCATTGGCATTGCTCGATGCCGTGGGCAACGACAACGCCAAGGGCGAATTCTACCTGACGGACATTGTCGAAATCGCCATACGCAAGGGGGGCCGGGCCATCGCCATCGAAGCCCCGTGGCGCGAAACGATCGGCATCGACACGCGCGTCGGGCTGGCGGAGGCCGAAAGCCTCTGGCAACACGAGAAGCGCCGCGAACTGATGCTGTCCGGGGTCAGCATGATCGCGCCGGAAACGGTGTTTGTCAGCCATGACACGATCATCGAACCGGACGTCGTGCTGGAACCCAATGTGATGATCGGTCCGGGCGTTACAATCCGCAGCGGCGCGACGATCCACGCTTTCAGCCATCTTGAGGGTGCGACTGTGGGCGGGAATTGTTCAGTCGGGCCGTTTGCACGGCTGCGGCCCGGCGCAGATATGCGCGACCGCGCGAAAGTCGGAAATTTCTGCGAGGTCAAGAAAGCGGTGGTCGGCGAGGCCGCCAAGATCAATCATCTGACCTATGTGGGCGATGCTGTTGTCGGGGCGGGTGCCAATCTCGGGGCGGGTACGATCACCTGCAATTATGACGGCGTCAACAAACACGTCACCCAGATTGGCGCCGGCGCCTTTGTCGGCTCCAACAGCGCCTTCGTTGCGCCGGTCACCATCGGCGACAACGCCTATATCGCGTCCGGCAGTGTCGTCACGATGGATGTTCCGGCGGACGCGCTGGCCTTCGGCCGGTCCCGGCAGGTCAACAAGGAGGGACGGGCGCCGGTCATTCGGGCCAGGAACGAAGCGGAAAAGCGGCGCCGCCAAAAAGGCGAGCCCAAAGACTGACCCGCGCTCCGGTTGCGATGACCGATCAACACCGGCGGTGATCGCCGTCTGCCCGCCGCGACAATGCTTGTTGCGTTCGCGCACCGCTCCTATATATCTCTCCATCATGTGTTTGCCCTCCCAACGCGGCCCGATGAATGGCTGATAAACAAACACGGTTGTCGGCGACGACACGGATCAGAAACTATTTTTTGACCGGCCTGATCATCTGCGCGCCGCTGGCGATAACGGCCTATCTGACCTGGTCGTTCATCGGATGGGTCGACGGCTGGGTGAAGCCCTATCTGCCGGCTGTTTACAATCCGGACAATTACCTCCCTTTCAGCATTCCCGGTTTCGGCCTCGTCACCGCCCTGATCGTCATCACAATGGTCGGGTTTCTGACCGCCAACCTGATCGGCCGCACCATCATCGCCTATGGCGAGTCGATCCTCGATCAGATGCCGCTCATTCGCGGCATCTACAAGGGTTTGAAGCAGATCTTCCAGACGGTCCTTGCCGAGCAGTCGAATTCGTTCAACAAGGCGGGCCTGATCGAATATCCGCGAAAGGGCATCTGGTCGATCGTCTTTCTGGCAACCGAAACCAAGGGCGAGGTGGATGCGAGACTGCGCGCCGACGGTAAAGACACGCTGTCCGTATTCCTGCCGACAACGCCCAACCCGACATCCGGCTTCCTTCTCTTTGTGCCCCGCAGCGACGTCATCATTCTCGACATGACCGTCGAGGAAGCTGCAAAAATGGTCATTTCCGCCGGGCTCGTTGCGCCGGAACACGAGGATCCGGCCAATATCGCGGCCATCGCCGAAGCGGAAGAGAAAAGCCCCGTGGAGGCACTGTCGAACAGGCAGTAGACGGCCCGGTCAGCGGGCCCGCAATCCGGCCATCCATTGTTTGTGCTTGCGCCTGGCCTTGGTGATCAGCCCCATGCCGGAACTGTGACGCTGATTGCCGGACCCATTGATCAATTCACGATCAATATAGAGCCTGTGGCCGTTCCGGGTAAGATCCTCGTGAAACGCGACATGTTCGCACATTTCATGACCGTCCGGACCAAGCCCCCTGTAGGAACAGCCGCGCAGCGCCTGCAATCGATAGACGCCAAGGCCCCCGAATGCGCTTTGCACCGGCAAAAAACCGGACGGTTCGAGCCTGACGCGCCGCTTCACCAGGAATTCCCTGATCGCGTCCTCGCGGCTCATGCCGTCCGGGCGCTCCCGCACCCGTTTCCAGCAGTCGTCGGGACTCCATGTGGGATGACGAAGCGCCCAGATATCGTAGTAGCGCTCGCTCTGGTTGGCGAAGATACCGGTCCAGTCCGGCTCCCGCATGTCGAACAGGTGCAGCAGTCTCTTGGCATCGAGATGTTCATTGACCGCATCCAGATCAAGAATGATCAGAAAGTCGAAATCGCCGAGCCTGGAGCAACGGAAGGTCTCTTCGAGACATTTGTTCCGCAACCAGGCAAGTCTCTCGGTTCTCACCGGAAATTCCCGGTCGAGCCCTTTATGGGATCGAACGATTCCCCGCTGATGGTCCTTGTCGAAGGCGGCAAGGATTTTCGCCGTCGAATCGACCGAGTCGTTCTCCAGGAACACATATCCCCAATCCTGCAGTACGGAGCCCAACAGGGAAACGGAGTCCAGGATACCGGGCAGGGCATGTGCGCAGTCCCGCGCCAGGCCCGCGAAAGCCACACGAGCGGTTGATGTCAAAACGAGGCGTTCCCAATCCTTTTCCGGACAGACCTATCGGGCAGCGGGCAAACAGGCAAGGCGATGACGCCAAAATGACGGGCATAACGACGATAAGGTGGTTTTGCGACTGCTCACCCGGCGCGCAGCAGCCGGATCGCTTCATCGCGGCGCCAGATGTAAAGCAGCAGACGCAGCGCCTTGCCGCGCTCCGTGGCAAGGTCTTCGTCTATCTCGAGAATGTATCGCGCGTCGTCACGCGCCGTTTCCAACAGGTCGCCATGGGCCGACAGATCGACGAGGCGAAAGCCCGGCGAACCGGATTGACGGGTTCCGAGCAATTCGCCTTCGCCGCGTAGCCGAAGGTCCTCCTCGGCGATGCGAAAACCGTCCTCGGTCTCCCGCATGATCGACAGACGCGCCTTGCCAACATCGCTGAGCGAGCCCTTGTAGAGCAGGATACAGCTTGACGCATCGTGGCCACGGCCGACCCGGCCGCGCAACTGATGCAACTGCGCGAGCCCGAACCGTTCCGCATGCTCGATCACCATGATCGACGCATCGGGAATGTCGACCCCGACCTCGACCACTGTCGTTGCCACCAGAATGCGCGTGCGTCCGGATTTGAAGTCGTCCATGGCCGCATCCTTTTCCGCGGCCTTCATGCGTCCGTGAACGAGCCCGACAAGCGCCCCGAACTCCTGCTGCAGGGCCTCCTGACGCTGCTCCGCTGACATCAGGTCCGACAGGTCGGAATCCTCGACAAGCGGGCAGATCCAATAGGCCTTGCGGCCGTCCGAAACAGCCTGTTTCAAGCGCGTCACGACATCGCCGAGGCGGGCCATGTCGACCATCGCCGTCGTGACCGGCTGCCGGCCGGCAGGCTTTTCCGTGAGCCTCGAGACATCCATGTCACCGAAGGCCGACAGGACCAGGGTGCGCGGGATCGGGGTCGCGGTCATGACCAGCATGTGCGGCGCGGTGCCCTTGGCCGTCAGGCGCAGGCGCTGATGGACCCCGAAACGGTGCTGCTCGTCGACGACCGCCAGAAGGAGGTCATGATAGGTCACCGATTCCTGGAACAGCGCATGCGTCCCGATAATCAATTGCGCGTCACCCTTTTCGATGCGGTCAATTGCGGCGCTGCGCTCCTTTCCTTTCATGCGGCCCGTCAGCAGTTCCACCTGAATGCTGGCCGCCTCAGCAAGCGGTGCAATGGTCGCGTGGTGTTGCCGCGCCAGGATCTCGGTCGGGGCCATCAGGACGGCCTGGCCGCCGGCTTCTGCGCAGGCCGCCATGGCCAGCAGGGCCACCACGGTCTTGCCGGACCCCACATCGCCCTGCAGCAGGCGCAGCATCCGCTCGCGGCTCTTCATGTCGGTCAGGATGTCGGTCACGGCCGACCGCTGGCCATCGGTCAGACGAAACGGCAGGGCCGCGAGGATCCTGTCCCGTATCGCGCCATCTCCATCCACCGGCCGTCCTGGCAGTTTCCGTACGCGGCGGCGAACCAGGGCAAGCGACAACTGACCGGCGAGCAGTTCGTCATAGGCCAGCCGCCGCCGCGCCGGCGCATTGGGCAGCAGGTCGAGCGCGTCGCCGGGTGTGTGCAGTGTGCGGATCGCGGCATTGAAGCCGGGCAGGCCGTTGCGCTCCAGGAACGCCGCATCGAGCCATTCGGGCAGGACTGGCATGCCGGCGAGCGCCTGGTCGATAGCCCGCTGCAGCAGCTTGGCCGAGAGCCCGGCTGTCAGCGGGTAGACCGCTTCGATCATCGGAAAGCCTTCCGCATCGCTTTCCAGCGCCATGCGGTCCGGGTGAACCATGGACGGGCGGCCGTTGAACCATTCGACCTTGCCGCTGACCAGCACCGTTTCGCCGATCGGCAGGGCCTTCTCCAGCCACTGCTGACGGGCATGGAAGAAGGTCAGGGCGATCTGTCCGGTGTCGTCATGGGCCAGCACGCGATAGGGTGCGTTGGACCGCCCTGGCGGTGCGGGCTGGTGTCTGTCCACATGCAGTTTCAGCGTGACAATGGTGTTTTCCGTTGCAAAAGCGACACCCGGCTGATGGCGCCGGTCGATCAGCCTGTATGGAGGCAGCAACAGCAGATCGACCGAGCGCACCTCGTCGGCGTCGTCGCGCCCCATCGCGCGGGCAACCAGCGTTACCGTTTTCGGTCCGATTCCCGAAAAGCTGGTCAGCGGGACAAACAGCGGGTCGAGTATATTTGGACGCATCGATCGGAACCTGTGCTGCAAAACACGCTTGAAAGGGGCGGAATTCGTTGATTTTCGGGGCGTGAGGCGCGGTCTTCAACCTCCCTTAAGGGTGTTTCGATTTCGTCATCAACGCCTCGGCTGACAAGCGCAATCACCTTCGTTATAGAAACGCATCATCTCACGGGGCAACGATACTATTCATGACCGGTACGACGCGCACAAGTGCAGAACTGGAGCCCAGGCGGCGGCGGGCGCTTTTCCGGGCCTGGCACCGTGGAATCCGCGAGATGGATCTGATCCTCGGCCGGTTTGCGGATGAACATATCGAAAGGCTCGACACAGATGAACTGACGCTTTTCGAAAAGCTGCTGGATATCGATGATCGCGACCTTTTGCGCTGGGTGACCGGGGAAACGGCCGCACCGGCCGAATATGACAGCCGCCTTTTCAGGAAAATCCGCGCCTACGAACAGGGCGATCCGGCATGCTGAACATCCTGCCGGACTGGGCGTTGGCCAGCTCCCGGGCGCCGATGACGCTGGCCAATGTGCCGCCCGGAGCCGAAACGCTGCTTCTCGCCGAAGCCGCGCGGGCTGAAACGGCAGTGGCCTATGTCGTGTCGGACGGACAGCATATTGCCGACCTGCAGCAGATTCTGGGCTTCATCGCGCCCGATATCCCGGTCCTGACCCTGCCGGCCTGGGACTGCCTTCCCTATGACCGTGTGTCGCCAAGCGCCGACGCGGCGGCGCGTCGCCTGTCGGCGCTGAGTTCACTGATCGCCCGCGCCGAACAGCCGCATCCGGTCATCGTGCTCCTGTCGGTCAATGCGATGCTGCAGAAAATGCCGCCGCGCCAGGTTCTTGACGGGATGAGTTTCCATGCCCGTCCAGGCAACCGGATCAAGATGGACGATCTGGCAAAACGACTGGCCGATAACGGGTTCGACCGGGTGCCGACCGTTCGTGAAGTCGGCGAATTTGCGATCCGCGGCGGCATACTCGACGCCTTCATGCCCGGGTGCCCGGAGCCGCTGCGCCTCGATTTCTTCGGCGACACGCTGGAAACGATCCGCAGTTTCGATGCCCGGACACAGCGGACCATCCGCCAGGTGCAGTCATTTGAACTGAACCCGATGAGCGAGGTCTCGCTGGACGAGGCCACCATCAGCCGGTTCCGAAAGAACTACCTGACGCTGTTCGGCGCCGCGACCCGCGACGACGCGCTTTATCAGGCGATCAGCGAAGGGCGCCGTTACGCCGGAATGGAGCACTGGCTGCCGCTATTCTACGAGGAACTGGAAACGGTCTTCGATTACCTTGCCGGATTTTCATTTTTCGCTGACCGCCATGTCCGGGAGGCGGCCAAGGCACGCCACGCGCAGATTCACGATCATTTCGAGGCACGGCGCAAATCCGCGCAGGACTCCGCATCGACCCACGGCACCCCGTACAATCCGGTCCCGGTCGACCTTCTTTATCTGAATCCCGATGACGTCGAAACGCGTCTCGACGGCCTGAACACGGTGGAGATTTCCGCCTTCCGTGAAGACGAGAGCGGCGCGCGCCAGGTCGTCAATCTCGATGCCGGCCCCGGACAGAGATGGGCAAAGAGCCCGGGTCAGGGCGACCGTGAAGAGGGCCGGGTCAATATATTCGATCAGGTCGTCAAGCACGTTGCCGACGCCCGCGCCGACGGCAGCAAAATCCTGATCACCGCGTGGAGTGAGGGCGCGCTGGACCGGTTGCTTCAGGTGCTCGGCGAGCACGGGCTGGAGCGGGTCAGGCGAATCGAGACGCTGGCCGGCATGGACGGGCTGCAGGAGGGTGAGGCGGCGTCGGCCGTCCTTCATCTGGAGAGCGGATTTCAGATCGACTCGCTGGTCGTCATCGGTGAACAGGATATCCTGGGTGACCGGCTGGTGCGCCGCGGTCGCCGGCGCAAGCGCGGCGCCGACTATATTTCCGAAGTCTCCGGCCTCGAGGAGGGCGACATCGTCGTCCATGCGGAACACGGTATCGGCCGCTTCATGGGATTGAGCACCATCGAGGCCGCTGGCGCGCCGCATGCCTGCCTGGAACTGCAATATGCCGAGCAGGCCAAGCTGTTCCTGCCGGTGGAGAATATCGAGCTCCTGTCGCGCTACGGATCCGATGCCTCGGGCGCGGTGCTGGACAAGCTGGGCGGTATTGCCTGGCAGTCACGCAAGGCCAAGCTCAAGAAGCGCCTGCTTGACATGGCCGAGGCCCTGATCCGCGTTGCCGCCGATCGCCAGACCCGCCGGGCGCCGCCGCTCAATGTTCCGGACGGGCTCTATGATGAGTTTTCCGCCCGGTTTCCCTACGACGAGACGGAAGATCAGATGGCGGCGATCGATTCCGTCCTTGAAGATCTGGCCAGCGGCAGACCGATGGATCGGCTGGTCTGCGGCGATGTCGGGTTCGGCAAGACCGAGGTCGCCCTGCGTGCCGCCTTCGTCGCCGCCATGAACGGCGTTCAGGTTGCCGTCGTTGTCCCCACGACCCTGCTGGCACGCCAGCATTACAAGACGTTCCGTGACAGATTGGACGGTTTCCCCATCCGGGTGCGGCAGGCCTCCAGGCTTGTCGGCCAGAAGGAACTGACGGCGACCAAGAAGGAATTGGCGGAAGGCGGAACGGATATCGTCATCGGAACCCATGCCCTGCTTGGCAAGGCAATCCGCTTTGCCAATCTCGGATTTCTGGTCATTGACGAGGAGCAGCATTTCGGTGTCAAGCACAAGGAGCGGCTGAAGGAACTCAAATCCGATGTCCATGTTCTGACCCTGTCGGCGACACCGATTCCGCGGACCCTGCAGCTTGCCATGACCGGCG
Organism: Rhizobiaceae bacterium; assembly: GCA_028279875.1. Taxonomy (GTDB): domain Bacteria; phylum Pseudomonadota; class Alphaproteobacteria; order Rhizobiales; family Rhizobiaceae; genus Hoeflea_A. The sequence goes on from JANQMU010000067.1 coordinate 58,220, forward strand.
TGCGCGAACTGTCGCTGATCACCACGCCGCCGATAGACCGGATGGCGGTGCGCACCTTCATTTCTCCCTTTGACGCGCTCGGAATCCGCGAGACGCTGCTGCGCGAACACTACCGCGGCGGTCAGAGTTTCTATGTGTGTCCGCGCATTGCCGATCTGGCGGAGGTCCACGCGTTTCTGGAATCCGATGTTCCCGAACTGAAAGTGGCGGTCGCCCATGGTCAGATGGCCGCCGGCGCGTTGGACGACATCATGAACGCCTTTTACGACGGGCAGTATGATGTGCTCCTGTCGACGACAATCGTCGAATCGGGACTGGATGTGCCGACCGCCAATACCCTGATCGTCCACCGCGCCGACATGTTCGGACTTGCGCAGCTCTATCAGTTGCGCGGCCGGGTCGGGCGCTCCAAGGTCCGGGCCTTTGCCCTGTTCACCTTGCCCGTCAATCGCACCTTGACCGCCACCGCCGATCGCCGGCTCAAGGTGCTGCAGTCCCTCGACACGCTCGGGGCCGGGTTCGAACTGGCAAGCCATGATCTCGACATCCGCGGCGCCGGCAATCTCCTCGGCGAGGAACAGTCGGGTCACATTCGGGAAGTCGGTTTCGAGCTCTATCAGCACATGCTGGAGGAGGCAGTGGCCGAACTGAAGGGCGAGGAGGATGTCATCGACACCGGCTGGTCGCCGCAGATCGCAGTCGGAACGGCGGTCATGATTCCGGATGAGTATGTGCCCGATCTGCATCTGCGGCTGGGGCTTTATCGCCGTGTCGGCGAACTGACGACCCCGGACGAGATCGATGCCTTCGGCGCCGAACTCATCGACCGGTTCGGCCCGCTGCCGGAGGCCGTCCAGCACCTTCTCAAGATCGTCTATGTGAAGTCCCTGTGCCGCACGGCAAATGTCGAAAAGCTCGACGCGGGTCCGAAGGGCGTTGTGGTCCAGTTCCGCAACAGCGAATTTCCGAACCCGCCCGGCCTCGTCGAACATCTTGGAAAACAGGGCACGCTGGCCAAGATACGCCCCGATCAGAGTATCCTGTTCATTCGTGACCTGCCGACCGCCGAAAAGCGGCTGGCCGGCGCGGCCGTGATCATGAACACGCTCGCCGATATTGCCGCAGCGGCGTGACGGCCGACCCCGTCAGAACTGTATGCGGGCTCCGAATGTGGCCGTCACCCGCTCCAGATCCTTCTGGGTGAACGTCCCCGCCGGATCGTTGGGCGCGCCGCGGAAATTGAAACTGGTGACGTCCGGCAGCACCGAATAATCGAGTTCGGCGCGTAGGGTCCATCTGCCGACACCGAGCCGCTCCGGAACCTTGATCGTCGCACCCCCGGAAATGCCGCCGCCCACGGTGAACCCGCTTCGATCATAGTTCTCGCTCTCGGTGATCTGTGAACTGCCACTATTGGTCAACTGCCAGAAATTGCCCTTGCCTTCATGATAGGCAAGGTCAAGATGGCCGCCGACATCTAACACGACGAAATCGCACCAGTGGGGTGTCATATAGGCGCGCGCCTCAAAGGAGGCGCCATAATAATTGTCACTCGAATCGTAATTGTACCGCTGATAGGTATTGTTCCACAGGCTGCCATTTTGCTGAACTTCGGCATAACCATCGGAATCATATTTGATCCGTTCCCAGAAGGGTCGAACCTCAAGGGCAAAGGAATGATTGGGCCGCTCCTCATCCGGGATAATGTTCATTCCCGCGCCGATTGAGCCGATATGCCAGCTATTCGTGGCGGAGCCGTTGCCAACGATGCCACCATCGATGGAACCGATTCCGAAGAAAGACCCGGTGGAGTTGACCGTGACGCCGGACAGCTGTGATGTGCTGTTGTTCGTCCGTGATCCGGAAAAGCCGTATTCGTCGCGCGCCCAGATGAACTTGGTATTGATGTAGAAACTGGACGAAAACCCGTTCAGGCTCCAGTCCGGACCGTCGATTGTGCGCTCGAATTCGGTTTCGAAACCGTAGCGGGTGATCCAGTCGGCGCCGACGACCACGCCAAACTCGATTCCGGGCGAGGGCGAATACGTGCCGATCTTTGGTTGGGCCGGCGCCTCGATCCGTGACACGGTGCCGCTGACGCCGCCGGTCATGCAGCCGGGTTTCCTGTGCATCAGATAGCCATTGTGGTGCATTGCGCAATCATAGCCCGGTGGGTTGCCGTTTTCGGCGCGAACGCCGTCGACCGCGACACCCAGCACCGGTATTGCCAGTGCAATCCTAAATAGAATCCTGGAAACACGAATATCCATGAATGACCCCCCATCGTCACGGAACACTATGCAAGAAAACGCGCGCCACGTTTTGGGGTGTTGCATCGATTGTTCTTGGCTTTACTCGGCAACACGCACCACATCCCATCAGGAGCGGTTTTCATAAGCAATGAGTATGGGCGATGATTTGCCGCAATTGCAATGAGGGCAGCAACATGATAAAAGCTCGCGCCCCGAATCATTGCCTCATGTTACAAAAAAGACGCACAAACCCGTATGATTGCGCGTATTGCCGGTTTGGCTGCACGGAATGATTGAAAAACAAGGCTATTGTTGCGCGTTACTGTCCGATTGGCTGGCCACCTGGCGGATGGCGTCGGCCAGAACATCTGCCGTCTGGGCACCCATGATGGCGTATTTGTTGTCCAGTATGAAGCATGGGACGCCGGTGACGCCCATATGGCGCGCGGTTTCGATCTCGCCCTCGACCTCGGTGCGATCGGCATCGCTCATCAGCAGTGTTTCGGTAACCGCCCGGTCCATTCCGGCCTGTTCAGCGGCATCCAGCAGCACCGCATTATCGCCGATATTCTTGCCTTCGATGAAAAAGGCGCGAAACAGGATATCGACAAGCCGGTCCTGCACGCCCGGCGCGTCCGTGGCCGACCAGCGGATCAGCCGATGGGCGTCCAGCGTGTTGGGAGAAACGGTGATGCCGTCGAAATCGAAGGGAATGTTCTCCGCCCGTCCGGCATCGGCAATCGTGTCGTAGACCTGCTGCGCCCTCTCGGCTCCGCCGAACTTCTCCGACAGATACAAACGCCGGTCCTTGCCCTCCTTGGGCAAGGTTGAATCCAGTTGATAGGGGCGCCAGTGAACGTGGACCTGCAGATCGGCGGGCAGCGCGGCCAGCGCCGTCTCCAGGCGCTTTTTGCCGATATAGCACCAAGGACACATCACGTCCGACACGACATCGATATTGACCGGGACCATCACGATGCACCGGGTGCTGCCGAAGGTAGATCAGCGCGCATCGCCGTCCCACCAGGTCGGCAATTGATATCCATAGATGGACGTCTTTTCCGGGTGCTGGAGACGGGCGCGGTAGGCGACGCGCTGCCCGGGCAGGTAATAGAGCGGCACCACATAATGTCCGGAGATCAAAACCCGGTCGAAAGCGCGCACCGCCGCGACAAACTCCTCTTGCAGGCGCGCATCCAGCATCGCCTGTATCATCGCATCGATCGCCGGATCGGCCGTCCCGGCATAGTTGAACGTGCCCTGCACATCGCGCGACTGGCTTCCCCAGCGCCACAGCTGTTCGGCGCCGGGGGAAAGGGACGCGGGATATTTTTTGACGATCATATCGTAATCATAGCTCTGGCTGCGCTGCTGATACTGCGCGTCATCCACCGTCCGGACCCTCAATTCGATCCCCAGTGCCTCAAGATTGCGCTGATAGGCGAGCGCCACCTTTTCCTGCCCCTCGTTCTGGGTCATCACCTCGAATGCCAATTGTGTGCCGTCGCCATCGACAAGCTTGCCGTCGCGGATCGTGTAGCCGGCCTCGTTGAGCAGTTTCAGCGCCTGTCTTTGAATATCGCGATCACGTCCCGTGCCGTCGGATTCGGGGACATGATAGGTGCCGTCGAAAACCGACGGTTCAACAGCGTCCGGAAAAGGCGCAAGAAGCTCTATTTCCAGCGCATTAGCGGGCCGTCCGATCGACGACAGGTCGGAATGCTGAAAATAACTCTCCGTGCGCCGATAGGCATTGTTGAAAAGATTCTTGTTCACCCACTCGAAATCGAACAGCATCGCCAGGCCTCGGCGCAGCCTGACATCCTGGAACACCGGGCGCCTTGTGTTGAACACAAAGCCGAACATGCCGGCCGGAATTTCCTGCTCGAAAATCGCCTTGATCACGTCGCCGCGTTCAACCGCAGGGAAGTTGTAGGACCGTTCCCAGGTGATCGGACTGCCGTCGGGAAAGAGATCGAACACGCCTTTTTTGAAGGCCTCGAACTGGGCGCTGTCGGACAGGAAATATTCGACGATAACCTCATCGTAATTATGAAACCCGGCCGCCACCGGGAGGCCGCTGGCCCAGTAATCGGGTCGTCTTTCATAGGTGATGCGCTCGCCCGGTTTGAATGACTTGATCCGGTAGGGGCCCGAGGTCACCGGCGGATCGAATGTCGTCCTGTCGAAATTCTCCGCATCCGTCGCATGCTTCGGCAATACCGGCATCAGCCCCAGGATCAGCGGGAATTCGCGGCCGGCATCCTCCTTGAGCGTGAAGCGGACACTGCGCTCGCCGCGTTTTTCCATTTTGGCGATTTTGTCCATCCGATTGGAGTAGGGCGGCCGCCCCTTGGCTTCCAGGATCTCGAAGGTGAAAATGATGTCGTCGGCCGTCACCGGTTCGCCATCCGACCAGCGGGCCTTCGGATTGAGGTTGAACTGGATATAGGTCCGGTCGTCATCGATCTCGATGGTTTCAGCCAGCAGACCATAGAGCGTGAACGGCTCGTCGCGGGAGCGGCGCATCAGCGGCTCATAGGTGAGGTGCCCGTATTCGGGGTCCCACATGCCGCGGGCCGTCGTCCGCATGCTTTTCAGGATGAATGGATTGAGATTGTCATAGGTCCCGACCACGCCATAGGTGATCTTGCCGCCCTTGGGCGCGTTCGGATTGGCATAGGGAAAATGCGTGTAGTCCGGCGGGAGCGCCGGCTCACCGTGGGAGGCGATGCCATGGGTCGGTTGCGCCGCGCCTGCCGTCGTCGTCGCTGCAGCGACCAGCAGGAGAAAACAGGAGACAAGAGTTGAAATCGGACGCATCGGATATTCCTCGGATGATTCTTCGTCACCACAGCCTAGCACTTTGAATGCGAAGCCGACATCGTGCAACACCGGGCCGGACGTCGGGGTTTGTTCAAAATACGTCTCAATATTTACCCATATTACGCAAACAGCGTGACACGCGGTCCGTTTGTGCTTAGACAACGTTTCAAGCCTTGCAATGGCCTCAATTGGTGGACAAGGAGGGTCTGCCTCGCGTGTCGGGACCTGAAAAACGACAGCATGTGCGCAGGAAGACCGGCCTGGCCGCAGACTGAGCCGATTGTCCGAAGTGGTTCGAATCAGACCTACAATCATCCAGGAGATAATAGATTCATGACTCTCAGAACCTCACATCTCGCCAGGACCGTTTTGGCAGCGGTCTTTGCCGGAGCGGCTGCAGTCTCACTTTCCGGCGCCACCCAGGCGCAATCGCCGGGACCGGGGCAGGGTTGGCTCAAGGTGTGCACGAAGCAGGAAGACAACGATGTCTGCGTTGTTCAGAACATCCTGTCGGCGTCGACCGGGCAGTTGATCACCGCCATTGCTCTGATCATGGTCGAAGGCAAGGTGAACAACAGATTTCTCCAGGTAACCGTTCCGCCGGCCCGGCTGATACCGCCCGGCGTCAGGCTTCAGATCGATGGCGGGCAGGCGCAGAAGCTTCCCTATGAGATTTGCATGCCGGACAAATGCGTTGCGCAGGTTGAGTTGACGGATGCGATCGTCGACTCGTTCAAACGCGGTGGTGAAGCTGTTTTCACCTCGGTCAACTACCAGCGGGCGGCAAACCCGATCAAAGTCTCTCTCACCGGCTTTACCGACGCCTTCGATGGCGAGCCTGTTGCACAATCGGAACTGCAGCAGCGTCAGCGCCTGTTGCAGGAGGAGATGCAGCGCAAGGCCCAGGCCGCCCGGGAACGCCTTGAGGAGGCTCAGAAGAAGGCCAAGGAAAGCAACTGAACACAAGGCGCGAACCTGCCGCGCCGCTTTCTTTCGGATAGATGATTCCGGTCGCCGGCCGCTCAGTGACCGACGGGGCCTCGCAAACGGTACAGGCCATCGTCCGGCCCTTCGAAAACCTCGAGCACCTGCGGATGCTGGACCGGCTGGCCGCTGTCATCGGGAACAAGGTTCTGTTCCGAGACATAGGCGATGTAGTCGGTCTCGTCATTTTCGGCGAACAGATGGTAAAACGGCTGCTCCTTGTGCGGCCGCACCTCCTTAGGAATCGATTCGTACCATTCTTCCGTATTGCTGAATTCGGGATCGACATCGAAGATCACGCCCCGAAAGGGGTAGACACGGTGTTTGACCATCTGCCCGATCTGATATTTCGCACAACGGCTTATCGGCATCGTTTCTGTCTCCTTGAGCCCGAAACTGATGGAAGGCAGGCTAAAAATCAATGTCAAAGGTGCCAATCCGGGAAAAAAGGCACATGCGCAATGATCAAAGGCATTTCGTTCAGCACGCATCAGTAGGGGCGGTAAATGGTTGAGATATCCGGGCTCATCCTGCCGCTTTTCGGGCTGATCTTTCTCGGATATGTCACGGCGCGTATTGCCCGGCAACCTGTCGAAGCGCTCGGCTGGCTGAACATCTTCGTCGTCTATCTGGCGCTGCCGGCGTTGTTTTTCAAGCTTCTGTCGCGCACGCCGATCGAGGAACTGACCCGCTGGGATTTCATCATCGCCAATCTGTTGTCGACCTACGGTATTTTCACCGTGGTTTTCGCAATCTCCTTGCTTGTTCTGCGCAACACCGTGGCCAACGGCACGATTCAGGCGCTCGCCGGCTCCTATGGCAATATCGGCTATATGGGTCCCAGTCTTGCGATCCTCGCTTTCGGAGAGGAGGCGGCCGTTCCGGTCGCGCTGATTTTCTGCTTCGAAAATGCGTTGCACTTTTCAGCCGCACCCTGCCTGATGGCCATCGGCAGTGGTGACAAACGGCGCGTCGGTGCGCTGGCGGTCCAGATCCTGCGCAGCATCATGTTCCATCCTTTCATCCTGGCGACGATCTCCGGAGTTGCTTTCGCTTGGGCGAACGTCGCGATCCCTGCCGCGCCTGCGCGCCTGATAGACTATCTGTCGCAGGCCGCGGCTCCGTGCGCCCTGTTTGCCATGGGTGTGACGCTGGCGCTTCGTCCGCTGCGACGAATGCCCGCGGAACTCGGATATATCGTGCCGGCAAAACTGATCGCCCATCCGCTGTTGATGTATGCCGTTCTCAGCATTGTTGGCGACTTCGATCCAGTTTGGGTCTACACCGCCATTTTGCTGGCGGCGTTGCCGACGGCCACAAACGTCTTCGTCATGGCGCAGCACTACGGGTGCTGGGTCGAGCGGGCCTCCGCCGCGATCCTGGTTACGACCGGCCTTTCGGTGGTCACCGTGACTCTCCTGCTCTACGCAATCACCAACGGTTACCTGCCGGCCGATCTCTATACCGGTTCATAGAGCATTCTGTTATGACCCTGATGCATTTGACCGGTTGATTTTGTTCACTGGTTAGGCGGGTTGCATGCCGTGGTGTCACCCACCACAAGTGCAAGCCAACGACGCCAGTGGGCAAAATCAGCCGGCCCATGCACCGTTGTTTGCCAACGGTTTCCTCGTCTCAAGGGTGGGGAAAATCGGCCCATCGGCAGCGT
>JANQMU010000079.1 GCA_028279875.1 Rhizobiaceae bacterium
ATGCCTTCGCCGACGGCGACGATTACGCCGGCTCCGTCGGCATGGGGAATGACGGGGTCCGTTGGACTGGCCATGTTGCCGACGCCAGCCCGCTTCTTCACATCCGCCGGGTTGACGCCGGAGGCGGCAATGCGAACCAGCACTTCGCCGCGCCCCGGTTCCGGTTTCGGCACCTCCACCAGGTGGAGCACTTCGCGGGCCGGGCCGAGGGTCGTGTATTGGACAGCTTGCATCATCATCATCGCCCCACCGCATAACCCTGCATCGAGCGCGGATCCGCGGCGGCTCGAAAACGACCGTCAACCTGGGAGACCGCGCCGAGACGCCCCTCGGACCAGGGCGGGCCGACCTCGACCGCATGGCCGCGTGCCTTCAACCCGGCGATCGTCGCTTCCGGCATGCGCTCCTCGACAACGATGACACCCGGCCGCCCGGCCCGCGGCCAGAAGGAGGCCGGAAAGTGCTCGCTGTGCCAGTTCGGCGCTTCCAGCGCCTGCTGCAGGTTCATGCCGCCGACGACATGCCGCAGGAAAAACTGCGTGCTCCACTGGTCCTGCTGATCGCCGCCCGGCGTGCCCCAGGCCATATAAGGCTTGCCGTCACGGAAGGCGACGGATGTCGACAATGTGGTGCGCGGCCGTTTTCCCGGCGCCAGCGAACTCGGCAGTCCGGGTTCCAGCCAGAACATCTGCGCCCGGGTTCCGAGCGGAAAGCCGAGGGCCGGAATGACCGGTGAGCTCTGCAGCCAGCCGCCGCTCGGAGTCGCCGACACCATATTGCCGTGCCGGTCGATAATGTCGAGGTGGACCGTATCGCCACGCTCGGCGACGATGTCGCCGACTGTCGGCTCGCCGGCGCCGATTGCGGCCATGGTCTTGCGTGCGGCGAGCGCCGCCGCATGGCGCTTCCAGGCTGCATCGTCCTTCAGCGCGCCGGGGCGCAATTCGTTCGAGGCGCGGTCGCCGACAAGGCCGCGGCGGTCGCTGTTATAGGGTTCCGACATCAGCCGTTCCATCGGCACGTCGACGAATTCGGGATCCCCGTAAAAGGCCTCGCGGTCGGCAAAGGCCAGCTTGGCGCATTCAGTGACCAGATGCACGAATTCAGGTCCGACCGGGTCAAGGTCCTCAAGCGGATAGGCGGCCAGCAGGGCAAGCTGCTGCAGCATGACCGGGCCCTGACTCCATGGGCCGAATTTGTAGATGTCATAATCACGGAACCGGCCGCAAATCGGCTCCTCCACCCGGGCCTGCCATCGGGCCATGTCGTCGCCGGTCAGGAGACCCTGATGCGGGTTGCCCTCGCCGTCGAGGATGTCGGTGCGGCGGCAAAAGCGATCAACCTCCTCCGCCACGAAGCCGCGATACCAGCAGTCGCGCGCCGCCTCGATCTGCGCGTTGCGACCGCTGCCCGCCTGCTCGCTTTGGTCGACGATGCGGGCATAGGTCCGGGCAAGCACCGGGTTGCGCAGCAGATCGCCGGGCTGTTGCGCCTTGCCGTCGACCAGATAGGTCGCGGCGGACTCCTTCCAGTGGCTGTTGAAGAGGTCGCTCATGCCTTGCAGGGTCGCCGTTATCCGCGGCAGAACGGGGACGCCCTCGGTTGCGTAATAGATCGCCGGCTCCAGCGCCTCGCGCAGGCCGATTGTGCCATAGTCGCGCAGCAGCAGCATCCAGGCGTCGAACGCGCCGGGAACGCAGGCCGCCAGCAATCCGGTGCCCGGAACAAGATCCAGCCCCAGTGCATGGTAGCGCTCGATGGTCGCCGCGCCGGGCGCCACGCCCTGACCGCAGATCACATCCGGCCGCGCGCAGCCGGCGGGCATCGCCATAACAGGCGCCTCACCGGCCGGTCCGTTGAGATGCGGCTCGGCGACCTGCAGGGTCAGCGCCGCGGCGACCGCTGCGTCGAAGGCGTTGCCGCCACGCTCGAGAACCCCCATGGCGACGGATGTGGCGATCCAGTGGGTCGTCGACACCACACCGAATGTGCCTTCGATTTCAGGCCGCGTGGTGAAGGGAATATCGTTTGCCGATGCCATCAGGTGTCGTCGTCTTTCATGTGTCGGCAGTGCCGGTGTCGACCGTGTCTTCAAGTTCGGGGGTCGCCTCACCGTCCTCTTCGGAACCGTCTTCGAGATATTCGAACCAGTCACCCCAGGTCCATGCACTCTTCAGGATCTCGGCAAGTTGAAACGTTTCGGTGCTGGTGACGTGGGGTGCCGCCTCGGGGATCGTCTCGCTGACGAAATGATGCAGATCTGCGACATCCTTGTTGAGTGTCTGCAGGATCACATCGCCCTTGCCGAAGGAGAGGCTGACGAACCGCACATTGGGATATTTCACCAGCGCATCGGCAGTGCTGCGCACATGGCCGGGCTTGACCCGCAGCAGGATCATCGCGCCGACCCCGACCCCCATGGACAGCGGATTGCCCACCAGCGTCACCCGCACCAGGCCGTCCTCCTGCAGCCGCGCCACGCGTTTGCGCACGGTTCCCTCGGAAATGTCCAGGGCGCGGCCGATCTCGCGATATGAACGGCGTCCGTCACGCGCCAGGGCGGTGATGATCTGGCGGTCGACCTTGTCGAGGGCAATTTTCCGGGTCGGCATATTCATGACTCCTGATTATCGGTTGCCGACGACATAGGCAACAAAATATTCCTGTTTGCGTACTGAAATCGCATAATTTTACGTAATGCGTATTTCATTTATCATTTTTTACGCATATAACGAATTCTGGCGACGGATAACCGCAGCCAATACCCCTGAACCAAAATCGACGCCCGGACCGGGGCGCAAAGGGAGTTTATGATGCAACGGAAGATAATTCGCAAAGCTGCGATAGGCGCCGCGCTTGTATGCGCCGCAGCCTTCGGCACGCCGGCCGCAGTGGCGCAGGACCCTGTGGAGATCACCTTCTTCATCTGGGCCGGCTCCAACCAGGGCGTCGTCCCCAAGGAAGTCATCGAGGCCTATGAAGAGGCCAACCCGCATGTCACCATCAACATCCTGGAATCCAACAACACCATCACCTATCCCAAGATGGTCGCCTCGCGGCGCACCACCCCGGATGATCCGCTGGTTCATTGCGGCTTCTTCAATGTCGACTCCATGAGCAAGGGCGATGTCGACGACATGTGGGAGAGCATCGATCCCGCCCTCGTGCCGAACATGGAAAAAGTCTTCGACAAGTTCCGCCGTCCCGATGACCGCGGCGTCGGCTACCAGATGGCCGGCATCGGCATTCTCTACAGCAACGCAGCGCCCAATGCGCCGACATCCTGGACAGATCTGTGGAACGAAGCCTATCGCGACAAGATCACCATGTTCGATTACGACACCCGCATGATGGTGATCGCTTCGCGGCTGAACGGCGGCGACGAGCGCAATATGGATCCCGGCTTCAAGGTCTGGTCCGACAATGCCGAGAATCTCAAGGCCCTCGTCGACTCCAACGACGCCCTCAAGAACCTGCTGGTGACCGGCGATGCCTGGGCAGCCCCGTGGTTCTCCTCCCTGGCGCGCGTCTGGATCGACGAGGGTGCGCCGCTGAGTTTCGTCATGCCGAAAGAGGGCGCTATTGCCTTCCCGATCTTCCTGACCATCGCCAAGGGCGTGACCGACGACGAGCGCAAGGTCTGTTCGGACCTTGTCAACACGCTCCTGTCGGCCGACAATGCCGGCCGTTATGGCGAGCTGACCTTCTCGATCCCTGTCGTCGAAGGCGCCACCATGTCCGAGGAGCAGGCCAACGATCCGACGCTCAATATCGATCTGGCCAAGAACGCGATCGTGCCCGACTATTCGTTCATCGCGGAAATGACTCCCGACTGGCGCAAGCGCTGGGACCGCGAGGTCAAGTTCAAGCTGCGCTGATTACGGAGCGGGGCGGGCGCTGAGGCGCCGGCCCCGCCAATCCAGGCGCTACAGACCCGACGAAGACCAGGAAGCCGCGATGACGTCTGACGTTGAGTTTCGCAGCGTAAGCAAAGTGTTCGGCAGCTTCCTTGCCGTCGACGACATCTCGTTTTCCGTGCCGCGCGGCAGTTTCTTCTCCCTGCTCGGGCCCTCGGGCTGCGGCAAGACCACGACCCTGCGCATGGCCAGCGGCTTCGAATGGCCGGATGCCGGCGACGTGGTGATCGCCGGCCAGAACATGCACAACGTGCCGGCCTATGCGCGGCCCACCAATATGGTTTTTCAGCGCTGGGCGCTGTTTCCGCATATGACGGTGACGCAGAATGTCGCCTTCGGCCTGGAGGTCGACCGCCGCCCGCGCGATGAGATTGCCCGCCGGGTGGGCGAAGCGCTGGAGCTTGTCGGACTGACGGCGCTGGCGGCACGCAAGCCGGCCCAGCTTTCCGGCGGGCAGATGCAGCGCGTCGCGCTTGCGAGAGCCCTGGTCAAGCAGCCGAAGGTGCTGCTGCTCGACGAGCCGCTCGGCGCCCTCGACCTGAAGCTGCGCATGCAGATGCAGCTCGAGCTGAAGCGCATCCAGCGCGAGGTCGGCACCACCTTCATCTATGTTACCCACGACCAGGGCGAGGCCCTGACCATGTCCGACCAGATCGCCGTGATGAACCGGGGGCGGATCGATCAGCTCGACACGCCGCAGGCCATCTATGACCGCCCGGCGACGCGCTTCGTCTCGTCCTTTATCGGCAACGCCAACCTCATCCCCGTCGACATTCTGGACAGCGACGACACAACCGCGAAAGTCGCGCTCGGCAAGGTGACGTTCACCTCGGCCGCCAACAGGAAGCTGACCGGCAAGTCCGGCGTCCTGTCCCTGCGCCATGAGCGCATCCGCCTCGGCGATGAAGCCGCCGCCTGCGACGTCACCGCCAGCGCGACCATCACCGATGCGATCTTTTCAGGATCCGCCATCACCTATGTGATGACATTGGAGGCAAGCGACGCGATCCTTACCGCCGAAGCCCCGCATGACGGCACCACGGCGCCGCAAAATGTCGGCGCGACGATCGCAATCGGCTGGGACGGGGATGCCACCACGACCTTTGGCGATGACGATGTCTGAGCTGGCGGCGGACACGGGACGGGAAACGGAACAGGTTCAGCCGGCGCGCGTACCGTTTCGCCGCGGCTTCACACCGTGGTTCCTTCTGCTGCCGGCCTTCCTCATCATGGCCTATGCCTTCGTCCTGCCGATGCTCGTCTTCTTCCGCTACAGCGTCTACACCTATGAGCGCGGCAAGCTGATCGATGAATTCTCGCTCGCCACCTATATGGAATTCATCACCGATCCCTATTTTCACACCATCATCTTCGACACGCTGAGGGTGGCCTCGATCACCACGCTCTGTTCGGTGCTGGTTGGCTATCCGCTGGCCTATGCGCTGTGGCGGGTGACGTCCCCCGGCGCCAAGCGCTGGCTGGGCCTGATTATCTTTTCGCCGATCCTCGTCAGCGTCGTGGTGCGCAGCTATGGCTGGACCGTGCTGCTCGCCGACCAGGGCCCGGTCAACTGGTTCCTGCAGACCCTGCTCGGCTTTCCAGAGCCGATCCGGCTGGTCTTCAACCTGACCGGCGTCGTCATCAGCCTCACCCATGTCTTCCTGCCCTTTGTGGTGTTCCCGATCTACTCGACCATGAGCCGGCTTGATCCGACCCTGCGCGAGGCGGCGATGGATCTGGGCGCCGGCTGGTGGACCACCTTCCGCCGCGTCACCTTTCCGCTGACCCTGCCCGGGCTGGTGGCCGGCGCGCAGATCTGTTTCACCCTGGCGCTCGGGGCTTTCGTCACGCCCTCGCTGCTCGGCGGCGGCCGGGTGATCGTCCTGCCGCTCCAGGTGTTCACGGCGACCTCCGACATCAACTGGCCGCTGTCGGCCGTCGGCGGGATCGTGCTGCTGATATTGGCGATGCTGACGGTGCTCCTGTCCAACCGGCTGCTGCGCTACAGTGAGGTCTGAGATGCAACCGCGCGCAAAACCGCTGCCGCATTATCGCTATTTCCTGCTTGGCGCCTTTGCCGTGGCCGGCGCGTTCTATGTCATTGCGCCGCTGGCGGTCGTGGTGCTGAATTCCTTTTCGCCGGTGGCCTACAACATCTTCCCGCCGGAGGGCTTCTCGCTGCGCTGGTATGTCAACCTGTTCCAGCAGGAGGACTTTTATCTCGCGGCGGTGCGCAGCGTCGTGCTGGCGCTGACGGCCACTGCCGTCGCCATGACGGTCGGCACCATGGCGGCCTATTCCATCGTCCGCTACCGGCGGCCCTGGGCCAATCTCGTCAAGGCATCGCTGTTGTCGCCGATCGTGCTGCCCAATATCGTGCTCGGCGTCGCCGTCTTCATGTTCTTCATCCGCACCGGGGCCTACGGCACCTATTTCAGCCTGGTGGTGACACATGTGGTGGTGATCCTGCCGTTTGTCACTGCGATACTGACGGCGGCGCTCGCCAATTATGACTGGTCGCTGCAGGAGGCGGCGATGGATCTGGGCGCCGGGCCGGTGCGCACCTTCGTCAAGGTCACCATGCCGCAGATCTCCATCAGCATGATCATCTCGGCGCTGTTTGCCTTCGTCATCTCCTTCGACCAGGTGGAGACCACACTGTTTTTGGTGCGCGCCGGCGACAACACGCTGCCGATCGAGATGTTCCTCTATCTGCAGAAATGGCAGGACCCGACCATCGCCGCGTTGTCGAGCGTGCTGATCGCCATTGCCCTGGTGATCGTCGCCGCGCTCAGCATCTTGATGCGCAACAAGGACCTGGAGGCAACCCTGCTGCAACAGGATAGGGAGACCGACACATGAGCCCCGCTGTTCCGCCCGAAATCATCAACGCCGTCGACGGTCCGCGCATGATGGCCCACATGGAGGAATTCGCCCGCTGGCGCAAGGAATCGGGCGTGCCCGAGGAACTCGAGAGCCTTGCCTATGTCGAGGCGCGAATGAAGGAATACGGATATGCCACGGACCTCATCCTCCACGACGCCTATATCAGCCTGCCGGGCAAGGCGGCGGTGGAGATGGACGGAGAAACGCTGCGCTGCATCACCCATTCCTTTTCCCGTCCGGCGCCGGACAATGGAAAGACGGCCGGGATCGTCGATCTCGGCGACGGGTCCGAGGAGGCCTTTGCCGGCCGCGACGTGCGCGGCCAATTCGTGCTGGTCGACGGCATCGCCAATCCCGTGCTGTCGCGCCGGGCAAGCCTCGCCGGTGCCGCGGGCCAGGTCCATATCAGCCCGCACGAACACACTCATGAAATGTGCATCTCCCCGGTCTGGGGCAGCCCCACGGGCGACACCGTCGGCAACCTTCCCTCCACGGTTGTCGTCACGGTGCCGCTCGATGAGGGCACCGCCATCCGCGACCGGCTGCGCGACAAGCCGGATCTGGAGCTGACGATCCACGCCGAGGTCGACACGCGCTGGCGCAAGACGCCCATTCTGGTGTGCGACCTGATGAGCGTCGCCGGTGGCGATGACGAGCCCTTTGTCTTTTTCACCGGTCATCACGACACCTGGTATTACGGCGTCATGGACAATGGTGGCGCTAACGCCACCATGATGGAGGTCGGCCGCGTCTGCGCCGAAAACCGCGACCGATGGCGGCGCGGCCTGCGCATCGTGTTCTGGTCCGGCCATTCACAGGGCCGCTATTCCGGCTCCACCTGGTATGCCGATGAGAACTGGGAGGAACTGGAAAGGCGCGCGCTGATCCACGTCAATGTCGATTCCACCGGCGGCCTGGGCAACACCATCGTCGCCGACACCACCGCCGCCGCCGAGTTGCGGGGCTTGGCCGAGGAGTCCATCCGCGAACAGGCGGACCAGACCTTCACCAATCGCCGCATGGCGCGGGCCGGTGATCAGTCCTTCTGGGGCATCGGCGTTTCGTCGATCTACGGCAATATGAGCGAACAGCCGGCCACCGGCGAGGCCAATGCCTCGGCGGCTGTTTTCGGCGGCGGCGCCCGGCTTGGCCACGGCACCGGCTGGTGGTGGCATACGCCCGAAGACCTGCTCGACAAGATCGATGAAGACATCCTGGTGCGCGATACGAAAATCTATCTCCACACGGTCTGGCGCCTGATGACGGACCGGGTGTTGCCGCTCGACTGGGCCGAACACGGCCGCTATCTGGGCGAGGAACTGGTTAGCCTTGCCGATGAGGTGGGCGACCGCTTCGATCTCTCCGCCCTGATCGACCGTGCCGCCACCTTCACCGACCGCGGCGAGCGGATCAACAGGGCCATCGCGCAGTCAGGGGAGGGCGCGTCGACCCTGTTGAATGACACCCTGATTGCCGTCTCAAGGGCGCTGGTGCCGCTCGACTACACCGAATGCGACCGCTTCGAGCAGGACCCCGCGATCTCGGCGCCGATCTATCCGTCGCTGCGGCCGATCCGCCGGATGGTGGCGGTTGCGTCGGGCAGCGACGATGAAAAATTCCTTCGAGTCGGCGCTATGCGCGCCCGCAATCGTCTGGCGTTCGGTCTGAACGAGGCGATCCGGGCACTCGACCACGCCATCGACACAATTGACAGGGAAACCGCGCAATGAGTGAATTGCTGAAAGGCCGCACGGCCCTTGTGACCGGTGGCGCCGGACGGCTTGGTAGCGCAACCGCTGAAATCTTCCTGCGGGAGGGTGCCGCCGTTGCGCTGGCCGATCTCGACGGCGCGCGCGTCGCGACCCTTGCGGAAGAATTGTCCGCCAGCCATCCCGGCAAGGTTCACGCCATCAGCGGCGACCAGTCGAACCCGGACGATGCGGCCCGTTTCATCAGCGAGGCTGAAGCCGCACTCGACCTGCCGGACATTCTGGTCAATGCCCATGGCATCTTCCCCAACTGCCCGATGCTCGATGTCACGGTCGAGGAGTGGGACAGTGTGTTCACCGTCAACACCCGCGGCACCATGCTCACCTGCCAGGCCATTGCCCGGCGCTGGATCGATGCCGGTGTGAAGGGGTCAATCGTCAATATCTCCTCCGGCGCGGCGCGCAGCGGACGGCCGGGCGGGGCCCATTACAGCGGCTCCAAGGCGGCGGTCGAAATCCTCACCCATATCTTCGCCGCCGAACTCGGCCAGCACGGTATTCGCGTCAACGCCATCGCCCCTGGCCTGGTGCTTGACGAGGTGATGACCGAAACCGGCGAGGACGCCCATCCTTATGTCAATATGACCCTGGAAGCGACACCCATGGGCCGCACCGGCGCGGCCGCTGATATCGGCGAGGCGGCTGTATTTCTGGCCTCCGACCGGTCGGAATGGACGACCGGCGCGATCCTCGAGGTCACCGGCGGCACCCATTGCGGGCGCACCCATATGCCCTTTACCCGGCAGTTGCGCTGATGGAACCGATCCTGATTGTCGGCGCCGGTGCGATCGGCGCAATTACCGGGGTGCATCTGATCCGCGCCGGGCATCAGGTCGACTTCGTCGAGGTCAATTCCGCGCATGTCGAAGCGGTGCGCGCGGGCGGCCTTCGTCTTTCGGGCATGTTGGACGCCACGGTGCGGCCGAACATCATGCTGCCGGAGGAGGCCGAGGGGCAATATTCCCGCATATTGCTGGCCGTCAAGGCACGCCATACGACCGACACGCTGCCGACGCTGAAAAGGCTGCTAGCTGACGATGGCTATGTGGTGTCGCTGCAGAACGGGCTCGAGGAGTACGCGCTCGCCGAAGCCCTCGGAGAGAAACGCGTGATCGGCGCCTATCTCACCTTCGGCGGCTTTTTCGTCGAGCCCGGCCACGTCAAATATGGCGGCCGGGGCAGCTTCAAGCTCGGCGAGCTCGATGGGGCACGTTCGCAGCGTGTCGAAGCACTTACTGAATTGCTCAGCGTGCAGCAGCCGGTCGAAGTCACGGAGAATATCTTCGGATATCTCTGGGCCAAGATGGCCCTTGGCGCGGCCTATTTCGGCACCGCCATCGCGGATATGGATGTCGTCGACGTTTATGAAAGCGCTGAAAGACGGGCCGTTCTGGGCGCATTGTGCGGTGAGGTGGTCAGTGTCGCTGAGGCCCTTGGCGTGAAAGTGGAGACCAGTGACGGTTTCGACCCGAAGGCCTTCCGGCCGGGCGAGGTCGATCAGGGCGCACAGGACGCCTCATGGGACGCGCAGCGCCGCTATTGGGGCGCCATTGACAATGGCCGGACCGGCGTCTGGCGCGATCTCGCCATCCACAAGCGGCCGACGGAAATCGACGGGCTGGTGGTGCCGGTGGTGGCGCTTGCCGAACGGCATGGCGTTGCCGTACCGCGTCTTCGAAAACTGTGCGATACGGTTCATGCCATCGAGCGTAGCGAAAGATCGCTCGGCGTCGACGCGCTTATGCAGGTCGCTGACACCTGATCAGATGTCCGGCGCGAAACCTTTCACCATCGCCGCCGCGATGGTGCGATTGATATCGTCGGGAACGGGTTGCGGCCCGTGAGCCAGGTTGCCGGGTTGCTCATTGACCCTTTGCAGGCAAAGCGACTGCAGCATGAAGCCGAGATCCATGGCTTCGATTGAATTGCCCTTCGGCTCGACGCCGGCCAGTTCGATCATCTGCCCGCCGGCAAGCAGGATCAGCTTGCGCCCGTCCGCCATTTCGAATTCTTCGATCGACGGTCCCATCGGCCGGACCGCGATGGCATCCGCGCGCAGGGCTTCCGTGTCGATCTCGGTCGGAAAGTGGCCGCTATTGGCAAGCACCGCGCCCGATTGCATCTTCGCGAACGCCGCCCGGCCGACGACCCGTTCCCGTGAAGTTGCGGTACAGAAAAACTGCCCCCAGGGCGCCAGCGCGTCGAGCGATCCGACGCGAAAACCGTCCATCACCGCCTCGAGCTGTTTGATCGGATCGGTTTCGACCACCGCGACCTGGCCGCCAAAAGACCGGATATATTGCGCCATACCACGCCCGCACCAGCCATAGCCGACGACGACAAACCGACGTCCATTGATCATCAGATTGGTCATGCGCATGATGCTTTCGACATTGCCCTGACCGACGGCGTGCTGGTTTTCGACGATGCGTTTCAACGGGCTGTCATTGATGACCAGGATCGGAAAATGCACCTTGCCGGCCAGTTCCGACCGCAGCCGGTCATCGCCCGACGTGGTTTCTTCCGTGCCGCCGCGGATCGAGCCCGCCAAGCCGTGATCAAGCGCCAGCGCCACCAGATCGGCACCATTGTCGAGCAACAGGTCCGGCCGGGCCCGGACGACCTTGGCGACATTTTCCAGATGTTCGTCGCGGGAGACGTCCCGCTGGCCATAAATCGTCATGCCCCAATGGCGCAACGCCTCGACCACATCGTCCTGGGTGCTGCCGAGATTGCCTGTCCCGACGATTTGCGCTCCGCCGGCGGCAAGCGTTTCCAGCAGCACCGCCGTTTTCGGCTCCAGATGCAGCGAGACGCCGATGGTGCGCCCGGCGAAGGGCCGGGATTGCTCGAATGTCCGGCGGGTCTCGGCGAGCAGCGCCATGCGGGAGCGGATCCAGTCGATCCGTGCCAGTCCCTTTGCAAGCAGGTCGGTCAAGGGATGTCCTTTCAACGGTTCAGCCGAAGCTGGTTCCGGGCATCTGGGTCGACAGGCCGTCATCGACGAGCAATTCGGCGCCATTCATATGACGGGATGCATCGGAGGCCAGGAAGACGGTCGGGCCGACCAGGGCTTCGGGAGTGATGCATCTGTTCATCGGGCTGCGGCCGGCGAAAGCCTCCTTTGCCTTTGCCGCCGATCCAAGCCTTGCCACACTGCTGCCCAGCGCCGATCGCGTCAATATGTAGCCGGGATGAATGGCGTTGACTCGGATGTCCAGGCCCGATGCGATGCAGGACGCCGCCGCCTGGATGGTCAGCCCGCGAACCGCCCCTTTGCTGGTGCCGTAGGCCGCGCCGCTGCGGGCGCCGAAAAAACTGACGACCGAGCCGATATTGATGATCGACCCGCCACGCGCACCCATCGTGTTGACGCCCGCCTTGACGCCCAGGAACGCGCCGTCCAGATTGACCGAATGCAGCCTTCGCCATTCGTCCAGCGGCATGTCGCCGATCGAATGGGCTTCACCGGAAAACAGGCCGGCGCAATTGACCAGCACGTCCAGATCGCCCAGTGCCGCGCCGACCCGTTTCATCGCGTCGCGCCAATCGTTTTCGCGCGTCACGTCGAGTGGGCAGGCGATGGCCCGGCCGCCCGACGCTTCGATATCCTGAGCCACCTTTTCCGCAGCCGCGACGTCGATGTCGCAGAGTGCGACCTTGGAACCGTTCCCGGCTAGCCCGGTCGCCAGGGCGGCGCCGATCTCGCCGCCGGCACCCGTGACGAGGCTGGTCTTGCCGGCAAGTAAGCTCATCGCGGCAAACCGGATAGTCCGGTCATCATATCAGGCCTCCCAACTCGTTGATCTTCGTTTTCAGACTTTCAATGTCCGCCGCCGGATGGGCGGCGGCAATGCCGGCGGCAAATCCGCTTGCAAAGGCCGTGCCCATGACCCGGATCGACGCATAGGCCATCGGGTCGGCGCCGATCGTGCGGCCGGCAAGGTAGAGGTTCGAGACACCCCGTGCGCGCAGCGATCCCAGCGGAATATGGGCAAATCCGTCGCCGCCGACCGGCGTGAATACCGGATGGCCGATCCTTGAATGATCCTCCATCGGCCAGGCCGCGCGGGCAACGCCGTCGCTGCGCTGGCGGCCGCGCAGCAGATCATCTCCGGTCATCGTCGTTTCCGCCTCGACATGCCGGCTTTCGCGAATGCCCACCTGCGGTCCGGTCTGCACGAGAAAGGCGTTGGCACAGGCCGGCTGGCTTTGCCGCAGCACGTCGACATAATCACGGGCCGCCGCGCGGGCATAGTGCTCGGCCTCCGTCAGTTCGGCCGATGTGGCGGTGCGGGCGGGATGATCGATGATCATCCACCAGATGTCGGAACTGTTGGGGATTGGCGCGAAAAAGCCACCAGTGTTACGGGTGGTCGGGAAGGGGCCGGTCTCGTTATATTCGCGCAGCGCCTGTGAGAGCCTGTCACGGTCAATGCGCGTACCGGGGGCCAGTCCGCCGACGCGAATCGGCGATGAATAGGGCTGAAAGCCGCCGGCGCCATCGCCGGCACGGTACGGCACGCCGGCCAACATCGCCAGATGCGCATCGCCGGTCGCATCCACATAGGCCGCCGCTTCAACGTCGAGATTGCCTTCATGGGCATGCAGCGTCGCGCTCGTCAGTCTGCCGTCGGACATATGTGTGCCCACGACTTTGGCATGCAACAGCGTCTCGACACCAGTTGCCTCCAGGCACATATCCAGAGCGCGTTTCAGGCATTCCGGTTCGAGGTCCACCAGCCAGTGTCCGGTCCGCACATTTTGCCGCGGCGTTGGATCAACGCCAAGGTCGCGCATGCGATCGAGCAGAAGATCGCTGGCCCCGCCGGAAGCGGGGATCGGGTCTTCCCCACCGCCGCGCTGATAGAGCCCGCAAAACGCCAGGACATTGGCGTTGGTCGCGGCGCCGCCGAGAAATCCGTACTTTTCGACAAGCAGGGTTCTGGCGCCGGATTTCGCCGCGCCGATGGCGGCGCTGAAGCCGCCCGTGCCGCCGCCCGCAACGATGACATCGTAATGGTCCATCTCAGGATTTCCGTATCGTCGGATCGAGACGGTCGCGCAGCCCGTCGCCGAGCAGGCTGATCGACAGCGTGGTCAGGAAGATCAGGGAGCCCGGCATCACCGCGATCCACCAGGCGCGTGCCAGGCTGTCGCGCCCGTCACCGAGCAGTTGGCCAAGGCTGGTCATAGGCGGCTGGATGCCGAGGCCCAGAAAACTGAGGCCCGATTCCAGCAGGATCGTCTGCGGGAAGTTGAGCGTCGCCTGGACGATGATGACATTCATGACGGTCGGAAGGATGTGGCGGCGGTCGATCACCGCCGGCGTGACGCCGATCACCCGTGCCGCGTCGACATAGGGCAGGGTGTGGGCCGAAAGCGCATTGTTGCGGACCAGCCGCGCATAGCTTTCCCAGCCATACAGTCCGAGCAACAGCACGAACAATGTCATCGACGTTCCGAAGATCGCCAGCACCGCCAGGGCAATGATCATGAACGGCACCGCCGCCTGGAAATCGATCATCGCCATGATCAGCCCGTCGACATATCGGTTGCCGCGCGCTGCGATCAGGCCGAGGGCAGTGCCGAGGATCATGCCGATCACGGTACCGACCAGCGCCAGGCCGATGCTGACGCGGCACCCCACGACCAGCCGTTCCAGCAGGTCCCGGCCCAGCTTGTCGGTCCCCAGCGGATGCTCCCAGCTGCCCCCCAGGAAGACCGGCGGCATGTTGCGATCGAACAGCGAGGACGTGGCATAGTCATAAGGGGTCAGCAGGGAACCGAAGACGGCGAACAGAATGATCGCGGTAAAGATGGCGATCGGTATGCCGGTCTTTGCGGTGGGGCGTTTCATTGCACATTTCTCCGGGCCGATCCGATACGCGGATCGAGAATCCCCAGCGCCGTATCGATGACGGCGTTGGAAAAGGCCATGGCCACCGCCGAGAGAACCACGATGAGCTGGACGACGGCCAGATCCCTTTCGCTGACCGACACCACCAGCAATCGTCCGATTCCGGGCCAGCCGAAAACCGTCTCGGTGACGATCGCGCCGGATATCATCGCTCCGATGCTGAAGCCCAGCAGGGTGACCAGCGGGATCAATATGGCCCGCAGCGCGTGGACCACCAGAACCCGCCGAAACCGCAACCCCTTGGCTCGCGCGGTTTCCATGAAGGGAAGGCCGAGGACCTCCAGAAGCGCCGACCGTGTCATGCGCGCATAGGCGCCGGAGGCCGCAAGCCCCAGTGTCAGGGCAGGCATGATCAGGCTGGCAGCCGTATCGAACCCGCTGCTTGGAAGCCACCGCAGGTTCAGGGTGAACAGCAGGATCATCAGGATGCCGAAAAAGAAATTCGGCATCGCGAAGCCGAAAACCGAAAATCCCATCAGCGCCCGGTCGATGACCGTATCCCGGTTAAGGGCCGCGGCGATGCCCGCCGGAACGCCGGTTGCGACGGCTACCAGCAGGGCCGTTCCAGTCAGGATCAATGTCGCCGGCAGGCGCGCGGTTACAAGATCCAAAGCCGGCTCGCTGGTTCGAAACGAATAGCCGAAATCGCCGCGCAGCAGCGCCCAGAGGTAATTGAGATATTGCTGGAACAGCGACTGGTCCAGGCCGAAACGGGCCCGATAGGTGTCGATAATGTCCTGCGGCAGGTCATTGGGGATAAGCGCCGCGACCGGATCGCCGGCAAGCCGCAGCATGATGAACACAAATGTCGCCGCGGCCCAGCCGGTCAGAATGATGCGAACGGCCCTATTCAGCAGTTTTTGGGCCAAAACCACATCACCTTTGCCGGATTTGTTGACAGAACCACCCGTTTATTACAAATTTCAGGTAAAGTTGTCCATGTTGAACCGGGGCAAGGCTATTCTAAATCTGAAAAATGTAAGCGTCACTTTTGGCAGCGATGCCGAACAGGCGATCGCGGTGGACAATGTCTCGCTCAGCCTGCGTGGCGGGTCCATATTGGGGGTTCTGGGCGAATCCGGATCGGGCAAATCGCAACTTTTCAAATCAATCTGCCGGATGTCGTCCGGCAGGATATCCGGCGCCGTCGAATTTGACGGACAGTCGCTCCTCGATCTCGGCGAACATGCCCTCAATGATGTGCGCGGACGCAAGATCGCCTACATCTTTCAGGACCCGATGACGGCGCTCAATCCGTATCTTCGGATCAGGACGCAACTTGTCGAAGTCGCAATCCGCCACCTGGATTCGACCAGGGCCGAAGCGGTGGAGCGGGCGCTGAACCTGTTGAAACGGGTGCATATCCCCGATCCCGAAAGGTGTATTGCGAGCTACCCGCACGAATTGTCGGGCGGCATGCGGCAGCGCGTGGTGATTGCCATGGCGCTGATGGCCGACCCGAAAGTGCTGATTGCCGATGAGCCGACGACGGCCCTGGATGCGACGGTACAGATCCAGATCCTGAAACTGCTCAAGGAACTCAGTGACGATATGGGCATTGCCGTCGTGCTGATTTCCCATGACATCGGCGTGGTCGCATCCATCTGCGACGAGGTGCTTGTGATGTATGCCGGTCGCGTCGCGGAGCGCGCCGATATACGTCAATTGCTATCGGCGCCGCGGCATCCCTACACGGTCAGACTGATCGAAAGCACACCGGACATTACCCATCCGAAAAGCGAATTGCTGTCCGGCATACCCGGACGTCTGCCCGGGACGGACGCGCCCCGCACCCAATGCATGTTTTCCGAGCGCTGCACGCATAAGCAGGATCTTTGCGTGAACCAGGCGCCGTCTGTGACGGAGTGCGGTTCCGGTGAAGTCGCCTGTCATTTTCCCCTGGAGGCCGCCTGATCATGCAACAGGCTGCTGCTGACAGTCTTTCCGTTCGGGACCTGGCGGTCACCTATGCGATCGGTGGAAGCCTGTTCCGACAAGGGCGCTTGTTGAGAGCCGTGCGCGACGTCTCCTTTGAGGTTTCCCGCGGAAAGACCATCGGTATCGTCGGTGAATCGGGCTGCGGAAAATCGTCGCTGGCACGGGCGCTGGTCGGGCTGGCGCCGGTTTCGCAAGGCGAGGTTCGCTGGGCGGGAACGCGGATATCGGGCATGACGGCGCGCCAGTTCCGGCCGCTGCGCAAAGATATCCAGATGATCTTCCAGGACCCCTTTGCGTCCCTGAACCCGAAAATGAAGCTGTTCGATCTGATTGCCGAACCGCTCCGGACCCACATGCCCGATCTGTCCCGCAGCGAAATGGAGAAACGGGTCAGGGACGTCGTCGACGTCGTCGGACTGCACGGGGAAATGCTCGGCCGATACCGTCACGAACTGTCGGGCGGACAGGCACAGCGCATCGGTATCGCCCGCGCGATCATCACCCGGCCCAGCCTGCTGATCTGCGATGAGGCGGTCAGCGCGCTGGACGTGTCGGTCCAGGCCATCATCCTCAATCTGCTGAAAACCCTTCAAAAGGATATGGATCTGGCGATGATCTTCATCAGCCATGATCTTGGGGTGGTCAAATATATCTCGGACACGATCATGGTGCTCTATCTCGGCCAGATCGTCGAAACTGGACCCTGCCTGGATGTCCTCGACCGTCCGCGTCACCCCTATACGAAGCGCCTTCTGGCATCGTCCCTTGGCCCGAATACCGGCCCGCTGGACCGCCGCGCCCGGTTCGGCGACGACATCGAACCGCCTTCGCCGCTCAATCCGCCGTCGGGATGCGCGTTCCGGACCCGCTGTGACCGCGCCGGCGAGATCTGCGCGGCCGAACGCCCGGACGCCGGGCGCGATGCGGGCGACCATCGTGTTGCCTGCCACTTTCCGCTTGATCGGGACAATGGCGAATAGATGTCGACCGGAACCGAAAAGTTCATATCCGTCGCGCGCTTTTCGGCGCAGTTCGCCGAACTCCTGGATGTTCCGGTCTCATCCGGTGTTGAGAATCAACTGGCCCGGCTGACCGCCGACACCATGGCGATTGCCGCCTATGCCCGGCAAAACCGGGTCGGGGCCTGCGCCGTCGACGATGATGACGGGAATGCCGACGGCCTCGCCGAGATCTGGGGAACCGGGATGCGCACCGATGCGCCGGCGGCCGCCTTCATGAACGGAACGGCGGCGGAGGCTCTGGACTTTCAGGAAGTTCTGATTGATGGCCGCAACAATGGCCATGCGGCGGTGGTGGTCATTCCGGCGCTGCTGGCCCTGTCCAGCGTTCGCCACATCGCGTCCGACCGCCTGCTGCGCGCATTGTGGATCGCGTTTGCCGCCAATATCATGCTGGCGCGCGCGCTTGGCCGGGGGCATCGTGAGGGGGTGCCCGGCTTTCGGACCACCTCGCTGACTGCGCCCATCGCGGCCGCTCTGGGCAGCGGATTTCTCCTTTCCGATGAACCGGCCGTTGCCGGACATGCCGCAGCCATTTGCGCCGCCAGCCTGCCGGCCGGATTGCTGGCGGCCATGTCTCCCGATGCCAACTCGTTTTCCGTCGACAAGGACCTGTCGGTCGGCTTTTCCGCCCGCCACGCCGTCGATTGCGCCCGGCTCGCGCTGAACGGGGCGACGGGACCGAGTTCAGCGCTCGCCGGTCCGCGGAGCTGGCTGAATTCCTACGGGTTCGGAACCGAAATCGAAGGCCATCTTCTGGCCGACCCGGCAGCGCAGGACCTGTCCGCCTATGCGCTGAAGTTTTTTCCGGCCAATTTCGGATGCCAGTGCGCGATCAGGCTGGCCATCGACCTGTCGGGTGAGGTCGCGGCGAATGATGTCGAGACATTCGAGATTCACGTCAAATCGTCGAGCGCCAGCTCGCTGTCGGCGACGGATCTGTCGACCCATGTCTCGGCCCGGTTTTCGCTGGCCTATTCCGTCGCCGGCGCCTTTATCCGCAGGCGCAGCGTGCTGGCGGATTTTGAAGGTTCCGCCATCGCGGACCCGGCCGTCCGGTCCTTCATGCGCAAAGTCGTTGTCGTGGCCAATGCGGACTTCCAGAAACAGCATGAAAGCGAAGGCGTGTTTCCGGCAAGGGTTGTCGTTCATCTGACGGATGGCCGACGTCTGACGGAGACGCGCGTTACACCACAGGACGGCCTCGACAGCCATGAGGTCGATACCATGTTTCACAAAAAGCTGGACAGTCTTTGCCCGCCGGCGGTGCGCCGCAAGCTGGCGGAACTCTCCGGGGGAGGCGCGATCGCAAACAGATTCGATGAGTTCAAGACCGTATTTTCAGAAGATGGAGGAAGAACACAATGACAATTCGAACAACCCTGTTGGGCCTGCTTGGCGCGGTCGTCGTCGCCATGCCTGCCTTTGCGCAGGATCGGCCCAGCATCGTCGTCGCAGTGCCCGGCATCTATCGCACGATGGAACCGATTGACGGCAACTCGACCAATGCGTCGCGCATTCTGACGAATATTTTCGATCAGATCGTCACGCGCAATTTCGCCGAGGATCCGGAGGGAGCGGAACTGCGTCC
>JANQMU010000068.1 GCA_028279875.1 Rhizobiaceae bacterium
CGCCAGGTCACGGGCACGCACGACCGCCGATGGCGTCGCGACGATCGGCAGATCGGCGACGTCCTCGATGGTCTCGATCAACGACGGCACCTTGACCGCATAACGCCCTTCGGCGCCCTCCATCTGACCGGCGGCGACCAGCGAGTTGTTGGCGCTGACACCGGCGATCAACTGGTCGAGGCGCAGACCATAGGAGGACAGCTTCATCGGGTCGATGATGACCTCGACCAGCTCGTCGCGGGCGCCCCGGAGATTGGCGTCGAGCACGCCGTTGACGTCCTCGATACGGTCCCGCAACTCGCGCGCCGCGGTGGTCAGGGCGCGTTCGGGAACGTTGCCGGACAGGGTGACGACCAGCACCGGGAATTCGGAGATGTTGACCTCGTTGACGGTCGGTTCGTCGGCGCCCTGCGGCAGGTCGGGCTTGGCGTCGTCGACCTTGTTGCGCACGTCGACAAGCGCCTTGTCGAGATCGGCGCCGGCCTGGAACTCGACAATGACATTGCCGCCGCCCTGATAGGCGGTTGAGCGCATTTCCTTGATGCCGGCAATGGATTTGAACTTGGATTCGATGGGGCGCAGCAGCAGGCGCTCCGAATCCTCCGGCGAGATGCCCTGATAGCCGAGGCTTACATAGATGATCGGGATATCGATGTCGGGCTCGGCTTCCTTGGGAATGGACTGATAGGCGAGCGTGCCCGCCACCAGAAAGAACACCAGGAAGGAAATCGTCAGCCGCGCATTGCGTATGGCATAGTCGACGAAGGACATCAGTTCGCGCCTGCCGTGGCCGCCGCGATCAGGCGTTCGACCATTTCCCCGTCCGCCTCGACCGGATTGACCGCATCGCCCTCGACGACGAGATCCTGGCCGGCGACGATGATGCGGGCATCTTCGGGTATGCCGCCCAGCACCAGGCCCTGGGGCATGTCGTCGATCAGGTCGATCGGCACGAACGCCGCCGTGTCGTCGGCGGTGAGGATGCGCACGCCGAGATCGCCATTGGCGGAAAGCGTGACCACGGAGCGGGGCAGCACCACGGCGGTCACGGTTTCAGCGCGCAGGGTGATTTCAGCGGTCATGCCGGCCGGGATCGTCAACTCGGGATTGGGGATCGCGATCTCGACCGGAAATGTCCGTGTCTGGGGCGAAGCGTCGCGGCTGATATAGCTGACCTTGCCCTGTACCCTACGGCCGTTGACGAGGCGGATATCGGCGATATTGCCGGGCTTGATATAATGCAGGTCGCTCTCACTGACTTCGCCGCGGGCAATCACCGGGTCGAGCTTGAGAAGCACGGCGACCTGCTCGCCCGCCTGGACATAACTGCCTTTCTCGACGTTCAGCCGGTCAATGACACCGGAAAACGGGGCGCGGACTTCCAGCCGGGCATGCTCGACTTCCGCCTGCTGAAGCTGGGAGCGCGCCGAACTCAGCGCCGAGCGCGATTCGTCGGCGCGCAGCTTGGGCAGGGTTCCGGCCTCGACAAGGCGCTCGGTCGCCTCATATTCCTTCTGGCGTTGCTCGAGCAGTGCCCGGGCGGTGTCGATCATCGCCGTCTGTTCCTCGACCTCCAGCGACAGGATGACATCGCCTTCCTCGACACTGTCGCCCTGCTGGAACGGCAGCGTCTCGATAATGCCGGCGGCACGGGTCGCCAGCGTGGCGCGCTTGTCGGCCTCGGTCAGGCCGGACAGACGTATGGCGCGGCTGTGTTCGATGAAATAGGGCTCGATATAGGCGACGGTGCGCAGCATTGGCGCCGGCGTAACGGTTTCGCCCGTCTGCTCCACCGTTTCGTCGGCGCTGCTCGCAGCGCTGTTGACCGATGAGAATTCGCCCGTCAGGATCCAGCCCGCCGAAACCGCCAGCACGGCGACAGCCACGATCTTGTGAAACCGATACTTTGCCATGGTCCCTCCTCTCCCGGCGCCGGGTCAGAGGACCCGCATGCCGCAGTGGATTGTTTCACAACTGTGTTTGCCACCTGATATAGCGATGCAAGCGGCGAATTGCGACCGATGGATGACATTCGACCGATATTCCGTGAGCGGTCCGGTCGCCTGAGTTGTGATTAACCGCTTTGCGGGGCGGGGCCGGTGGACGTGCCGACCATCAGTTCAGCCTCCAGCAGAGCGTTGCGCGGCATACTCCCCGGATTCTCGATCAGTTGCAACAACATTTCGCCCGCCTGGCGGCCGGCATTGCGCACCGATGAGCGCGCGGCGGTGAAGATCGGCACATCCTCACCGTTCTTGAGATAGGACAGTTCGTCGTCGAAGGTGATGATGGAGATGTCACGGGCGAGGCGCAATCCGGCCTCTTCAATGGCCCGCCGGACACCGAAGGCGCAGATGATCGACGACACCAGATAGGCGGTCGGCGGGGCGCTGCCGGCCATCATCTCGCGCGCCGACCGATAGCCGTAGACCTCGGTCATCTCGTCGGAGCGCATCAGGCTGGGATCGGGCTCGACGCCGCGGGCGCGCAGCGAGCGTTCATAGCCGTCGCGTCGGCGATAGGCGAAATCCATCGCCTCGATACCGTTGATCAGGGCGATGCGCCGGTGGCCAAGGTCGAGCAGGAAGTCCGTGGCCCGGCTGAAGGCACTGCGGTTATTGACATCGAGCCAGGAATAGGACGACGCAATTCCCGAGGCGCGGCCATGGACCAGAAAGGGGATGCCGATGTCGCGCAGCAGGTCGATGCGCGTGTCGTTGATCTTCGGACCATGGACGATGAGGCCGTCGACGGTTCCCTTCGCCTTCAGGTCCTTGTAGACGGTCTCTTCATCACGGTCGTTGACGATCGACAGGATCATCTCGTAGCCGTTCCGGGCATAGATCTCACCGGCGCCGGCGATGAAGTCCCCGAAGATCGGGTTGACCATCTCATGTTTGGATGACAGCGGGATCACATGGCCGGTCGCCATGGCCCGGCCGGTCGCCAGGTTCTTCGCCCGGATATTCGGCGTGTAATTGTGCTTCTTGGCCGCGGCCAATACGCGCTGCCGGGTTGCCTCCCTGACTTCGGGAAAGCCGTTCAGAGCCCTGCTGACCGTCGTTTGAGAGAGACCAAGGTGCTCCGACAATTCCTTTAGATTCATGGGCGAGACGACTTTCAAAGCGATTTGGATATCCCGTCACAATAGTGCCGTAAACGCCTTGCGTCAAAGGGGGAGGCCACTTTATCGATTGGCGTCCAAGGAGACAGAATTCCTGTAAAAGTGGAATTTTTTCCGTATCTCATTGACAATCATAACCATGTGCGCGATTGTTGGCTGTATCCAAAGCGCTTTGATTACGAGTCTGCGATACGGATTTTGACGATCTGCGCGGCGCTCGTGCAAATTGGGAGGAACTCCATGCGAAATCTATTTCTGTCCGGTGTGGCGGCGTTTGCCCTGACCACCGGAATGGCCCATGCCGACAGCCATCTGCTCTATCCGCCGGGCGAGGGCCCGTTCAACTGGGACAGCTTCCAGGCTTTTGCGGCCGCCAATGATTTTTCCGGCCAGGAGCTGTCGATGACCGGCCCGTGGACGGGTGAGGACGGCAATATCGTCAACAATATGCTGGCCTATTTCGAAGAGGCCACCGGCGCCAAGGTGAATTATTCCGGTTCGGACAGTTTCGAACAGGACATCGTCATTTCGGCCCAGGCCAATTCGGCGCCGAATGTCGCGGTCTTCCCGCAGCCGGGCCTCGCCGCCGACATGGCGGCCCGGGGTTTCCTGGCGCCGCTCGGCGCCGAAACCGGTGACTGGGTCAAGGACAATTACGCCGCCGGCCAGTCTTGGGTGGATCTCGGCACCTATGCCGATGCCAATGGCAAGGACGACCTGTTCGGTTTCTTCTACAAGATCGACGTGAAATCGCTCGTCTGGTACGTTCCCGAGCAATTCGAGGAAGCCGGCTATGAAGTGCCGGAAACCATGGAAGAGCTCAAGGCACTCACCGATCAGATCGTCGCCGATGGCGGCACGCCCTGGTGCATTGGTCTGGGATCAGGCGCGGCCACAGGCTGGCCGGCCACCGACTGGGTCGAGGACATGATGCTGCGCACCCAGCCGCCGGAAGTCTACGACCAGTGGGTCACCAACGAAATCCCGTTCGACGATCCGCGGATCGTCGCGGCGATCGAGGAATACGGGCATTTCGCCAAGAACGACGATTATGTCGCCGGCGGTGCCGCCTCGGTTCCCAATACCGACTTCCGCGACAGCCCGTCCGGCCTGTTCGAACTGCCGCCGGAATGCTACATGCACCATCAGGCGACGTTCATTCCGACCTTCTTCCCGGAAGGCACGGAAGTGGGTGAAGATGTCGACTTCTTCTATTTCCCGGCCTATGCGGACAAGGATCTCGGCA
Organism: Rhizobiaceae bacterium; assembly: GCA_028279875.1. Lineage (GTDB taxonomy): Bacteria > Pseudomonadota > Alphaproteobacteria > Rhizobiales > Rhizobiaceae > Hoeflea_A. The sequence continues at coordinate 4,371 of JANQMU010000068.1, forward strand.
AGCCCGTGCTCGGCGCCGGCACGCTGTTCGCCATCCTCGACGATACGCCGGTTGCACGGTCGTTCATCGAATTCCTCAAGACGCCGATCGCGCATGAGGTCTGGATGGCGCAGGGCGGCTTCCTGACACCGCATGTCGGGGTCAACAAGGAGGCCTACAACAACGATACGTCGAGGGCGCTGGGCGACATTCTGCTGAATGCCACGACCTTCCGCTTCGACGGGTCCGACCTGATGCCCGGCGAAATCGGCGCCGGTGCCTTCTGGACCGGCATGGTCGATTACACCTCCGGCGCGGAGGCCGCAGACGTGGCCAAATCCGTGCAGGAACGCTGGCAGTCGATCAAATAACCAACTGACGATGAGACCGTCCGCGGCGCTGCACGCTGCGGGCGGTCAAACGGGGAGCGGGCAGGGCAGCCGGTGAGGAGCCGGGTTGTCTGCGGACTGGGAGGTCGCCATGAATCCGATTGTGCAGGGGATCGTAACCATTCTGGCCGGTGTCGGCGGCTGTGTGGGCTATTTCTACCTATCCAATCTGGTCCTGGACAAGGTCATATTTCCGGCCCGGGGCGAGCATATCGGCCGCAATATCAACCGTGCGAACATGGTCCGTCCGTGGCTGTTCCTTCTGCCGGCGATCCTGGCGCTCGGCCTCTATCTGATGTATCCGGTCGTGGCCTCGTTCTACCGGTCGCTTTTCAACCGGTCCGGCGACGAATTTATCGGCCTCGGCAATTACATCACGATGTTCGGCGAGCCGGAATTCCGCCGGAGCTTTCTGAACAATATGCTTTGGGTGCTGGTGGTGCCGGCCGGCGCCACCTTCGCCGGCCTGCTGGCGGCGCAGCTCACCGACCGGATGCGGGGCGGCAACCTCGCCAAATCGATGATCTTCATGCCGATGGCTATCAGCTTCGTCGGCGCATCGCTGATCTGGAAATTCGTCTATGCCAACGATGCCGATATCGGGCTGATCAATGCGGTGCGTTCACTGTTCGGTGCCGAAGGGCCTGTCGACATGCTGCAGGTGCCGTTCTGGAACAATTTCTTCCTGATGGTCATCCTGATCTGGACGCAGACGGGTTTTGCCATGGTGATCCTGTCGGCGGCGCTGCGCGGGGTGCCGGAGGAGACGATCGAGGCGGCGATCATTGACGGTGCCAATCCGTTCCAGATCTTCTTCAAGATCAAGGTGCCGCAGATCATGGGGACCATCGTCGTCGTCTGGACGACCACGACCATCCTGGTGCTCAAGGTTTTCGACATCGTCTACACGATGACCGGCGGCAATTTCGGCACCGAGATCCTGCCGAGCTACATGATGTCCTACATGTTCCGGGACGACGGCCGGGCGACCGCCGTAGCCTTCATCATCATGATTATCGTGCTGCCGGTGATGGTCTGGAACATCATGCAGGCGCGCAAAGAATTTCGCTGAGGGAGGCGGGGACATGGACAATATTGCCGGTCAGAAATCAAGCCTCACGATCGTCACCTATATTTCGGTGATCGCCATCGTGCTGATATGGCTCATTCCGACGGTCGGGCTGTTCGTCTCGTCCTTCCGGGACCGCGATCAGATCTCCGCTTCCGGATGGTGGCAGGCGCCGTTCTCGGTGGTTCTCGCCGATGCCGGCCGGGCCGAGCTTGATTCGCAAAAGGAAGAGAACGGCGTCTGGGTCATGAAGGGCAACATCTTCGGCGACGAGGATGTCGCCGATCGCTTCAAGACAGGCGACAGTTCGGTTACCGCTTTCGGCAGCCGCGGGCGCGCGCCGGGCGAGTTTCCGGTTGGCACGACAGCCGAAATCCAGAACGGGCGGACCCTCACGGTCGCGGCCAATGGTGACTATACGATGACCTCGCCGGAGGAAATCACCCGGCGCGGCCCGCGGATCTATTTCCAGGCCAACACGCCGCCCGATTTCACCCTCGACAATTATCGAACGGTGCTGACGGCCGACAATATGGACCGCGCCTTCATCAACACGCTGACTGTGACGATCCCGGCGACCGTCATCCCCATCCTGATTGCCGCATTCGCCGCCTATGCGCTGGCCTGGATGGATTTCCCGGCGCGCGGCCTGCTGATTGCCGCGGTCGTCGGGCTCTTGGTCGTGCCGCTGCAACTTGCGCTGGTGCCACTGCTCAACCTGCACAACCGGATTGGTATCGGCCAGAGCTTCATGGGCATCTGGATGGCGCATACGGCGTTCGGCATGCCGCTGGCGATCTATCTATTGCGCAATTACATGGTCGGCCTGCCGCGTGACATCATCGAGAGCGCCAAGGTGGACGGGGCAACGGATTTCCAGGTCTTCGTGAAGATCGTGCTGCCGCTGTCCTTCCCGGCGCTTGCCAGCTTCGCCATCTTCCAGTTCCTGTGGACCTGGAACGATCTGCTGGTGGCCAAGGTGTTCCTGCCCTCGGCCGATGAAAGCAAGGTCATGACCGTCAAGATTGCCGATGACCTTCTGGGCTCGCGCGGCGGTGACTGGGGGATTCTGGCGACCGCCGCCTTCGTCTCCATTGCGGTGCCGCTGGCGGTCTTCTTCACGATGCAGCGCTATCTCGTTCGCGGCCTACTGGCCGGCTCGGTCAAGTGAGCAGAAAACCCGTGCGATGACGATGATCGATCAATCCATAGTCTCCGCCGGTCCCGCCGTCGAGAACGACTGGTGGCGGGGCGCGGTGATCTACCAGGTCTATCCGCGCAGCTTCCAGGACAGCAGCGGTGACGGGATCGGCGATCTGGCCGGAATCGTCCAGCGGCTGCCCTATATCGCCTCGCTCGGCGTCGACGGTATCTGGATATCGCCGTTCTTCCCGTCGCCGATGAAGGATTTCGGCTATGACGTCACCGATTATTGCGGCGTCGATCCGATGTTCGGCTCGCTCGACGATTTCGACAGCCTGATCGCTTCGGCCCACGGGCTGGGCCTGAAGGTGATCATCGATCTGGTGTTGTCGCACACGTCGGATCAGCATGGCTGGTTCCGGCAGAGCCGGATGGACCGCGACAATGACAAGGCCGACTGGTATGTCTGGTCGGACCCGAAGCCCGACGGCACGCCGCCCAACAACTGGCTGTCCATCTTCGGCGGACCCGCCTGGCAGTGGGATTCTCGACGCGAGCAATACTACCTGCATAATTTCCTGGCCGAACAGCCGGACCTGAATTTCCATACGCCGGCCGTGCAGGATGCGCTGCTCGGCATTGCCCGGTTCTGGCTGGATCGCGGTGTCGACGGCTTTCGCCTGGATACGATCAATTTCTACTTTGCCGACAAGGACCTGCGCGACAATCCGGCCCTGGCGCCGGAACTGCGCAATGCCAATATCGCGCCATCGGTGAACCCCTATAATCACCAGGAGCATATTTATTCAAAGAACCGGCCGGAGAATCTCGATTTTCTGAAACGGTTCCGGTCGCTGCTGGATGCCTATCCCGGGGCGATGTCGCTGGGGGAAATCGGCGATGCGCAGAAGGGCCTGGAGATTCTCGGCCAATATACCGCCGGCGATGATTTCGTGCATATGTGCTACGCGTTCGAGTTCCTGGCCAAGGAGCCGCTGACGGCGAAACGCGTGGCGGATGTGTTCGCCCGCCTCGATGCGGTCGCCGCCTCCGGATGGGCCTGCTGGGCATTCTCCAATCATGATGTGATCCGTCACACCTCGCGCTGGGACCTGACGCCGCAGGCCCAGCGGCTGCTGTCGACCATGCTGATGTGCCTGCGCGGTTCGATCTGCCTCTATCAGGGCGAGGAACTGGGCTTGATGGAAGCCGACATCGAATATGAACATCTGCGCGATCCCTATGGGATCGAGTTCTGGCCGAAATTCAAGGGCCGCGACGGTTGCCGCACGCCGATGGTGTGGCAGCACGATGCGGCCCAGGGCGGCTTCTCGGCGGTGCGCCCATGGTTGCCGGTCAGCGACAACCACCGTTCGCTGGCGGTCGATCTTCAGGATGGCGATCCGTCGTCCATGCTGCATCACTATCGCCGCGCCATCGCCTTTCGTCATGATCATCCGGCGCTGACAAAGGGCGCGCATGATGGTGTCGGCGCCACCGGCGATGTCGTCCATTTCACCCGCACGCATGGCGATCAGGCGATCTTCTGCGCCTTCAATCTCAGCGATGTGCCGGTCGAAATACCAATGCCGTCCGGCGACTGGACGCCGATCGGTACAGACCTTGGGTGCGCCGGCGCGGTGAAGGACGATGATCTGCATCTGGGCCCGTGGCAGTCCGGCCTCGCGCTACGTCAATAATTGGGGAGGGATCCATGGCCAATCTGAAACTCACGGATGTCGGCAAGACCTATTCGGGCAGTATCGATGTTCTCAAGAACATCAATCTCGACATCAAGACGGGCGAGCTGATCGTCTTTGTCGGTCCCTCCGGCTGCGGCAAGAGCACGCTGTTGAGGATGATCGCGGGGCTCGAGAAAATCACCTCCGGCACGCTGGAAATCGACGACATTGTGGTCAATGACGTCCCGCCGGCGCAGCGCGGCATCGCCATGGTGTTCCAGAGTTATGCGCTCTATCCGCATATGACGGTTCGCGACAATATGGCCTTCGCGCTGAAGCTCGCCAAGAAGTCGCAGGGCGAGATCGACGAAGCGGTCAACCGGGCGGCCAAGGTCCTGCAGCTCGACCAGTATCTCGACCGTCTGCCCAAGGCGTTGTCCGGCGGTCAGCGGCAGCGCGTGGCGATCGGCCGTTCCATCGTCCGCGATCCGAAGGTCTATCTGTTCGACGAACCCCTGTCGAACCTCGATGCGGCATTGCGGGTCGCCACCCGGATCGAGATCGCGCAATTGAAGGAATCGATGCCCGAATCGACGATGATCTATGTCACCCATGACCAGGTCGAAGCGATGACGCTGGCCTCGCGCATCGTGGTCCTGGCCAATAAGGGCATTGCCCAGGTCGGAACGCCGCTCGACCTTTATGAGCGGCCGGAAAACGAATTCGTCGCCCAGTTCATCGGCTCGCCGGCCATGAACCTGCTGTCGGGCGAAGTGATCGCAACCGGCGAGCAGACGACCGTCAAGGTCGATGGCGGCGGCAAGGCCGTCAGCGCCGTGCCGACCCAGGAGTCGGATATGGGGCTGAAGGTGAATATCGGCGTGCGGCCCGAGGACTTCACCCCGGCCGGTGAGGACGACTATGTCTATGAAGGCCGCGTCAACATCATCGAGGCGCTGGGCGAGGTGACCTTGCTCTATTTCCATCCCAATGACGGCGAGGCCGCCGTGATCGGCAAGCTGCCGGGTATCCATGCCGACCTGCGCGGCAATATGGTCAAGATGAAGGCGGCACCGGAAAAGGTGCACGTCTTTCACGACGGCAAATCGCTGCTCTATCGATAGGAAACACACCCCAGCCGATCTCTTTTGGTGACGGTCCGGCAGGCACGGGAACGGCGTCTTTTGGGCTTCGGCGCTTGCCATGCCCACACCTGCGGTGCAAAAGGACGCGGGGCGATCCGCCCCGCCCGATCACCGGAGGCTTTCCATGAAATTCAACCGCCTTGGCCGCAGCGACCTGACGGTCAGTGAAATCTGTCTCGGGTCGATGACCTGGGGGTCTCAGAACACAGCAGCCGAGGCCCACGCCCAGCTCGATTACGCGCTTGGCGAGGGGGTGAATTTCATCGATACGGCGGAAATGTATCCGACGACGCCGCGGAGCGCCGAGACAACCGGCCTGACGGAGGAACTGATCGGCGCCTGGCTCAAGGGCCGGCCGGACCGGGACAAGCTGGTTGTCGCCACCAAGATCACCGGCGAGGGCAACAGCGATGTCCGGGGCGGCAGGCGTGTCGGCGGCGACCTGGTCCGCGACGCGCTGGAGGACAGCCTCAGACGGCTGCAGACCGACAGGGTCGATCTCTACCAGCTCCACTGGCCGAACCGCGGCAGCTATCATTTCAGAAAGAACTGGACCTTCGATCCGACCCGGCAGGCTCCGGGCGATATGGATCAGGAGGTTGCCGATATTCTGGGCGAGGTGGCGCGACTTCAGGGCGAGGGCAAGCTCGGCGTGTTCGGGCTTTCCAATGAGAGCGCCTGGGGGACGATGAAGTTCCTGGAGGTCAGTCGCCGGCATGGGCTGCCGAGGATCGCCTCCGTCCAGAACGAATACAACCTGGTCTGCCGCCATTTCGATCTCGATATGGCCGAGGTCGCGGTGCATGAGGATGTCGGACTGATGGCCTTTTCGCCGCTTGCCGCGGGCGGACTGTCCGGGAAATATCTCGCCGGCGATATCCCGCCGGGATCGCGCCGCTCGATGCAGCCGACCCTCAATGGACGCTATGTTCCGCAGTCGGAGCGCGTGATCGGCCTTTATGCGGAGATCGCGCAAAGACACGGGCTGGATCTGGCGCAGATGTCGCTTGCTTTCTGCCTGTCCCGGCCGTTCATGGCATCGGTGATCGTCGGCGCCACCTCGCTGGACCAGCTCAAGACTGACATCGCGGCCAAGGATCTGGCGCTGAGCGAGGCGGTGTTCTCGGACATCCAGACGATCTACCGGGACCATCCGGCGCCGATGTGAACAATCTCTTGAGCCTCCACATCTAGGGGACACCCTGTCAATCTGGAAAGCGCCGATGGGCCTGGAAGACAAAGCCGCAAAAATGATCAGAACCGTCGTCGAGGTTCTGGAACCGCAATTTGCCGTCCGGCTATGGTCCGGCGAGCGGATCGGGCCGGATGGCGGTCCGGAACTGGTGATCAACGACCCGCTGGTCATTCGCCGGATTGCGTTCAGGCCGAAACTCGACTCAGTCGTCGAAATGTGGGTTTCGGGCCAGATCGACGTGCAGAACGGCAATCTGTTCGATCTGGCGGCGCTGGGTACAAAGACCAAGCTCAAGCACCGGCTGAAGGACCTGCCGAAATGGCAGCTTGTCGCCGACCTTCCGGCCGTACTGTTCGGCAGGCCGTCGGAAGATTCCCGGCTGTCCGGCAGGAACCCTTTCGATCCGGGGTCCAGCAAGGAGGCGATCAGCCATCACTACGACATTTCGAACGCATTCTATGCGCTCTTTCTCGACAAGGGCATGGTCTATACCTGCGGCTATTTCACCGACTGGAGCAATAGTCTCGACCAGGCGCAGACCGACAAGCTCGACCATATCTGCCGGAAACTGCGCCTGAAACCCGATGAAAGATTGCTGGATATCGGCTGCGGCTGGGGATCGATGCTGATCCATGCGGCAAAGCACTACGGCGTGATCGGCCACGGCGTCTCACTGTCGGAAGCGCAGACGGCGCTGGCGCGCGAGCGCATCCGGGCCGAGGGGCTGGAGGACCGGATCACCATCGAGGTCAAATCCTATGAGGATCTGGACGGCGTGTTCGACAAGATTTCCTCGATCGGCATGTTCGAACATGTCGGCAGCGCCCGATACGAGAGCTATTTTTCGACCGTCGACCGGCTGCTGAAACCCGGCGGGCTTTATATGCATCACGCCATTTCGCGGCGCGCCAAGCGCGGAAAGAAGGCCTTCCGGCGCAAGAGTGCCGAACATCTGGCACTGGTCAAATATATCTTTCCGGGCGGCGAGCTGGATCATCTGGGCATGAGCATCGAGAACCTCGAAGCACACGGGTTCGAGGTCCATGACGTCGAGAATCTGCGCGAGCATTACGGCCGGACCTGCCGGTTGTGGGCGGAGCGGCTGGAGGCGCGTTTCGATGAAGCGATCAAGGAGGTCGGGGCGCCGAAGGCGCGGCTCTGGCTGCTTTATCTGACCGGCTGCGCTCTGGCGTTCGAACGCGGCACGGTGCAGATCAACCAGACGCTGGCCAGCAAGCGGGTGCGCGGACCGAGCGGCCTGCCGCCGACGCGCGCCGATCTCTATCGTTAGCGCTCATCTTTTTCCAGATTGAGCCAGGCGACATCGTCGGGTGTCAATGCAAGGTCGAAGGCCGGCAGGGTGGAGGCGATTTCACCGGCGGACCGGGGGCCGATCAGGGCGAAGGACGGGAATTGCTGGGCGAGCACCCAAGCGGTCGCCACATTGTGGGTCGAGACGCGGCATTCGCCGGCCAGTTCCTCTGCGCGCCGCCGCCGTTCGGCATTGGCATCGCTGCCGAAACACTGTTCTGGTCCGGTTGCCGCCGGCAGGCGGTCGCGCAGATCGGATGGCAGGAAATAGCCGCGCGCCTGTGATGACCAGGACAGGTGAACGACCGTGTTGGCACGCAGAAAAGCCAATGTTTCCGGTGTGTTGGAGGTAACACAGCCCTTCCAGACCGGCCGCTCCATCACCGCCAGGGAAAGGTTGTTGTTGAGGATGCGCAGCGGTTCGAGGCCGTTCCGCTCGGCATAGGCATTGGCTTTGGCAAAGCGCGCGATGCTCCAGTTGGAGCCGCCGAAAATCCCGATCCGGCCGGCATCGCGCAGCCGGTTGAGGGCATCGACAAATTCACCGACCGGCACGTCCGTGTTGTCGCGGTGCATGATGTAGATCGGCACGCTTTCGAGGCCCAGCCGATCGAGCGACTGGGTGAGCTGCGCGGCAATGGTGCGCGGCGTGCAATAGGGCGAGTGCGCCCCCTTGGCGGTCACCACGACATCGTCGGCGACGCCGCGCGCGGCGATCCATTTTCCGAGTGCGGCCTCGTGCCGGCCCTGGCCATAGATGAAGGCGGTGTCGAAGGCGTTGCCGCCGGCCTCCATGAACGCGTCCCAGACGACGGCGCCGTTGGCGAAGTGGTTCTGGTTGTCGCAACCCATGATGAGTGTGGAAACGGGCGTGTCGATGCCGGCGATGGTGCGCTTTGAGATGGCTGGAAGGCCGGATGGCAGGACGCCGGATATGATTTGGTTGACGGCGGTGTCGGCCGGTGTGAACTCGTAGCCGATCTCGTGGCGCCAGCGGTCCAGCGCCTCGGCGTTGCCGATGCTGTCGGCCCAGCTTGCGGCCGGCGCCGGCGGCTCGCAAAGACCGTCGGCGATCGCCCGGCTGGCCAGTTCGGCCTCGAAGGCGAAGAGATGTTCGCGCCGGCGTATCTCTTCGGTGCGCGTTGTGCCGTTGGATGTGATTTTGATCGTGGTATCTGACGGTCCGGCATTGCGGCCCGGCATCCAGGGATCCGACAGGACAATCTGTCCTTTGTCGCCGATGATCCAGGCCCTGTTGTCCATCTCCCGGCTGACTGTGACCGCGCATTCGGCGGTGATGCCGCCCGGAAACTGCAAAAGCGCATAGGCGGTTTCGTCGACATCGCTCGCAGCCATCTGGCCGACGGCCTTGAGGCTGTCCGGGTCGGCGAAGGATGCGCCGGCCGCAGCGCCGGCGACCAGGCGGGCCAGCGAAATCGGATAGGTGCCGACGTCGAGAACGGCGCCGCCGGCCAGCGCCCGGTCATAAAGGCGCGAAGCCGGGTCGAAGGCGGCCGTGAATCCCAGCGCGGCCCTGATATGGCGCACCTCGCCGATTTCGCCGGACTGAATGATCTCGATCATCCGGGCGATCTGCGGGTGGCACCGGTACATCAGGGCTTCCATGAAAAAAACACCCTGTTGGGCGGCGACCTCGGTCAGGGCGACGACCTGCGCGGCGGTCACGCCCGCCGGCTTTTCACACAAAACCGGCTTGCCGGCGCGCATGGCATTGATGGCCAGTTGCGCATGGGACGGATGCGGTGTGGCGATGTAGACGGCGTCGATGTCGGGGTCCGCGCAGAGCTGTCCATCATCTGCGTAACGCTTTGCCGGTTCGATCCCGTAGGCTTCGCCGAAGGCATCGCGGCGGCCATCATGGCGACCGCAAATGGCGACAAGCATACCGGATGAAGCTTCCTTGAGACCGTCCGCAAAATTGTGGGCAATGGCGCCCGGTCCGATAATGCCCCAGCGTGTCTGTGTCATCGGTCGCGCACGAATCCTTTCTCGGCGACATCCAGCGCTTTGGTTGGATCATCGCGAAGATCGGCCTCCAGGAAGGCCCGCGTTTCAGGAATTCCAATGTGAAAATCTGTTTCCAGATGCAGGGCCGCGGTCAGTTTGCCCGCCTTGACGCCCAGCAGGTGTCCGCCCTTTTTTCGGTCAGCGCTGATGAAGTGCAGGTGATAGCCCGCCACATTGAGCGCCTTGGCATAGGCCGGCGTCCAGAACCCGACGATCGTGCCCTCGATGTTTTCGAAACTGAACTCGCTTTGGTGGCTGGTCGCCGTCACCAGGTCTTCGCCCGGCAGCGCCTTGCAGGCGGCCCGCAGGTCGATCCGATCGAAGACACCATCCAGTCTCAGCCCGACAAAGATGTTTTCCGACGGGCGCAACGCATCGAGTTCCCGCTGCAGGGCATCGAGATCGGCGATGTTCCCGATGGCCTCCGTGCGGTCCGGCCGGAACCGCGTGACCGTCGCGAACGGGACCTGCCAGGCATCGCCGGCTTCATGGGTGACACCGTCCGCGACCGCCTGATAGCAGCGGCCGTCCAGCATCACCATCTCGCCATCCAGGTCTTCAAAGGTGCCGAGACCGAAATCGCCATGGGATTTCAGGTCACCGACCGTGGTGCAGCCGTCAAACACGCCCTTGACGATGGCGCCGGTTGTCGACACCTGGAAGATCGAGTGATGCTCCATGTCGAGAGCCGACGAGAGCGCCTGTTGCACCACATGGGAAATACTGTGGCCCGTGCGCTCGGCTTCGTTTTGCAGGGCATGCCAGAGGCTGTCCGAAACGCGGCAATGCAGATGATGGCTCATGGGGTGATTCCAGGATATGGATTCGGTGGCTGGACCCTATGGTTTGACATTCGCGATGTCCAGACCACGCAGCGCCATGGCATCCGATCATCGAAGGAGGGCACCCGTCAGTCGAAATATCCGGCACGGGCCGCCTTGCCGATGAGATTGAGGATCAGGCGGCCGGCGGTGATCGCGGTGATGTCATTGATGTCGCGTGCCGGTGTGATTTCGCAGATATCCATGCCGACCACACGCCCCTTGCCGACCAGACCATGGATAAGTTGCACGGCCTGGAGATAGGTGACGCCGCCCGGTGCGGGCCCGGCGACCGCCGGCATGACCGACGGATCGAAGCCATCGGCATCCAGCGTCAGATAATAGTTGCCGCCGTCGGGAATGGTCGACAGGATCTCCGCCATGCCCCGGCGCTGCAATTCCAGATCCGTGACCAGATGGGCGCCATAGGCCGTGGCAGCTTCGAATTCCTCGCGCCGGGCACTGCCCTGACAGCGCAGGCCGATCTGGAAGATCTCGGCGACATGGTCCATTTCCGAGGCCCGCCGCATCGGGCTGGAATAGCCGCCGGAGACGCCGAATTTGCGGTCGATCCAGTCCAGATGCGCATCGACCTGAATCACCGTGATCGGGCCGCGCCCCTCATAGGCACGCAGCACCGGGATCGGGATGCCGTGGTCGCCGCCCAGAACAATCGGCAGAGCTCTGGTTTTCAGAATCATCCGGACCGCCTGTTCCGCGCGACGGTAGTGGCCGTCGAGATCCCTGGCGTCGCCGACCACATCGCCGCAATCGACCATGCGTACCGATCTGCCGTCGAGCAACGTGCCGCCGAGATCGAAGTCCCAGCGGTCGAGGCCGCCGCTGATGTGGCTGGAGGCCCTGCGAATGGCGGTCGGCGCGTTGATCTGATCGTTACTGACCTCATCGATGCGATAGGGATCACCATAGGGCAGGCCGAGTACGGCGACGTCCGCCTCCAGATGATCAAGGTCCTGCGCGTGTTCGAGATTCATGAATGTGTGGCGGTCCTGCCGGGGCGGGGCGGTCAGTTTCGCTGCGGGTGCATGCGTTTCGGGGGTTCTGCCTTCATCATTTCCGGTCATGCATTCGCTCCTTAGTGCCGCATACTCAACCGCTGATGCGGGTGAGATATTCCCGGGTCATGTCCGCGTAACTGCGCTCGACGGCGAGTTCATAACCGTCCGGGCAACGGATGATCAGGGCCTTCAGGCCGAACGCTTCGCTGTAGGTGACACCGTTTTGTGCAAAGGATTGCGGCCTGGTGTCGAGCGAGCTGGCGATGGACAGGATCTGTTCGGCATCGGGACCGGTTATGGAGAAGAACGCCAGGGTGTCGGACACGAGCACGGCACTGATATCCACTGGCGCCGTCGTCGGATCGAATGTCTGCAGCAAGGCTGCTTCGCGGTCCAGCGGCGCGCGCAGCAGCCAGTGGTCCCTGCCGATCCAGAAGAGCTCCAGCCCATCGCCGCGGCTTGCGGTATTGGGTGCGGTCGGAAAGGCCGGCAGATGCGGTCCTTTCCAATCGTCGATCGCTTGCTTTGTGCCCTTCAGGTCGATGATGGCGTATTGGCCTTGTTTTTCTATGAGAACATCATATGCCATTTCAACTCCTCAGACGCTCGCCATCGGGGTCGTAGAAGCAGGGCGCGGTGATTTCGGCGGTGACGACCTCGTCCTTCATGCGGATATGGGCCTTTTGCCCGATGCCTGCCCGACCGTTCCCGAGCAATGCCAGTGCGACCGCCCGGTCAAGGGCTACGCTTTTCACGCAAGCCGTCACGAGCCCTTCAGAGGCGCATCGCCGGCCATCAGGTGTCAGCGGTGCGCCTTCGGTCACCAGCCGCGCGCGGTCGTCGATCAGCAGGCCGACCAGCTCGCGGCGCGGCCTGCCGCCGGCGCGGCGGATCTCGACGGCGCGCTTGCCGATATAGTCCGGTTTCCTTTTCGACATGATCCAGCCCATGCCGAGGTCGATCGGATCGGTGACCCCGTCAGCCTCATGGCCGAGCGACAGGAACCCCTTTTCGACCCGCAGCACATGGTTGGCTTCCGAACCGATCGGGACGATGCCGAAGGGCGCGCCGGTCGCCATGATCTCCTGCCACAGATCGGCGAAATGACGGGCGGCGACATTGATCTCGAAACTCAGTTCTCCGGTGAAACTGACCCGGCAGATGCGGGCCGGGATTCCGGCCACCGCGCCGTCGCGCATAGCCATGAACGGAAAGGCGTCGGGCGACAGGTCGATATCGGTTCCAAGCGCCGTCATCAGATCACGCGCCTTCGGACCGCAGATGGTGGCATTGGCCCATTGCGTCGTCACCGTGGTGATCATGACCTTCCAGTCCGGTCGCTCGATCTGGAGAAAGTGCTCCATATGGCGGTTCACCTCATCGGCGTGCCCGGTGGAGGTGGACATCAGATAGTGGTTGTCGGCGAGCTTGAACGTCACGCCGTCATCGAGGATGGTTCCGTCATCGGTCAGCATCAGCCCGTAGCGGCCCATGCCGGTCTTCAGGGTCGAGAAGAGGTTGGTGTAGAGCATGTCCAGCAATGTGCCGGCATCGGGTCCCTTGATCTCGAACTTGCCGAGCGGGGCGCCGTCATAGACCGCGACGCCGGTGCGTGCCGCCAGCGCCTCGCGGTCGACGGTCTGCTGGAAACTCTCGCCCTTCAGCGGATAATAGCCGGGGCGGCGCCAGCGGGCGCCGGCCTCATACATCTGCGCGCCGAAATTCTTGTGCCATTGGGTCACCGGTGTATGCCGGTAGGGCAGGACAACGGCGCCTTCGCGTTGTCCGCCGACAGCGCCGAATTCGATTGGAACATAGGGCGAGCGGAAGGTCGTGGTGCCGATATCCTGAAGATTGCGTCCGGCGCGATTGGCGATGGCGCCGATGACATTGATATTGCCGGTCTTGCCCTGATCGATCCCCATGCCGGCGGTGGTGTAGCGCTTGACATGCTCCACCGCACCGAACCCTTCGCGCATGGCGAGGTGAACATCGTTCAGGGTCACGTCGTTCTGGATATCGACAAAGCTCTTGGCGGCCGGATCGTCCTGGTCGACATGCCACAAGGCCTCGATGGCATAGGGCGGTTGGGTATTGGCAACCGGAACGGCGACGTCCGGTACGGCGATGCCGCAGGCCTGCAGCGCTTTCTGGCCCGCCGCCGCGCCGTCCTCGAGTGCGTCGGCCAGGGTGAACAGGCCGGATGCAGAGCCGGCGCAGGAGCAGGCCTGCGCCGGCTCGGCCGGCACGAAAGCCTCGATGCCGCCATGGTATCGCAGCGCTCCGCGCGATTGCGAAAAAAGATGCACCGCCGGGTTCCAGCCGCCCGACATCGCGACCAGGTCGCACGGGATCCGTCGCTCCGGTCCGCCGTCGACTGGGCGGGCGCGAACCGCCTTGACGCGGGACCGGCCCTCGCTTCGCGCAACCACATGGCCGTCCAAAAGCTCGATCCCGGCTGCCACGCTCCGCGCCGCCGCGTCGATCGTCTTGCGGCTGTCGACGATGGCGGCGACATCGATGCCGGCGGTCCGCATGTCGGCGGCCACCGCGTAGGCGCTGTTGTTGTTGGTGAAAATGACGGCGCGTCGGCCGGGTCTCACCGCATAGCGGTTGATATAGGTTTCAGCAGCGGATGCCATCATGACGCCCGGCCGGTCGTTGCCGGCAAACACCATGGCCCGTTCGATGGCGCCCGTCGCCACGATCACCCGCTTTGCCCGCACCCGCCATGTGCGTTGGAAGACATGAGCCGCCCGCGGCGCGCGTTCCGTCACCATGACAAAATTATGCTCCCGATAGGCCCAGGCGGTGGCACTTTCGAGCCGCAGGACATTGGGCAATGCGTCCAGTTCCCTTACCGTTTCGCGGACCCATTGCACGGCCGGGCGGCCGTCCACCTCTTCCTTCCGGCCGGTTAGGGACCCGCCGGGCTCGGCATTGTCGTCGACCAGCAGCACGTCGGCACCGCCACGGGCGGCAGTCAGTGCCGCCATCAGTCCGGCCGGGCCGGCGCCGACGACCAGAATGTCGCAATGCCGATGGCGTGTCTCATAGCGGCCATCGTGCAGGATCGTGTCGGGCGCTGCCGCCAGGCCCGCGGCGCGCCGGATATGCGGTTCGAACAGATGCCAGTTCGGCCACATGAAGGTCTTGTAGTAGAACGCCGCCGGTATGAAGCGGCTGAAGAGCTGGTTGACTGCCATCAGGTCGAAGCGCGGCGAAGGCCAGCAATTGACCGAGCGGGCTTCGAGCCCCTCGCGAATCCGGACCGTCGTAATCGGCTGATTTCCCGACTGTTCGTCGCCGATCAGCTCGACAAGCGAGCCGGGTTCCTCGTGGCCGGCGCCGACGATGCCACGCGGACGGTGATATTTGAAACTGCGAGCGGTCAGCGATACGCCGTTGGCGATCAGCGCCGAGGCCAGCGTGTCGCCGGCAAAACCGCTATAGGCCCTGCCGTTGAAGCGAAACCCCACGGGCCTCGATCGGTCGATCAGCCCGCCCGACGGCAATCGCAACGCATTACCGGCCATGGTCTTCAGCCGCTCCCCCGGCAATCTCGTGGGTGCGGGTGTCGCGCTCGACCGTGAACCATTGCCCGCAACCGCGCACATGCCACCATTTCTCCCGCACCGGTCCCATCGGATTGTCTGGGACGATCAGGTGGTCGATCCAGTCGGCGTTGCTCATCTCCTGCGGGTTCTCCGGTCGCCGGGGCCTTGCGGTGCCGCCATGGGCAAATTCGGTTTCGTTGCGGGGGCCGCAGAACGGGCAATCGAGGAGGAGCATATGCTTTGCCTAACGCGCTGTCGTGGTGCCGGATTCAAGGATGAAATCGAGGTGGTCGAAGCGATCGAGGCCAAACGGCGCGATCAGGTCATGCGGTTCATTGTTGGCGATGAGATGGGCAAGCGTGAATCCGCCAGCCGGGATGGCCTTGAAGCCGCCCCACCATCCGGCGGAGACGAACAGTCCGGGAATGGTGGTCTTGCCGACAATCGGGGATGCGTCATGGGCCATATCGAGCGAACCGCCCCACTGGCGCATCAGCTTGAGGCGCCTGAAGGACGGAAACAGTTCAAGCATGGCGCACACGGCATCTTCGAACACGTTCTGCTTGATATCGCGGCGAAAGGACTGGCCCGGATCGGGCGCGCCGCCGATGACCAGTTCGCCCTTGTCGGACTGGCTCAGATAGACCCCGATATCGGGGCAGTTGACGACCACATTGATCAGCGGCCTGACCGGTTCGGAGACAAAGGCCGTCAGGTTGAAGGTCCGAAGCGGCAGGCGCAGGCCAATTGTCTCTGTGAGGGTTGTCGTGTGGCCGGAAACGACGACCGCGACCTTGTCGGCCTCGACGGTTCCGCGGCTGGTTTCGACACCGCGGATCCCATCGCCGGGACCGCGCAGCAGCGCCGTGACTTCCGTGTTCTGGTGCATCTCGACGCCGTGATCGTCGGCCGCGCGGGCGTAGCCCCAGGCGACGGCGTCATGCCGGCAGACAGCGGCGTCGGTATGGACCATGCCGGCAATGATCGGCAGGCGCGACCCCGGTCCGCCGCCCGTGAGGCTCGGGATGCGACGGCGCAGCTCGGCGACGTCGATCGGCTCATAGGTGGCGCCGTAGAGATCCATATGCAGCATGCGGCGCCTGATCTCGCGCAGTTTCGGATAGGTCTGCACCACATCGATCATGCTGCGCTTGGAGTACATCAGATTG
Organism: Rhizobiaceae bacterium; assembly: GCA_028279875.1. Lineage (GTDB taxonomy): Bacteria > Pseudomonadota > Alphaproteobacteria > Rhizobiales > Rhizobiaceae > Hoeflea_A. The sequence continues at coordinate 20,878 of JANQMU010000068.1, forward strand.
TAGTTCAGGTCCTTCGTCAGTCCGTCAAAAAGGGCGACGGTCTTGACGTAGAACGGGATGCTCTCGTCACGCATATAGTTGGAGCGGATGGTGACGGTGTTGCGGGCGACATTGCCGCCGCCCAGCCAGCCCTTTTCAAGGACGGCGACATTGGTGATGCCGTGGTTCTTGGCGAGATAATAGGCGGTGGCAAGGCCATGGCCGCCGGCACCGATGATGATGACGTCATAGCGGTCCTTCAGGGGTGGACTGCGCCACGCCTCCCGCCAGTTGCGGTGGTGGGTCAGGGCGTTTCGCGCCAGGCTGAAAAGGGAATAATGCTGCATCGGATCTGCTCGTCCGATTATATTAAATCAGCATTTAACCTATGCAAAGTATGAAGTTTTGGTATATATTATGCGGTGCTGCACCGATCCCGATGAAAGCCTGCCATGTCCGTCACCTTTCGCCAATTCGAGGCCTTCCGCGCCGTGATGCTGACCGGCACGACCACCGAGGCGGCGCGCATGCTCGGTGTCTCGCAACCCGGCATCAGCCGGCTGATTGCCGATCTGGAACGGCAGATCGGCTATAACCTGTTCGAGCGGGTCGGCCGTCGTGTATCGCCGACACCGGAGGCTGGTCTTCTGATCGAGGAGGTCCGGCGCGCCTTTACCGGGCTCGACCAGATCCTGGAGGCGGCGCGCGATATCGGCGAGGCGCGCTACGGGCGGCTGCGGCTGGTTTCGGTTCCGTCGGCGGCGTCGACCGTCGTCGTCGACCTGATTGAAAAATTCTCTGAGAGATTTCCGGGAACCAGCGTCACCGTCGATGTCAGGTCCTCCGATTCGGCGCTGGAATGGGTGGTCTCGCAGCAATGCGATCTGGGCATCGCCTCCTCCCATGTGGAAAATCCGGCCATCGGCAGCGAAACGCTTCAGTCGGGCACGGCCATGTGCATTCTGCCGGCCGGACATCGGCTGGCCGGTGAAGAGCGCCTGTCCCTGACCATGCTCGAGGGCGAGCGGTTCGTGTCCTATTGCCGGGATTCGGCGTTCCGCCACGATGTCGACACGGCCTTCAACAAGGCCGGCGTGACCCGGCAATTGCTGCATGAGGGCCGCACCACCGATGTGGTCTGCAGCCTTGTCTCGGCCGGCTTCGGCCTGTCGGTCATCGGTATTTCAGAGGCGACCGCCCGCGCGCGCTGGACGTTGCCGCCGAACGTCGTCCTGCGGCCCATCGACGGTGCGCCGACGGTCACGCTGTCGCTCATATGGGCGACCCATCGGCCGGTCTCGGCGGTGGCCCGGGAATTCCTGGAAATCGCGCGGGAGACCTGAAGCCCGGGCGCGCCGAACGATGTCCGCAGACCCCGGAACATCAAGCGTTCGCGATGGCCTGCTCCACGATGTCCACCCGGCCGCTGACCGGAACCTTCGGCAGTTCGACAATCCGGTATCCGAATTCCAGATAGGTTTCGATATTGGCGTCATGGTCCCGGCAGGCAAAGGCGAAATCGTGCCGCCGCTCTGCGTCACCGGTGAAAATCTCCCGCCATGGCGGACAGACGAAAACCGGGTCGTGGAAGCGTCTTTTGCCCGCCTCGGCGATCATTGACGCCGGCACGTCGGCGCCGATCAGCCGGCTAAAGGCAATCGCCTCGAGAAAACTTCTGTCGAAAATCACGACATCCCCAATATGGTCCGCCATGCGATCATAGGCGTCCAGCGACCGCTCGAACAAAAGGTCGCGAAACGCCACGCGATCGATCCAGGGCAGGGCGGTGCCGCCGCAGGCTGTCTGTTCTTCGACAATGGCGCGGCCGATTTCCGGCTGTGTTGCAACGCCTCGGCTCGCAAGGGCTGCCAGCAATGTGGACTTGCCGCCGCTGGAGGCGCCGGTCAGAACGAACGGTCTCATAGGTGGTTCCTTCCCGGATGCCGGTCCCGGGCTGTGGTCTGTCCGGTTGCTGCGCGTGCGCCGGCAGTGCGGAGGTCCGGGTGGTCGTCAACCGTCTTTGCACCGCATCGACATGTTAAGGTCTTGTTAACCATTGAAGCGCACACTGATTCTCTAAGTTGTTTCGGAGTGATCGTATGATCCAAACTTGTAAGGGTTCAGCTTTCAAGTGCGTCTGACGCATACGCATTAATACTTCTCCTGTCAGACACGCCTTTTGGCTGAAGATGGAGAGAATATGCGCAAATTAAAACTTTACTCTGCACGAACATTATTGGGCTTTACTCTGGGTTGTGCCACAATTGTCTTGCCATATCAGGCGCAGGCGGCGGGGCCCACCTGCGGTGACCGGACCTCGCTGCTCAAGGTCCTGGTCGAGAAATACAAGGAAAAGCCAAGGGCGCTCGGATTGTCCTCAACGGGCAAGGCGATGTTCGAGGTTTATACCTCGAAAACCGGCACATGGACCATCGTCATGACCACCACGGCTGGCGTGACCTGCATCATGGCCGCTGGCAACTCCTGGGAAGAGGCCCTGCAGATCGCCGAGGGCCCGCAGGCTTGACGATACGAGGTCGTGCCGGCGGCTGATCCGTTGCGGGTGCCGGGATGCATGCGTTAGCTGCTGTCCCTCGGTGCGAGGTCCGGCAATGTGAACACGCCAGTCGGCTGATCCATACCCGCAAGCACATGCGTGCCCAGCGGGACCAATTCACCGTTATGGTCGGCCATGAAGTTCTCCGACGCAAGCAGCGGGCTTCCCAGTTTCTTGCATAGCCCCTCCAGCCGGGTAACCTGGTTGACGGCCGGGCCGATGGTGGTGAAATCCAGGCGTCGGTCGGTGCCGACATTGCCATACATCACCCGTCCCCTGTGCAGCGCGATCCCGAAGTGAATGGATGCCCCGTCGCCGGCTGCATTGCGGTTGCGCTGCTCGGCGCGGCCGAACGCCTCCTGCGCCGCCTGAACGGCAGCGCGGCACATGTCGACTGCAGGGCGGTTCCCCGCTTCGATCGGAAAGATCGCCATCACTGCATCGCCAATGAATTTGAGGACTTCTCCGCCATGATCCGCAACGGCGCCGGCCGTGCAGTCGAAATAGTCATTGATAAGAGCCAGATACTGTTCCAGCGAAAGCGTTTCAGCGAGTTTTGTCGAACTCCGCAGATCGCAATAGAACAAAACACAATCGATTGTGCCGCCGTCGCCGCGCTGCACCACGCCGTCGAGCACCCGATTGCCGGAATAGCGGCCGAGATAAGTGTCAAGCAGTTCCTTCGCAAGCAATTGTGTTGTTATCGACTTGATGCAAAGGGCAAACGGTCGCATCAGCGCCTTCAGATAATCGATTTCGAATGCTGAGAATCCGCCGATCCGTCGTGTCGACAGCGCCAGGATAACGCCCTCGATCCCGGGCGGAAGGTCGACCCAGAGCAGTTCGTCCGATCGGCCGTAGGATTCGAAGAACAAAAGATAGTCGCTGACCCCGTCGGTCCTGAATTGGTCGAAGATCGGAAAATCGGGCTCAGTCGGTCCGGCGCCGAGTTCGAAGCGGTGATATCTGATCTGGCGGGAGATGGCCCAGAAAAAGGGTGAATTCTGGAATTCCTCGTTGGTGACGATGCTGCGCGGCATCATCCGGCTGACAACACGGTCATCCTGAGCATTCCAGACCACGTCCAATGCGCCGAAAACCGGATGCAAAAGCATGCCGCCGAGACTGATCCGGTGAAGTGAAACGCCTCCCTCGATCAGTCTGCGGCCCAGGCCCTGCACGACATCCTCGACACTGGTTTCCTTCAGGCCGCTGTCCATCAGCCAGGTGCCGAGTTGATCAAACATCGGCGATGTCGGGGGCTTCGTCATCGTGTTCCTGCAACAATCACAGTTGGTCTTGCCGGAAAACAGCCTGAAATGGTCAAAATCGCCAAACAGGCGACGGATCTATCCATGATGGTGGACATTAAGCACACGGCTCACGGGCGGGCAACCGCCGTCGTGTGAACCCCGGGCGCTCAGCACTTCGACACGAAAGCCGGTACAAATGCCCTCTCGGTTCCTCCGGAGGGGCTTGACGTCCGGTAACGCCGATCTCCCTGATCCGGACCGAAAGGACAATCTGCCTTAGTGCCCTAGCACCTGGCTCAGGAACAGTTGCGCGCGGTCGGTCTTCGGGGCGCTGAAGAAGGTTTCGGGGTTGGCGGTTTCGACGATCTCGCCATGGTCCATGAAGACGATACGGTCGGCCACTTTTCTGGCAAAGCCCATTTCATGGGTGACGCAGATCATCGTCATGCCGTCTTCGGCCAGCTCGATCATCACATCGAGAACCCCGGCGATCATCTCCGGGTCGAGGGCCGATGTCGGTTCGTCGAACAGCATGATCTTGGGCTTCATGCACAGGGCGCGCGCGATGGCGACACGCTGCTGCTGGCCGCCGGAGAGCTGCGGCGGATATTTGCCGGCCTGTTCGGCGATATGGACACGCTCCAGGTAATGCATGGCGATCTCCGCGGCTTCGGCCTTGGGCATGCGCAGGTTGCGGATCGGCCCGAGGGTCAGATTGTCGAGGATCGTCATATGTGGAAACAGGTTGAAGCTCTGGAATACCATGCCGACCTCGCGCCGGATTTCCTCGATTCGTTTCATATCGGGTGTCACTTCGCGGCCGCCGACCCGGATGGTGCCGGCCTGATGGGCCTCGAGCTGGTTGATGCAGCGGATCATGGTCGACTTGCCGGAACCCGACGGGCCGCAGACGACCACCTTTTCACCGGTCGCGACACTCAGATTGATATCGAACAGGGCGCTGAAATCGCCATACCATTTGCACAGTCCGGTGATCTCGACCAGCGGTGCGGCGCCGTTGCTGTCGGACATGAAGTGTTTCCTTTCTAACGGCGGCTGCGCTTGGCGCGCTTTTCGAGATTGGCGAACAGGACGGCGAAACTGTAGCACAGCGTGAAATACATGCCGCCGACGAGGATCCAGGTTTCGAACACGCGGGTGGTGGAGGCGGCGACCTCATTGGCCAGGAATGTCAGTTCCTGGATGGAAATCAGTGAGACGATTGCCGAATCCTTGATCAGGGTGATGAACTGGCCGGCGAGTGGCGGCAGGATGCGTCGGATCGCCTGCGGCAGGATGACATCGCGCAGCACGTTGAAGCGCGACAGGCCGATGGCGCGGGCCGCCTCCCATTGTCCCTTTTCGATGGACTGGATGCCGGCGCGGACGATCTCGGTGATATAGGCCGCCTCGAACAGCGCGAGGCAGACCATGCCGGCCAGGAAATTGGTCAGCAGTTCCGGTTCGCCGAACATGAACCGGAGTATCGGATTGGCGAACACCGTGTCGTCTGCGTCGATATAGTCCAGTCCGACGGCCGGGAAGATCTGGCTGGAGATGAAGAAATAGAAGATGAAGATGAAGACGACCGGCGGGATGTTGCGGATCAGTTCGACATAGCAGCGGCTGATGATCTGGAGCTTGAGATTGCTGGTGGTGCGCCAGTAGCCCATCACGAGGCCGATGATGGTGGCGAGTATGGTCGCCCACACCGCCAGCCGCAGCGTGGTGAACAGGCCGCGAAGCAGCAGGTTCGTCACCCAGCTGTGAGTTTCCTCGTCGTAACGGATGACGAAGCTGAAGACCCGCGACCAGTCCCAGCGATAGACGAGGACGTCGTTGACCCGATAGGCCGCATAGGCGACGAACAGGGCGGCCGCGAGAAACAGCAGATAGTCATACCATCGAAGCGGTTTCCTGACGGCCGGCGGTGGCGTGTTGCGATCCATGGTCCTGTCCCGTCACGGGAAGCACCGGCCGGCGTGACCGCCGACCGGAGCCGTTGGTTCGCTTCTCAAGTCTACTGGTTGGCGGCGACCATGTCCTTCCAGGCGGACTGGTTCTTGAACCAGTAGTCATGGGTTTCCTGAAGCCAGCCATTGCTGGTGTTGACCAGGATCCAGTTGCTGAAGAAGTTCAGCCCGTCGACGTCGCCCTTGCGCAACGCGAAGGCCTCGTCGCCGCGGGTCAGATTGTCACCCTCGAAGGCGACGAACACCTTGTCGGGATAGGCTTCCGACCAGAAACGCGGCTTGGGCGCGCTGGAGATCATCGCGTGGGCATTGCCGTTGACGACTTCCTGGAAGGCCTGGGCATCATCGTCGAAGCGACGAAGCTGAGCCTTGGGGAAGATGTTCTGGGCGGCCTTGCAGGGCGTCGCGCCGCGCCGGCAGGCGATGGTGACTCCGGCGGCGTTGAAGTCCTCGAGCGTCCTCATGTCGCCGGCAAGCTGCATGCTGGCGGCCATCTGCTGGCCCGAATGGGCATAGGGGATCGTGAAATTGACGGTCAGATTGCGCTGCGGCGTGATCGACATGCCGCCGATGATCAGGTCGAATTTCTTGGCGATCAGCGCCGGGATGATACCGCTCCAGGCGGTCGGGACGAATTCGACCTTGACGCCCATATCGGCGGCCACCTTCTTGGCGACGTCGATTTCGAAGCCGATCAGATTGCCTTCCTTGTCGCGCATCGCCCAGGGCACGAAAGTCGACATGCCGACCCGCAGTGTCCCGCGCTTCTGCACGTCTTCGAGCACACCGGCGGTTGCCGTGCCGAGTGTTGTCGCAAATCCGGCGATGGCGATTGCGGCTGCCGGCAGGATGGCCTTCAAAGTCTTTAGAAAAGTCATGCTGGTTTCCCTTCTGGTTTTGCTATCGTTTGCCTTTGTTCATCTTCTTTTCGAGCATGCTGACCGCCACCGATAGCGAGATGGTCAGCACGAGATACATGCCCGCCACGATGAACCACACCTCGAACGCCATGAAGGTGTCGGAGATCAGGTTCAGCCCCGCGGTCGTCAGTTCCGAAACGGCGATGACGCTGACGATGGCCGAATGCTTGATGAGCGAAATCAGCAGGCCGGTCAGCGGCGGCAGGATCAGCGGCATGGATTGCGGGACGATGATGTAGCGGTATTTATCGGCCGTCGTCAGGCCGACGGCATCGCCGGCCTCGAACTGGCCGCGGTCGACGCCCTCGATACCGCCGCGGATGATTTCGGCGGCAAAGGACCCTTCGAAAAAGGACAGGCACAAAACGCCCGCCCAGAACCGGTCGATGCCGAAGATCGGCGCCAGCACGAAATAGAACAGGAACAGTTGCACCAGCAGCGGCGTGTTGCGGATGGCCTCCAGATACCAGGTGGCGATCAGCCGCGCGGCCGTTGAATTGGAGAGGCGCGCAAAGGCGGTCACAAAGCCGATGGCGATCGCCAAGACGCCGCTGATAAGGGCCAGCCGGAGTGTTTCGATCAGCCCATAGACGAGCGGGCCCCAGATCAGTTCGCCGTCGACGATGCGGTAAAAGAAGGGCGGGACGCGATACCATTGCCAGGAATAGTCCATGGCCTCGATGCCGGCCCAGATCAGCCAGCCGATCAGCGCGAAGACAAGACCCGCCTGGGCAATCTGCCACCAGGTTCTCAGCGCGGCGCGAATATCGAACACGTCCGGCGGACGTGCCCTGCTGACCGCCGCGCCGGCCATCGCGCTGTCATCTGCCATCGTCTTCCTCCGATGCCTTCGATCACGGGAGCGGCAGTCTTGCCTCGGGCAAAGACGTACTATCGCCGCTGATCTATAGCTTTGTCAATGGAATTATATCTATTGATTTAAAAAATGTTATGTATAGAAATGGCGGGCGATCGGTCGCGTTGGGCGCAATGGAATTGGGAATCGGCAAATGGCTGCCGCGCATGTAAGATTTGGCGGCGTGAATCCGAATCAACCCGACAGCACAGGCAGATTGCTGCGATCCATGGTCAAAACGGTGCCGGAGAAACACAATCCAACGGTTCAGGACGTGGCGCGCGCCGCCAATGTCTCGACAGCGACCGTCAGCCGCGCTTTGTCGGCGCCGGAGCGGGTGTCGGAAAAGGCCCGAAAGCGTGTCGAGGAGGCCATCCGGCAAACGGGTTATGTCATCAACCATACGGCGCGCAACCTGCGACGTCAGCAGACCGGCACGATCGTGGCGCTGGTGCCGGATATCGGGAATTCGCATTTTTCGAACATCCTCAAGGGCATCGAGAGCGTGTGCGCGGAAAAGGACATCAATGTCCTGATCGCCGACACCCGCAAGCCATCGATGTCGCGCTCCAAGCTGCAGACCTATTTCAGCCGCAACAATGTCGACGGCATCGTCATCCTCGACGGTGATATTTCGGTAGAGGAAATGCGCCGGTCGAACCTCAGTCTTCCACCGATGGTGACGGCGGGCGAATGGTGCGCCGATCCGACCGTGCCCGTCTCGCTGGTGGACAATCTGAAGGGAGCCGGCCTTGCGGTCAATCACCTGATCGAGTGCGGCCATCACACATTCGGGCATGTGTGCGGCCTGCTCACGCATTTGCCGGGACGCGAGCGGCTTGAGGGCTTTCGCGCGACACTGGAGCAGGCGGACATGGATCCGGCCGGCGCCTGGGTGTTCGAGGGCGACTATTCCATGGAGGCGGGAAAAAACGCGGCGCAGGCCTGGCTTGCCTTGGGCGCGCGACCGACGGCGGTGTTCTGTGCCAGTGACGGCATTGCCATGGGTTTCATCGCCACGCTGCACCAGGCCGGAATCCGGGTTCCCGACGATGTTTCCGTGGTCGGATTCGACGATATCGAGGTCGCGCAGCATTACATTCCGGCCCTCACGACCATTCACCAGCCGCGCAGGGCCGTCGGGTCGTCGGCCGCGCGGGATCTGCTTGCCCTGATCGAAGGCCGCCAGCCGGACAACCGGCACTCCCGGCTTGATCCATGGCTCGTGGTTCGCGACAGCACCGCACGCCTTGCGGCTGGCCGTGCGTAGTGCCAGACACAGGGCGGTGTCGAAGGCCGATCCGGCGGGGGAGCGGGCCATGAAGATCACCTTTCGTCAGATCGATGCGTTCCGCACCGTGGTGTCGACCGGAACCGTCACGGAATCGGCAAAGATGCTGGGGATTTCGCAGCCGGCCGTCAGCCGGCTTGTCTCCGATCTCGAAGCCGAGGTGGGGTTCAAGCTGTTTGCCCGGTCGGGGCGCAATCTCAAGCCGACGCCGGAGGCGCGCCAGCTCCTGGAAGAGGTCCGGCGGGCGCTCAGCGGCCTCGAGCGCATCAAGGAAGCGGCGACCGCGATCCGCAATTTCAGGCACGCCCAGATCCGGCTGATCACCACGCCGACCTTTTCGACCATGATCACGCCGCGGCTGATCGGTGCCTTCGCCAGACGCTGGCCGGAGGCGATGATATCGCTGGAGATCCAGCCGAATGACGACACGGTTGAATGGATGGTTTCGCAGAATCATGATTTCGGCATCGCCTCGCCCAGCGCCCGCAACCCGACCATCATGAGCCGGCTGCTGCTCAACAGCGAGTCGGTCTGTATCGTGCCGGAAGGCCATCGGCTGGCGGATCGCGGGCAGATCGAGCCCGGGGACCTGTCCGGCGAGAGTTTCATCTCCTATCTGCCCGATTCCGCTTTCCGGTTCGATGTCGACGAGATATTCAAGACGGCGAAGGTGGAGCGCCAGTTGCGCTACGAGGCGCGCACGACAGATGCGATCTGCCGGCTTGTTGCCGGCGGTCTCGGTGTTTCCGTGGTCGGCGCCGTGGAAGGTGAAGGCGCATCGCTCGCCGGCTGTTCGGTTCTGCCCTTCAGGCCGAGCATTCCGTTTCAGGCGGCGCTGATCTGGTCGCAGCAGAAAACGATGTCGGCCATCGCCGAGGATTTCCTGAAGATGATCGAAGAGGATTTCAGTTCGCTGTGACCGCTCTTCGAAAACGTTCCCTGGCCTGCGGGCTGTGAATGTAGTCGTAGTCGCGGGGATAGGGCTCACCTGGTTCGATATGCATGACGGCGAGGGCCGGTCCCGGTTCAGCCAGGAATTCACCGGCCTGTTGTGTGAAGAAATTCAAGTCGCTGAAGGTCACGGCGTTCGCGTAGCCGGCGCCCCGCGCGATTGCCGCAAAGTCGACGCGGCCACGTCCTGGAATCGGATGGGCGCCATTGACTTCATAGGTGCCGTTGACAAACACGAAATGATGCAGGTTTTTCGGCGCCGCCTCGGAAATGGTGACCAGCGATCCCAGATTCATCAACAGACTGCCGTCGCCGTCGAAAACCAGGACCTTGCGGTCGGGATTGGCAAGGGCCAGGCCGAGGCCGTGGGAGGAGGCCTGGCCCATGGCGCCGACGCCGACATAATTGAGATCGCGGGGATTGATGGCGAGCCAGTCGAAGCAGGTCTGATAGACGGCGACGACGAGTTCGTCGGTGACGTGCTGTTTCAGCACACCCAGTGCATGATCGCGCCTCATGACACCTCCGGCGCCCGGCCGACCAGGAAACAGTGCGGTGCCGAGTTTCGGTAGGCCGCCTCGATGTGATCGGTGATGGTGGCGACGTCGCCGGGGTCCTCGATGAGACTGTGCGACAGCGCCATCGCGGTCAGCACCGGTTCGATGATGCGCACGCCGTAACTCTGCGACCGGCTGGGTTCGAGGTGCGGCTCCTTGCCCTGGAGGCCGACCATCATGCAGATGGGCAGGCCGTAATCGACCCCGATGGCGCGGATGGCGTTCAGCGAATCCATCAGGCCGGTCTGCTGCATCAGCAGCAGGGCGCGGGTGCCGTTATAGGACATGGCGGCGCAGATCGACACGCCCTCATCCTCCTTGCAGACCCGCACCAGTTCGAAATCCGGATCCCGGGAGATCGGCCACAGCAGGCCGTCGCTGGTGACGATATCGGGCACTGATACGACGTGGCGGATGCCGGCTTTCCTGATCTGCGCGATCATCGCCGGCCCGGAGGGGTGTTCGCAAGGTGGGCCCTCCGACAGGGCCCCGGCAGCGCTGCCCATCAGTTTCCTCCCTCGATATAGCTGGCGATGGCCTGCACGGCCGCATCCAGTTCCGATTCGCGCCCTAATGTGATGCGGATGCAATCGCGGTAGGCCGGCGATGCAAAGCGCCGGACCGCGATTCCCCGGCGGCGCAGCGCCGCGGCGGCGGCTTCGGCGGAGCGGGCCGGATCGTTGAACCGGACCAGAATGAAGTTGGTCTGGCTCGGATAGACCTGCAGGCCAAGGTCGGACAGGACACGGGTCATCTTTTCCCGGAGCCGCCGGTTTTCGGAAAAGACGTGGCGCAGATGCGGCGTGTCTTCCAAAGCGGCTCTGGCGGCGGCGACGCCGGCGGTGGATACCGGAAAGGTCAGGCCGATGCGGTTGACGGTGTCGACGATGCCGGGCGGGCCGTACATCCAGCCGATGCGGGCGCCGGCAAGGCCGAATATCTTGGAAAAGGTGCGCGTCATGACGACATTATCCGCATCCTCCACAAGCCGGTGACCGGGTTCATAATCCGGCGCGTCGACATATTCTTCGTAGGCGCAGTCGAGGACCATCAGGACATGGTCGGGGAGGCCGGCATGCAGCCGGCGGATTTCGCTGCCGCTCAGATAGGTTCCCGCCGGGTTTTCAGGATTAGCGAGATAGACGATGCGGGTCCTGTCGTTGACGCAACCCAGAATGCCGTCCACTGAAGCCGTCAGATCGTCGTCCGGCGCGGCGATGGCGACGGCGTTGTTGGCATGGGCGTAGTTGGGGGTCTTCAGATAGCCGTTGACGCTGCGCAGAAACTCCGTGTCCGGTCCGAGATAGGCGCGGGCGAGGCGTGCCAGCAGATCGTCCGAACCCTGGCCGATGGCGATGCGCCCGGGATCGAGATCGAAGCTCTCGGCCAGCGCCGGCGCCAGCAGGCTGCCGGGGTTTTCCAGATAGCGCTCGAGCCCCGATGCGGCGGCCTGGAAGGCCGACACAGCCAGCGGGCTCGGCCCGAATGTGCTTTCGTTGGAATTGAGAGCGATCGAGACGGGCGGCAGGCCCTCGGCCTGCTCTGACAGCATGTGGGGTTTTATCCGGTCGATCCCCTGTTTCGGAGAAAGGGAAGACATCGGTCGCCTTTCTGTTGCATTGACGCCAATACATTACACAATTGCCATATTTTTACAATTCACTTTCAAAAATATTATGGTATATTCGAGTTGTCCCGGGAGCGTCAGCGTCCCGACCGGATCTGGGAGTGCATTCATGTCAAAGCCGGCCGCCCGCAGCAGGATTCGCGCCGATATCGATCTTTCCGGCGACGGAAGGCGGGTGGGCAACCTGCTGGTAACCCATTCGGACAACCGACGGCCGCTCGCCCCCTATCCGGTGCCGCTGGTGGTCCTGGCGCGCGGCAGCGGCCCGACCGTGTTGCTGATCGGCGGCGTTCACGGCGATGAATTCGAGGGGCCGGCGGCCCTGATGCGCCTCATCCAGACCCTGACGCTTGATGAGATCAGCGGACGGATCATCTTTCTGCCGGCGCTCAATGCCACCGCCGTTGAGGCTTCGAGCCGGGTTTCGCCGCTCGACGGCGCCAATATGAACCGCGCTTTCCCCGGCAATGCCGATGGCGGCCCGACCGCCATGCTTGCCCATTATGTCGAGGAGGTGCTGTTGCCGCAATGCGATGCGGCGATCGATCTTCACGCTGGCGGTAAGGCATCGGTTTTCGCGCCATCGGCGCTCGCCACGCGGGTCGATGACGATGCCCTTTACGCCAAGAACATGGCGCTGGCGCGGGTTTTCGGCGCGCCGGTGATCTGGCAGCTTGGCGGCTATAATGATGACCGTTCGGTCAATGCCGCTGCGGCGCGCAAGGGCATTCCGATGATTGCCGCCGAACTCGGCGGTGGCGGCGGCTGCACTCCGCAGGATGCCGATCTGGCAGAGCAGGGCGTCAGGCGATGCCTTGCCTTTCTGGGTGTCACCGATGATGCTGCGGATCAGCCGCCGCCTTCCCGCGTGGTGTCGATCTCCTCGGCCGAGCAGAATCTCTATGCGCCGGCCACCGGCATTTTCGACCGTCGGTTCAAGGCCGGCGACGATGTGGCCGCAGGCCAAAGCGCCGGATGGCTGCATTTCATCGGCGAACCGGAACGGGCTTCGGTGGAACTGCACTTTGCCGGCGTCGGCATGGTGCTGGCGCACGGCAATCGCGGTTTCGTCGAGCGTGGCGACATGCTGGCGCTGATCGCCGGCGATGTCGATGAAAATGACGAGGGCGGTCCGTGAAGACCTACCGTCATTTCATCGCCGGAGAATGGGTCGAGCCGGCGTCGGGCGAATGGTTGGACAGCGTCGACCCGGCAACGGGCGGTGCCTGGTGCCGTATCGCGCGCGGTTCGCAGCCCGATGCCGAGGTGGCCGTTGCGGCGGCGCGGGCGGCTTTTCGCAGCGGACCGTGGGCCGAGGCGTCTGCCGAACGGCGGGCGGCCCTGCTGCACGGGCTTGCCGATATCCTGGAGCACCAATGGGAGGCGCTTGTCGAGGCGGAGATTCGCGACAACGGCAAGCGCATCACCGAGGTGCGGGCGCAGTTTTCCGGCCTTCATCTCTGGTATCGCTATTTCGCCGATCAGATGCTGAAGATCGCGCCAATGGCGCTGGAAAACGACGTGCCCGGCGTCGAGAACATCGCGGAATTCGAACCGTTCGGCGTGGTTGCCGCCATCACGCCGTGGAACTCACCTCTGATGATCGCGGCCTGGAAGCTCGCGCCGGCGCTGGCCGCCGGCAATACGGCGGTGATCAAGCCATCGGAACTCGCTTCGGCCTCGACCCTTGAATTTGCGCGCCTCACCGCGCTATCCGATCTGCCGCCCGGCGTGATCAATGTGGTCACCGGGCGCGGGGAGGAGGTCGGAGAACCACTGGTCCGCCACCCCGATGTCGGCAAGGTCACCTTTACCGGATCCGACCTTGGCGGATGCAAGGTCGCCGAGGCGGCGGCCGGCGGGGTCAAGCCGGTGACGCTGGAACTTGGCGGCAAATCGCCCCAGATCGTTTTCGCCGATGCCGATCTCGACAATGTGGTCAATGGCGTACTGTCCGGTATTTTCCTGTCCAACGGCCAGACCTGCGTCGCCGGATCGCGCCTGATCGTCGACCGCTCCGTGCATGATGCGCTGGTGGAGCGGCTAGTGGCACGGGTCGCAGGGCTGCGGATGGGCAATCCGATGCAGGCCGACACGGAGGTCGCGCCGCTCGCCAACGGGCCGCATCTTGCCAAGGTCCTGTCGATGATCGAACAGGCGAAGGGCGAGGGCGCCCGCTGCCTTTGCGGCGGTGAGCAGGTGCATCCGCCGGACTGTCCGGACGGGTTTTTCGTGGCGCCGACGATCTTCACCGATGTCACGCCGTCCATGACGCTCTGGCGCGAGGAGGTCTTCGGCCCGGTGCTGGCGGTGACGCGGTTCGACACGGAAGATGAAGCCGTCCGCCTTGCCAATGACAGCGATTACGGCCTTGCCGCCGGCATCTGGACGTCCGATGCGGCGCGCGGTCGGCGTGTGGCCGGCTTGATCGAGGCCGGGACCGTCTATGTCAACCATTATCGCAGCGTCAGCCCCGGATCGCCGATCGGCGGCACCAAGCGGTCGGGTTACGGCCGTGAACTCGGGCCGGATGCGGTGAAGGAATTCATGCAGACAAAATCCGTCTGGCTGGGGACGGCGCCGTGCGCCGACCCGTTTCCCGGTCATGCGGATTGAAGGAACGGAGGCGTATTGATGACCGAGGCATTTCGAATACCGCAAGGCAATTTCCGGGGGCATGACCAGCAGCATGTCTGGCAGACCGAACCCGATCCCGAACTGACAGAGGTCGGCCCCGGCACGGCCTGCGGCGAATATCTGCGCCGCTACTGGATGCCGGTGGCGATGACCGACCAGGTGGGCGATCTTCCCTATCGCATCAGGGTGCTGGGCGAAGACCTGATCCTGTTTCGGGAAAAGGGCGGCCAGCTCGGCCTCGTTCATCTGCACTGCGCCCACCGCAACATGTCGCTGGAATTCGGGATCATCGAGGAGGGCGGCATTCGCTGCAGCTATCACGGCTGGAAATACGCGACCGATGGAACCGTCCTGGAAACCCCGTGCGAGCCGCCGGCGAGCCAGGTCAAGAGCAAGGCCTGTCTCGGCGCCTATCCGGTGATCGAATATAAGGGGCTGGCCTTTGCCTATCTCGGGCCGAAGGACACGCTGCCGCCCTTTCCCGTCTTCGATACGTTCGACGAGGAGGGCGACGAGATGATCCCCTATCTCATCAAGTCGCCCTGCAACTGGCTGCAGGTGATGGAAAATGCCTGGGATCCGTTCCATGTGGTCTATCTGCACACGCTGGCGGTCCGCAGCCAGTTCATCGACGCCTTTGCCGAAATGCCGATGATCGAGTTCTTCGAACGGCCCTTTGGCGATTTCTATACCAATACGCGGCGTGTGGGAGACATCATCTGGCTGCGCATCCATGACAAGCTGCTGCCGAGCTTTACCCAGAATGGCGGCCATTTCCCGGTGCCCGAGGCGTCGCGCTATTTCGGCCGCTGCGGATTGTCGCGCTGGGTCACGCCGATCGACGATACCAATACGATGGTCATCGCCTGGCGCCATTTCCGCGACGGCGACGACCCGCGCGGCCTGACCGACAAGTCCCTGGTCGGTTACGGGACCACGGATTTCTACGGCCAGGGGCCGGACCGCAGCTATGAGCAGCGCCAGCGCGATCCGGGCGATTACGACGCCTGGGTGTCGCAGGGACCCCGGAACATCCATGCGCGGGAGAATCTGTGTTTCACCGATCGCGGGGTCGCCAAGGTGCGGCGCAAGCTGCGCAACGCCATCCGGGCGGTCCGGGACGGCAATCCGGCGCCGCAGCCGGCACTGATCTATGACGGCGTCATCCCGACCTATGGTGGCGACACGATGCTGCGCATTCCGCCGCAGGAAGGCCGCGACGATGGCGC
The DNA here is from genome assembly GCA_028279875.1 of Rhizobiaceae bacterium. GTDB lineage: Bacteria > Pseudomonadota > Alphaproteobacteria > Rhizobiales > Rhizobiaceae > Hoeflea_A. The sequence continues at coordinate 36,708 of JANQMU010000068.1, forward strand.
CATCCTGAAGGAAGTCGCCCACAAGGTGGCGGAAATCTACATGGCGGCGGACGATCTTGAGGGGCAGGCGCGGATCGACCGTATCCGCGACGAGCTGAAAGCCTACGAAGCGAGCTGGTCATGACGCGGGTCAGCATCAATCCGGGGCGGGTCGACTGGTCGGGCGAAAATCCGGGCATCTATCTGAAAGACGATCCGCAGGGCGACTATGTGACGCTCGCGGTATTCTTCCGTGTGGTCTATTCGCCCTTTGGCCGCGGCCATGCGGCCATCGTTCTGGGCGCGCCCGATGACGACGGCGGCTGGCCGGATCAGCCGAATTTCCTGATGACCGACAATCAGCGCATGATGCGATGGATCGTCGATGGCTGGGTCCGCAAAATGCCGACATTCATCGGCCGCAAGGGGCTGGATGCCATGCGTTGGCTGGACCTTGAATCGGTGGAAAAGCGCCCCGGCGATTTGAAGACTCGCTACAGCGAAACCCTGCGCGGGGCCGGCGTCACGCTCGAGCTTGTGTGGCGGGACATGGGCGCGCCGCTTCCGGTCGAGGTGACGAAGGAGAATTCGGCCACCAAGGAACATGAAATGTATTCGGTTTTCCTGGAGGCCAATACCGCCGATGTCATCGTCAACGGGACACGGCTGAAGGGGACGGTGCAGGACCGCCAGTTCTTCGGGCGCACCATGCGAACGGCCTTTCTGGCCTTTTCCGAAACCTGGGTCACGCCGCAACCATAATGGAGGTCACCGATGCCGTTGTCTGAACCGATCACGCCGGGGGTTGTCGACTGGACCGGCGAGAATCCGGGCATTCTGCTGAAGGACGATGATGGCGGGTTCGCCGCCATGGCGCTGTTCTTCCGCGTCGCCTGGTCGCCTGCCGGACAGGGCCAGGTGTTGCTGCTCTACGGGACGCCGCAGGCGGTAAAGGGTCCGGATGAGGCGCCCAATGTGCTGATGAGCGACAATCCCGATCTCGCCGATTTCCTGATGACGAATTTCATCGGCAAGCTGGCGGCCTTCGCCAATGCGCCGGCCTTCGGGCAGCTTCCCCATATTCTGGCGCAGTCGGTGCGCTCGTCCGGCGACCCGCATGGCCATCGCTATACGGAAAGGATCGCCGGCGAGGGGCTGGCGGTGGAACTGGTCTGGGAGGACCTCGAGGCGCCGCGGGCGCTCGAATTGACGCCTGATCAGGTCGGAACCGGCGAACACACCATGTCGACCTTGCTGATTCCGGCGCGTTCGGCGCAGATCCTGGTCAATGGAAGGTCCTTGCCGGGCGTGGTCGGCACACGGGTTCAGGCCGGAATGGAGACGACCACGGCGTTTTTGTACTTTTCCGAAACCTGGATCATTCCGCCGGGGGAATAGTGTCATGGCCTCGCAATTTCTCCATCCGGCCGACCGTCTGGCCTATGACCGGGCGGTGGTGACCCAGCCGGTCTGGAACCGTTTCGACACGGCGGCCGATGCGTTGGGGCTCGACGATAATGTGCTGCTGCATGCCGGGCCGGCCTTCCGCTCGACCGACGCCATTTGCCGGCCGATCCTCAACTCGGCCTGTGTGGCGGCGGTCTATGAAGGTCTGGCAAAGGATTTCGACACCGCCGAGGCGATGATCGCCGCTGGGGAAATTCTGCTGAAGCCGGCGCAGGACCATAGCGTGGTTACGCCGCTGGCCGCAGTGGTCAGCGCCTCGATGCCGCTGCACGGGATTTACGATGCCCATCGCGGAGAGGTGCGGGTTTTCGCGCCGATCAATGGCGGATCGCGACCGTCATTGCGTCTCGGCCTGCGTTCGAAGGCCGTGCTCGACCATATACGCTGGCTGAACGGGCCGTTCCGCACGGTCCTGGAACGGGGCATGGCCGAAGGCATGGCGCTGATCCCGCTCGCGGTGATCGGGCTTGCCAATGGCGACGATTGTCACGGCCGCACCGTCCATGCCACCAAGGCGCTGATCGCCGAACTGGAGGAACGCACGCCCGGCGGCATTCAGGACGAGGACGCGCGGGAATTCATGGCCGCGTCGCCGAGCCTGTTCCTCAATCTGTGGATGGCGGCGACCAAATGCCTGATGATCCTGGCCTCGGGTGTCGAGGGATCCAGCCTGGTGACCGCCGCCGGCGCCAATGGCGTGGAGGCCGGTATCCAGATCTCCGGCCTGCCCGGACGCTGGTTTACGACGCCGGCCGCGCCGCCGGTCGGAACGTTCGATATCGATCTGCCGCCTGACCGGGCGCTCGGCGCCATCGGCGACAGCGCCGTCGTCGAGGGTTTCGGGCTCGGGGCGATGGCGATCAATCTTTCGCCGGCCCAGCAGGGCGGGCTCGGCGCCTACCTGCCTGAAAACAGCGAAGCGCGCCTCACCGGCCTGTCGATCGGGTCGCATCCCTATTTCCGGGCGCTGGATGTCGATCTTGGCCTCACGGCGCGATCGGTCATGGCGCTGAATGCTGGTCCGATGATCGGTCTTGGCATCCTCGACAGGCAGGGCGAGGAGGGACGTCTCGGCGGCGGCATTTACGACATGCCGGTTGCACCCTTCGCCGAGGCGATGGCCGAACTTGAAGGGTCGTGACGTGGAAACCGGTCTGAACACATTGGGGGCGGCGGAGATCGCCCGGCGGATCCGCGCGCGAGAGATCACGGCCGAAGCGGTGATGGAAGACTGCGTCGCCCGCATCGCCGCGCGCGAGCCGGAGATCCGCGCCTTCGTGCAATTCGATGCCGACCGGGCGCTGGCGGCGGCGCGGGAGGCCGATCGCAACGCACCCGCTGGCCCGCTTCACGGCGTGCCCTTTGCGATCAAGGACATCATCGACACGGCCGATTTCGCCACCGGCTGGGGTTCGCCGATCTATGCGGGACATTTGCCGCCGCGCGATGCGAGCTGCGTTGAGCTTTTCCGGCGCGCCGGAGCGGTGCCCGTCGGCAAGACGGTGACCACGGAGTTCGCCTATTTCCAGCCCGGCGTGACGGCCAATCCGCACAATCTGGACCATACGCCGGGCGGCTCGTCCAGCGGCTCGGCGGCCTCGGTGGCCGACGGGATGGTGCCGCTCGCCTTCGGGTCCCAGACCGCGGCCTCGCTCATCCGCCCTGCCGCCTATTGCGGCGTGCTCGGCTACAAGGCCAGCCATGGCACGTTCGACCTGCAGGGCGTGATGGGGCTGGCGCCGAGCCTCGACACGCTCGGCCTGCTCGCCCGTGCGGTCGAGGACCTGATCCTGGCGCGCGCGGTCCTGTGCGGCAGTCCGGCAGAACGGAAGAGCGATTTCGATGACACGCCGCCGCGTATCGCGCTGATGCGCGGGCCCCACTGGCAGGACGGAACCATCGAAATGCGCGATGTGTGCCAGCGGGCGCTTGACCGTTTTGCCGCCCACGGCGCCGATGTCGGCGAACTGACCCATCCCGACATCTTCAACGGGCTAACCGACGACCATGCCACCGTAATGGCCTTTGAGGCGGCCCGCGCCCGCATCTTCGAATACAGCCGGCACGGCGACCGGCTCAGCCCGCAATTCCGCGATCTGGTGGAGGCGGGACTGGCCGTTTCACGCGACGATTATCTCAGCGCGCTGGCCGATCGGTCGCGCGCCGTGCGGCTGCTCGAGGCGCTGTTTCTGGATGTCGATGTGATCCTGGCGCCGGCGGCGCCCGGCGAGGCGCCGGGAGGGCTCGATGCCACCGGCGATCCGCTGTTCAGCCGCGCATGGACCCTGCTGCAGGTGCCCTGCCTGTCGATCCCGGCTGGCGCCGGGCCGAACGGACTGCCGCTGTCGGTCCAGGCAGTCGGCCGGTTCGGCGATGATGACCGGCTGCTGGCGGCGGCCGACTGGATGCATCGCCAACTGGCGGATTTTTGACACGACCACGGGGAACGGACACAGGTGCCACGCATTACCTATATCGAAGACAATGGAACCGAACATGCGGTCGAGGTTGAAACCGGCTCGTCGGTGATGCAGGGCGCGCGCGACAACGATATTCCGGGGATCGACGCCGATTGCGGCGGCGCCTGCGCCTGTGCCACCTGCCATGTCTATGTGGACCCGGTCTGGATTGAGAGGCTGCCGCAGAAGCAGGACATGGAAGAGGACATGCTGGATTTCGCCTCCGAGCCCGACCCGGACCGCTCGCGCCTGTCCTGCCAGATCAAGGTGACGGATGAGCTCGATGGGCTGATCGTGCGCCTGCCCGCCAGCCAGGGATAGCCGACGGCTTCAAGACGTCTCGCCCTCGATCAGTTCGATTTCCAGTTCCACGACCTTGTCCGATATCTGGCCGGCCAGCCGGTTGAGGATGTTGCGCGCCGACATGCGGCCTATCTCGTAGCGCTGCGTTTTGACCGTCGTCAGCTTCAGCGGCATGTTCTGTCCGGTCTCGAGGCCGCTGAAGCCGGCGAGCGCCAGCCGGCCCGGGATTTTGATGCCGTTTTCGATGCAGTGGACCATGCCGCCGGTGGCCGCCGTGTCGTTGGAGAAAAAGACGGCGTCGACATCCGGTTTCATCTCCAGCAGTGTTTTCAGCCCGGCTTTGCCGTCGGCGAAATCCGGCGGGCTGTCGAACAGATCCGGCGCGAAAAGGGAGAGGCTGCGTGCCTCGATCTGCCGCTTCATCGCCTGATAGCGCTGTTCGGCGGCATGGTCCCAGACATTCCAGCCGACATAGCCGAACCGGCAATATCCCCGGGCCAGCATGTGATCGGCAATCGTGCGGCCGGCGCGGGACTGGTCGAGCCCGACACAGACATCGATGGGGTCTTTGGTGACGTTCATCATCTCGATGACCGGGATGTCGGCATTGGCGAGGATATTGCGTGTCTTCTGGGTGTGGCGAAGGTTCGAGACGATGATGCCGGCGGGGCGCCAGGAGATCATCGAACTGACAAGCGCCTCCTCCTTTTCAAGGCTGTAGTCGGAAATGCCGACAACCGCATTGTAGCCGGCCTTTTCGAGCGCCACCGTGATGCCGCTCATGACCTCGGTGAAGATGTTGCTGACCAGCGACGGGATGATGACGGAAACCTGGTTGGAGCGCGATGTCGCCAGCGACCCGGCCAGCCGGTTCTGCACATAGCCGAGGTTTTCCACCATCTGCAGCACGCGTTTCCTGGTCCGGTCGGAGATCGGTCCCTTGTTGCGCAGGACGCGGGACACGGTCATCTCGGAAACATTCGCGGCAATGGCGACATCCTTCATGGTTCGGCGGCGGTTCCGGCTGGACAAGGCTTCGATCCTCAAAATGTTAGCGTCCGACAGTCTAACACTGGATTCGCGTCAGGTCAGTGTATAGAATTTTACGTTATCGATAACGTTATACGCGAGCCGCGAAAGCGGATTTGCGGCGCGAGGGAGGAGAAAAAATGCGTGGTCTCAACCGGTTATGACCGGCGTTACCCTCAAGAACGTGTCCAAGTCATACGGCACCGTCAATATCATTCCGGATCTCAACCTGCAGATCGACGAGGGTGAATTCGTCGTGTTCGTCGGTCCCTCGGGCTGCGGCAAATCCACAACCCTGCGGATGATCGCCGGGCTGGAAAAGGTGACGGGCGGGCAGATCTTCATCGGCGGCCGCGATGTCACCTGGGAACGTCCCAAGGCCCGCGACATCGCCATGGTGTTCCAGTCCTATGCGCTCTATCCGCATATGAATGTGGCCGACAACATGTCCTTTGCCCTGCGGCTGGCGGGAACGGCCAAGGCCGAGATCGACGAGCGGGTCCGCCGTGCCGCCGACATGCTGGAACTGACCCCCTATCTGGACCGCAAGCCCCGCGATCTGTCCGGCGGGCAGCGGCAGCGCGTGGCAATGGGCCGCTCGATCGTGCGCGATGCCTATTGCTTCCTGTTCGACGAGCCGCTGTCCAATCTCGACGCCAAGCTGCGGGCTTCCATGCGCACCGAGCTGGCGCTGCTGCACAAGACCCTCGACCGCACGATGATCTATGTGACCCACGACCAGATCGAGGCGATGACGATGGCCGACCGGATCGTGATCATGAAGGACGGCGTCGTCCAGCAGGTCGGCACGCCGAAGGATGTCTACAATACGCCGGTCAACACCTTCGTCGCGACCTTCATCGGTTCGCCGTCGATGACGCTCATCCAAGGCGAATTGCACGAGGAGGCCGGCACATTGAAGGTGAGGGGCGAGGGCTTCGAACTGCCCTTGCCCGAGCGACTGCAGCAGCGGGCCAAGGCCGCCGGCGGCGGCGCGGTGACGCTGGGGCTGCGGCCCGAACACTTTTCCGCCGAAGCCCGCAGCCAGGATTTCGCGCCGGTCGAACTGAAGGTGAAGGTGGCCGAATATATCGGTTCCAGCCAGTATCTGGCGGCCGAACTCGGCGGCGCCGCGCTGACCGCCGCGGTGGAGGTCGGGCCGGAGGCCGATCTGCTGACCGACGGGCGCTACTATTTCGATACGTCGCGTCTTTACCTGTTCGATACCGAGACAGGGGAGGCCCTTTAGATGGGCTTTCCCGAAAGCCGTGCGGGACAAACCCGCACACCCATCGCGGCACCGCGTGCCGGGACCGTGTCAACATCCAAAGGAGGAAAAGGATGAAGAGACTGATTGGAAAGGGACTGCTCGCCGCCGGCGCGCTTGCCCTGTCGACGGGACTGGCGGTGGCCGATCCTTACGAAAAATACCGCGGAACGACGATCGTCGTGTCCTGGCCGGCCCTCAGCCACTTCAAGAAAGCCGAGACACTGGTCGAGGAATTCACCGAGGAGACCGGCATCGAGGTGGAAATCGATGCGCTGCAATATCTCAAGCTTCGCGACCGGCAATTGCTGGAAATGTCGAAGGACGAGGGCGAATATGACGTCGTTTCCTGGGTCGTCATGTGGAAGGGCGAATATGTCTCCAAGGGGCTGCTGACCCCGTTGTCGCAATTCTACACCAGCGGATCGCTGGTCGATCCGGATTACGATATCGACGACATTGCCGACGCCTATCTGCAGAACGGCGGCATTGTCGGCGGCACCAAGGGCTATATGCCCGGCAAATCCGGCGCCATGTATGGCGTGCCCTTCGGCGCCGAGACGTCGATCCTCGCCTATCGCAAGGACATCTTCGAGGAGCAGGGACTGGAGGTCCCGACGACCTATGACGAATTGCGCGCCGTCATGGCCAAGCTCCGCGAAGCCGGCATTCCGGCGCTGACCTCGCGCGGCAAGACCGGACACCAGGTGACGGCCGCCTGGCTGATGCATCTGGCGCCGCTCGGCGGCAAGATCTTCGATGAAAAATGGAACCCGGTGATCAATTCTCCGGAGGCCGTCGAGGCGGCGCAGGTGCTGCGCGAGGTGGTGCAGACCGGCCCGGCCGGCATCCCGACCTTCGGCTTCGGCGAGGCGGCGGCCGCGTTCCTGCAGGGCGAAGCGGCGATGCATCTCGACACGCTGAAGATCGCCGCCATGTCGCGCGATCCCAAACTGTCGAAGATCGACGGCAAGGTGGGCTACGCACTGCATCCCGTCGGCGTGCGCTGCGGTGCGGAGACCGGCGGCTTTGCCGCGGGCATTCCCGCCAATGCGCCCAACAAGGAAGCCGCGTTCCTGTTCCTGCAATATATCACCTCGAAAAAGGGCGACCAGCGCATGGTCGAACTGGGCGGCGATCCGGTCCGGATCTCGACGCTGAAGAACAATGCCGACAAGTTCGACGATTACGCGGTCGTGGCAGAGCAACTGCCCTGTGCCGATCCCGACTGGCGTCCGCTGATCCCAGAGTGGAACGAGTTGAACATCGACGTTCTCGGGCAGGCGCTGACAGAGGTCATCACCACCGACAAGCCGATCCAGCCCATCATGGACGCGGCCAATGAAAAGGCCCGCGCCATCATGGAGCGCGAAGGCTACTACGTCTGGCAGAATTAAGCCGGCCGGGCGGGGGCCGCTGACGGTCCCCGCCTTTTTTCAGAGCAAACAGTCAAACGGCGCGGATGTCACAGGTCAGCCAGAAACCACGATTTGAACCGGGAGCGTTCACGCCCTACTCGTTCATCATGCCGGCCATCCTGGTCATGCTGGGCGGGCTGCTCTACCCGGTCATCATGGCGTTCTACCTGTCGTTCTACGACTGGGAGATCGGGCGCAAACTCGCCGATGCGCCGTTCGTTTCCTTCGACCATTTCGTGCGCATGATCGGCGATCCGCAGGTCTGGGAGGTGCTGTGGGTCACGCTGCGCTTCGGCTTCTGGACCATTACCATCGAGATGGTGCTCGGCGTGGCGCTGGCGCTGCTTCTGGAAAAGCCGATCCGCGGCGCCTCGATCTTCCGCACCATCTTCATCCTGCCGCTGATGGTCTCGCCGGTCGTGGTCGGCCTGATCTGGCGCTATTTGTTCGATGCGCGCATCGGCTGGATCAATTATTATCTGAGCGTCTGGTTCGGCATCGAGCCGCAGGTCTGGCTGGGCGATCCGCAACTGGCGTTCTTCGCCATCGTCTTCACCGATATCTGGCAGTGGACGCCGTTCATCTTCATCATCGTCATTGCCGGGCTGCAGGCGCTGCCCTCGGAAGTCGTCGAAGCGTCGACCATCGACGGGGCGAACTGGTATCAGCAGATCTTCCTGGTCAAGCTGCCGATGATCAAATCGATCCTGGTGATCGCCCTCTTGATGCGCCTGATCGACGTGTTCCGCGGCCTGGAGGTGATGCTGATCATGACCGGCGGCGGGCCCGGCCGGTCGACCGAACTGCTGTCGCTGCATATCTACAACCGCGCCTTCGACACCCAGCAGCTGGGCTATGCCTCGGCGATCTCCGTCTTGCTGATACTCATCGTCTTCGGCATCAGCACCGCCATCCTGACGATGGCCAATCCGATGAAGAGCAAATCCGATGTGTGAGGCGCGGCGATGAACGACACTTTCCTTCGCCAGTTGTGGCACTATCTGGCGCTGATCTTCCTGGCGGTGCTGGCGCTCGCCCCGATCTGGGTGATGGTCGCGACCTCCTTCAAGGACGATGTGCTGGTGCAGGAGGGCAAGCCGCTGTGGTTCTTCTTCGCGCCGACGCTGGACAATTACCACTACATCGTCACACGCGGGAAGTTCGACCGGTATCTGACCAATTCGGTGATCGTCGGCACCGCCTCGACCGCCATCACCCTGCTGCTTGGCGGGTTCTGCGCCTATGCGCTGGCGCGGATGGATTTTCGCGGCCGCACCCTGATGGCCAATTCGACGCTGCTGGTGCGCATGGTGCCGCCGGCGGTGCTGGCGGTGCCGGCCTTCGCCTTCGTGACGCTGTCCGGCGTCGACAGCGATCTGGCGGTGCTGACCTTCTTCTACACGGCGCTGAACCTGCCCTTCGCGATCTGGCTGCTGTTCGGATTCTACAAACAGATCCCGGTGGAGCTGGAGGAAGCCGCCATCGTCGACGGCGCCAGTTCCCTGCAGGTCTTCTTCCGGGTGCTGCTGCCGCTGATGAAATCGGGCTATGCGGTGGCCGCCATCTTCACCTTCCGCATCGCCTGGAACGAATTCATCCTGGCGCTGCTTCTGACCGGCCGCACGACGCGGACCCTGCCGGTCGGCGCCGCCGGATTCATCACCGATACCGGCGTCGAATGGGGACGGATCATGGCCATGGGCACGCTGATCGTCATCCCGCCGCTGCTGTTCACCTTCTTCGCCGCCCGGCAGATCATCGCCGGCATGACGGCCGGCGCCGTCAAGGGCTGACCGCCCGCCTTATCCGATCACGCCCATCGCGTCGATCTCGACCAGGAAGGCCGGATCGGCGAGGCCCTGGACCGTGACGCCGGTGCTGCAGTGATGCACGCCCTCGAACCATTCATTGATCGCCGCATAGACCGCGGGCCGATAGGAAATGTCGGTGACATAGACGGTCAGCTTGCAGATATCGTTGAGGGTTCCACCGGCTTCCTCGACGAACTGCTTGATGTTGCGGCAGGCCTGATGGGCCTGCGCGCCTGCGTCGCCCGGGCCGATGAGATTGCCGTCAAGGTCGACGCCGACCTGGCCCTGCATGAACAGGAAATCGCCGCTGGCCCGGATCGCCTTCGAATAGGTGGCCCTGGCGTGATAGCGGGTTTCGTATTTATGGATGTGCTGTTTCGGCACGGGTGCTTCTCCTTTGCGGTGGGATCAGTGCTGTTGTTCAATCGACACGTTTGCCAGCTCGCCGTCGGACCGGCGCAGGATGACGGTCGAAAACTCGGGCGCCACGGAATAGACGACCATGTAAAGACCGACCAGAAACGCGTCGCAATGGATCGCCCAGGGTTCGGTCATCACGCCGTGGCCGAAGGGGATCGGGAAGGCCGAAATGCGCCGCGACCCGTCGCCATAATGCTTGCCGAGGATCATGTGGCCGCCGGCCGCGCGGTCGAGCGGCATATGGAAATGCGGCCTGTCATGGATCTCCAGATAGGCGCCGCCGCCGCGGTCGGCGACCATCAGATAGTCATCGACATAGGCCTCGCCGACGGCGGTGATTGTGACCGGCAGGTTGTGCGTGGTCCTGAATCGCAGCGCCTCGCCGACCGCCACCAGCCGGCAATCATATTCGGCGAGATATTCCGGCTTCGGCTCGGCCAGCGGAATGTGAAGCGTATCGGCCCCGCCGGCCAGGATATAGCGGCCATTGCCGCCCAGAATATTGGCGTCGGCATTGTGATAATCGGGCTCCGAGACCCATCGCCCCTCAAGCCGCAGATGCGGCGGCATGCCGGCCGCCGGCAACTCGGCAGGGGCGATGCCGGCGTCCTTGTGCAGACCGTCCATCTCCACCCGGTAGGACGTCCACGGCTCGACATGCCCGATAATGTTCTCGGTGCGCATGAAGGCCTGTTCGGACCGGCCGATGCGATTGACCAGAAGACTGGGCAGATCGCTGATGACATCGGCCGGAAGCGCCCGCACAGACCGGAGCATGTCACCGCGGATCGGGTCCTGCATCACCAGCTCCTTGGGTCTTGGCCGTCTGCCTGGGCGGCGGACAACGGATACGCCTGCTTGTGCGGCCATCGCAGGATGATAGGAAATCCGGAAGGCGGGGGCCATATGAATGGGGTAAAGGCAGGCGTTAGCTGAGCTAATGTTGGTTTTGTGGTGTGTGGGGAGGGGGTGTGGCGGATTGGGTGCGGGGTGATGGCGGATTGGAATATGGGGTCGGGTTTGATAATGGGCGAAGTTGTATTTGGTTCAGGTGGAGCTATCGACCCATTGCTGACATTCATTGAACAGATCGATGCTGCTCTGCACAATCCGATGGCAGATGTTCGTTGAGACGCGACAATGGCTTAGACGCGGACGAAGCTGTCGTCTGGCACTAACGGTCAAAAGTCTCGAATGGAGTCGCCAACCGATCGTCCGGCATCCGGAACGAGAAGCGAGGAGTTATCCTTCCTGATATGACCATCGCGGTTGCAGTGTCTACGGGCCTCGATCCCAAAACGAGGCACTCCGAGATGGAGTCCCCTTGCTTGCGTAAGCGTGTGCCTGATACTTTTCCTTATGCAGGCGCACGATCAGTACAACGGCGTTTTCTTGACGAGCGATAGTCAATTCGCCGGGCACCTGAGTATTGCAGGCGCTGACAGCCTCGTGAAGCTCATTGGAAAGAGCTTCTGGGCAAAGCCGGAAACCCAATACTCAGACATCCATGGAATGCTAGGGGACGGCAGGAAAGCGTCGCTTCTGGATTGCGTATTCGCCGGTCAAACGCAGCACCGTTTCGATGAGAACGCGCAGTTCGAGAGCACATTCTTCCCGAACTACGTTGTCGTGGGCGAAGAGTTCATCCGCTCCAACGAATCTGTCATCCGTGCGGTTCGCTACCACTTCAAAAACATAGCCAGCCTATTGAGCGGACACAAGACCTTCCAGTCTCTCGACCCGGATCCCGATTACGTGCGCAGGTTGTTAGAGGAAGACCACAAGCGATCGGTGAAGATCGCCGAGAAGCATGGATGGTCGAAACGCCCCTTCGAGCCGGAGATCGGCGAGCATCCACACTTGCTGTACTTCAGCGGCGTGTGGGAGATCATCGCGGCTGATACCAAGCTCGGAAGAATCTCTCTGACAAACCGCACCTCTCACGGTATGGGAACTGCAGCTGGAATCGGCATTGACAACAAAGTAACAGCCAATATCGAATTCGTTGAACCCAAGACGCTTGAAGCCGCCGTCCGCGCGCTGTGTACTTTGCACGGCCTTTTTGAGCTCAGCTTAGGGCGCCGGCAGCGCTATCGGTGGATTGAGCTTGAGCTTACGCACCGCACGAAAGGTGAGGAACACAACCTACATCAGACAGCCCGGCTGTACTGGAGCCTGTGCAACGAGCGTGTCGACGATGACTCAAAAACGCATCGGGTGGACGTTCTCTTGGCCCCAGATCGACGTCCCGGCGAATTTGCTACGGTGGCTGCAGGATGGATGGACGGCGTCGCGACCATGGGTGATCCCCGGGAACGCTTTGCAACTGCGTTTTTCGGGCGCTATGGCATCAATCGGATCGTTGGCGCCGCCAACATGTTCGATCTGCTGCCTGAGAGCCACGCGCCCAAGAAGAAGGATCCTGATGCGTTGTTGAGGGCGGCAGTGGAGCAATGCCGCGAGATATTTAAGACCCTGCCGGACAGTTTCGCGAAGCAGTCGGTATTCTCGGCGTTGGGTCGTGTCGGCACAGCCAGTCTTCGTGACAAGGTCTATCACCAGGCTGACAAGGTCATCGCGCCAGTTGGCTACAAGTTTCCTGACCTGCATCTGCCGTGCAAGCACGCGGTAATGGCCCGCAATCACTATGTGCACGGTAGCCAGGCGTCGTTCGACTATCAGGAGCACTTCACTGAGTTTGCGTTCATCACCGATACGCTGGAATTTGTTTTCGCCGCCTCCGACTTGCTTGATCTGGGATGGGATTTAGAAAGCTGGATCGGCGAAGCCAGGGGAATGTCACATCCGTTTAGCGCCTATATTATCAACTATCCGGAAAACATGCGCCGTCTCAAGGCTCTTGTCAGCAAGTAGCCTTCTCAAAGGCTCGACATCAGCGAAATCGTCGCTGGCGACGAAACCGGCTCAGTGAACAGAAAGCCTCATTAAAGCCCGTAATACTGACGTCGGAAAGTGCTGCTCAAGAGCTCCAAGCAATGCCCGGTTCCGTGAACGATCACCGGCGCTCTAAAAGAACGACGCAATGGAAGCGCGAAGCGGACGACACAAAGAGTGAGGTACAACGTCGGCCCTGGGCCAGCTCTTCGATGACGAAAATCAGCTGTGCGGGGATAGAATTACGGTGATGGCATGGACGTCTCCTCTCACTGGATCCCATTGACAACCCAGTATGGCCCATAACGAGGCCGATGGGGCGTCCATGCCATCACCGTAATTGCGATGAGTGTGCTAAGCACCGTCGATTTTAGCGGTGACAGAAACGCATAGCTTTTGTCCGATGGTTCGATGTGGCGGATTGCTAAGACAGAGCAATCTGATCACTTGAAGCGTCCTTCTGATCAGCCATCTCCAATCAGTTTTCTAAACTCTTCATCGTTGGCAAAATTCTTGAAGTAGTCATCCAGATGCCCGCGGATAGCACGGAGTTCACGATCCGCCCCTCTCAGCGCCTCAAGTGCTCGGAAGAGCTGGACACGATCATTTTTCATCGCGAACACGCACGCTAAGTTGTATTCGGCATCTCTCTTTTCGTATTCCTCCGTCGCTAGAGATTTGCCAATAAGTAAATCAGCTTCAGCTTCCTTAAGACGGCCTAGGCGCTTCAGCATCGCTCCGCGATACACGAACAGGCGTGCCTTCAGACTATCTTCTGGAGCGCTGTCGGCAAATGTAATAGCTTCGTTGTAGGCTCTCAGGGCCATTAGGTTGGTATCATTGCCTGCGCGCATGTTTGCGTAGGCGACCCCTCTCGTTAGCTGGGAACGAAAATCTTCCGGTCGAACTGAAACGTATGCGTCAAAGTGTTCGGCAGCATCATTCCATCTCCGCTTAGCCATATAGCCTTTTGCCAATTCGAGATGCCAGCTTGGGTTGCGAATTCCACCTCCGGAATCCTCAGCCTTCTCCATCTTTCCGATCAAGTTATCGATCTTGCTAGCAATATCCGAACCAAGTTGGTTTATCGTTGCTCCTACAGCAATCGTATCAATAGTAATTCCCGATCCCGACAACGCCTCCTCCAGCTGTGAACGGAGCTTTTCATTCTCAGCGGTCAAATTTTCATTCTTCTTCTGGTTCTTTTCTTCGGAGAAACTCCTCCGCTCCTCTGAGAGCTGTAGTCGCTCTGCAATAATGTCAGCTCTCGCCCTTTCCGCGCTTCTGATAACAGCAGCCAGACGAATTACGAAGCCTAGCGTCGTGAGCCCCAATATAGCCGCAGTCGCCGAGAAGTAGGGTTGCAGTTCCTGCAGTGTCATCATAGCAATGTATCCTCATTCTCGCTAAACTTGCCCTGCTGATGGTTTCAGATCAATCGGAGTGAAGCCGAGTATCGATAGATGGGCAGGTTTGTCCCGCGTTGTTGGCGCAATGTAAACAACCGAAGGATGCAGACTTCCCGAACAGTGAGGATGCTTCCTGGTGTAGTGCTTGGTCTGACGCGCGAGCTGAGCCTTCGACTACTGATTGACTATCGGCGGGGAGCGATGTTCCCCAATGATTTCCGTGATCGTCGGATAATCCGCAGATAGAAGACATTTGCTGATGTGGGATTTTTGAGATCTTCACACCGCTTGACCTTAGCGGCGAAATTATATCAACCTAAGCTTGAGTGACTGAATACAATGCAGAATTAGCAAAAAGATAAGTGGGCAAATTAGTCTTTGGCTCGAAGACCACGAATATTTAAGGATGCGTTTCTACACGCTCTAATACGGAACGGTTATCTTCCGGAGGAAGTTCCTCCTGTTGTAACCGCCAAATTCTTTTCCGAACATTGCAAAACAAATTACTCCTATTGGAATGCGCAAACAAATAAACTGATAAGACTGAGCACCGAATACGATGTTTTTTCAGTGCCGAAAACCACCACCGGACGCAGACTACTTACGTTGGTAAATCCGGTTGCTCAACTAGGTCTCTCACTAATTATCTCAGAAAACAGAGTCGCCATTAAGAAGAAAATTGCTCGATCAAAAATTTCCCTTTATGAAACTGAAGAGAATCTAGCCGCAGATAGGGCATTTAAAGGCCTGAATTTTGAGAAATGGCACGACTTACAAGACAGTATTTCCTCTAGATACGCATATGCCTTAAAGGCTGATATTTCTCGCTTTTTTTATACAATCTATACTCATTCAATTCCTTGGGCCGTTTGGGGCAAAATCAAAGCAAAACAAAGCTATCGCCTACGTTGGTTTAAGGCCCATTGGAGCAACAGAATTGATATGGCCCTGCAATCCTGTCAGTCACGAGAGACATTTGGAATTCCCGTTGGTCCAGATACATCAAGAATAATTGCTGAAATCTTGATGTCCGGTATCGAATGGGAAAGCGGATTTTCAAAAACTCTGGAGTTCTCAAACGCTGTTCGGTTAATCGACGACATTTACATTGGCAAGCAATCAAAAGAAGATGCCCAAAAGACACTTAATGATCTAGAAGCCGCTTTTTGGAATTACAACCTTCAATTAAATGAAGAAAAAACGAGTATATCTGAAACAAAATATGTATACGATGAATACTGGAAAAGAGATTTCGACGAAATAAAGTTTCGCAAAACTGGTAGGGTATCAGATAAGAAAAAAATAAAACATATAGTAGATACAGCACTTTATCACTGTGAACATGAGAAGACAGAGCTACCCGCTATTTGGGCATGCCGTAGGCTAATCAGCCTTTCTCCATCTATCAACGACGATCTCTCGTTGATAGATGCTTTTTTCCGATTGGGTCGGGATTTTCCTTCCACAATTAAACACGTTGCAGAATTCTTGGTAAATAATCGACCACATCTTTCCTCACCGGAAATCGTGGACAGCGTTGAATACTGGATAAAGATTCTGATTAAACTGAACTACGGAAACAACAATGATTTTGAGCTATCTTGGGTCCTCCTAATTGCCGGAATATATGGGATAAATTTGAAGAGTGACGACTTTCCAGATTTTGACTACATCCCGAACTCCGTTGCATTCTCGATTATTGGGTTGTTACGGCAACATGGCCTTTTGGATGTTCCACTTAGTTCTTGGAACTGGAAATCACGCCTTAAGCAGAGCGGAATATATGGTCCGGATTGGTTGCCGCTTTATGAAGCTGTTCTTCGGAAATGGACAAGAGATAAAAAACTCATTGGACAGGTAAATTCCAGTCCGCATTTTCGGAGATTGCTAGCGGACAACATCTCTTTTCTTGACGATGATATTTTGAAAGTCTCAAGAATTGATTTTAGGAGAAGGAAACTGGTTGTTGCCAAGTCAAAAAAAGTAGAGGATTGGCGGAGGAAGACGACTGTTTGGCTTACAAAACGAACTACTTATGCGGGTTGATTGATCATATTTCAATAGTGCTTCAAATCGAGTCCAGAGAGGTAGTTTGCTGAGCTTGTTTCTCTAGTTGTACAGAGAGGGTAATCCCCTGACACTACCGCTTCGAGCGGTTTGATTGACTTTTCCCGTTTTTTTAGGGCCAGGACGGATTAGAATTTTCCAAGTTTTGGGTTGCGTTTAGCGACGGCGTGGAGCCCGCAAGAGGCTCAAGCGCCAGAGTGGCGGTTTGTCGTCGATCTATATTTGACACGGAATAGCCACGTGTGGGGTGAATTGTGTCCTTCGCAGTGAATGTCCGCATTCCCCCCAAACGGAAAATAAGTGCATCGTTGTGAACCACAAGGAAGAGCTTAGACCGAGCCTCGTTTGCAATACATTGCGTGCATTGAAACATTGCGTGCATTGAAGCCGGGCCAAAGGCCTTCGGATCCGCTGGACCGGGTGTGATCGAGATACGCCTCGGAGTTACCTTATCGACGCCCGCAAAACGTCGTTGATGTGGCGCTGCCAATCGCCGTCGGCCTTCCTGAAATGATCGATAATGTCCTGGTCCAGACGAACCGTTGCCGTTCGCTCCGGCGCGTCGGTCTCGTTGAACAGTGCCTGGATGGCGGCCTGTTCGGAATTGGTGATGGAACAGGCGTATTTGCGGAACCTCTTTACCGGGTCCGGTTCTATTACGGTGACAGTTTACTTAATTCCCAATCGGGAATTAAGTAAACTGTCATCTATGGACGCCCCCTTGATTGCAAGTGTTTTTTGATGGTTCTGGCAGTTTGGGATTGCAGTCATCTATCCGGCCTGTTTGCGCGGT
>JANQMU010000135.1 GCA_028279875.1 Rhizobiaceae bacterium
TAAATCGGCAGAACCGCGCCGGAGCGCGTGCGGGTGTAAATGCGTCCCTGGCTGAGGTAAACGCTTTTTGCCTGTTCGCATGTCATGGTGTTCGTCACCTGCTGTGCGCGGGCGCGATCGAAGGTCGCAAAACCGGCAAGGACACCGGCCAGCAGGAACAAGCCTGAAAACGGTTTTTTCATCGTGCACCACCTGCAATTGTTGCGTTTGTCGTGGGCGGACTCCTAATGCTGCCGGACCGGGCGGCGGGCAGGCGTGTCAGATAATCACCTGACGTGCCACCGTCGATGGCCTGGCTCGAATCCGCTGCGAAATGGTGATCCCGGCGCGATTCGAACGCGCGACCCTCAGATTAGGAATCTGATGCTCTATCCTGCTGAGCTACGGGACCATCCGGTCCCATTCAATAGCAAACCGCTATGCGAATTCAAATGGAAAGATGGCGGGCAAGGCCGAATCGATGAACGGGCTTGCACCAGTGTAGCGGAGCGGCTTTAAACGGGGTGTTCCTCACAGCGGTTGCGAGCCTTGCGATGCCCGATGCCATCACGATCGACCTTGTCAGCGATACGGCGAGCCGGCCGACGGCCGGGATGCGCCGGGCGATGGCCGAGGCGCCGGTGGGCGACGAGCAGCGCGGCGAGGATCCGACGGTCAATGCGCTCAATGAACGGGTCGCCGACCTGCTCGGCCAGGAAGCTGCGATGTTCCTGCCGTCGGGCACCATGTGCAACCAGGTGGCGATTGCCACCCATTGCCGGGCGGGAGACGAGATCATTGCCGCCGAAGGCGCCCATATCGACGGTGCGGAAGGGGCGGGCGCCGCCGTGTTCGCCGGCAGTTTTGTGCGCACGATCGCCTGTTCGCGCGGCATTTTCACCGCCGACGATGTCGCCGCCGCGTTGCGCATGCGGCATGCCAAGGTGCCGCGGACGCGGCTGGTCGAGATCGAACAGAGCAACAATCACGGTGGCGGTTCGGTCTGGCGACGGGCGGAAATCGTCCCGGTCGTCGAGGCGGCGCGCGCCAACGGCCTTGCCCTGCATATGGATGGCGCGCGCCTGCTGAATGCGGTAGTGGCCTCAGGCGAGGCAGCATCGTCCACCACGGCGCTGTTCGATAGCGTCTGGCTGGACCTCTCCAAGGGTCTCGGCTGCCCCGTTGGCGGCGTGCTTGCGGGCTCGCGCGGCTTCATCGCGGAGGCCGATGTCTGGAAACATCGCTTCGGCGGCGCCATGCGGCAGGCCGGCATCATAGCCGCGGCGGGGCTCTACGCGCTCGACCATCATGTCGAGCGGCTGGCCGAGGATCATGACAATGCGCAGCGCTTCGCCACCCGTATCGAACAGCTTCCGGGCATCGTGCTGGAAGCACCGGTCGAAACCAATCTGGTGTTTTTCGATGTCGGCGGGACCGGCCGCAATGCCGGCGAGATCGGCGACGCCCTGCTGCGGCAGGGCATCCGCCTTCATGTCCAGAGCGACCGGCGGATCCGGGCGGTCACCCATCTCGACATCACGACGGCCGATATCGATCGCGCCGCCGATGCACTGGAAAAGGTTCTGTTGGCAGGTTACTGACCCGCCATAATATCGCGATGCGGCGACGCGGGCGGGTGGGCGTATCCGCTTGACCCTACGGGACGGGAACAAGCATCTTTCGGCATTGATGGCAGCTTAAAGGGGATTTGATCGATGAAGACAATTGCAGTGACCGGCGGCAGCGGTGGCGCCGGACATTTCATCATCCGGGAATTGCTGGAGCGCGGATATGGTTGCGTCAATATCGATATCGATGCGCCGAAAGAGCCGCTTTGTGCGTTCAGGCAAACGGACATGAACAGCTATGGGGATGTTTTCGACAGTCTGGCCGGGGCGGATGCGCTGGTTCACTTTGCCGCCAATCCGCATCCCGATGACGAGCATATCGGCGCCGCTGACCGGTTTTCCAACAACACCACAATTCTCTTCAACGCGTTCAACGCGGCCCGGGAACACGGGATCAAGCGTGTGGTGTGGGCATCGTCGGAGACGGTTTACGGCTTTCCGTTCGAAACCAACCGTCCGCACGCCATTCCGGTTACCGAGGAGTCGCCGCTGCAGCCGCAGGGTGGCTATGCGCTGTCCAAGGTGGTTTCGGAAGAACTGGCCCGGCGCATGCACACGCTTTACGACATGGACTTCATCGGGTTGCGGCTGTCGAATGTGCTCTATGACGATAAAGACGCCGTGCCGAGCTTTCAGAAGATTCCCGGCTACTGGGACGATCCGGCGCAGCGCCGCTTCAATCTTTGGGGATATGTCGATGCGCGCGACGTCGCCGATGTGGTGGGCAAGGCGCTGGAGGTCGATTTTTCCGGTGCCGGCACATTCAACATCGCCGCGCCCGATACGATCATGAAACAGGACGGCCGCACATTGATCGACGCGGTCTTCCCGGGTGTGCCGATCGATGCCGGCTTCGAGGGGCGCGATGCGATGCTGTGCTGCCGAAAGGCGCGCCGCGTGCTGGGTTTCGATCCGCAATATACATGGTCGCGGGTTCTCGGAATTGCCGATTGATCGACTCGAAGGAATGATGCGCCAAGGCGTCGGCGGCCGTCAGAACCGGAAGGGATGTTGATGTCTGCCGGCCTCATTCGGAGTCCCGGAGGGGGGAGGGAGCATCCGCCTGAGGCCGGGACCTGCCGTTCCGCCGGCGCGCTCAGTGCGCGAAACGAACCGGCAGGGTTGCCGATACAGGCTCTGGTCAGGACGGCCGGTGTCCTGTAACGGCGTAATCTGCGGCGGCGAAGCCGCCCTATCCAGCCACCCGGCCCTGCACCGGTCCGGGCGCATTCGATGTCTTGCGTTCCTTCGGTTTTGGTTGCGTCGTCCGGCCGGAATCCTCCGTCCAGAACTGGTAGGCGCCGTAAAGCAGAACGCTGATCACGGAGAGGCCGATCAGCAATACGATGATTTCGAGGATCGACATGGGTCTGGTCTTCCATTGGGTTTGCCCGGGATGTTGCCCGGATGGTTGCGAGGGGATTATGCGGTGCGGTCTGATGTGGCGGCTGGTTCGATCAGCTTGCGGGCGCCAATTGCCGCTCGACCAGTCTGATCTGATCGCGAAGCCGCAGCTTCATCTTCTTGAGGGCGCAGACCCGCAGGCTGTCGGGTCGCGGCCGGCACTGTTCACCGTGGATCTTGGCTTCGATAATGC
This sequence comes from Rhizobiaceae bacterium, assembly GCA_028279875.1. Classification (GTDB taxonomy): domain Bacteria; phylum Pseudomonadota; class Alphaproteobacteria; order Rhizobiales; family Rhizobiaceae; genus Hoeflea_A. The sequence continues at coordinate 3,205 of JANQMU010000135.1, forward strand.
CGTGGCGGGCGTAGAGGGCCTTGAGGTGATTTTGCATCGACATACTCCTTTCACGATGGATATAGGGTGTCAGTCCGATAGCTCAAATTGATTGTTTCAATTGAACCGATAGATGACGGCTATCGACGGCAGAATCGAAGCGTGGTATGGGAAACCATGTCCATCCGTCCCTCGAACCGGCAGCTTGAATATCTCGTCGCCGTTGGCGAAACCGGCCATTTCGGCGCGGCGGCGCGGCGATGCCACGTCTCGCAGCCGACGCTTTCGACGCAGATTCAACTGCTGGAAGACCGGCTGCAGGCGAAGCTGATCGAGCGGGCGCCGGGCGGCGCGCGGCCGACTCCGCTGGGCGACATCGTCATCGATCTGGCCCGCGGCGTGCTGTCCGCCCTGGACGAGATTCAACATGTGGCGGCCCATTCCTCCGAAAATCTCGGCGGATTGATCCGGCTCGGCGTGGTGCCGACCTTCGGACCCTATTTCCTGCCGCATGTGCTGCCGCGGCTGCATGCGCATTATCCGGGGCTCGAACTCTATATTCGCGAGGAAAGGCCGCTGGACCTGCAGCGATCGGTGGTGGCCGGTACGCTCGACTGCGCCCTGATGCCGCCGCCGGACGACCGGGACAGTATCGTGTTCCGGGAATTCGTCACCGAACACTTGCGGCTCGGCATTCCGGTCGACCATCCGCTGGCTGCAAGGAAACGCATCCGCCCGGCCATGCTGAAGGGCGAACGCATGCTGACCCTCGGCCCCGACCATCAACTGAACCAGAGCGTCAAGGCGCTGTGCCAGTCTTCCGGTGCGGTTTTGAACGAGGATTACGAGGGGACCAGCCTCGATGCGGTGCGCCAGATGGTGTCCATCGGCATGGGGCTGTCGCTGTTTCCGCAATTCTATATCGCGTCGGAATTCCCCAAGGAGGACAAGGTGCTGCTGCGCGATGTGGAAGGCTGGCCGCTCAGCCGCTCCATCGGCCTTGTCTGGCGCACGACATCCGTGCGCGCCGCGCAATATGAACAGCTTTGCCGGGAATGCGAACAGGTCCTGGCCGAACGTGAGGACGGGCGATAGCCGGCCGTCCGTTCACGCCGGATTTTCGACGGTGTTCTTCAGGTCCGACAGCTGGTTTGCGTCCGCCCGGCGGATAGCCGGTTTCAACAGTGGCATCATGATCCGGGCCCAGCCGCGCGCCGTGCAGTCGGCCGCCAGCCTGACGATCGTCCGGCGGTCGGAGTCGGCTTTGTCGAGCGTATAAACATAGGTGGCGGTGACCGGCCCCTGGGTGGATTGCAGGGTGAATTTCCGCATCGGTTCGAACGCTGCGACCAGCGAATGCCGTTCCTTTCCGCGAGCGATGAAGATCAGGTCTGAACCGCCGGCTACCGGCCCGCCATCGGCTGTTCGCATGCCGTTCACGCCCGCCATCCAGCGGGTCATGCTGGCGGGGTCGGTCAGATGATGCCAGACGGTTTCGGGCGATGCATTGATGGTTTCCTGCACCGTAAAGATCATCGGCGCCTCCCTGTTTTTACTCCGATGTAGAGGGCGATATAAGGGGCGGGCCGGCTTGAAAATTGTAAAAAAGCGAACAGGCGGGCGCTACCGCTCGTTCTGCGGCACGAAATTGACGTTTTCGCCCTTTTTGAGCGTCGGGAATTCCCGCATTCGTTCGGCGTTGTAGCGGGACGGGGTCAGCCCCGAGAAGCGCTTGAATTCCCGGTTGAAATGGGCCTGATCGAAGAAGCCGAACCGGTGCGCGAGATCGGTCCAGACGATCGGCTTGCCCGGGTCGATGGCCGCCAGCAGCGCGTTGAGCCGGTAGATCCGGGCAAGGACCTTCGGGGAGACGCCGGTGGATCGCTTGAACCGCTCCGCGACGTGGCGGGCGCTGCGACCGGTCCCGCGATAGGCGGGCGGCAGCGGCGCCGCGCCGCTGCTCGACCGGATGGTTTCGTGGAACCGCCAGAGCCAGGCGGGCACGGAGCGGGCAGCCCTTTCCAGCAGAGCCTGGTGGATTGTCGCATGCACTGCCTCGTCGCCGGCATTGGGCAGTCGCTCTTCGATCAGACCGACAAGGTCGGCCGGCAGGACGGTTCGCGCGTCGACGGTGCCGTCGGTCAATGGCCGCATATCGGTGCCGAACAGGGCGTGGCAGCCGATCGGCTCGAACAGCAGGCCCAGAACATGGGTCTCGCCGGTCGGCAGGTTGTAGACCGGGCGCGTGTGGATGCCATGGAACCAGCTGTGGTCGAACAGCGGATTGTCCTCTGCGATCTCGGACAGGCCCAGCCGATGCGGTTGTCCGATGGTGAAGACCGCAACGGCGAGCCCGTTCGGCAGGATCTTGTCGTTGCGGTAGGGGATCTGCCCCCTTGCATAGAAAGACCGGCGCAGACAGGGTCGCAAATCGTCCGGCGGCGGGTATTCGATGAACTGGAATTGCACGTTTTCTGCTTTCGTCCCGGCCGCCCTACCCGTCGCTGGCGACCGACCAGGCATCCAGGATGGTCTGCCGGTGGCGGACGGCCAGTTCGAGCAGCTTGTTCGGCCCCTTGGCGTTCAGCTTGTCGGCCAGGCTGACCCGGTGGGCCTGGACGGTGCGGACGCTCAGATGCAGTTCCTCGGCGATTTCCCGGCTGGTCATCGACTGGGTCAGCAGCACCAGCACGCGTTTTTCCGCGTCGGACACCTTGCGCAGCCTTTCGGCGAATTCGTAGTCCGAAAAACGCGGCAGGTTCTCGCGCGACTGTTTGCCGATCGATTCGCTGGTATAGAAGTCCTTCGGGCTGCCCGAGATCGCCGCCAGAAGTTCCGACTGGGCATCTTCCTTGGCCATGAATCCGTGGGCGCCGAGTTCCATGGCCTTCTGCACATAGGAGATTTCGGAATGCATGGACAGGATGAAGACCTGGGTGTCGGGCTGATTGGTCCGCACCCAGGCCAGAACCTCGAAACCGTCAATCGCCGGTATGGACAGATCGACGATCAGGATGTCGGGCTGGAAGATCTTCATCTTGGCGATGCAGCTTTCCCCGTCGGCAGCCTCGGCGACGACCTCGATGCCCGAATTGTCGGACAGGCAACCGACCACGCCGCTGCGAAAAAGCGGGTGATCGTCACAGACGATGGCGGTCTTGATCATGGTCATCGTTCGGTTCCTTCGCATACGACATGGGGCATCGGTATCTCCACATCGATCCTGACGCCGCCCAGTTCTCCATTCGACACAGCCCAACTGCCGTTCAGCGAGCGCACACGCTCCTCGATCGAGGTGAAACCCAGCCCGGATGTCGGCGGCCCGCTCGCGCTGCCGCCGTCCAGGCCGGTGCCGTCATCTTCCAGCGACAGGCTCAGCCTGGTGCCGTCATCGATGATGGAGGCGCGGCAGCGGGAGGCGCCGGAATGCCGGCTGATATTGGATAGGCCCTCCTGGACAATCCTGTAGATGTGGAGTTTCGCTTCGCCGGTCAGCCGCGCTTCATCGAGCGACAATGTCAGGCTGGTTTCGACCTGGCTTGAGGACTCCAGGTTCTCGAACAGAGCCTCGATGGCTTTTTTCAGGCCGAGATGCGAGATCGATGCCGGATGCATGTCCTTGGAGATGCGGCGCAGCTCGTCGAGTGCGGTCGTTGCCGACTGGATCAGTCCCGGCACGGCCTGTTTCCAGTTGCCGGATTCGGTTTCCCGGCCGAGGCGCTTGAGATTTCCGAGTACCACCAGGAAGTCCTGTCCGACGCCGTCATGCAGTTCCTTGGCCAGCCGCTGGCGATCCGCGTCCTGGGCGGCGATGACGCGGGCGGCGCTTTCGTTGCGCAGCGCCATGAGCTTGTTGCTCGATTCGCGCGCTGCGATTTCGCTGAGCCGTACGCGCGAGGCGATGGCCAGCGAGAACATCAGGGCCTCCAGGCAGAAGGTGATCTCCAGGAGATTGTTGTCGAGGCGGGGAAACTCGACACCGAGTATTTTCTGGGCGGCAACGATGCCGGTTCCCGGGATCATCGCCAGCGTCAGCGGGATCAGCAGGACGCGGGCCTTGGTGTCGCCTGCCAGGGCGCGGCGTCCGATGAAAACCAGCGCCAGCAGGAAGGTGATTGCCGCCGTGATCAACATCCACAGCTGAATCCTCCAATAGGGCAGCACAAGCGAGGCCAGCGCGCCCATGACGACGAGGCCGGGCGCGATGAACAGCGGCCAGCCTCGACCAAAGGGTTCGCGTGGACCACGGACGAAGATCCACATGAAGAAGCTGCCGAAGACGCTTGCCAGACCGATCGATGCCTGGCTGAAGAAATTGCTCCATTGCGGCCAGGCGGCCCAGACATAGGCGGCACCGTAGCCCGATAGGTAGAGGGAGAGGATCAGCAGCGAACTGATACTGAGGGCGTTGAACAGAAACGCGGAATCGCGGAGCAGAAAGGCGACGAGCCCATTATAGATGATGGTGGCGCACAGAAAGCCGAACAGGAATGTCTTGAAGGTCATGTCGCCGGCCTGCATGGCCCGGAAGGCCGGTGTCTCCCAGGCGCGCAGGGAAATGGTCACCCGGGTCGGCTGGACGATGCGGATGAATATCGGCGCGTCGGAAAGGTCGGGCGGCAGGGGCAGCGCCATAAAGGGCGACCGGATCGCCCGCTCGTCGATCGGAACCAGTTCGCCCGTGCGATAGCGCGTCCAGTCCTGTGAGCCGTCGGTCTGCACATAAAGCGTCGCTTCGTCCAGGGCGGGCTTGAGGACGATCAGGTCGCCGGACACAGGTCCTTCCAGTTTCAGCCATAGGGATCTTTCGCCATAATGCGAGGCGACCGCCGTGTGCAGCGTGTCTGCAAACCGGTAGTCGCTGCTGCAGCAGACGGTCTCGATATCGACGTCCTGCGGCACGTCGCGCAGAAGCTGAAATCTCAAAACCGGGTTATCGGGGCCGGCGGCCCACAGCGTATCCAGCGGCAGCAGCACAAGCAGCAGCAACCCGGCAAGAAATGCCGGTATGCCGATGTCGGATCGTTGGCCCGGTCTCAGATCGACCCTCCTTTCGGAACCGGAATGCCACGGGTCCGGTCCCCTTCGCGCCGCGGGCGGTCAGCCCATTCTATTCCACGCCTTTCCGGCAACGCCAGCGCAACCGGATCGAATTAGGCACATCTACCTAAAAAATAGGCAGTGCTCACAATTCTTGGCGCGCCGGGACCTTGCCAATATGCCCGCCGACACTCGAAATTGAGCGCCTCGTCCGATCCATTTGAGATGTTGCGGCGGCGTCCGAGGCCAAACACGGCATGGCAATATGGTGACGACACCCGACGAACCAAAGCCCTATCCCTTTGTCATTCACTCCGAATGGGATTTCGACGCGACAATCAGCGAACTCCGGTCGATTCTCGAGGATCCGGCCTGTATGCGGCAATGGTGGCGCCGGGTCTTCCTGCATATCGAGGAACTCCATGCGGGCGAAGCCGACTTCCGCGGATTCACCGCCAGGTGCCACACCAAGGGGTTCCTGCCCTATTCCATGCAATTTCAGGTCCGTATCGACAGCCGCCAGGCCAATAGCCTGCACTTCAAAATGCAGGGTGACTTCGAGGGCGAGGCCTTCGTGCGGGCGGAGGAGAGGAACGGATCGACCCGCGTTTTCATTGCCTGGATGCTCGCATTTCGGCATCCCCGGCTCAAGTATTTTGCCGGAGTCCTCAAACCGGTCTATGTTTGGAACCACCTATGGGCGATGCGGCAGGGCCAAAAGGGGCTGCAAAAAATTCTCCAGACTCGGCGAAACGGAAATGTCCGACCGAGCTTTGGACGGCCGACCTTTCCGCACAACCTTGCGGCCATGCAGGTTCCGGCCAGATGGCGGGTTTGATCCGGCTTGCGGTGATGGCCGTCATGGTTGCGGCTGCGATCCAACCGTCTTTTGCCGATGATCTGCCGACGCTGTTCGAAGGGCGCTGGACCGGCAACGGGACCATCCGGCCGGAGGGTTTCGACCGGCCGGAAAAGGCCAGATGCAAGGTCGCCGGAACGCCGACGGCCGGCGGAGCCACCCGTTTTTCCGGACGCTGCGCCACCGTCAGCGGCGCCGGCGCATTTAGGATGGACATTCGCCGGGTTCCCGGAACCGAGCGCTATGCGGTCGAGGCACAATTGCCGGACCAGGTACAGGCCGTGCGCATGAACGGCCGCGCCAACGGGAAGACGATGACCTTTTCCCTGCTCAAGCCGCTGAAAATGAATGGCCGCACGGTCAGCGGCCAGATCAGCATGATTTTTTCAGGCGACGATTCGATGGTGATGACCCAGACCGTCAGGGACGTGGCGACGGGCGAACGGGCCGAGGCGGTCTCCATGACTTTCAGGAAGCAGTAATCCTCACCGCTCGCCCTTGCGGTAAGGGGCCATCAGCGCCTGCGGGACGCGGGCGCGGCGCGACATGACAATCAGCGCGACGATGGACAGGACATAGGGCACCATCAGGAAAAGCTGATAGGGCACGCCGCCCTCGACGACATGCTGGAGACGGAGCTGATAGGCGTCGAAAAGGGCGAACAGCAGCGCCCCGAGCAGCGCCTTGCCCGGCCGCCAGGAAGCAAACACCACCAGCGCGATGCAGACCCAGCCGCGGCCCTGCACCATAGTGGGGAAGAAGCTGTTGAAGGTCGCCGTCGTCAGAAACGATCCGCCGACCGCCATCAGGGCGCTGCCGGTGACGATCGCACCGATGCGGATACGCGTCGGATCGAGCCCCTGCGCCTCGACGGCATGAGGGTTTTCGCCGGTCATCCGGACGGCGAGGCCGAGCGGCGTGCGGGCGAGGATATAGGCCATGACCAGGGCGGCGAGGATGGCCAGATAGGTCGGCGCGGTCTGGGAAAACAGCGCTTCACCGAGAAACGGAATGTCCGACAGGCTGGGAATCGCCAGCGGCTGGAACGGCTCGATCGTCGGCGGTGAGGCGGAGACCGGCAAGGCCAGGCGGTAGATGTAATAGGTCAGCGATGACGCAAACAGCGTGATACCCAGACCGGTGACGTGTTGCGACAGGCCGAGCGGCACGGTCAGCAGGGCATGGAGCAGACCGAAAACGCCGCCGCACAGGGCCGCGGCGAACAGGCCGGTCCACAGATCGCCGCCCTGATAGACCGTCATCCAGCCGACCATCGCGCCGAGGGTCATGATGCCTTCGATGCCGAGATTCAGGACGCCCGCCCGTTCGCAGATGAGGGCGCCGAGCGTGCCGAAGATCAGCGGTGTAGCGATGCGCAGCACGGCACCCCACAGGCTTGCGGAGAACAGGATGTCGATCGCTTCGATCATCGGCGCACCCGATAGGTGGTGAACAGCAACGCGACAAGCATGGTCAGCAGCGAGATCGACACGATCACGTCGGCAATGAAACTGGGAACGCCCAACGCCCGGCTCATGCTGTCGGCGCCGACAAAGACAACAGCCACGAACAGCGCCGTGAAGACCACGCCGACCGGATTGAGGCCGGCGAGCATGGCGACGACAATGCCCGAATAGCCATAGCCCGGCGACAAGTCCAGCGTGACATAGCCCTTGAGGCCGGTCACCTCGATGGCGCCGGCGAGGCCGGCCAGAGCGCCGGAGATACAGCCGACCGCCAGCAGCGTTCTGGACAGTGGAACGCCGGCAAAGACGGCCGCCGGGGCGTTGAGGCCGGCGGCCCTGGTCTGCATGCCGAAGACCGTGCGCGACTGTACCAGCCAGATCAGCAGCGCCGCCATGACGGCGATGATCAGGCCGATATGCAGACGGCTGCGCTCAACGAGCTTCGGCAGCATGACATCGGCGTCGACCGGGACCGATTGCGGCCAGCCGAAGGCCAGCGGGTCCTTCATCGGCCCTTCGATCATCATCGAGACGAAGAGAATGATGATGAAATTCATCAGCAATGTCGTGACCACTTCGTCGACGCCGAGGCGCAGCCGCAGCAATACCGGTCCGAGCAGCAGCAGAGCGCCGACCGCCATGCCTGCAGCCATGATGACCGGCAGGGCAAGGGCCGCAGGCAGGGCCGAGGCCATGGAATGACCGAGCCAGGCGGCCATCAGCGCCCCGGCATAGAGCTGGCCTTCGGCGCCGATGTTCCAAAGCCGCGCCCGGAAGGCCACGGCCGCCGCGAGGCCGGTCAGGATCAGCGGTGTCGCCCGGGTCAGCGTTTCGGTGATCGACAGGCGCGAGCCGAAGGCGCCCGTCACCATCTCGCCATAGGCGCTCAGCGGATTGACCCCGGCCAGGGCGATCAGGATGCCCGACAGGGCGAGCGCGACGGCAACGGCCATCAGCGGCGCGGTGAGCAGCAGCGCCGGAGACAGATCGGTGCGCCGTTCAAGCCGCATCGTCGGTCTCCCAGATGCCGGCCATCATCAGGCCGACGCGTCTGGCATCGGCGTTGCCGGCGGCAATGGGCGCCGACAGGCGGCCCTTGAAAATCGCCTGGATACGGTCGGCCAGCGCCATCACCTCGTCGAGATCCTCGGAAATCAAGATGATCGCGGCGCCGGCCCGGCGCGCCGCCAGCAATTCGCCATGGACGGCGGCAATGGCGCCTTCGTCGAGACCGCGGGTCGGCTGGTTGGCGATCAGCAGCCGGGGCGTGGCGGCCAGATTCCGTCCAAGGATCATTTTCTGCATATTGCCGCCGGACAATTGCCGGGCCGGCGTCTGCGGTCCGCCGCCGCGCACATCGAAACGGGCGATGAGATCGGCGGCGAATGCCCGGCAGCCGGTCCGGTCGACGATCCCGTAACGGGAGAACCGCCCGTCGCCAATCCGCTCAAGCACGGCATTCTCCCAGAGGTTCATCTCGCCAACCGCGCCCTCGGTGTTGCGGTCTTCCGGGATGCGGCCGGTGGCGTTTTCCACCAGTTGTCGCGGCGTGAAACGGTCGGATTTGATGCCGTCATAGGCCATCTCGCCGCCATCGGCGCCGACGAGGCCGCAGGTCAGCCGGCCGAGGGCTGCCTGACCATTGCCCGAAACCCCGATGATGCCGAGAATCTCGCCCGAGCGGACGCTGAGCGAAACATCGTTGAGCTGTTTGCGGCTGTTTTCGACCACATCGACATGGGCCAGCGTGAGGATTTCATCGCCCGGCTCCTGGTCCTGGCGGACCGGCCGCGTCACCCGTCGTCCGACCATCAGTTCGGCGAGTTCAGCCCGGTTGGTGTCGGCGGTGCGGCGCTCGGCGACGACGGCGCCGGCGCGCAGGATCACCACCCGGCTGGATGCCGCCGTGACTTCCGCGAGCTTGTGGGAGATGAAGATGACGGAAAGCCCCTCTCGGGTCATGCTGCGCAGCGTGTCGAACAGGCGCTCGGCCTCGATCTGGGTCAGGACCGCCGTCGGCTCGTCAAGGATCAGGATGCGGGCGTCCCGGTAGAGCGCCTTGAGAATTTCCACCCGCTGTTTTTCGCCGACCGAAAGATCGGACACCAGCGCCTCCGGATCGACCTCGAGCCCGAAGCGTTCGGCCAGGGCCAGAAGTTTGTCCCGCGCGGCGCGGCGGCCGGAGCGCCATTGACCGAGGCTCTCGGTGCCGATCATGATATTGTCGAGAACGGTGAGATTGCCGGCGAGGGTGAAGTGCTGGTGCACCATGCCGACACCAGCGGCGATGGCGGCGCGCGGCCGACCCGGCGGCAGGTCCCCGCCGAAAACGCGCACATCGCCGCTGTCGGCCGTGTAATGGCCGAACAGGATGTTCATCAGCGTCGTCTTGCCAGCGCCGTTCTCGCCGAGCAGGGCCAGCAATTCTCCCTGCCTGAGCGACAGGCTGATGGCGTCATTGGCGACAAGATCGCCGAACCGCTTGGTGATGTCGCTGAGTTCGAGAACGGTGTCCTGGCTCACATCGGCGCTCCGGCGAGCGGATGCGGATAGGACCAGGGCGCCGCCGCCTCGATCTGCTGGGCGACGTCCAGCAGCAGCAGGTCGGCGCCGATCGGGCCAATGAGCTGGACCGCCAGCGGCATGCCGTCTCGGTCGAGCCCGCGGGGCAGGCTGAGTGCCGGAATCCCGGCGATATTGGCGAGGATTGCGCGCGGAGCGATTTCTTCCATGCGGCTCCAATGCGCGTCGATGTCGCGATGGTCCGTCGGCATTGCGCCGAGTTTCGGCGCGCCGCCGCCGAGCATCGGCATGACGATGAGGTCGACGCCGGAAAACAGCTGCCAGCAGCCATGGGCTATGCTTGCCGCGTCGACATCTGCTGCAAGAAGCTCGGTCGCGCTGAGGCGGCGCCCTTCCCCGGCGGTGGTGGCAACGAGCGCGCCGACTTCGCTGTCGGCGATACCAAGCGCGTCCAGCCAGCCGGCCAGCGACACCGTTAACATGGTTCGTCCGATCGAAGATGCCCGTTGCGACAGCGCGTCGAGCGCGGCGATGTCAGTTTCGACAATCGTATGACCGTGATCGGTGAGCAGCGAAGCCGTCGTCCGGACGGCCTCGGCCTGCTCCTCGCCAAGGGGCGTTGGCACCGTATCGACCATGGCGACGCGCAGCCCCTTCACCGGAACGCCGGAAAGGGTGATGTCGCCATAGGGGCCCATTGTGTGTCCGGTGACCGACACCAGGGCGGCCCGTATATCACGCACTGACCGGGCGAGCGCGAGCTCGCCTGCGATACCCATCAGGTGGTTGGAGAATTCCGGGGCGTTGGAGGTCATGCCGCGGGACGGTTTGAGGCCGACAAGGCCGCAGCCGGCAGCCGGCACGCGGATCGAGCCCGCGGCATCCGTGCCATGGGCGAGGGCGACGATGCCGGATGACACCGCGGCGGCCGCACCGCCGGACGATCCGCCCGCTGAATATTCCGGATTCCATGGGTTCTTCGCCGGCGGTCCGCCCGCCGGCTGGCTGGTCAGCGACAGCGCGAATTCGCCAACCGTCGTGACGCCGAACGGCACCAGGCCGGCATCGCGGAATCGTTTGAACAGCAGGCTGTCTTCACTAGCCGGTGAAACCCGGGCGGCGACCGCCGGCGAACCCGCATGGACCGGCAGGCCCCGGGCGGCATTGCCGAGGTCCTTGGCGAGAAACGGAACGCCGGCAAAGGGCGCGCCGCGGGCCGACGGATCATCGGCCGCTATGGCTTTGTCGAAGGCCGCGGCGGCGGCACGGCCCATATCGGCATCCAGATGGCACAGCGCGCCGAAGGAGTCGTTACCGGCCGCGGTGATGCTGGCATCCATCAGTTCCGCCGCGCTGACCGCGCCGTGACGCACGGCCTCGCCGAGTGCCGTGGCATCGGCGAAGGCCGGTTTCGTTCGGTCGGCGGCGGCCATGAATTGTCCTCAGGACGGTTCGTCCGTGTTGATCGGAACCTCGAACGATCCGTCCATGATGGCCTTTTGCCGGGCCTCCATGGCGGCAATGGCACCGGCCGGAATATCGTCCGGCACGAAGATCAGCTCGTTGCCGCCATGTTTCATGAAGGAGAACTCGGTGTAGTCCTTGCCGACCGGGTTGCCGGCCTTCACATCGCCGACGATGGCGTCGACGGTCGGGCGGAAATTCCAGATGGCGTTGGCGAATACCGTTCCGGGGTAGCGCGGCGTGTAGTCGATCAGCGAGCCGATCGCCAGCACGTCGTGCTCCTTGGCGCCGTCGGCGGTGCCGATGCGCTCGCCGAAGATGACATCGGCGCCGGCGTCGATCTGGGCGATCGCGGCTTCCTTGGCCTTTGGCGGGTCGAACCAGGCGCCGATGAAGCCGTTGAGGAATTTGGCGTCGGGATTGACCTCCCGGACCCCGTCGCGGAAGGCGTTGATCAGCAGATTGACCTCCGGGATCGGATAGCCGCCGACCGAGCCGAACGTATTGGATTTGCTGATATTTCCGGCCAGCATGCCGGCGAGATAGGCGGCTTCGTGATTGCGGGTGCCGAAGACGCCGAAATTGTCGCCGGACGGCCCGCCGGACGAGCCCATCAGGAAGGCGACATCCGGATAGTCGCGGGCGACCTGGCGGGCCTCGTTTTCGACCGCATAGGACTCGCCCCAGATCAGGTCGTGGCCCTGTTCGGCATATTCGCGCATGGCGCGCGCATAATCGGTTCCCGAAACGCCCTCGGAAAACACATATTCGATCAGGCCGTCATCGGCGGCCGATTGCAGCGCTTCGTGGATGCGCGAGTTCCAGGCGTTTTCGACAGGCGAGGCGTGAATGCCCGCCACCTTGATCTTGTCGGCGGCGAGTGCGGGTGAAGCCAGGACAGGCAGAAGGCTGGTGGCGGCCGCGAGAAACAGGCGGCGTGACAGGCGATACGACATTTTGGAACCCCCTCTGGTCGATTGTGTCGCATGCAGATTGGCTGAACTTGCCGGGCGGGTCAAATATTTTATCAATTGGTCAATTCTGACGTCGGCGACCCGGGGTTCGGACGAGCCGCTAAGCGTTTTTCCACAAACGGATCACTTGGCTTGCTCGACCGGCGCATATTGTGCGCTGTCGACCGTTTCCGGGCGACCCTCAAGCGTCAGTCGGGCCAGTCTCGGCCCGGTTTCGCTGATGATGCGGCCATGACGGATGACGGTGAGGCGTGTCGCGCTCAGTCGGATCGCCTCGATCGGATCGCGGGCCTGCAGCACCACACAATGGGCCGGGTTGCCCTTGCGGATGCCGTAATCGTCCAGTCCCATCGCCTTGGCCGAATGAACGGTGACGGCGTCGAACAGCCGGGCCATCTGCGCCGGCGACGTCATCTGGGCGGCATGGATCGCCATGTGGGCGACCGACAGCATGTCTGCATTGCCGAGCGAATACCACGGGTCCATGCAGCAATCCTGGCCGAGGGCGACATTGATGCCCGCGTCGAGCATTTCGGGAATGCGGGTGAGGCCGCGGCGTTTGGGATAGGTGTCGTGGCGGCCCTGCAGGGTCATGTTGATCAGCGGATTGGGAATGGCGTGGATCTGCGCTTCGGCGATCAGCGGCAGTAATTTGGAGACGTAATAATTGTCCATCGAGTGCATTGAGGTGAGATGCGAGCCGGCGACCCGGCCGTGCAGTCCGAGCCGCACCGTTTCGACAGCCAGGGTTTCGATGTGGCGGGACATCGGATCGTCGGATTCGTCGCAATGCATGTCGACCCGCAGGCCGCGCTCGGCGGCGATTTCGCACAGCCGGGTGACGGATGCGGCGCCGGCCTGCATCGTGCGCTCGAAATGCGGAATCCCGCCGACAATGTCGACCCCCAGATCGAGGGCGCGCAGCAGATTGGCCTCCGCATTGGCGGAGCGGTACAGCCCGTCCTGGGGGAAGGCGACCAGTTGCAGGTCGATATAGGATTTGACCTTTTCGCGCACATCGAGCAGCGCCTCGACCGCCAGCAGCCGGTCGTCGCAGACATCGACATGGCTGCGGATCGACAGCAGCCCCTGCGAGACGGCGAGATCGCAATAGCGCAGGGCGCGCTCGATGACGGCCTCATGGGTCAGGCGCGGTTTCAGTTCGCCCCACAGGGCAATGCCTTCCAGCAGAGTGCCGGACCGGTTCAGCCGCGGGGTGCCGAGCGACAGGGTGGCGTCCATGTGAAAATGCGGGTCGATGAAGGGCGGCGAGACAAGGCGGTTTGCCGCATCGATCGTCACACTGGCATCACCGTCGATCGCCGGTTCCACGGCCGTGAAGACACCGTTGGCAATGGCGATGTCCACCCCGCAGGCTCCGTCCGGCAGGTTGGCGTTTTTTATCAGCAGATCGAACATGTTGGGCTCCCGGCACGGTTTTGAGGCAATCGCCGCATAGCAGCATGGCGGGGCCAGTGGCGGCAAGGGGCAGGATCGGGCATGGACGAATTCATGTCACCGGCTGCGGCCGGAACGGGAAATGCTCGACATTGCCGCCGCATAGGGCTATGCCCCGCTGGTCACATCAGGCCGCGGGGTACGGATCGCGGCGCAGCCAGGGATGAACGACGGATGACCAGCGCAAAGCCTTTGCCGAAAAAAGGCGTGATGGACATTGCTGCCTATGTGCCGGGGCGCAAATCCGCGCCCGGTGTCGACCGCGTCCATAAATTGTCGTCCAATGAAAGCCCGCTCGGTGCCAGCCCCGAGGCGATCCAGGCGATTTCCGGCGTGCTGGACCATTTGGAGACCTATCCGGACGGCAATGCCAATGCGCTGTGCGAGGCGATTGCCGAGGTGCATGGGCTCAACCGGGCCAATATATTGTGCGGCAACGGATCGGACGAGTTGCTGACGCTGCTGTGCCAGGCCTATCTGGGACCCGGCGACGAGGGCATTGTCACCGAACACGGTTTCCTGATTTACAAGATCCAGATCATGGCCGCCGGGGCGACGCCCGTTACCGTTCGCGAAACCGACTGCCGGGCCGATGTGGACGCGATCCTTGCGGCGGTCACCGAGCGCACGAAGATCGTGTTTCTGGCCAATCCGAACAATCCGACCGGCACCTATCTGTCGATGGAGGAGGTGCGGCGCCTGCGTGCCGGTCTGCCCGCCGGCGTGCTTCTGGTGCTCGATGCGGCCTATGCGGAATATGTCCGGCGCAATGACTACGAATCCGGCATCGAGCTGGTTTCGGCCAGTGACAATGTGGTCATGACACGGACCTTTTCGAAGATCCACGGCCTCGCCGGGCTGCGCATCGGCTGGCTTTACGGGCCGCATCACGTGATCGATGCGCTGCACCGCATCCGCGGGCCCTTCAACCTCAATGCGGCGGCGATCGCCGCCGGTGCGGCAGCGGTCCGCGACCGCGGTCATATCGACCGGTCGGTGGAGCACAATAGCGTCTGGCTGCGGCGGGTGACGGAGGGCTTGCAGGAACTTGGGCTGCGGGTGACGCCGTCGGCCGCCAATTTCGTTCTCATCCATTTCGACCCGGACGGCGGCAGGACGGCGGCGAAGGCCGACGAATTCCTGCTGCGCCGCGGCTTCGTCCTGCGGCATGTCAGTGCCTATGGTTTTCCCGACGCGCTGCGGATGAGCATCGGCAGCAAGGAAGCCAATGAAGGCGTCCTGGCGGCCCTGAAGGACTTTCTGGAAACGTCATGAGTGAGCCCCTGTTCAACACGGTCGCGCTGATCGGTATCGGCCTGATCGGATCGTCGCTGGCGCGGGTAATCCGCGAAAGGCGGCTGGCCGAGACCATCGTCATTGCCAGCAGAAGCGAGGAGACGCTGGCGCGCGCGCGGCAACTGGAACTCGGCGACCGCTACACGACATCGAACGGCGATGCCGCGCGGGATGCGGATCTGGTGATCGTCAGCGTGCCGGTCGGCGCGTCGGGCCAGGTGGCGCGGGACATTGCCGGCACGGTGAAGCCGGGCGCCATCGTCACCGATGTCGGATCGACCAAGAAATCGGTGATCGAACAGATGCAGCCGCTGATCCCGCAGGGCGTGCATTTCATTCCCGGCCACCCCATAGCCGGTACGGAACATTCGGGACCCGATGCCGGATTTGCCACACTGTTCGAAGGGCGCTGGTGCATCCTGACACCGCCTGCGGGAACCGATGCGCAGGCCCTTGCCGCACTGACCGGGTTTTGGCAGGCCTGCGGCTCGATGGTCGACCGGATGGATCCGGACCACCACGATCTGGTGCTGGCCATCGTCTCCCACCTGCCGCAGCTCATCGCCTACAATATCGTTGGTACAGCCGACGATCTCGAGACGGTCACCAAATCGGAAGTCATCAAATATTCCGCTTCGGGCTTTCGCGATTTTACCCGACTGGCGGCATCGGACCCGACCATGTGGCGCGATGTGTGCCTGAACAACAAGGACGCGATCCTGGAGATGCTGGCGCGCTTTTCGGAAGACCTGTCTTCGCTGCAGCGGGCGATCCGCTGGGGCGACGGCGACAAGCTGTTCGATCTCTTCAGCCGCACTCGGCAGATCAGGCGGTCGATCATCGAAGCCGGCCAGGATATCGACGCGCCGAATTTCGGCCGCCATGTGGCAACGACGGATGGTCCCGACGGCGCCGAATAGACGTCCGTGTTTCGGAGTCGCCGGGTCAAATCGGCGGCAATTGTCCCAGCGTGACGAAGCCGATCATGATGCGGCCGCGTTCGATATTGAGCGGCAGGGACAGGCTGTCCTGGGACTGGCCGAGCGAGGTGATCAAACCGGCGGCGTTGCGGATGTTCTGCGCTTCGCCGGGAAAGGTCTTTACCAGGAAATCCTGCCAGGCCTCCCGGCCGCTGATCTCAAGGTTGAATTTGCCGGTCAGATAGCCGCTGCCGTCGATGGAAAACGGCCCCTCCAGGGACAGGTGTGCACCGTCGCCGAGGTCGGCCTTGAAAGCGTTGAGCGAGGCGCTCAGATCATGCCAGGGGTTTTGTCCGGGATTTTGCTGCTCGGACAGCATCCAGGCCCTGTCGGCGAGGGTCAGATCGGCATTCGCGTCGAAAACCGGCATGCTGAACGAACCGGACCGGGTGGAAATTTCGATCCCGGTGAGGCGCAGCGCCGCGTCGAGGTCGGCATTGTTCTGGCGGATGTGAAGTTCAGTCGATTCGGTCGTCAGTTCGACGGCATCGGAAACCGCTGCCGGGGTTACGGTGGCATTGAGCATGGCCGATTGCAGCGATGCGCGAGTCAGGCCCGAGAGATCGAAAATCGTGCTGGAGCGCAGGCTCTGCCAGTCGAATTGCACGATACTGCCGCCGGCGACGGAGATCTCGGCCGGGCTGTCGAGCTCCGAAACGATATGGTTGGGCCGGTAGATCTGGGCGGCGGAGCGGAAGCTGCCGGTCGACAGCGATGTCCGGTTGAGCCGGTCTTCGGCCGAAACCGAATTGCAGAAGACGCCGAGCCGGAAGGGAAAGCCGC
This sequence comes from Rhizobiaceae bacterium, assembly GCA_028279875.1. GTDB lineage: Bacteria > Pseudomonadota > Alphaproteobacteria > Rhizobiales > Rhizobiaceae > Hoeflea_A. The sequence continues at coordinate 20,027 of JANQMU010000135.1, forward strand.
GGACCTCCATTGCCTCGCAATCGGCGTGGACGTTGCGGTTCGCCAGGTCGCTGATCAGAAATTCGCTGCGGCTCTCGAGCTGCCGGGCGAGATAGAACCACACGCCGCTATAGGCGACGATGACCGCGACCATGAAAACCGCCAGCCAGATAAATCTGCGGCGCGGTTTTGCGGCAGCCTTATCCCTTGACCTTGCCATGGCGTTCTCCCTATGTGCCCCGGAACGACTCGCTGCGGAGCGGATGTCAGGATCGTGACGACCGATATGGATGATTTTTGGGTGTTTGGCTACGGGTCGCTGATGTGGCGGCCGGGATTTGCACACGCGCGCGCGCTGCGCGGCAGGCTTTTCGGCTTTCACAGGTCATTGTGCATCTATTCCTATGTCCATCGCGGCACGCCCGAGCGTCCCGGCCTGGTGCTTGGCCTCGACCGCGGCGGATCGTGCACCGGCATGGCGTTTCACGTCGAGGGCCGCCATGGCGAGGAGGTCATGGCGGCTTTGCGGGCGCGCGAGCTGGTCACCAATGTCTATCTGGAACGGCACCTGCCGGTGCATCTGCCGACCGGCGACAGGGTCATGGCCGTCTGCTATGTCGCCGACCGCCGGCACCGGCAATTCGCCGGGTCGCTGAGTGCCGACGAGGCGGCGCGCCGGGTTGCCGTGTCCAGCGGAAAATCCGGCCACAATATCGACTATGTGGCGAGCACCGTGGCCCATCTCCAGGAGATGCAAATCCGCGATCACTGGTTGGAGGAGGTGGCCGGGCGCATGCCGTCATCCGACGCATCCGCGGCGGGCTGACCGGTCGCCTCGGTCAACTGCCGAAAGCGGGCCTGTGCCTGCGGCGGCAGGGGGAGATGGGGATTTTCACGGACCGTGCGGACCAGCAGCGCATCGGTCGCGGTCTCCAGCTTTTCGATCAGTTTCTCCATGAAAACCTCCGGGTCGAGACCGGGCTCGATCGGCGGCAGGATGCGGACGCGGATGGTGCC
>JANQMU010000143.1 GCA_028279875.1 Rhizobiaceae bacterium
GATCGCCTTGTGGTCAACCCGGACCACGGCGGCAATCGCTCCTAGCCAGCAGGCCTGATAAGCCGGTCAAATGGTTCAATATTGTCGCCCGATGCTCTAATTGCCCAAAATCGGGGAGATCACCGGTGTCGGCCAGGAGCCGCCGACAAAGAACTGGATGGCGTTGCTTTCGCTCTCTTCAGGTTCAGCCTCCGCCGTGTCGGAGGTTGCCTCTTCGGAAGGGGCCTCGGACAGCAGGCCGACCAGCGCGAGCCCGCCGCGCTGATAGGGAATGATTCCCGTGATGTCGATCAGCGCGTCCTCACCGACGATCCTGCCGGTGTTGATTTCGGCAAGGCCCTTGGCGAAACTGGCCTTGAAATCGGCTGAGCTGAAGGCGAAGGAGCCGGCGGAGATGCCGCTCAATCCGAAAAAGCGCTGGCTGGCCGCCAGTTCCCGGAACTGGCCGATATCGAAAGACGGGATCGAGCCGTCGGCGATGGAAATCTCAAATTTCCCGTTGAGATCGCTCAACCCCGTTGCCCAAGTCGGGTAGCGCGATGCCAGCGCAAGGTTCAGCGTCGCCGTACCCTGCGGCAACGGGCCGCTGATCTCCAGCGCTTCGAGCGCCGCCGCAAGATTGATGTCGCGGGCCGAAAACTTGATTTCGCCGCCGCCCTGCGCGCCGCTTTCGGCAATCATGATCCGTCCTGACACGCGGCCGCCATAGGCCCCCGCATCGCCGATATCGAAGACCGCGCGCCCCTCGACGATGCGCGCCGCCGCGGCGATACCGGTCAGTTGCAGCGGGCCCAGTGTCGCCGCCTGCGAGGAAAGCCGCATGTCGAGGGTCAACTGGTGCAAAAACGACGTGTCGATGGTTTCGGCGATTTCCTCGCCCGATTGCGGCAGCGGTGTGAAGGCGCGCAGGAACGAGCCGACATCGAGGGAGTTGAAGGCGAGCGTTCCGGAAATGCCGGGCGTGCCGTCTTCCGGGTTCTGCACATCGAGCACCCCGATACCGCGATTGCCCTCCAGTTCCAGGATCACGTCGTTGAGCATGGCGCGGCCGTTCTGCATCTGGATCTTGGCATCGAGCGACAGTGCGCCGATGGCCTCACCCGGTTTGATCTCGGTTCCCGCCCATTGCAGCGTCTGCCGCATGGAGGCGCTTGCCATGGTCAGATCGCCGGCGAAGAACGGATCGTCGGAAAAATTCGCGGTGCCCTCGAATGTCAGCGTCAGCGGTGACGATGCCAGGGTAAGGCTGGTCTCGGCGCTTTTCCCGGCAAGCAGCAGCAGTGGATCGGCGGCATTGACCGACAGCGCCACCGCTTCACCCCGAAAAATACCCTCAATATCGGCCCGCAGGCTTCCATCGAGCCGCGGCCATGCGATGGTGCCGTTGATCGCGGTGACTTTTTCTTCGCGGCCGGCACGGTCGTCCATCCAGGTGAACGTTCCGTTCTGCACGGTCACGTCGCCCAGCCGATGGGCGGGAACCGGACCGGGTTTTTTCTCGTCGTCGGCCGAGGTTTCGGCGATCTTCGCGGAAATTGCCATGCCTTCGGCGATCCGGCCCGTTTCGCTGCTCCAGCTGGTTTCGCCGTCGGCGAATTTTTCGACGGTGAAGACCGGCCTGACCAGCACGAAATTGGAAAAGCTCGGCTCGCCGCTCAGGGCCGAGAGAATAGAGAAATCGACGATCATCTCGTCGGCAAAGACGATCGGCTTCGCATCAGGATAGCGGCGCGAGGAAACGCTGATCCGATTGAGCTCGATGCGCGGAACGGGCCAAAAGTCGATTTCGGGATTGTCCAGCAGTTCGACTTCATGCCCCGTCCACTCGGAGATATCGCGCTCCAGCCGGTCGCGAACAAGATCGGTCGAGATCGCAAAGGGCAGGGCGATGCCGGCCACACCGGCAACCAGCCCGGCCACGATGACGCCGGCCAGGGTCCAGCGGAACCACCGCCTGCGGATTGTCCTCATGCGTTCCAAATCCGTTCTGCCCTTCCTTCCAACCAACGTCGCAGCCCGGTCTGGCACCGATCGTGCGCCCCGATGTCGATCGGTCATAGGGGTAAAGTGTCGGACACGCGAATGCAATTCGGACCGGGCTTTTTCAGCGGCTATCGTAAACCCGGCGCGCAGCGTTGTGGATTGGCGGCTTTATCTGTTGCGGCGCAGCATGTTAAGAGCCCGTGAATATCTCATGGGAGGAACAGCATGCCTGACGATCAACCCCTGTGGACGCCGGATGCCGCTGCGGTGGACCAAGCGGTGATGACCGAATTTGCAAGGTTCTGCGCCGGGCGCAGCGGGCAGGCGCTTGAGGATTACCCGGCCCTGCATGCCTGGTCGGTCTCGGACCGCGAAGGATTCTGGTCCGCCATCTGGGATTTTTGCGGCGTGGTCGGCGACAGGGGCGAGACCGTTCTTGAAAATGGCGACGCGATGCCCGGCGCCCGGTTCTTCCCGCAGGCGCGGCTCAATTTCGCGGAAAACCTGTTGTCATCCACGGGCGATGGCGATGCCATCCTGTTTCGTGGCGAAGACAAGGCCAGCGCCCGCATGAGCTGGGATGAACTGCACGCGCTGGTCTCCAGGCTGCAGCAGGCCATGCGCGATCTCGGCGTCGGACCGGGCGACCGGGTGGCGGCGATGATGCCCAACATGGCCGAGACCATTGCGGCGATGCTGGCAACCGCGTCGATCGGCGCGATCTGGTCCTCCTGCTCGCCGGATTTCGGCGACAAGGGCGTGCTCGACCGGTTCGGCCAGATCGAACCGAAACTGTTCATTGCCTGCGACGGCTACTGGTACAATGGCAAGCGCCAGGATGTGACGGAAAAACTGGTTGCCGTGGAAGCGGCGCTGAGCCCGCTGAAGACGGTGATCGTTCCCTATGCGGGCGACACGCCGGCATTGCTCTCCCGATTGGAGAATGCGGTTTCGATGGAGGGGTTCACGGCCTCCTATGAAGCGGTTCCGGTGACCTTCACCCGCCTGCCATTCGACCACCCGCTCTACATCATGTTCTCGTCCGGGACGACCGGCGTTCCGAAATGCATCGTCCATTCCGCCGGCGGCACCCTGCTTCAGCATCTCAAGGAACAGCAGCTTCACTGCGGCCTGCGCGCCGGCGAAAGACTGTTCTACTTCACCACCTGCGGCTGGATGATGTGGAACTGGCTGGTATCGGGCCTGGCGAGCGGCGCCACGCTGTGTCTTTATGACGGTTCGCCCTTTCACCCGAACGAACGGGTGCTGTTCGATTATGCGGACGCCGAACGATTCGCGATTTTCGGAACCTCGGCAAAATATATCGATGCGGTACGAAAGTCGGGCCTGAAGCCCAGGACCACCCATGATCTGTCGACCGTGCGGATGATGACGTCGACCGGCTCACCGCTGTCGCCCGACGGCTTCTCATTCGTCTATGAGGACGTGAAATCCGACATCCATCTGGCGTCCATCTCGGGCGGCACCGACATTGTGTCGTGCTTCGTCCTCGGCGTTCCGATCCTGCCGGTCTGGCGCGGCGAAATACAGGGCGCCGGGCTCGGTATGGCGGTCGATGTGTGGAACGATGACGGCCGGCCGGTGCGCCAGGAAAAAGGAGAGTTGGTGTGCACCCGCGCCTTTCCCTGCATGCCGGTCATGTTCTGGAACGATCCCGACGGCGCCAAGTACAGATCGGCCTACTTCGGCCGCTTCGATAATATCTGGTGCCATGGGGATTTCGCCGAATGGACGGCGCATGACGGCATCATCATCCATGGTCGGTCGGACGCGACGCTCAATCCCGGCGGGGTACGCATCGGCACCGCCGAAATTTACAACCAGGTCGAGCAGATGGAGGAAGTGCTGGAGGCCATCTGCATTGGCCAGGAATGGCAGGACGATGTCCGCGTGGTGCTTTTCGTGCGCCTGGCCGAGGGCTGTGTCCTCGATGAGGACCTGACGAAAAAGATCAAGATCCGCATCCGCACCGGCGCGTCGCCCCGCCATGTTCCGGCGGTGACCATCGCGGTCGATGACATTCCGCGCACCAAGTCCGGCAAGATCACCGAGCTTGCGGTTCGCGACATCGTTCACGGACGACCGGTAAAGAACCAGGAGGCGCTGGCCAATCCCGAGGCGCTGGCTCTTTTTGCGAATCTGGAGGCTTTGCGGTAGGGCACGCTGCCATTTTTTATGGTTAACCAAGGGTAACCGGAAAATTTACCGTCTTTGCCGACACGGTCCGTTGGTTAAAATCCGTGAAGGTTTGTTAAGGCTCCGTTAGCACTCGGCTCAGTAGGATACGATCGGTTAACGCAATTCGAGAGCATTGCGATACTAAGCCCCGTCAGACAGCATTCCAATTTCAAGGTGCGCCCCCGGCGCACCTTTTTTCTTTGAGGCCGTCTTGAAAGTCCTCTTATGCGGTTACTCGGCCAGAACCCGTTGCGACGGGAAGGTGATTTCCACCAGCGTGCCCTGTCCGGGCCGTGAGTTCATGGCGAATTGCGCCCGGTTGGCTTCCGCCATCGCCTTGGCCAGGGGAAGTCCCAGTCCGGTTCCGTCGCCGCGTTCGCGCGGTAATCCGGTAACCTGCTTGAACGGTTTCATCGCCTGTTCGAGCTGATTGCGGGTCATGCCGATGCCGGTGTCGCGGATCCGCAGGCTGACATTGCCGCTCTGTTCATAGGATGTCGACACCACCACCTGGCCACCGGTCTGGGTGAAGCGGATGGCATTGGACAGGATGTTGATGGCGATCTGCTTGATCGACCGCTGATCGGCGACGACATCGGGCACCGACGAAGACAGGCTGGTGCGGATGATCACCCGCTGGCTGTTGGCCTGCGGCTGCAGGATCGAGACCGCATCGAGCAGCGTCTGGTTCAGCGACACGGCCTGGAAATCCAGCTCCTGTTCGCCCGCTTCGATTTTCGAGATGTCGAGCAGGTCGTTGACGATATCCAGCACATGTTTGCCGGAACGGCCGATATCGTGGGCATATTCGACATAGCGCGGGCTGCCGATCGGCCCGAAGCGTTCCTCGGCCATCAGTTCTGAAAATCCGATGATCGCATTGAGCGGTGTGCGGATTTCGTGGCTGACGCGGGCCAGGAACTCGCTCTTGTGGGAATTGGCCGTTTCCGCCTGGCGCTTGGCCGCCCGCAATTCCTCCTCGGCGCGTTTCCACTGGGTGATGTCGCGCATCACCGCGCAATAGCCGTTCGACCGCGAAAGATGCCCGATGGTCATGAACAGCGGCAGAAAGCCGCCCGACGCTTCGCGGCCGATCACCTCGCGCCCGTCATTGAGCACACTGGCCACGGCATTGCCGTTCAGGCCACCCAGATAATCCTGCACGGCGCGCTGGCTTTCATGGGCGAACAGCATGGCGAATGGCCGGCCGCGCGCCTCGTCCTCATCATAGTCGAACAGCGCGCTGGCCGACCGGTTCATCGAGCGGATGATGCCTTCGTCGTCAATCAGCACGACCCCGTCGGTCGCCGTTTCCAGAATGGATCGCAGCTCATCGACCTCCACCTGCAGCGCCGATGCCCGGCCCGCCGCGTCCTGCTGGTCGTCATCGGACGCGGGACGATCCGCCGGCTCACTATCCACATCGCCTTCGCGATCCGCCGGTGCCGGCTGCGAAAGCGCCAGCAGCAGCGCCCGGCCGTCCTGCCAGGCGACCGAACGCAGACGGGCCCGGACCGACACGGCCGGTCCCTCGGCCGGATGCAGCGCCAGCGTGCCGGCGCCGGTCGCCATTTCCGCCGCCTCGGTGGCGGTCTTCTGGCCGCCGAACAGCGCGGCGAGGCCGCCGGCTCCGTTGAGCTGCACGGTCGACCTGTAGCCTGTCAGCAGCCGGAATTCCTCGTTGATGTGGAAGATCGTCGTGCCGTCATGCACAATGATTGGAACCGGCAGGGTTTCCAGCAGTTCCGGTGTGACAGCGGTCTCGCGGGAGGCCGGTTGCCGCCGGTCGGTTGCTTTGCCATCGTCCTCGCTGTCGGGCGCGCCGGCGGTCCCGGCCGGACCGGACGCCTCCACGTCTTTCGGTGCGTCGCCGGTTTCGGCGCTCGCCGGGTCCGGCGTCCCGGCCGCGTCGGGATCGTCATCGCCGGCGGGCAGCGGCGGCGTCGGCCTTTTTCCGAAGACGGCGGGCGGATCCTGCGTGTCCTTGTCGGGTGTCTGACCCAGCCTTTGGGCGATTTCATGAAAGGCCTGTTTCTCCGACGTGCTCAGCCCGTCGCGCGGCTTCGTCCGCCGCTCCTCCAGACGAATGATCTTGTCGGATTGCCGCCGCCCCGGGGACTCGGTGATATCGAGAGCCGGTTTTTCGTCCTGGTCCATGTCCTTCCTGTCGTCCGGCTCGGTATCGTTCGCTGCCGGTCCGGTTCCGGCATCTGCGGCGGCGTCCTCCGGCTCGGTGGCCGGATCGTCCCCGTCCTGCGTATCGGTCTGTTCAGTGTCAGCCGGTGGACGATCGAGGATTGCGGTGTCGGCGCTGATCGGATTGTTCGCCAGGGCCAGGCCGATTTTTTCCGGATCGGACTGCGCGTCGCCGGATCGGACGATTCCGAAGCCGCGGAAACCGTCGAATTCGCGGTCTCTGGAATAGGTCGGCAACGCCGCGAGGTCGACCGGCACGCGCAGATCCGTGCCCTGCACCGGCCACAGAACCGTCTTGCCCGACCAGGTATCGCGCCGGCGCAGGAGATCGGTGATCGTATGGTCGGGATCGACATTGAACACCTGTGCGACATCGGAAAAGCGGCGCCCCTCGATATCCGCAGCATTGGGGCCGACCGTTTGGGCGAATTCGGGAGAGATTTCCCGAAACACGCCTTCGGCGTCGATCTTCCAGACAAAGCGCAGCGGCCGCCGTCTCGGATTGAAGATGAAGGATTCAGGCGCTGGAGGTTTCGACTGGTCGCCGGTGTTTTGAGGCGGCTCGGATACGTCCGCTCGCCCGATCCGGTCCTCGGTGGCTTCTTTGCTGTCCTGACCGTCAGCGGAGCCGGGCGCTGCTGGCCGGTCCTGTTCATCCGGGGTTTCCCCGGGCTGCGCAATGACGTCGCCATCAGCCGGCCGCTGATCCATGGTCTTCCTGGCCGGCGCCAGGCTGAGGACCGAGGGCGTGGGCGGCGGTGCTTCACCCGGATTGACGGTCGGTGCCGCGGTGCGGTGGTCCGGCTCCGGATGGTCCTGCGGTGCCGGATCGAGATTGCCGATCGACATCTCGACTGCGATCAGCAGATGGATGTCGTCGGTAATCCGGGCAATCGCCGCCGGCAGATAGCCGAGCGCCGTGCGCACCGGGTGTTTGACCAGGCGGTCGGCCTCTCCGGCAACGTCCCTGACGATTTGCGCGCGCGCCGCTGAATCCATGTTCAGCCGCCCGAAGGATGCGGTCGCGCGCAGCACCGTGCCGTTGCGATCCAGCACGGCGGCATGGGTATCCATCTCCTCGAACCCGTCGATAATGGCGGCGGCCTGGTCTTCCGGCGTCGCGGCGGGATCGGCGACGCTGGCGCTCAAAAGCAGGGCATGATGACCGTCGGCCAGCCGGATGCGTTCCATCGTTGCGGGCAGCAGCGGGCGCCGGAAGCCCGATCCGGTCCGCATGACGAAGCGCTGCGGCGGTTTTTCGGCGATATCCAGGAGACGTCCCGCGGCCGCCTCGATCTGCCGGAAGGCCGCGGTGGAGGCGCCAAGGCCGGCATCCATGAAATCATAGAGGCCGGCATGGCCGAACAGGCGCGCGCCCGCGCCATTGACCCACAGAACGTCCTTGAGAGACTGGGACAACACCACGACGGCGTCACCGGCGGCAAAGGGCTCGCGTATCTTTTCGTGCACGGCGATGTCGATGAATGGGTACTGCCCGGTCGGCATGACGTATCCTGAATCCGTATATGTGCGGGCGGCCTGCATGCCCGGTGACGCACCGGTATTCCGTCGCCCAGTTGTTTGTCCCGCGCCTTGCCGTTGATATCCGGTTAGAACACGACCTTCATTTTTAAGAGTTTGTTAATAAATCGCAACGCCGCCGTGGTCCACAATGCGGGGCTTTCGGGCCGCTCTTTCCTGCCAAAAGGGTTAACGGGAATTGTGCGATGCAAAAAAATGTTGCAATGCACAAAAACCGCATTATATAGGCGGTGATGTCTGTTATCAGCAAAGGGCGCCTTGAAGAGGGCCCGCAATCAGGAGTGCATATCATGGCTACCAAAAAGACCCCGGCGGAAGACGTATTTGCCTTCGCCGCTTTCGATCCGGCAAAACTGACCGAATCCTACCGCGAATTCGCGGAAAATGGCGTCGCCCAGTCCAAAGAGGCTTACGCCAAATTGAAGACCGCCGCCGAAGACGCCACCAAGACCGTCGAACAGACGCTTGAAAGCGCTCAGGCCGGCAGCGTCGAGCTCAGCCTCAAGGCGATTGATGCGGTTCGCACCAATGCCGACAACTCGCTGTCGCATGTCGAGGCCCTTCTCGGCGTCAAGTCCGTTTCCGAACTGGTCGAGCTGCAGTCCGCCTTTTTCCGCAGCCAGGCCGAGGCCGCCGTCGAACAGGCCAGGGACCTGCAGGAAGCCGCCCGCAAGGTTGCCGAAGACGTTTCGAAGCCCGGCAAGGCCGCCTATGAAAAGGTCGCCAAGACCATCAAGGCCGGCTGAAACGCCGCGCATATTCATCCGCTCTGCAAAACCGGGCCGACGGCCCGGTTTTTTCACTATTCGAACCGGTTCAGCCGCCACAATCCCCTTGCAAATTTCACCGCATCGCCGTATGTCACGCCGTCAGGGCGATGCGCCGGCATGCGGTTGTAGCTCAGTTGGTTAGAGCGCTGGATTGTGGATCCAGAGGTCGGTGGTTCAAATCCACCCAACCGTACCATCGGTGCCCGGTCCATACCGGACACATAGGTTACAGATTATACCGGAGACATAGGTAACACTTTTGCCCCGAATGGGTTCTTGAGTGGTTCCAACCTGCATGTCTCAT